>ONTS01000004.1 GCA_900320845.1 uncultured Prevotellaceae bacterium | reverse complement strand
TGTATCTGGAATAGAAGGCTATATTCAGGGCACAAAGACTCTTATGACTGCAACAACTGCTTTGCAGATAGCCCGAGGCTTCTTTACACGGACGTTAGGATGGATCGGTGTAGCTTATTCGGCTTATAAATTTGGAAAATGTTTGCGTAATCGATAAAAGTATGATAAATAGTATTGTAAGACATTACCCGGTTATCTCTACGGTAAGTGATTGTTCGTCATTTGTCCTGATGATTTTAGCACGTTCATCATTCAACAAGTCGATTTTGACATATATCAGTCTTGTTATCGTCATCATCTGCCTGATTATGGAGATAAGCGTTATAGTATCCGGAAAGAGGTCTTTGTTAGAAAAGTTTTACGGAAAATGGATACGTATAGAGATTATTCTAAATATTCTTGTTTTGGTTTACTATGTTTTAGTCTACAATTGAAAAAAAGCTTATACCTCTTGTGCATGCTGTCAGGTGCTGTTGATATAGCAATATCACTGATTTTGGTCATCAATATCAGTGATTTTGGCTACCAATATCACTGATATTGCGTCATGAGTGGAGAACATTCAGCATGTTGTCTGTTGGCATGAATACGACGGACGGACTGCATGACTGACCTCAATAATGCCCATTACTCATCAACTGGGACGGCAACAGGCTGAGGCAATGGAATGAGAGTGTGTTGTCCGACATCAGTCAGACAATCCTGGAAATAAAACCGCAACGCCTGTTTAAGAGCATTGCGAAAGATAATTATTGCGCATGTCACTCGTAGCGGACAACATTAATAATTAATAAAGGTAATTATGAAAAAGAAACTATTAATAATTGCAACCATGCTATGTAGCATGTGACAGGTCAATGCACAGGTACACGCTGTGCATGATGACAACAACACAACACTGCTTGCTGACAGAGCATAGTCCTTGTCAGCAAACAGACTGTGATATTGCAACAAAGTAATGACTGCGCTCTAAGGCATGTTCACTACCTTCCTAATGTTAGGGGATTTAGTTTCCTTTATTCTTTTTATTTTCCTCATCCCAGAGGTTGTGTGGGCGAGGTGAGCCGAACTCGTCATTGTAAGGGTCGTCACCCGGTGTTACAACAGGGTTGTCGCTATTGGGATCCAATGTTGAAGCTGCAAAGAAGCGTGCAGCCTTAATAGTACGAACGTTACTCAGCGGCGAATTATACCTCTTTTTCATATCGAACATTGTTGAGGGTTGTTGTTATGTTACTATAACATTATTATTTCTTTTCAGTATTTTTATTCTCTGACGTTGCAGTCTTAGCGCACACAGCTCTCGTTGTGCTGCACATCGTGGGCAGAAATGCCTGTTCGCTATATCAAACCTGCAGACTGAAGACATACTCTTATGCCTGTAGTGAGTACAAAGGTATAACTTTTTTGCTTTACAGAAAAAAATCAGCGAAAGTTATTCATTTCTATATTCCGCTTTGTAGTTGTATGTGTCCCTTCATAGCAGTCGGCGCGACAAATATCGCGTCGGATACCACGCTGCCAGGAAACCTACCAGTAGCACGGTGAGCACCACTATCACCACATCGGTGAGATGGACGCTGACGGGATAAGCATTGATGATAAACATATTGTTGTCGTTGCCCAGGCTGACAATGCCGTACTGCTGCTGCAACCAGCATAGCAGCAAGCCCAGTGCTATGCCCACCAGCGCTCCTATCAGCGTGATGAGGCGTCCCTCCAGCAGGAAAATCCGCACCACCTGCCTGTCAGTGGCTCCCAGGCTGCGCAGGGTCTGCACATCATGACGCTTGTCTACCATCAGCATAGAGAGCGAGGCTACAAGGTTGAAGCATGCCACAAGCAGAATAAAGGTGAGGAAAACGTAGGCTATCAGCTTCTCGATGTTCATCACATTGAATGTCTCTTCCTGCTGTTCATATCGGTCGAGCACCTTCACCTGCGTGCCTCCTATGTCTTGCAGTTTCTTCTTCACCTTTCCGATGTCCGCCCCTTTACGCACCTGTAGCTCCAGCGCCGACACCATGCCTTCGCATCCGAAGAGCTGGCGTGCGAAGTCGAGGGGCACCAACACATAGTTATTGTCATAGCGTCCCTGCTGCACCTGAAACACGGCTCCAGCGGAGAGCAGCGAGTCTTCCACGAACGATGCTGCCGGATTCATCATGTCCACCTGTCCTTCTCTGACGGGTGCATAAAGGTATAGCCATCCGTCGTAGCGTGCCCTCATGCCCATCTGTTGCGCCACGCCTATGCCAGGCAGGGCAAACGACAGGTTGGCGGCAGTGAGTCGTGCCTCGGTATCGCCCACGAAGGTGCTGCTCAGATTGGTCATGGGCAGGAAAGTGTTGTCGATGCCCTTCACCATCACAGCGCGCTGATGGCCTTCGTAGACTGCCAATGCCTGCTCCTCCAGACTTTCAGTCACTGTGTCTACATCTTCATGAGCACGAATCTGTGTCAGCAATGGGCTATCGGCAGCCATCATCTTGCCCGTGACGGGCACCACCTTCAGCTCGGTGTCGAAATGTGAGAAGAGTGATGCTACCAAGTCGTGGAATCCGTTGAACACACTCAGCGTCACCACCAGCGCCATTGATGCCAACGCTACACCCACCATCGAGATGATACTGATGATGTTGATGACGTGTGTCGACTTCTTGGAGAAGAGATAACGCCGTGCTATGAAGAGGGAGGTGTTCATGTAGAGTGTAACGGTCAGGGGGGGGCGGCGGGCTTCAGCCGCGCGCATTTATTTTTTCAGCAGTTCGTCGATGCGGTCGAGATAGTCGAGCGAGTCGTCAACGAAAAAACGCAGTTCGGGAATAATGCGCAGCTGATGACGCACGCGTTTGCCCAGCTCGTAGCGCAGGGTAGCTTGGTTGTTGGTGATGTTCTGTATCAGTTCTTCGGCTTTCTCCGAGGGAAAGATACTCAGATAGGCTGTGCATACGCTCAAGTCGGGAGACACCTTGCAGCGTGTGACGCTCACCATGGTGCCGTGCAGGGCGCGTGTCTGTTCCTGAAACAACTGTGCCAGCTCCTTTTGCAAGAGGCGGGCGACACGGTTTAGACGAGTTTCTTGCATATAGAATAGTGATTAGTTTGGCTGCAAAGTTACACTTTTTTATCATGCAGAGCGGCAAACGGCTTACATTCTCTTGTCTTTTCTTCCCTTTTTGAAGGAGCCATTAGGCTTCTTTCGCAGACCAATGTCGTCGAGATTGGTCACCAAAATCGTTGACTTTGGTTTCTCACTATTGTCCAACAACCGGACAAACGTTGTACTTTGAAATGTTCAATAGTACGTTTTTGTCCAACAAAGGTGCTTGTTATGAAAGCTATTGCTTACTTTTGTCGCAGCAATCCACGGCATGTCGCCTCCACAACAGGTGCCACGCCACTTATTCATGTACCCTATCATGCAACAGTTTTCACTTTCATCCCACTACCGCAACGCCCTGCTGTCGCGTCAGGAGGCTGCACAGCGTCCGCGCATAGGTCTCACCGGCAACTTCGCCGATGGCGAGATGCGTCTTGCCAAGGCTTACTACAGTCAGGTTGAAGCCTCTGGAGCCACACCCATAGTTATTCCCCCCTCTGCCGACGCCGCAACCATCATCGCAGTACTCGACACCCTCGATGCTCTGGTGCTCACTGGCGGTGCCGACATCAACCCGTTGTGGCAGGGCGACATGCCATCGCCCAAGCTGCACGGCATCAACAGCGAGCGCGATCTTGCCGAACTGCTCACCATACGGCTGGCATACGACCGCGGCATACCCATGTTGGGCATCTGCCGAGGCATGCAAGCACTGGCAATGGCGCTAGGAGGCACGGTGATACAGGATATATATGAAGGCGAGAGAGGCGAGCATCGCGAGCAGACAGACGAGAGAAATATGGGCGTTGCTTTCATCAAGCACACACAGGACGGCCCGCGCAACGAGCCTACACACACCGTTACCGTGGAGCCCGACAGCATGCTTGCCGCCATCTACGACGGTGCCGACACGCTCTACGTCAACTCGCTGCACCATCAGGCTGTGGGCATCACTGGTCCGATGTTTCGCACCATTGCCACAGCGCCCGACGGCGTGATGGAGGCCATGCAGAGCAACTGCCACAAACCCGTTCTGGCTGTGCAGTGGCACCCCGAGTGTCTGGAAGAGGCAGGACTGCCCATCTTCAAGTGGCTCTGCCGCGAAGCTATGCTGTACCGACAGGCACGCCACACACACCAACAAGTGCTCACCCTCGACACCCATTGCGACACACCGATGTTCTTTGCCCAGGGTGCCGACTTCCGTCACCGCGACGAACGCATAAAAGTAGACCTCGACAAGATGCTCGACGGCGGTGTTGATGCTGCTACGATGGTGGCTTATCTACCTCAGCGCCAAGAGTCGCCGTTCAGTTATGCCGACGCACAACTCGACCGCATAGAGCAGCAGGTAGCCGGTTCGGAGGGACGTATGGCTTTGGCCCATAGCGTTGAAGAACTCTACGCCAACAAACAGCGCGGTGTGAAGAGCATTTTGCGCGCCATAGAGAACGGTCATGCCCTGGAGGGCAAACTGGAGCACGTGGAACACTTTGCAAAACGGGGCATTATATACATCACCCTTTGCCATAACGGCGACAACGACGTGTGCGACTCGTGCAAAGGCGAACAGTCACACGGTGGCGTGAGCCCCTTCGGCGCCTCAGTAATAGGCGAGATGAACCGTCTTGGGTTGATGGTGGACCTGAGCCATGCCTCGGAGAAGTCGTTCTACGATGCATTGGAGATGAGCCGCACGCCCATCGTGTGCTCACACAGCAACTGCCGTGCACTGTGCGACCATCCGCGCAACCTCACCGACGACCAACTGCGCGCCATAGCCCGTAAGGGAGGCGTAGTACACATCACCATGTATCCTGGATTTCTGCACACAACGGAAGAGGCATCGGTGGTGCACGCACTGCAACATCTGCACCATGCCATCAACATCATGGGCATAGAGCATGTGGGAATAGGTACCGACTTTGACGGCGACGGCGGCATCAGCGGCTTCAACGATGCCTCGGAGGCCATCAACTTCACCATGCACCTGCTACGCCAACGCTACAACACCGACGACCTTGCCCGGATATGGGGCAGCAACTGGCTGCGCCTGATGCAACAGATACAGGCTGAAGCCAATGCCAACTGAGTGCTACAGCCTGCCCGCACCTTACAAATGCCTATAGGGCGGACAGACATTGTACAATCGGAGTAAACTTACTATCTTTGCCAATCACATCAAATCCCCTTACAACCATCATGAGACAGCGTATTCTCTTTCCTCTTTTCCTCTTGTTTCTCACCCTTACCGCCGTCTTTACGGGCTGCGAGAAGCGTCCAGGCGGTGCTTACGGCGACGACAGCATCGTAGCACAGCTGGGACCCGACTTCAATGCCGACAGCGCATGGCAATGGTGTAACAAGCAGTGCGAGTTCGGACCACGTACGATGAACAGCACCGCACACGAGCAGTGCAAAGATTGGATAGTGGAGAAGTTCCGTGAGTATGGCTGCATCGTCAGCGAGCAGCATGCCACGTTGAAAGGCTGGGACGGCAAGGCTCTGAAAGCTACCAATATCATTGCTACCACCTCAACAGACAGCAGTCTGCCGCGCCTCATGCTTTGCGCTCACTACGACAGTCGTCCTTGGGCAGACAACGACCCGGACAAGAACAACCATCAGACACCTGTAATAGCTGCCAACGACGGAGCCTCGGGCGTGGCAGTAATGATAGAGATTGCGCGTCTGCTTCAGGCTGACAGCACACTGAAGGTGGCTGTCGACTTTGTGTGCTTCGACGCCGAAGACTATGGTACACCGATATGGAAGGGCGAGGACGATGATACATCGTGGGCACTCGGAGCACGCTATTGGGCTGAAAACAATCCTTACAAGGCGGGCAACCGTCCCCTCTTCGGCATACTGCTTGACATGGTTGGCGGAGAGAATGCCACTTTCTATCAGGAAGGTGTGTCCTTGCAGATGGCACCGGCCATCGTAGACAAGGTGTGGAGTGCTGCCCACAGAGCCGGCTACAGCAACTACTTCCCCATGGAACAGGGCGGTTTTGTCACCGACGACCACGTGCCCGTCAACAAACAGGCGCACATTCCCTGCGTAGACATCATTCCCTACTATCCCAACTGTAGTCAAAGTGCGTTCGGTCCGACGTGGCATACGCTTAAGGACGACATGCACCACATCGACCGCCAGACACTGAAAGCAGTGGGACAGACGGTGATACAGGTGATTTATGAGATGTAACCGCCCTGCATCGGACGGAGCTGACAGACTGAAAGTAAGCAAGCTAAAGATATTTAACTAAACATCATATTATGAAGAAACCATTTGTGTTCGCCTTTGCCTTGACACTTGGCCTTACCATAGCCTCGTGTGGTGACCAGAAGAAAGCAACCGCGCAACCCACTACTGAAGCCAATACCAACTCAGAGGTAGAAACAGTGCTGAAAGACTACGAAGCTTTTGCCGATAAATACGAAGAACTTGCTCAGAAGAAAGATGCTGGCGAAGATGTATTCGATGCACTCATGCAACTCACTGAAGAAGGTTTCGACGTGAGTGAGAAACTAATACAGCTTGAAGGTAAACTGACCGACGAGCAACAGCTGCGCATGGAGAAATGCGCAATGCGTATAGATTCTATCAAGGAACATATTTCCGAACTGTAACATCACACCATCATGGTCTTTTCCTTCGGTCAGCTCCATGCTGCCGGGGGGAGTGAAGACTGTCATCCATTATTTTCCCACATGGAAACAAAATTTGAAAGCGAGGTGAAACACCTCAACTATAGTCAACAACAGGTCTACGCCAAGCTGTCGGACTTCTCGCATCTGCAGGCCATCAAGGAGCAGATGGACGACGAGCGTCTGAAGAGCGTGGAGTTTGAATCCGACACCATCAGCTTCGACATTGCCCCTGTAGGTGCCATCTGTCTGCGTGTCGTGGAACGCGAAGAGCCTAAGTGCGTCAAGATGCAGACGGAGCAATCGCCCCTGCCGTTCACCTTCTGGATACAACTGTTGCCTACCAGCGACACCACCAGCAAGATGAAACTCACGCTGGGGGCTGACCTCAACCCCTTTGTACGCACCATGGTGGCCGGAAAACTGAAGGAAGCACTCGACAAAATGGCTGACACACTGGCATCAATCAATTATGAATAAGAAGAAATATTGTGTTGCGCTGGCAACCTCTTGCCTGTCCGTGTTGTTGTTGTTGAGCAGCTGCACGGAGGTGGAGAACACTTACTGCCGTTTTCCGTGCCGCTTTGTGTTCAACATGCAGCGTCATGGCATTTCATTGGCACTCAACACTATGGCGAGCACGCCTGGCGTGTTCTGCGATGTATCGAGGGTGCTACACAAGGGGGCAAGCTATTTCCGCTTTGCCACCAACCATCAGCAGTGCGACAGCGTCATCTTCACACAGGAGGATGCCCTCTCCACGGTGCTCATCGGTGTGCACAACGGCATCATCATCGGCTTCGGTGCCTTCGACTCGCCGCCCATCTTCTATGCTTACGATGCCCAATGCCGCAACTGCTTTGACCCTGATGCCATTCCCGTGAAGGACTATCGGCTGAGCATGAACACTGCCGGTATGGCTACATGCAAAGCATGTGGCAGGAGCTACAACCTCAACACAGGCGGCAATGTGGTCAGCGGACCCTCGGGCAAGAACCTGTGGCGCTATCAGCAGGCATCGTGCAACACCGTGGCTGTAAGCGTCGTGAACTGAGGAGGGCAGAAAAAAAAGGCATCTTGTTGTGTCATTAGCCCGACAAATAGTAACTTTGCACCATAATCTTGATGTTGTGGCGCGTAAAGCGCCGTATTTGTGTCACACACAGGCAATATAAAAGAAGGCCGACAGTTGAAGTATTGTTTCTTCTTTTTCAACGATTGCATCAGGATTACGCCGTGATGGTGGAATTGGTAGACACGAGGGACTTAAAATCCCTTGACCAGTGATGGTTGTGCGGGTTCGAGTCCCGCTCGCGGCACACCTTCCCCTCAATAATGATAAGCCGCAGTGCTTATCTTTTTTGTTATATCAACCTATTGCCTATGTATCGTATGCGCTCATACTGCCCTCCCCTGTTGCAGCTCGTGTTGCTGTCTGTGCTCGTCCTTTCGTGCAAGAGCAGCGGCAAGCGCTTTCATCTGGAGGGCGAAATCAAAAATCTAAACCAGGGAGAGTTGTATGTCTATGCCCTTGACGGGAACAAGGAGCAGACGGACACTATACAGTTGGAGAAAGGACGTTTTGTCTACGATGGCGCCTGTGAGCAACGCACGACACTGATGTTGGTGTTTCCCAACTTCACTGAGTACCCTGTCTTTGCCGAGCCTGGCGGTAAGGCAAAGCTGAAGGGCGACGCCACCAACATGAAGGAGATGGAGATAAGCGGCAACGACGACAACGAAGCCATGACGGCTTACCGATTGCAGGTGGCTCATGCCGCACCGCCCGATGCCAAGGTGCTGACGGAGAAGTTCATCAGCGACCATGCCTCCTCACCCGTGGCCACCTACCTGCTGAGAAAGCACTATATAGACACGCAGCATCCTAACTACACCAAGGCATCGAGCCTGATGGCACATCTGCGTAAGGCTCAGCCGCATGCCGCTGATGTGGCAGAGCTGGACAAACAAGTGAAGATGCTGCTGGCGGCGAGCGTGGGCAAAAGGCTGCCGGCCTTCAAGCTCACTACCATTGACGGCAACACGATCACTGAAAAAGACTATCAAGGGCCAGGCAAGACCGTCATCATAGCCTATGCCGAATGGAGTAACGAGGGCATGTCGATGGTTCGCCGTCTTAACCAGCTGCTGAAAGACAACAAAGCACAGTTCCGCCTGCTTATCATCAGCCTTGACGGCAACAAAGAAAAGGTACAACGCTTTAAGGAACAGCAGGAGTTACGCGGTCAGATGGCTTGTCCGCCTGAGATGTTCGACGCTCCCGCCGTGCAGGCACTGTCGCTGACAACGGTACCGGACAACATCATCGTGGTGAACGGAAAAATAGTGGCACGCTCGCTGCCGATAGAAAGACTGGAAAACAACCTCACCCCAGGACAACAACAATAATAATAAAGACGCTAGGCAGATGGGAGACCCCTTCTGCCTGCGTCTGTTTTAGATAATATCTCATCATGCTTGTCAAAACATTTTCCGCCGCTGTGAACGGCCTGAACGTGACTACCATCACTATTGAGGTAAGCATCACACGTGGTATGCAATATCATCTCACCGGCTTGGGCGACGAAGCCGTTCGCGAGAGCCGCGACCGCATAGCTGCAGCGTTGCAGAACAACGGCTATCGTTTTCCCATGGCCGACATCACGGTGAATATGGCTCCTGCTGATCTGCGCAAGGAGGGTAGCGGTTTTGACCTGCCACTTGCAATAGGCATTCTGGCTGCCAATGAGAACATACAATGTCACCTGCTAAAAGACTATATGCTGGTGGGCGAGTTGGGGCTGGACGGCAACCTGCAGCCCATCCGCGGTGCACTGCCCATTGCCATTCAGGCGCGAAAGGAGGGCTTCAAGGGGCTTATCGTTCCAAACCGTAATGTGAGAGAGGCTGCCGTGGTGAACAATCTGGATGTGTATGGCATGAACTCGCTGAAGGATGTCATTCACTTCCTCAACGGTGCGACAGACAACTACAGCCCAACACGCGTCGACACGCGCAAGGAGTTTTACGAGCATCAATACTCTTTCGACCTCGATTTTTCCGATGTGCGCGGTCAGGAGAGTGTCCGCCGGGCATTGGAGGTGGCTGCAGCAGGAGGACACAACGTGATTATGATAGGTCCTCCGGGCTCAGGTAAGTCGATGATGGCCAAGCGTCTGCCAAGCATTCTGCCTCCGCTGTCGTTGTCGGAGAGCCTGGAGACGACACAGATACACAGTATTGCCGGCAAGGTGGGGTGCAACGAGAGCCTGATAGCACAGCGTCCTTTCCGCAGTCCACATCATACCATCTCACAGGTAGCCCTCGTGGGCGGCGGTACCAACCCTCAACCCGGCGAAATAAGTCTGGCACACAACGGCGTACTGTTTTCCGACGAGTTGCCAGAGTTCAACAAGCAGACACTGGAGGTGCTGCGACAGCCGTTGGAGGACCGTAAGATTACCATCAGTCGGGCAAAATATACAATAGAATATCCCTGTTCTTTCATGTTTGTTGCGTCTATGAACCCCTGTCCTTGCGGCTATTATGGCGACCCGACGCACCACTGCGTATGCACCCCTGGGCAGATACAGCGCTACATGAACAAGATTAGTGGTCCGCTGCTGGATCGCATCGACATACACTGCGAGATTCAAGCGGTGCCCTTTGCTGAGCTGAGCATGTTGAAGTTAGGCGAGCCTTCGGCTGTTATCCGTGAGCGTGTAATTCGTGCCCGCAGTATTCAGACCACGCGTTTTGCGTCGCTGACAACGGCAGGTGGCGCCCGCATCCACTGCAATGCTCAGATGACCGAGCGCATGGTGCATGAGTTTGCCGAGCCTGACGAAGATGGACTGACCTTGCTTCGCACAGCCATGGAGCGTCTGAAGCTCTCCGCCCGTGCCTACAGCCGCATCCTCAAGGTGGCACGCACCATAGCCGACCTTGCCGGAAGCGAGAACGTTGAGAGCCGTCATATAGCCGAAGCCATCGGCTATCGAAACCTCGACAGAGGCGACTGGGCAGAACGCGGAGTTGGATGGTAGACCGATGAAGGAGATTATGATGGGCTTAGCGGGGTGCTGTTTTGTGCATTGAGCGAAGTAACAGGCAGTATCATTTATTGGTTTTTATCGTCTTTGTATACTTATATGCTTACCTTTGAGGTCTTAACCTTCATTGTTAGTTGCCTTTATGGATTCTTTTCAAGATATTATTGTTGATGATACACTTCTTAGGATGGGCGATGAGCGCTTTGCCAGCTACATTTGTCATGCCTATTGCCATAGCGGTCATGCCATGTTTCAGCGCAACGGCCGTTCGTTCCGTTTTGAACAGGGCGACTGTCTTATCATCCCTCGTCGCGGCGACTTGACAGTGGGGCTGGAGGAGAGTAGCGATTTCGGTGTTGATGTGGTGTATGTCACTCAGGAATTTATCGAGACTGCCACCCCTCGGAGCAACTATGGCATGCGCGGTCACCTCTCTTTGTTCGAGAATCCTATCATACGTCTTTCCCCCGAGCAGCAGAAACGCTGTGCAGCCAACTTTGCCGAGATACGCCTTCGCCTGTCGATGCCGCAGCATCACTTCTACCGCGATGTGCTACTCAACACCGTGCAGACGATGATACTCGACTTTTTCGACTTCCATGCTTCCCAAAACGGCTTCGACCGTATCTCTTCGCAGTATCATCAGCTCATGGAGTCGTTCTTCGTCATGCTCGAACAGGGCGACTTTCGCAAAAATCGCGACGTCGGCTACTATGCCGACAGGCTGTGTGTCACACCGAAGTACCTGTCGGAGGTGTCGAAGCGGGTGAGTGGTCTGCCTGCCACCTACTGGATAACGCGCTATACCGCACTGGACATCAGCCGTATGTTGCGCGACAAGAAGTACTCTTTTGCGAAGCTGTCGAACATGTATGGCTTCTCCTCACAGGCACATTTCAACCGTTTTGTGCTGAAAAATCTCGGTGCCAAACCGTCGGACTTCCGCGAATAGGCGTTGGGGCAGGAGACGGAAAATGACAATTCGGCAAAATTGTCCGCAAATTGTGTAACAACGGTTTGCGCACAAGCCGCTTCCTTTGCAGATGGAAACTGTTATCCTACTCCAACAACCTCAATATTTATTCCTATGACCAAGACTCTCATAGCCTTCTACTCCCGTCGTGGTGAGAACTACGTGAACGGCAGCATCCGAAACCTGGCACAAGGCAACACAGAAGTGGTGGCAGCGAAGATTAAAGCCCTGCTTCCCGATGCCGACGTCTTCCAGATTGACACCACCTACGAGTATTCAGCATCATACATGACTTGTATAGAAGAAGCCAAACAGGAACTTCACGATGGCGCACGGCCAGAGGTGAAGAACCCTTTAGCATCCATAGAGCAGTATGATACCATCATCTTCGGCTATCCCAACTGGTGGGGTACCATGCCGATGGTGTGCTACACGTTCCTCGAGCAATATGACTTTAGCGGCAAACGCATCATCCCCTTCTGCACCAACGAGGGCAGCGGACTGGGCAGCAGCGTGCGTTTTATAAAGAAACTCTGTCCCACTGCCATTGTTGCCGACGGCGTAGCCATCCACGGTGCCGAGGCAAACAGTGCCGACCGCGAGGCTCAAGAAATAGCCGACATGACTAAATAATGACCAACACACCCACCATCAAACAACACATATCATGGAAAACATCACATTGTCCAACGGCGTCAGCATGCCGTTGCTGGGCTACGGGGTATTCCTCGTGCCTCCCCAGGAAGCCGAACATTGCGTGAGCGAAGCGCTATCGGTAGGTTATCGACTCATCGACACGGCTCAGGCTTATGCCAACGAAGAAGGCGTGGGCGCCGCCATTGCCAAGTCGGGCATCAACCGCAGCGATATCTTCGTCGTCACCAAGGTGTGGATATCCAATGCCGGCGAGGAAAAGGCAGCACGGAGCATTGACGAGAGCCTGCGCAAGCTGCAGACAGACTATATCGACCTGCTGCTCATACACCAAGCCTACGGCGATGTGTTCGGCACATGGAGAGCCATGGAGCAGGCTTACCGTGCAGGTAAGGTGAGAGCTATCGGCGTGTCGAACTTCCAGGCAGCCCGCTTCTTCGACTTTGCCCATTATGTAGACATCAAACCCATGATCAACCAGTTGCAGTGCAACGCCATGATACAACAGACGGGCATCGAACCTCTGCTGAACGAGAGCGATACCAAGATAATGGCATGGGGACCGTTGGGCGGTCAGGGCGTCGACAGCATCCTGAAAAACGAGTTTCTAAGCAATATCGGAAACCGCTATGGCAAGAGTGGCGGACAGGTAGCGCTGCGATGGCTCACGCAAAGAGGCATAGTAGCTATACCCAAGTCGAGCCATAAAGAACGTATGCAGCAAAACTTCGATATCTTCGACTTCAGACTCAACGACGAAGAGATGAAAACAATTGCCACCATAAACCAACACGACACGGGTACCATCAACTTCCAAGACCCGCAATTTGTGAAATACCTTATCGAAACATACGGATAAATCATCCATCATTTACCCTTTTCAACTTTTATCATCATGAATCACATACGCCAATTTTTAGCCATCGCCCTCTGCCTGCTGATCTCTATGGCATGCAGCGGAAGCAAAAGGGAGAACAACGGCAACCCCGAGAAAACCAATGTTGACGTGACCCTCAACCCAAAAGACAAGGCTCTCGTCGTATTCTTCTCTCACGCCGGCGACAACTATGCCGTGGGGAACATCGCCGTGGGCAATACCAAGATTGTGGCAGACTACATCAGCGATATCACTGGTGCCGACCTGTTTGAAATTAAGACAAACAAATACGACGGCATGGCATACAGACCGTTGTGCGACCTTGCCAAACAAGAGCAGGAAGACAACGAACTGCCCGAATTTGAAGGCACTGTCGACGTATCTCAGTACAAGACCATCTTCATCGGTGGTCCGATATGGTGGGGCACCTGGCCGCAGGTGATGTTCACTTTCTTCAACAAATACGACCTCAACGGGAAGACACTCATCCCCTTCACCACCCACGAAGGCAGCGGGCTGGGCAACTGTGTGGACGACTTGAAAGAAATCTATCCGCAAGCGAACATCACGGGCGAGTTCGCCATGTACGGACACGATGTGCGCGACGGAAAAGACAGGGTGGAAAAGTGGCTAAAGAAACTCGGATTCTGACTTCCTCGGACAACACTTCTTACGACCTGATGGCATAAAGCCATTCCCACAGAGAACACAAAAAGGCTCATACACACGGCGTGTATGGCCCTTTTGAACTGTATATGCCTTCATGGTGAGACGCTGTTCTCCTCGAAAGGGTTGTTCAGTATTGCTTGTGCGTTGTTTCGTCAGGGGTAACGGCGCCTTTTCCCATGAGTTCCACAGCCTGCTTTCCGGTAATATGTTTGATGTCGAGCCGTAGAACGTGCATGCGCGACAATCCTGATGCCAGCTCACGCTGCAGACTCGCCTCATGGCGGGGATGATATTTGTCACCGAGGGCACGTGCCGCCTTGAGGCGCTCATCGGCGTCGTCAACGATGTGTATGGTGCCAAAGGCTATCACGCTACGGAAATAGGTGGTGTAGCGTTCGGGCACAACGTCGTCGCTATCGACCACGCAGAAAGAGGCTTTGTCGTGCTGACAGATGGCATCGACTTTATGGCCTTGGATGGCACTGTGGAAGTATATCCTGCCGCAGGTGTAGACAAAGCTCATGGGAACGGCGTAGGGATAGTTGTCATCGCCGAGCAATGCCAGTGTTCCCGAGGTAGCATGGCGTAGTATCTCTTCACATTGCTGCTGTGAGAGTTGCTGAGCCTTGCGCCGCATGGGGCGGAAGGATTGTTCGTGATGTGTCATGGTTGCGCTTGATAGAGTCTGTTTGCCGGTTGTTATTTTCCTATGAGTGCAAGGATTGTTTTTGCATCTTCGTCTCCTGCGAGAGCATCTGCCCGCAGCGATGCCAGGATATTGTCGCCTCCCTTCTCGTTGCGCACGGCGCGCAGCAGCCATTTACGGGCTTGTTCATGGTCAGCGACGGTACCTTTGCCCTTCAGGTAGCACTTACCGAGCTGGTATTCGGCGTCGGCGTACTCTTGTAAGGCTGCCTTATGGAAGTAGTCGAAAGCCTTTTTCTTGTCCTTCTCCACTCCTTTGCCGTCTTTGTAGCACTTGCCCATGCGATACTGCGCCTTGTGGTAGCCCTGTCTGGCGGCCTTGCTGTAGTATGCGAAGGCGGTGTGGTCGTCTTTCTGCACACCATGTCCTTTGGCATAGCATCGTCCGAGTCGATAGAGGGCTTTCTTGTGTCCCTTGTCGGCTGCCGACTTTAGCTTGGGGTAGGCGGCGGTATAGTTTTTTTCATCGTAGTGACGCTTTCCTTCTTTATATAATTTTTCTGCACTTTGTGCATGGATAGGCAGAACTATGAGCGTCATCGTCAGTGCGATGAGGACTGTAAAGAGTTTTTTGTACATTGTTGTTTCTTTGGTGGGTTACTACACTTTTGATAAACTGAGTGCTGCTACGCTGAACTGTCTTACATGTGCTGCCTGCATGGCTTGGGCACAGGCGCAGATGGTGGCTCCGGTGGTGATGACATCGTCCACCAATAATATATGGGTGTTGCTCAGGTCGGCAGTGGTGGTGAGGCGAAAGGCATCTTCCACGTTTTCCACTCGCTCTGTATGGGAGAGGTGTGTCTGGCTTTTCACGAAGGTGGTGCGTTGTAACCATTGGCATTCTACGGGCAGATGGACGACCTCTGCCATTCCTTCTGCCAGAAGTTGGCTCTGGTTGTATCCTCTCTCACGCTGCCGTCGTTTTGTCAACGGTACCGGAACGATGGCGTCGATGGCGCTAAAGAAGCCCGAAGCATTGAATATCGTTGCCATCATCTTTCCCATGTGGCGTGCCAGTTCGGGCTGGTAGTGGTACTTGATGTCGTATATGATGCGTGCACATTGTGCGTCAGGCTGATGCCGGTAGAGAGTCGCCGCCTTCTGTATGGGTATCCTTCGCCAGAACAGTCGCGCCACTTCGTTGTCTTCGGCAGAAAGGTGATGGTCGGTGTAGGGCAGGTGTCGCTGGCATGGCAGGCAGAGGAATTGTTCGTGTTGTGCGAGGCGCTGTCCGCAACAGCAGCACGACGAGGGCGAGAGGAGGTCTACCAGTCGATGGAGTAGGCTGTACTTGGCATTCATACGTTAAACTCTTCGGGCATCTGTGTATCCTGCGGCAATGCCTGACGTATATCATCCCAGCTGTATCCGCGCGTCATGGCATAACGTATCAGCTTCTGTGTGCGCTCATAATCGTTCTTGGCATTGATGGTACGGTGCTTGCGTAGGAGCAGTGCGCGCAGCGTTTCGAGGGTCTGCTGAGGCTGTATGCCGTCGAAGAGCTGGGCAATATCGGCGCTGTCGATGCCTCGTCGGCGCAGCTCCTGTTCCACCTTACGCCTGCCCCATTGATTGATGGTGGTCTTTTCTTCGACGAACATCTGTGCGAAGCGCATGTCGTCGATGAACCCGCGCATCACTAGTTGGTCGATGATGCTATCGTGTTCAGCCTGTGGCACACCCCAACGGAAGAGCCTTTGTCGCGCATCGTAGCAGCAAAGTTCTCTCTTGGCGCAGAGAGAAGCCAGCTTCTGCAGCGCCTTGTCGGCAGTGAGTGGTGCAGGACGGGTGTTCATTGGTCGTGGGATGAGTGGTTTTCAGGAGTATTGTGTAACTTTGCAGGCGGACGCCAATGCCGATATAGGCATCGCCCAACGTCAACAAAGATAAGGAGTTTTGGCGTTTGATCATCGTCTGCTAAAGTTTTTTTCTATGATAGGCTGCTATTTCACCGGTCGTCTGGGCAATCAGTTCTTCCGCTATGCGTATGTTCGCGCATTGTGGGAGTCTCGTGGTCGGAAGGATGAGCTGGTCTTCAACTTCCGCCGTGTGCTGGCAGGCAAGGGAACAGGCTTCGAAGACAGTCTGCAATATTTCCGTGTGTTGCCTTATCGCACCGACAACAGGAGTCTGGTGCTGCGCTATGGCAGTGGGGGACAGAAGCGAGTGTACGGCAGTTTTCGTACAAAGGAGAAGTTTTGCGAACTGCTTCGTCTGCGTACCGATATCCTGTCAGACTACAGACAGCGTCTGCTGGAGAAGGGAATCGTAGTGTTAGGCACGGCAGACGGCAACATTATGCCTACCGTTGCTGAGGCGGAGCATGTCTTTGTGAACGGATATTTTGAAAACAGAGCCTACTTCGACCACATACGCCCCATACTTCTTGACGAACTGCAGCCACGCCACGCTCCTTTGGCGGCGAACGCCGCTTTGTACGAAGCCATAGCGCACAGCGAATCGGTGTGCGTCACCATACGCAGGGGCGACTACCTCTCGACACAGTACAAGAAAGGTTTCTACGTCTGCGACGAAAACTACTTCAACCACGCCCTGACTGCCATCCGTCAGCGCGTGGACAATCCGCTCTTTGTGTTCTTCTCAGACGACATCGACTGGGTACGCACACACATACCATTGCCCGAGGGAAGCCTGTGCGAACGCGGAAAAGACCCTGTGTGGGAGAAGATGCGCCTGATGTCGGCATGCAAACACTTCATCATCAGCAACTCGTCGTTCAGCTGGTGGGCGCAGTATCTGTCGCAGAACGAGGGTAAAATGGTGGTGTCGCCGACACGATGGTTCAACAATCCCGACTGGGTGTCGTACCTGTTGGACGATAGTTTCGTGAGAGTGGAGTAGAGCAGAGGCAGCCATCGACAGACGATAGGTAGAGGTAAATACTCTACGAGTGGAGCTTTCGGACACCAAAACAGGGATGAAACATTGGTTTCGTCCCTGTTTTGGTGTGTATTACGGCGCAATAGTTACGCTTCTTCCTGAGCTTTGAAGTGGTTGAGGTCTTCGGGTGTGAAATGATGAATGTAGACATACTTACCCATGACGTTCTCTTCTGCCATGCGAACATATACGTTGGCACTCTTTGCGAAGAGTTCTGGTGCTCGTGTGGCGTCGTCGAGGATTAGCAGCGACATCATAATCTCTGCCGTCATGTCGTATAGACGGCGTGCGAGGAAGTCCTGCACAGCCTGATTGTCGTGTTCCTTGACACAGTTAAGTGCCTCTTCGTACATCTTCACCATACCTTCGGCACGCAGTTTAAGCGGTTTCATCTCTTCGCTCACTTCGGTCTGCAGCATTTCCTTCATCAGGTTGAGGTATGTGCCGTTAGTGATGTAGCGTATGGCAGCCACCACCTGCAGTTGTGTTGTACCTTCATAGATGGAGAAGATGCGTGCATCGCGGTAGAGACGCTGGCACTTGTATTCCATGATGAAGCCCGAGCCGCCATGTATCTGTATGGCGTCGTAGGCGTTCTGGTTGGCATATTCGGAGTTCATTCCCTTTGCAAGCGGTGTGAATGCGTCAGCAAGACGTGTGTAGAGCTTCTGCTCCTGACGCTCTTCGGGAGTGAGTTTGCGCTCGCGGCTTATGTCATCAAGCGTCTTGTAGATGTCAACATAGCGTGCTGTCTGGTAGAGTATGCTGCGTCCGGCATCGAGTTTAGCCTTCATTCTGGACAACATGTCGTAGACGGCAGGGAAATCAATGATGGCTGTGTCGAACTGACGGCGCTCCTTGGCATATGCCAGAGCTTCGTTGTACGCAGCTTGGGAAAGACCAGTAGACTGTGCAGCAATACCCAGACGGGCACCGTTCATCAATGCCATGACATACTTGATGAGTCCGAGGCGAGTACTTCCGCAGAGCTCTGCTTTTGCGTTCTTATAGGTGAGTTCGCAGGTAGGAGAGCCGTGTATTCCGAGCTTATGCTCAATGTGACGTACATCAACGCCGCCGTCGCGCTTGTCGTAGATGAACATCGAGAGGCCTCGACCGTCGCGTGTTCCTTCCTCAGAGCGTGCCAATACAAGGTGGATGTCGGAGTCGCCGTTGGTGATGAAGCGCTTTACGCCATTGAGTCGCCAGCAGTTGTTCTCCTCGTCAAATGTTGCCTTGAGCATTACACGCTGCAAATCGGAACCAGCATCGGGCTCAGTGAGGTCCATTGACATGGTTTCGCCTGCACAAACACGAGGAATGTACTTCTCTCGCTGCTCTTCGCTGCCAAACTCGTAGAGTGTCTCGATACAATCTTGCAGCGACCAAATGTTCTGGAATCCGGCGTCGGCAGTCGATACAATCTCCGATGCCATTGAATACGGCGTGATGGGCATATTCAATCCACCGTAGCGACGAGGCATAGAGATGCCCCAAAGGCCAGCCTTGCGTGTGGCATCGATGTTTTCAAATGTCTTCGAAGCGTAAATCATGCGACCGTTTTCGAGGTGCGGTCCTTCAAGGTCTACGTCTTCGGAGTTGGGTTCGATAATATTGGCGGCGATGTCGCCTGTAATTTCGAGCAGCTGTTTATAATTTTCGATGGCGTCGTTGTAGTCGACTGGCGCATCTTCGTACTTGTCTTTATCGGCAAAGTTGCGTTCTTTCAACTCTACTATACGCTTCATCAGCGGGTGATGAAGGTGAAATTCCAATTCAGGATGGTCACTAAAAAAGTTTGCCATGGTCTTATTATTGTTTTCTTGTCTTTATTTTTCTGTATGCATCATATGTGTCCCATGCAATGATGAGGATGAAGATGATGTGCAGTATTTTCTGAATGAGTGAGCTCTCGGGCTGAAACACCCGATAGATACTCCATAATACTAAGAGTGCAAGGAATAAATTCTTGAAGATTTACAGCTTCACGTCACTTTGAGTTCTGCTTGTAGTACTTGATAAGCTTCGGCACAGCCTCTTCCACCGTTCCCACAATGACATAGTCGGCAATCTTGTTTATAGGCGCATCTGGGTCGTTGTTGATAGAGATGATGATACCTGCATCCTGCATTCCGGCAATATGCTGTATCTGTCCGCTGATGCCGCATGCGATATATACTTTAGGATGAACGGTGACACCAGTCTGACCTATCTGGCGATCGTGGTCTATCCATCCAGCGTCTACTGCTGCACGGCTTCCTCCCACTTCACCATGAAGCACCTTGGCGAGCTCGAACAGCTGGTCGAAACCTTCCTTGGAACCGACGCCATATCCTCCGGCAACCACGATGGGGGCACCCTTCAGGTTGTGCTTGGCAGCCTCAACGCGGTGCTCCAACACTTTAACGACAAAGGCTTCGGGGCTGACGTACTTGGAGACTTCGGGATAAACGACTTCGTTCTTAACCTTACCTTCGTAGACCGCTTTCTGCATGACGCCGCTACGTACTGTTGCCATCTGTGGGCGATGGTCGGGGTTGACGATAGTGGCAACGATGTTTCCGCCGAATGCCGGGCGAATCTGGTAGAGCAGGTTGTCGTAAGTGGTGCCGCTCTTCTTGTCCTCGTACGGGCCAATCTCCAATTCGGTACAATCGGCAGTGAGTCCGCTTGTTAGCGATGAACTTACTCTCGGTCCCAGGTCGCGGCCGATGACAGTAGCACCCATGAGGCATATCTGCGGGTTTTCTTCCTTGAAAAGATTGACAATGATATCGGTGTGGGGTGCAGATGTGTAGGGGAAGAGTCCTTCGCCGTCGAAGACGAAGAGCTTGTCAACGCCGTAAGGCAGTATTTGTTCTTCCACTTTACCTTTGATGTCCGTACCTATAACCACTGCGTGGAGTTCAACGCCGAGCTGGTTGGCGAGTTTGCGTCCTTTGGTGAGCAATTCCTGCGATACTTCCTGTACGAGGGTGCCTTCTATTTCAATGTAAACAAAAACGTTGTTCATGCTTATCCGATGATTTTTTCGTCCAACAATTCTTTGATAATGCCGTCGATGTCAGCGTCTGAAGCCGTCAAAGTTTTCGACTCCTTAGCCTGGAATACAATGTTTTTGACCGTTTTCACCTTTGTAGGCGAGCCAGGCAGACCACACTGTTCAGGGTCTCCGTCGACGTCAGCCACGCTCCATTGGTTGAGGGTGAGGTAGGGACGCTCCTCGTAGAGGTATCCATATCCGTCGTCTTCAGCCGGACGTTCCATAGGACATGTGGCACGTTTGTACTTCATAACGAGTTTAGCATTGCAGGGACGGCAAGGAGCAGCGCTTCCGTTGACGGTAATGACAACAGGCAGCGGTGCTTCAACGAGTTCTACGCCACCATCGATGACGCGGCGTACGAGCGCCTTTCCGTTTTCTATCTTCACTATCTCTTCGGCGTATGTCACCTGATTGAGTCCGAGTTTTTGGGCAACCTGCGGTCCTACCTGTGCTGTGTCGCCGTCGATGGCTTGACGTCCGCCGATGACAATGTCGACATCGCCAATCTTCTTAATAGCTGTTGCTAAAGCGTATGATGTTGCCAGGGTATCGGCTCCTGCAAAAAGACGGTCTGTAAGCAGCCAACCGGTGTCGGCACCGCGGTACAGTCCTTGACGAATTATTTCACCGGCACGCGGCGGGCCCATGGTAAGAAGCCCGACAGTAGAGCCGGGATGTTGCTCCTTGATATGCAACGCCTGCTCCAAGGCATTGAGGTCTTCAGGGTTAAAGATGGCTGGCAGGGCTGCACGGTTTACGGTTCCCTCAGCCGTCATGGCATCTTTTCCGACATTACGTGTGTCGGGTACTTGCTTGGCAAGCACTACAATTTTTAAACTCATAGTCTATTTCTTAGTTTAATTTTCTATTTCCATTTTGTGCTTTTGGCGCAACAAAGGTAAAAAAACATTTGCATACAGCAAGAATGTCTAGAGAATAAGCACAATATATCACATTTGTGCAACCATTTTTGGTTGTTTTTATAGCTTGCTGATGTATGGTTTGGCAAATTCCCATATCATGATGCCTGCCGTGATAGCTACGTTCATGGAGTGTTTGGTACCATATTGCGGAATTTCTATACAGCCGTCGCATTGGTCGATGACCTGTTGCTGTACGCCTTTCACTTCATTGCCCAGTATTACCGCTGCCGGCACATCGCTGTTGACGACGGATGTCTCCAAGAGGTTGGCTGCCCCTTCAGCCTGTTCTACGGCAAAGACGTGGTATCCTTTTTGCTTCAATAGTGCCACGGCATCTTCTGTGTTGTCAAAGTGTTGCCATGCCACGCTGTCTTCGGCTCCGAGTGCGGTCTTATGCACTTCGGGATGGGGTGGTGTAGCGGTGATGCCGCAGAGGTATAGTGCCTCAACGCGAAATGCATCGCACGTGCGGAAAATGGAGCCGACGTTGTATAGCGAGCGTACGTTGTCGAGCACCACGACGAGTGGCAGTTTATCGGCTTGCCGAAACTGCTCAACCGAGAGCCGATGCATTTCTATTGTACGGAGTTTGCGCATGGTGATAGCGGACATGTTACATGGGTGTCAAGCTTCTTTCATAGAGTAAGCCAGTGCCGTAGCCTTAATGCGTTTCACCATTGCCAACAAGCCGTTACTGCGTGTTGGAGAGAGGTGCTCACGCAAGCCTATCTGTTCAATGAAATAGAAGTCGGCATCGAGTATTTCCTGCGGTGTATGTTGGTTTACCACCTGTATGAGCAGGGCAATGATACCCTTTACGATGAGTGCATCGCTCTCAGCCTGAAAGTCGATGATGCCGTCGTGGTAGTCGGCTTGAAGCCACACGCGGCTCTGGCAACCCTCGATGAGGTTCTGCTCGTTCTTATACTGCGCATCAAGTGCAGGCTGTTCGTTGCCCAAGTCTATGAGCAACTGGTATTTATCCATCCAATCATCAAAGGCACTGAACTCCTCGATGATGGCATCTTGTTGTTCGTTAATAGTCATAAGAATATGTTTGTCTTTGTCATTCTTGCCCAGCAAGACTGGTCTTATCTCATTTCATCAGTGACAGGTTTCCACGCAGGAACTTCAATCGAGGTGCTGTGTATTTTCTTAATCAGCTTTTCCCCTATCTTTTCGTCTGCTATCTCACCGTCTACAATATACTGCGCCACCATGGTGTGTGTAGCAGGGTCATACTTTTCTTCTACCTCCACACACTTGACAGGTGCGCTGCCTTCCAGCATGTTGTACACCTTGTAAGCTCCTGAAGTATTATCCGTTCCTGCATTGCCGGCTGAGCATACGGTTCCTTTGAAGAGGTAGATGTCATGCAGTTGCTTGTCGGTCCAGGCAATGAGGTTCAAGTCTGTTTCGCTGTCGGAGAAGACTGCCTTAATCTTTCCATCCTTAGTTTTCATGGCTACCTCCTGTTTGCCGTCTTCGTCGATATCAATGAGGATGTATTCAGCAAATACCGGTGCCTGTGGGCTTTTAGTGTGAAAGGCATAGAGCTCTTCCAGCTTACTGATAGAAAACGGAAACTTGCTCTCTGTCTGCGCTGAAGCTGTGAGACTGATGCAAAACAGGAGGAGTATATATACTGTCTTTTTCATAAATACATCCTATTTTTTATTGTGATTTTATTTTTTCTATTCTGAACACTTTATCGTTGGGCCTCACTTTATCAGGCACCTTAAAGCTGACGAGCGTCCCTTGTTGTGCCTGTTGTATTGTTCCGTCGTCGTCGTGTAGTTCGTTGACGTCGACAAACATGACGCCCGTTGTCGGACCGGTTATTAGCATGCGGTCACCCACGTCGAAGGTGTTGGCCTGAACGGCAATTTCGGCTACACAGATCTTGCTGAAGTATTTGCTGACCTTGCCCACAAGCACCTTTCTTTCAGTAGCATTGGATCCGTAGTGTTTGTTCCACTCTCCAAGTTGTTGCCCTTGGTAGTAGCCATCCCAGAATCCGCGATTGAACACCGTTGCCAGTTGCTTGTCCCATTCGTCTTTGTGTGCTTCTGTATAGTGTTCCTTTCCTGCTGTCACTGCCTCCAAAGCCTCCTTATAAGCCTTTACTACAGTGTACACATATTCTGGTCCACGGGCCCGGCCCTCTATCTTGAACACTTGCACGCCTGCCGATAGCATGCGGTCGAGGAACCGAATAGTCTTCAAGTCTTTAGGACTCATAAGGTATTTGTTGTCCACCTCTATTTCGTTCCCTGTCTCGGTGTCGGTGAGTATATACGAACGACGGCATATCTGCGCACATTCGCCACGGTTGGCGGAACGGTTTGCCTCGTGCAGACTCATGTAGCATTTCCCGCTTACAGCCATACACAGAGCGCCATGGCAGAACATCTCTATGCGGATGAGTGCTCCGCCGGGTCCGCAGATGTTCTGCTCCACGATGTCTTTGTGGATGGCTGACACCTGCTCTATGGTCAGTTCGCGCGCCAATACCACGACATCGGCAAACTGCGCATAGAACTTCAGCGCCTCGGTGTTGGAGATATTGAGCTGCGTAGACAAATGCACCGTCATCCCTATGGACCGTGCATACGTCATCACTGCCACATCGCTGGCTATCACCGCTGTGATACCGGCTGCCTTGGCGGCTGTAAGAATATGACGCATCAGTGGCAATTCCTCCTCGTAGATGATGGTATTCACTGTGAGATAGGTCTTCACGCCTCTATCATTGCATGTAGTGGCAATGTATCGTAGGTCGTCGACAGTGAAATGATTCGCCGAATGTGCACGCATATTTAGCTGTTCCACTCCAAAATACACAGAGTCAGCACCAGCTTGAAGAGCGGCCTGAAGACTGTCCAGCGACCCTACTGGAGCCATAAGCTCGAAAAGATGGTTGTCTTGGGGATTCATGGCGCAAAGGTACGCATAAATTTGTGACATATTGAAGAAGAGTGAGGCACAAAGGTAGGGTATACCTGTGCCTCAATACTTGTTTATGTGGTCAAAAAGGATATTTTATTTATACCGGTAAAGCCGGACATATCCTTTAATATTTGCAAGCAACACTATTTCACCAATACTTTCTTGCCTCCGAAAATGTATGTGCCCGGAGTCAGACCTTGAGTGTTTTTGGCATTCTTTTTCACGATATTACCCTTCAGGTCGTAGACGTTGTGCACGTTGATTCCGTCTACATCGTTCTCCACGCCGTCAATAGATGTCACTATTTTGTCGTAGGTATAGTCTATCTTATCGCGCTTGCTGCTGCTGAAATAGGCTTCGTAGGCTTTCACGGTCTCAGTGTCGGGCCATGTCTTGGGGGCGCTTTCGTAGTAGGGATAGTTGCGCGCCTCGCTGCCGGCATGAGCTATCGTTATCTGTCCGGTAGACTTTTGTCCCTTGAAGGTGTAGTCGCCGATCTGCTGTTGTGCGGCATTGGTGCTGGGGTTGACCAGTTTCTGCATCAGCAGGCCCAGCTCTGTGTAGTCCCAATCGGTAGTGTTCATCTTGATAAGGCAGGGCTGGTTGGCTATGATACCTGTCTGCACGGTCTTGAAGTTCAGCTCCATGACAGTGCCGTTGATGTTCACGTTGTTGAAGTATGCCACTTCCACGTTGTCTCCCAGTGCCTCTTTCAGCTCCTCACGGGTCATATTGAAGGGCAACCATACTGTGCGCCAATGGCCGTTGGGGAACATGATATTACTATTCACGTTGTAGACGCCGCCGTCATATACCTGCTCTGCCGTCACACGTTCATCCAGATACAGCGACTTGTAGGAAATATTATCTGTAGCAGTGCCGTTGCGGTAACTGAAGCTGATGGTGCCGTCGGCATTGCGGGTGATGTTGCTGATGCCATGGTCGGCAAAATCTAAAGCATTCTCCCCACTATTGTATCTCACCATCTTGGGCGTGGTGGTCTCGTCGAGGGAGTTGTTTGTGGTGCTGCCTGAGGTATAGGGGTACACGTCGCCAGTCTGACCGGTGTACTGTTGCATGTTGTTGTCGGCGGGAATCACCTGCCAGCGCATGTGGTTGTTCTGCCTGGAAATCCACTTACCTTGATTGTAGTCGTATTCGTAGAACGAGCCGAAGGTATTCACCTTGTTGTAATACCATGCATAGTAATTATAGTCGATGTGTGAAATGAGCAGTCCGCGAGGATGATGACCGTACGCATACATGTTCGTCACATCACGATTCTCAAGTATGTAGTACTCTTGACCGGTCGGGCTTTCGCAGTCTATGTAGTACATCTCGCCGTTTTCCTCAATGGGTTTCATATTTTCTATCACCACCGGGTCTGTTAATTCTATGGGCTCAAGCCATCCTGCTGTCCAGCGCTCAAATCCGGAATAGTCCATGGGGTTGAAACCATTCTGTCTGTAAGAGCCGCTGCCCATGATATCCCATGTACCTACGCCGATGTTTCCGGAATAAGAGGTGTCGTACAGGTCGGGGAAGCCCATGCAATGGGAAAACTCATGGCAGAATGTTCCTATGCCGCAGTTTACTTTTCCACTGCTTCCACGCATCTCTGAAGAGCAGGCATAAGTGTTGATGTGCATGCCCTGCAATGTTAATGCTGAGCCCACACCTGAGCTCAACGACCACTTGTGGGGCCAGATGGTGCTTTCGCCAGCGCCTTCAGCCTGGTTGTGACCGGCAAACAGCACAAACACGTTGTCCACTTCGCCGTCGTTGTCCCAGTCGTAGTCGCTGAAGTTGACGGAGTCGGCAACCAGCTCGATGGCTTCCTTCACCATTTCAGCAGCACGCACGTCGTGGGTGCTCCCTTCCTGTGCTCCATAGTACTCCATGTCTTGCGATACGGTCACGGGACCGATGATGTCAAACTGCAAATCGAAACGTCCGTAACTCTGCTTCAAGAAGTAGTCGCGGATACTCAGTTTGTAGTTACCTTGTGAGAAATTCAGCTGGTTGGCTACCTTGTTGTAGAAATTCTTGGGATTAGGGGTAACGTATGACACATCCTGAAAGTTTACCATGATTATCAAACCACGTTTGCTTCCGCGGAAAGCGTCAAGCGATGACGAGTTCATCGTCTTACGTTTAGCTGTCGGCAACACTGGATAGGGGTGCCCACACACATTGTGTGCATCAGCAACACGCATCGCAGCGGCGCGACGCATACCAGCTTCCACCACACTCTTATCACGTTTGGCATAGCGTTTCATGCTGGGAGTGCTCTGCTCCAAGGTGTACACATTGCCCGACGCATCGCGGTAGTAACTGAACCACTCGTCGCCGACAAGCTGCACCTCTACAATGCTACCGTCGGTCAGCACTATCCGATGACGCAACGAAGGATCGGCAGGAATAGCCTTCACTCCATTGACGGAAAAGAGGACCATCAACAGCAATAACTGTATGCGTAAAACATAATTAAGTTTCATAATAATAAAGCTTTAGGGTTAATATTCTACTCTATATACAAGCGTGACTCATGGCGCACACTCGTTCAATTTACAAATTTATTGATTTCTTTTGAATTAGCAGTAAAAGAACGCTATTTTTCTAACCAACATGGTATCAGTAGCGGATGTAGAACAGGTGTGGCGTGTTCACCATCTTGTTGTATCGGCTTTGCACTGTCATCTGTCCGTCGGCGTCGACGGGCTTGGCATGCAAAGCATAGGCATACAACTCACCACCGTTAATGTAGAGGTTGTTTTCGCACTTCAAAGCCTTGGGTTTGCTAAGAAGAGTAAGTCCCTTTGTCACGATGTTTACCTCGCCACCATTGAGCGTCATATTGCCGTCGCTCTTCATGCCTTTGGCATTGTCGCCCAAACAAAGGATGTTCAGTATGCCACCGTTCACGGTGATGTGGTTGTCGCTTTTCACTCCAGCGCAGTGGGTAGTGTCCGACGGTTCAACTATCAGTGAAGTAGCCTCGGCTATCACCGTCGTGTGTCCTCCGTCGATGACGATGTCCGACTCGCTGTTCAGGCCCTTACCTCCCGACGCTGTTACACTGATGTTCACCACGCTTCCGTTGATGTAGATGCCTTCGTTGGCTTTCAGTCCGTGGCCTCCTTCGGCATTGACAAACAACTGACAGCCGGAACGTACACGCAGATAGTCGTCAGTAGCAATGGCATTGTGCGTTTGGCCTGTCACCGTCAGCGCACCGCCGCCAGATATGATGAGATTGCCGCGGGTGTAGAGGGCACCTTTCATCTTTTTCTCGGCAAGGGGGGTATATACGGCTCCATCGGTCAGTGTGTTGAGTGTGCCGTTGGCCAACACCACAAACATCTTCTTACTACACTGGCTGTAGATGGCTGGTCCGTCGGTGCTGCACAATGTCACACCATTGAGGTCGAGGCGGAACTTTTCTACACTCTGTATGCTAAGCTGTCCGTCGCTGCTGCTGCCGCTCACGATGTAGCGTACATGGGGCAAGGTGGAAGTAATCTCCACTCGGGCGCCGTTGCAGATACTCTGCACGCCCGAAGGCAACGTGCTGACAGACGCTTTATTGCCATCGTAAACAATGTCAATGGTATGCAGAACGTCGAAATGCTCCACGGAGTCGGAGGCGGGAAGCGTTATATCGTCCTCATCGTCATCAGAAGTGCCGTAGTAGAAGCTGATATTCTTCACGTTCTGGTCGGCATCGTCGGCATAGCGCTGCAGCAAATCGTCTAAGGACGAGTCGTCCTTGACACACGAAGCGATACTTACTGTCAGAGCGAGGAGAAGCAGGGGGACACGGAACAGGGAATGACGCATGACGATTGGCTTATAAGGGAGAGGGTAAAATCAGAAATGAAATTCGTAGCCCAGGCCTATGATGTGCTCATTGTAGTCGGCACCGCTGCCGGGCTCGTTGTTGAACTGAAAACGGTAGAAGGCTGCCAGCACATGCTTTTTTTGTATCTTATACTCTGTGCCAAGCGTCATACGTATTTTATCAGTACGCGTAGTGTTGAAAAACTCGACGCTGAACTCCGGGTCCAGCTTCCAATGAGGGAAGTCATATTCCACCTTCAGGCGTGACCGCAACTCGTGTTTCGCCTTGCTATCTGTTCGATGCTCTTCCCAACGCTCATCCTCAAAGTCGTAACGCTCTACCAAACTCGTACCATGGTACGTATATTGCCAGCGCTCTCGCCATGCAATACTCAGACGGTTGAACTTCTTGCCCAACTCCAGTCCGGCATACACTCTGTGTCGCAGGCGCCAATAAGAAGGTCGCCAGTGGTGCAGCGTGCCTTCTTTTGTGTAGCTTATCTTTTCTGACTGGTTATCGTCTATCAGCTTGTATCCGCCCTCTACCTTCAGTAAGGGGTGCGGCTTATACGACACTTCGGCAGCTCCGCTCCACCGGTCGGAGGTGCGGCTTTTGTTGCGCGTGCGGTATTCGCCCTCTAACAACACACTTACCTTCTCCGACAGCGTCTTCTTTACCCCAACGGTGTACCACATACCGAAGTCGTCGGAAGCCTCTTGCCCCGACACACACAGGCAGTGCGTCACAAGAAGTAGAAGGATCAGTTTGACTCTTATCATAGTGTTACGTTCATCAGGTGCTTTATCTGCGATGCATTACAATTGCGTGAGGTCTTCGTCTTTCAGTTTCAACTTATAATTGATCGACGTGTCTGCCACCGTCTTTTCACTGCGGTAGTACACCTTCAGTATAGTCATATCTCGTAGCAGGTCGACACTGCCCACCTCTACACTGACAACATCCAATCCCAGGCGGTCTTTGAGGTCGGCATACAGCTCTTCGCGACGCTCGGGAACGGTCAACTCTATACGGTCATACTGTATGAGTTTGCTCGGTGGACTCTTGAGCATAAACTCGCACAGCCACACAGCACACAGGATGACGATATTGGTGAAGACAGTCTCCAACAACGGGATGTTGGTAGCCAGGGCATTGACGACGGCAAGGGCAATGACGACAAAGAGATAGGTCAACTCGCGTACAGGCATCGTCTCGGTACGGTAGCGCATGATGGAAAAGATACCAAACAAACCGATACCAACACCTATTCCGGTCTTGCCCTTCAGGTCGTCGAGCACAAAGATCATGAAAAACACGAGGAAAAAGATGGCTATCGACATGAGCATGAACGTGAAATAGAAGTCACGGCGATGGCTCTTACAATAGTACAGACGGTCGACGATTATCCAATTAAACAACATGCACACTGCAAAACGCAACAGCATCATCAAAAACTCTTCTTGCAAGGAAAATTCAAACATAGGCTCTATCTAACTATATATTACTCAGGCTGTCATCCCTTGGCATTGTCGTCATCGGTTTGTCTGTCCATGCTCTGTGTCATTTTCAGTACACTGTGGAGCTTGGGTTTCATGCGGTTGACACGCACCTCGTCGCTTAGCAACGCCATACCGATGCAGTATTTGCTCATTCCGTGCGGAAAGATGCGCAGCTCTCTGAGCAGCTTCAAGGCTGGCGAAGGGCTATGCCCGGCACGCTTCACCTCCAGTACCGCTACATGAGGAAGGACAGATGCAGCCCCGGAGCGGGTGTGACGAAAGTGCAGGTCGGTGTCTATCGTCAGACGCTCGGTCTTGGCGTGATTGACCATTGTCACACGCTGAAAACGATTCGACAACTGGCTTCGCAACGCCGACACATCATAACTAAGATGCGCCGATAGGAACGGATGACAACAACGCCTCACGTCAGCATCATCCAAGAAAAACTGCTCGGCAATGGGGTCGTCGGCAGCGAAACCTTCGAGAGCCATACGGCTCTTGTGCGTGCATCCGTGGTTGTCTTTACGCTTCACCTCCAGAAAACTTATACCACTGTCCATGTAGGAACGTATCCGCAGTTTTTCACGGTTGGCATGGCCAAGTTGATGCTTGCTATACATGCGGCAGTCCGGTGTGTCGAAGTATAGGGTGTGGTAGTCTGCCAGACGGCTTCCATTCAGCTCCTGTACATAATAGTAGGGTGCTGCAGCAGTCAGAAAAGCAGCCAGCTTGTCGACCGTCGTCACGAACTTCGTGTCGATGCGACGCAACAAACGAATACCGCTCATCTCGTCAAGCCCTATTGCAGGCATCTCAGACAATATGTTCCACATCTGCGTTGGCATATCCGACACCCATCTTTTACCGTTAACCCGGCCTCAGACCTTTACACTTTAATCTAAATACTTTAGCACATATTCGGCTATCTGCACTGCGTTGAGCGCTGCGCCCTTGCGTATCTGGTCACCGGTGAGCCACAGACTCATGCCTCGTTCGTCGGCAATATCGCGACGCACACGACCTACGAAGATATCGTCCTTGCCCATAGAGTTCAACGGCATGGGGTACAGGCCTTGACTCGGGTCGTCAACGAGGGTGCAACCGGGTGCATTGGCTATGGCGGCACGTACAGCATCGACACTCAAAGGCTCCTCGGTCTCAAACCATACCGCCTCGCTGTGGCTGCGCAAGGTGCTGACACGCACGCAAGTAGCCGACAGACGTACATCGCTGTGCAGTATCTTACGCGTCTCGTTGAACATCTTCATCTCCTCCTTGGTATAGTCGTTTTCGGTGAAGACGTCCACCTGCGGGATGACGTTGTATGCCAGCTGATGGGGGAAACGCTCTACCGTGACAGGACACCCCTGGACGAGGTCGGCATACTGCTGTTCCACCTCATGCATGGCAGTAGCACCGGCACCGCTTGCACTCTGATAGGTAGCGACATGTATCTTTCGAATGTGGGACAGCGCCTCAACAGCCTGCAAGACGGTAACCAACATGATGGTAGTGCAGTTGGGGTTGGCGATGATGCCTCGCGGACACTGCAGGGCATCGGCAGCGTTGCACTCGGGAACTACAAGGGGCACATCGTCGTCCATGCGGAAGGCGCTCGAGTTGTCAATCATCACAGCTCCGTACCTTGTGATGTCGGCGACATATTCACGGCTCACTGACGCACCGGCAGAGGTGAACACGATGTGGGTGTCGGCAAACAAATCGCCATGCACAAGCTCCTCCACCTCTATCGGGGAACCACGAAAAGTGTAACTGTTTCCTGCGCTGCGCGAGGAACCGAACAAACGTAAACGACTGACAGGGAAATCACGCTCCTGAAGCACGCTAAGTAACTCTTGTCCCACGGCACCACTGGCACCTACTATGGATATGTTCATATCAATTCGTTCAAAATTCGTAAATAATCGCTACAAAGATAGCGAATATTTCCACACCACTGCCACCTGACGTCATTTCTTTTACGGCTGTTATGAGGCTATAACCAATGTCTGACTGCGCTCAACGGGTGTAGGGATATTGTCCAACCGGTCTACAAATGTTGCTCAACCACAGAGCAAAGTCAACGATATTGGTGACCAAAGTCGTCGACTTTGGTCTGCGATAGTTCAAGAGTGGTGAAACTTTCAGTATTGTTTTGTCCGCTGACGAGACTGCAATAACAGTGGGGCATGAGTCGATGGGTATACTAAAAAACATCACCCCGCCGTATTCAGCATACGACAGGGTGAGTATAATGGGTTAGCAAGGAGTAATTATTTGCCGGACTCAAGCTTCCAGTTTTCTTCCTTGTCCTTCACGAGTTTGAACTCTTGCTCCTTGGTGTTACCATTGGTCATGGTGAACTTCATCTTCACCTGAGCAGAGGTCTTGTCCTCGTTAATCATTTCGTCGCCTAACTTCTCGAACTTCTCGATCTTAACAGAGTCGTTCATGTTTGGAGAGAGCTGCTTGTCGAGTGCACTCTTGTACTTCTGCTTGTCAGAATTAACCTTTGTGCTGTCGCCTTCGAAGTAAACATACTCCATAAACTTGTCGGTGTTACCTTCTTTGAGCGCTGCGCAAGCCTCTTCTACAACCTGAGAAGGAGCTTTCTTGTTGTCTGCACAACTAACGATTGCCAGAGCTGCAATAGCTACGATGGCGAAAGAGAAAAACTTTTTCATTGCAATGTTGTTTTTTAAAAGGATTGATATAAGTATTTTATTAAAGTTTTAGATTATGAATGTTTCACTTTCTTATACTTTGGGAATCTTGCTACTGGTTTGAAGAACTTGCTGTCGTAGATGTCTGATGGCATCCAGCATGTTATTTCGAGTGCCGGTATGTTGAAGTGGTGTTGTGGTGCTCCCACTATGGGGTGTCCTGCCATCTTGAATGCGTGTATGACGAGCTCCGTACAGTACATTCTTGTGGTGTCTTCGTTGTTGTAGTCGTGGTCGAAGAGTGTGTTTCTGTGGTATGTTCGCAATGCTGCACGGGCTGCCTTGTGTCCTACAGTAGCATCTATGGGCCGCTTTATCTCTCCCTTGAAGGCATTCTCCTTGGCGAAGAACTTCTCAGGTGTCTCCATCTTCACACGGTCGGGGTCGCCTTCGTACTCGGGTTCGCCTGGCACAGCGTGTACGACCATGAGTGTTCCTGCTGAGTCGACCACGATGCCGCAGTGGGAGTAGCCTCCTTTGGGGTCGGCTTCGAGGACTGCCGACGACATGATTCCTCCACCGAGCCTAAACACTACATCTCCCTCTTGCATCTTAACGCCCTTTGGCAGGAGTGTCGCATTGTGATTGATGACCACCACTTTGCGTTTTTGGCTCTTATTGTCTGTGTTGCATGATAGCAGGAGCAGAGTCAATAACAACAATAGGAGAAAATGCTGACGATGGTGCATATATGCGTGTTCTGATGCTTTGCCCTGCAAAGATAAAGTTTTTTTTAATTCTTTTTATAAAATGAAAGAAATTAGTTTTTAGTTTTGGGAGTTATGTCTGACATTATTGTTGAAATTGTTTTTTCACATAGTTGTCTACCCACTGGTAGTAGCTGTCTAATGCCTTGTCGATATCGGTGCCTTTACGCACTTTTTTCAGCACATTCTCTCCCTCGTCAAGCACCTGCTGCTCTATTTTCATGACGCGCTGCATGATGCCTGTCTTCTGCTTGTTGATGAGTTTGGACAGGTCGATGTAGTCTTCTACATATCCGCGTCCAGCATTGAACACCTTCTGCTTCTCTTCCAACGACTGTCTGCAGAGCCATGATGCTCCGTCGCTGCCACCAACAATCTGCGGCCATGCGCTGGAAGGGGTGATGAGCAGGGGTATGGCCACGGAGGCTGGGGGCCATCCTATGTTGGTCCAGCTGATGGTGTGTTGTGCCGACTCGCCTGATGCGACGCCTTGCACCAGTATGATGGCTGAAGAGGTCCAACGTGTGACAAAGTCGCGGAAAGGTACCATGCAACGCTCGTCATAGCTCTGCGGCATTATGTCGAACAGGTTTTGCTTGGTGAGTCCGTGCTTCAGGTTGCGTGGCAGCTGTGTGAGCAGATGACGACAATTGATATTGTCGCCCTGCTGAGCGGCAAGCATAAAGTCTTCGGCAGCCATGAAACGCTCTACTCCTCGGTCTATGCTCCGACAGCCTGTGGTGCCGTAGTTGGTGCGTATGAGATAGCCGTCGGGAGCTACGGAAGGGTCGTTGACGTCGAACTTGATGTAGCCTTCATTGTTGGTCTCGAAGTATGCACAGTTGCCCAACGCATCGATGACACCAAAGTTGGAGTTGAGGTCCATGGGTTTGGGTAAGGTGTCGAGCAGATGCTGGAAGTCGTCAATGGTGCGGCAAATCTCGAGTGCTCTCTTCATAAGTTCACCGTCTTTGTTGGAGTCTTCTCCGTCGCAGCCGTTGAGGTTGAATGCCGCTGTGTTGATGATGGCAAAGCCTGTTTCGTTGTGTCCGCCCCATACGTCAACAGGTGTTCTGTCGATGGCGGCGGTAATACCTATATATTTATAGCGTTCGCCCTGAAAGAGATGTGCGGCATTGTCGGTGCGTGGTGTGTCTCTGTTTTTGAACAACAGCGGACGGCCGTCTTTTGTTATCTTGCCTGACACGATGACGGAGGTGCAGGGAGACGCAGTCTGTAGTACGGCAAAAGCGAGGATGAACAGAATGGAAATCTTTTTCATAATGTTTGTTGTGGTGATGGTTGTATGATAGCTTTTAGTAGGTGTGTTGACGGGCTACGGCTGCAGGTTGTGGCTCTCAATGAGTCGCGGATAGTGCTTTGCTATATAGCTGTCGGTCCACTGGTAGTATTGCTGTAGTTTCTGCTCGTCGATTTTGTTCTTGCTGCGGAACTTTTTCATCAGCTCTTCAGCGCGCTTTACGATGTCTTTCTCTATTTCGAGCGTCTGCTGCAACAGTCCGGTGTTCTGCTTGTTGATGAGGTGTGAAAGTTGTATGTAGTTTTGTCCATCAGCGTATGGCCAGGGCCAGATGTAGCTTTTCAGGATGTTGGACCAGTTGACCAGTGTGCTCTGTCCTTCGGCATTACGCTGCATGCATTGGGGCAAAATGTTGGAGGCTGTGTGCCAGATGGGTATGACGGTGGTGGTGAGTGGCAGTGCGATACATGTCCAACCGATGGTGAGCGAGGGGTCTTCGCCAGGCTTGACGCCTTGTGCGACGTAGGCAGACATGGTGCTGTAGCGTGGTATGTAGTCGATGAAGTTGACGATGAGTTCTGACGCTTCGTTGTCGGGCATTTGGTCGTAGAGGTCTACTCCTGTCATTCCATGTTGCAGGCAGCGTGTCATGTTTATAAGCGTGCGCCAGCTGATGTTCTTCTGCTGGTATGCCTGCTCCAGTATCTCTACGGCTTTGTTGTATCGGGCAAATCCTTTTCCTTCTTTGATGTCGCCTGAGTGACCGAAATTGCTTCTGACGAGATATCCGTGCGGTGCTACAGCAGGATCGTCGACATCGTACTTTTTATAGCCCAAGTGTCCGCACTCAAAGTATGCTGCATGGCCTTGTGCGTCCATCACTCCGTAGTTGCTTCCGTAGTCGAAATACTTGAGTTCGGCAATCATGGCTTCGAAGTCGTCGACGGTTGCGCAACGTTCTAGTGCCCAGCGCATGATGTTGCCTTTCTTGAGCGGGTTGTCGGTCTTCTGTTCCAGATTATAGGATGTGGAGTTCATCACGACGAGTCCAGCCTCGTTCTGTCCGTACATGACTGCGCGGTTGGCTTTGTCGCTCAATGGCACGACGGCGGTGTAGGTATATTTGCCTTCTTTGCTTGTCACGAGCACATTGTCGCTGTCGGAACGGTCACGGTTTTTCAGCATGAGGGGACGTCCGTCGACGGTGTACTTTCCGCTAACAATGGCTGTTGTGCAGGGGTAGGCTAGCTGAAGTGTGAGCAGCAAGGTGAAGAATGTAATAATTTTTTTCATGTATTTTTCAGTTTTTAGTTCTTTGTTCTTCCTGTTTGTTGTACTCTTCTGCGGCGGTGGACAATTGTTGGTACCACGACTCGGAGAAACGTCTTATGAGTGGGTTGCGCAGGAACTGGTAGAGGCGGATGTTGTTCTTCTTACCGCATTCTACCGCTTCTCTGCATATATTCCATTGATGGTACTGCAGTCCTACGGTTCCGTTGTTGAGTTGCACTTCTCTTATAGGATAGAGTGCGCAGCTGATGGGTTTCTTGAGTTGTTGTGCGTATTTCTCTATGGTGCATAGGCAGCATCCGCCTTCATGGCATGTGAACACGCAGTCTTTGCCGTTGACTATGGATGTGACGAGGTCTCCTTCTTGATCGATATATGCCACGCCTTGTTTTTGTATTACCTGTTGTGCGGCAGGAGTGAGCTTGTCGTGCATTTCTGGCAGGGCATTCTTGATGTTGTCCGCTTCGGCTTGTGTGACAGGTGCTCCGGCATCGCCTTCAACACAACAGATGCCTTTGCACACTTCTAGATTGCAACAGAAGTAGGCGGTAAGTATTTCGGTCGTGACAAGCACGTTGTCTATTTGGAGGAGAGGCATACTAACGGGAACGATGCTTTGCTTACAAAGCAGTTTTTAGTTTTTTGTTTTGAGTTATGATTTTTTTAGTCTGCGAGTACAAAGTCGAGTTGCCGTTTTTCGATGTTTGCTGCGGCGACTTGTATTCTGATGGTGTCTCCAAGCTGATAGCGGTGGTGGTGTCGACGACCGACGAGGCAGTAGTTTTTCTCGTCAAACTCATAGTAGTCGTCTTTCAGTTCTCCCATCGACACCATGCCTTCACAGTGGTTTTCGTCAATTTCGCAATATATGCCGTAGGGCTGTATGCCGCTGATGTGTGCCTCGTAGATGTTGCCTATCTTGTCAGCCATAAACTCCACCATCTTATATTTTATGCTTTCTCTTTCTGCATTGGCAGCAATCTGTTCCATGTCGCTTGCATGTTCGCAGAGTTCTTCGTACTGTTCGGCATTGGCTGAGGGTTCTCCGTTCTGATACTGCGTGAGCAAGCGGTGAACCATGGTGTCAGGATAGCGACGTATGGGCGATGTGAAGTGTGTGTAGTAGTCGAAGGCGAGTCCGTAGTGTCCGATGTTGTAGACGCTGTATTTGGCTTTCATCATTGATCGCAGGGCAACCGTTTCGATGAGTCGCTGCTCTGGACGGTCGTGGCACTCGTCCATGAGGTTGTTCAGGCTCTTCGAGATGGCTTGTTTTGAGCCTCCTGTCTTTATCTTGTATCCGAAGCGTCGTATGAACTGACGTAGTGTCTCGAGCTTTTCGGGGTCTGGCTTGTCGTGTATGCGGTAGGGTAGCGTCTTGGCTTTGATGCGTCTCTGCCCTTTGTCGCAATCTTTGGGTTTGCCTATGCTTTCGGCTACAGTGCGGTTGGCGAGCAGCATGAACTCTTCGATAAGCTTGTTGGCGTCTTTCGACTGCTTGAAGTAGCAGCTGATGGGTTTGCCTTTGTCGTCGATGTCGAAGTGGAGTTCTTCTCTTTCGAACTTCACTGCTCCGTTTCTGAAACGCAGACGGCGCAGGGCCTTTGCCATGGTGTCGAGGATTATGAGCTCGGTGGCGTATTCTCCTTGCGGTTTTATAGCTGTGGCAGGCTTTCCTGTTCCGTTGACGACACCGTTCTGCTCGAGAATGTCCTGCACCTCTTCGTAGGTGAAGCGTCGGTTGCTGCGTATGATGGTATGAGCCAGGTGCCAATCGTAAATGTTCGCTTCTTTGTCCATGACGAATATGACGCTATAGCAGAGTTTTTCCTCGTCAGGACGTAGTGAGCAGAGGTTGTTGGACAGTTTTTCGGGGAGCATTGGTATGGTGCGGTCGACGAGGTATATGCTTGTTGCTCGTCTTTGTGCTTCTTTGTCGATGATACTGTTGGGCTTGACATAGTGTGACACGTCTGCAATATGTACTCCAACCTGATATAGCGTGGTGTTTTTGTTGTTCTGCTCTTTGTCTGGCAGGGGTGTTACGGAGAGCGCATCATCGAAGTCTTTGGCATCTTTGGGGTCGATGGTGAATGTGACAGCGTCTCTAAAGTCTTCCCTTTCGGCTATGTCTTGCTGTGTTATCTGGTTAGGAATGTTCTCAGCGGCTTGTTCCACCTCTTTAGGGAAACGGTAGGGAAGGTTATACTTGGCAAGTATGGCGTGCATTTCGGCAGTGTTCTCACCTGTTTTTCCTAAGATGTCGACCACTTCTCCCACCATATTTTTAATGGTCTCGGAGGGCCATTGCGTGACTTTTACCAGGGCTTTGTCGCCGGTTTTTCCTCCTTTGAGTTTTCTTGGAGGTATGATGATATCGTGTGCGTAGGTGTCGCTTTGTGTGGAGAGGAAGGCAAAGTCCTGTTCGACGTGCAGTGTTCCTACAAAGGCGTCTTTAGCTCTTTGCAGAATCTTTATTACCACTGCTTCTTTGATATGGTTTTTGCGTCTTGCCATGAGTGATGCCCTTACTCTGTCTCCATCGAGAGCGAAGCATGAGTTTCGTTCACTGACGAAGATGGGCTGCTGCTGTCCGTCTGGCAGGAAGGAGTTTTTTCCGTTGGCTTTTCTGCGGAATATCCCCTCCTGAACCTGTCCTTTCTGGTTGAGCGTGTAGGAGTTGTTGCTCTTCTTCTGCAAGAAGTCGTCCCATGCCATATCGTCCATGATGGCGTGGGCCTGTAGTTTAGCGGGGTGTGTGTTGATGTGTATCTGTCGTGCCACATCCCTGAGGGTAAACACCATTCCGGGGTTTTGGATGAAGAGCTGTTCGATGGCTTCCTCCATCCTTTGTACGGTCATTCTTTTTTTGCCTTTTTTTGCTTTAGCCATAGTTGCTGTGTATGATACTTGTAGCAAAGGTACAAAAAAGAACCGGAACAAGGTTATTCCGGTTCTTTTTATTTTCATTTACTCATGTTGGGAGTGGTGTTGTTACTTCACTTCCCATGTATCGTTTGTCTCGAGCAGTTCTTCGAAGTTATGGTACTTTTTCTTTTGTTTCACTTCTTCAATTTGTGCGTAGATAGCGGTGTCGTAGGTAGGTGCTTTCACGTCTCTGATGACTCCGAGGGCCACTGGGAATCCTTCTTCCACCTGCATCATAGCAAGCTTGAGCTGCAGTGTGTTGTCTTCGCAATGTGCATCGTGTACAAGCACATCATCGATGGTGTATCCGTTTTTGCCTATCTCCACGACTTTGAGGTTGAATCCGTCTTGTACGATTCCGTATTCGTTGTTTTCACCGAAGACGAGTTTTTCTCCATGTCTTACGTAGATGGCGTTCTTCTTTCTTCCTTCCTTATTATATATGGCGTCGTGTGTGTGGTCGTTGAAGATGACACAGTTCTGCATGATTTCGCACACGGCCGCTCCTTTGTGTTGGTAAGCAGCTTTGAGTACTGCTATTGTCTCGGGCGCATCAGTAGCGACTGTGCGTGCAAAGAATCGTCCACGTGCACCGAAGCACAGCTCTGCAGGACGGAATGGGTCTTCTACAGTGCCATAGGGTGAAGACTTCGACACGAAGCCACGTGGGGAAGTAGGCGAATACTGTCCTTTGGTGAGTCCGTAGATACGGTTGTTGAGGAGAATGACGTTGATGTCGATATTTCTTCTCATGGCGTGTATGAAGTGGTTACCACCGATGGCGAGGGCATCTCCGTCTCCGGACACCTGCCATACGCAAAGGTCGGGGTTAGCGATTTTTGCTCCTGATGCTATAGCAGCTGCACGTCCGTGTATGGTCTGCATGGCGTATGTGTTGACATAGTAGGGCAGTCGGCTCGAGCATCCTATGCCAGAGATTACAGCGATCTGGTGAGGCGGTATGCCGAGTTCAGCCATAGCTTTGTGTAGAGAGGCGAGGAAGAAGTGGTCGCCGCAACCCGGACACCAACGAGGTTGTCCTTTCTTATAATCTTGTGCTGTGTATGTATTCATGGTTAGCAGATTTTTCATTTATTGATGATTTCCTCGAAAGCTTCAACCAGGTGAGCGACCTGGAAAGGTTGACCTTTTACCTCGTTGTACTGGTATGGCATGAATCCGTCAACTTTGCCTTTGAGATACATGGCAAACTGTCCGAGATTCTGCTCTGCCACGACAACTTTTTTATACCTCTTGAGCACTTCAGCAGTGTTTTTCGGCAGCGGGTTGAGGAATTGGAAGTGAGCATGTGCCACTTTCTTTCCCTTTGCTCGCATTTCTTCCATGGCAGTGTAGAGATGTCCGTATGTGCTTCCCCATCCTACGATGAGCAGTTGGGCATCTTCTTTATCGCCTGTGACTTCGAGTTCGGGCACTTCGATGCGTGCTACTTTTTCGGCTCTTTGCAGACACATGTGGTGGTGGTTGTCAGGGTCGGTGCTTATGGCGCCCGTCTTTTCGTCCTTCTCAAGTCCACCGAGGATGTGTGTATAGCCTTCCATTCCTGGTACAGCCCAGTAGCGTGCCAGTGATTTGTCGTCTCGGAAGTAGGGAGTGTAGTTGTCCTTCATCTCCTTTGTAGCGTAGTGGGGATGTATGTCGGGCAGTTCGTTCATCTTCGGCAGCTTCCATGCTCCTGATCCGTTGGCAATAAATGCGTCGGTGAGTAGCACAACGGGTGTGAGGTGTTCGACTGCTATCTTTGCAGCAGCATAGACAGCGTCGAAGCAGTTGGTAGGACTTGTAGCTGCTATGACGGGCATGGGGCTTTCGCCGTTGCGTCCGTAGAGCACCTGCAAGAGGTCAGTCTGTTCGCTTTTTGTAGGAAGTCCTGTCGAAGGTCCACCACGTTGTACGTCTATGATAACGAGGGGCAGTTCGTCAATTACGGCCAGGTTTATCGCTTCGCTTTTGAGGCATATACCTGGTCCTGATGTGCTTGTAGCTGCCAGTGCTCCAGAGAAGGCCGCGCCTATGGCCGTGCAGCATCCGCTTATTTCGTCTTCGCACTGTACCGTTACGACTCCCATAGACTTATGTTTAGAGAGCTCGTGTAGAATATCCGTAGCCGGTGTGATGGGGTATGAGCCGAGGAAGAGTTTCAGTCCAGCTTTCTCAGCTGCTGCGACGAGTCCGTAAGCAGTAGCTTTGTTGCCTGTGATATCCATATATCTTCCTGTCTCCTTATGTTTGGAGTCGATGCGATAGGTTGCTGGTACGCTTGAGTGTGTGTTGTGTCCGAAGTGATAACCAGCGCGTACCACTTTTATATTGTTTTCGGCTATCTCTGGCTTTTTGGCGAACTTCTCTCTGAGAAACGCTTCTACAAGTGTGATATCGCGGTGGAAGAGCCAGCATACGAGTCCGAGTGCGAACATGTTTCTGCACTTGAGTATGGCTTTGTTGTCCATGCCCGAGTCTGCGAGAGAGTCCTTGACCATAGTCGTGAGCGGACATGCTACGACGCGATCGGTGTCGATGCCCATTTCAGCGAGATAGTCGGGTGTTTTGAACTCTGCCTTTTTTAGGTCAGCGGGTCCAAAGGCGTCAGTATCGATAATGATTGTTGCCTGCGGTTTGGCGTATTGGTACTGTGTTTTGAGCGCAGCTGCGTTCATTGCCACTAGCACGTCGCAGAGGTCGCCTGGTGTGTAGACCTTGCTTTCGCCTACATGTACCTGGAATCCGCTTACTCCTGTCAGCGATCCTTGCGGAGCTCGTATGTCCGCAGGGTAGTCGGGAAATGTCGATATGCTGTTGCCTACTGTTGCCGATATGGTAGAGAAAATGTTTCCTGCGAGCTGCATGCCGTCGCCGCTGTCACCGGAGAACCGTATTACGACTTGTTCGAGTCCTTTCACTTCGAGTTGTTCAGCCATGTTTTGAATGTGATTAGAGAAATTTAAGAAACGTCTTTATTTTGTGTGTTTTATGTTTTCGATTATTGTGTGTGCGTGTTTTTAAACAATTGTGGCTGCAAATGTCTTAATAGTTTTGCATTCTGCAAAAAAGAATCGTACTTTTTCGTTTTATGCTCCTTGTTGCACTAATGTTTAGAAGCGGCGCGAGCGTTGCCCACCGCTTTTCAGTTTTGGCAGGGCATGTCCGTGCTGATGTTGTTTTTATCTGTTTAGTAGTTGAACGACGATCCTCCGACGAACTCTCTTAGCAGTGATGTCTGCGGCAGTTGTTCGTCGCTGATGGGTGTGATGTAAGTCAGCAGTTTGGCCAGTCTGTGTGCTTCGCTATGTTGTGGGCTGTTTTCGGGTACTTGTTGGAGCAGTGGCAGTGCTTGTTGTCTTATGACAGCGAGTTCGTAAATCATGGCTGTGTTGAACATGGCGTCAGCATTTTCCTGATATGGGAATATCCATTTGTTTTCGCCTTGTCTCACGCTCTGCCATCGTTGTAGTGTCTGTTCTGCGGATGTGCCTCTGTACTTATGGTCGCGTATGATGCGTCGCAGAAGTCGGTTGTCGGTGGTTGGTATATAGTTGTGGTAGTCGAGCAGTATGGTTGTGAGTGCTGAGGCATAGATTTTGAATTTGATGTTGTCGTTGATGTCTTTGGTCAGCAGTGGGTTGAGTGCGTGTATGCCTTCGAGTATGAGTAGTTGGTTGTCGTGTAGTCGCAGGTGTTTTCCTGAGGGTTTGTTGGTACCTGTTCGGAAGTCGTACTTAGGCAGTTCTATTTCTTCTCCGTTGAATAGTTGTCGGAGGTGTTGGTTGAGCAGTGGTATGTTGAGTGCGTATAGGCTTTCGTAGTCGTATTCGCCTTTTTCGTCTTTAGGTGTGAGTGTTCGGTCGAGGAAGTAGTCGTCGAGTGATATGGCAATTGGTTGTTTGCCGTTGCATAGCAGTTGTATGCTGAGTCGTTTGCTTGTTGTTGTCTTTCCGCTTGATGATGGTCCGGAGATGAGTATGAGTCTGGTGTCGTGGTTGTTGGCTATATCTTCGGCTATCTTGGCTATTTTTTTCTCCTGCAGTGCTTCTGAAATGTTGACTATGTCGGTAGCTTTTCCTTCGGCTACGGCTTGGTTGAAGTCGCCTATGGTCTCCATGTTCAGTATGTCTTGCCATCGGTGGTGTTCCTTGAATATGTCAAACATCTTGTCTTGTTTGATGATGTTGTCGAGTTGCATTGGGTTGGTCTTGGATGGAAGGCGCAGCAGTAGTCCGTCGTAGAACTTCTCAAGGGCAAATAGATGTATTTGTGCAGTGTTGTTGAGCAGTGGTCCGTAGTAGTAGTCTGCATAGTCATCAATGCGGTAGTATGTGGTGTAGAGGTGTCCGATGGTCTGCAGGAGTTTTACTTTTGTCTTTGTTGGTTTTTTGCTGAAAAGCTGTATGGCTTCTTCCATTCTGCAGTCGTAGCGCTCTATGTGAAGTTGTTGACTGATGATGTGTTGCATACGCTGTTGGAGCAGTTCTACATCTTGCAATGTTACTGTTCTGCCTATTCTGAGGTCGCAGTAGTATCCGTTGCTTATGGGTGTGTCGATGCGTACGTATGCGTCGGGGAACATGTCGTTGACGGCTTTGCTGAGTATGAAGAACAGTGTGCGTGTATATACTCTGAATCCCTCAGAAGAGGTGATGTCCAGATATTCGATGTCTTTGTTGCGATAGACCTGATAGGACAGTCCTCGCACCTTGTTGTTCACCTTGGCGCAAAGAGGCTCAAATGGAAGTGAGGCCTCACACTGCTGATAGATGTCAGAAAGTGTGCTTCCGATGTTTACGTTTAGGGTTTTATTCGTATTTTTGCAGGTGATTTTGACAGTCTGTTTTTCCATAGGTTTCATATTATTGTGAAATTGAATAATGCAAATATAGAGATTTTCGTCATGGTAACAGGCAGTGATAATCATTTATTTTTCTGCATGGTATTCAAAGACTATAAAGTATAAAGACGTTATGTTGATAGTATTAAAGTTGCTTGGTTCGCTTGCTCTGTTGATGTTCGGTATGAAGTCTATGAGCGACAGTCTTCAGAAGTTAGCCGGTCCTCAGCTACGTCATGTGTTGGGAGCCATGACGACAAACCGTTTCACTTGTGTATTGACTGGCATGTCCGTAACGGCAGCCGTACAGTCCTCTACAGCCACGACGCTGATGACCGTCTCGTTCGTCAATGCAGGCCTTCTGGCGTTGGCACAAGCCATTGCTGTCATCATGGGCGCACACATCGGTACTACCATCACGGCGTGGATTATGTCGCTGGGTTTTTCATTCAACATCTCCGACTTCATTTATCCGGCATTCTTCCTCGGCATACTTCTTATATACATGAAGAAGCGACGCATCGTAGGCGACCTGCTCTTTGGTATAGCATTTCTCTTTTTAGGACTGGGAACGCTCAAAGACACGGGATTCTCACTCGTTGAAAACCCCGAGACGAAGGAGATGATAACAGGCTTCTTCAGTTCATTCAACAATGCCAACCTGCTCACCTCGCTCCTCTTTCTGCTTATGGGAACCGTGCTAACTCTCTGTGTTCAGTCCTCAGCAGCCATCATGGCTATAACCATGATGCTATGCAGTACAGGAGTCCTACACATCGAACAAGGTATCATGCTTGTCTTGGGCGAAAATATAGGCACCACCATCACCTCGAATATCGTTGCCCTCAGTGCCAACGTACAGGCCCGACGAGCTGCCTTCGCACACCTGAGCATCAACCTACTGGGAGTCGTCTGGGCACTCATACTACTCAAACCTTTTTTCAAAGCCGTATGCGCCATAGCCGGATACCAACCCGACATGACACCCGACAATCCCAACTTTGCACTCAAGGCGTCGGTAGTACTCGCAACGTTCCACTCGGCATTCAACATCACCAACACCCTTCTCCTCATCTCCTTCGTACGGCAGATTGAACGATTCGTCACATGGGCCATCAAGGCTAAGAACGTAGAAGAGGAGGAAGACTTCCGACTCCACTTCATACAGAGCGGTATCATGAAGACGCCCGAACTCTCAGTACTCGAAGCAGAAAAGGAAATCATCTCTTTCGCCGTCAGAATACAGAGAATGTTCGGATTTGTCAAAACCATGCTCGTAGAGAAAGACCACGACAAAGCCGACAAACTTTACCAAAGAATAGAAAAGTACGAAAATATATCCGACAACATGGAACTCGAGATTGCCAAATACCTCGACAATGTCAGCAATGCTCACCTCTCCGACGAAACAAAACAGAAAATAAGAGCCATGCTGCGCGAAATTTCTGAAATAGAAAGCATTGGAGACGCATGCAACAACATCGCACGATCCATAAAACGAAGAAACAAAGACCAGATAAACTTCACACAAGAACAATACAAACACATTCTAGAGATGATTGAACTCACTGACAATGCACTCACACAAATGAACAACAACCTCAGCGGAAAAAAAGAAAAACACGATATCAACAAAACATTCAACATCGAAAACGAAATAAACAACTACCGATCACAACTCAAAACACAAAACATCATTGACCTCAACGAACATAAATACACATACGCCATCAGCACCATCTACATGGACATCATCAACGAATGTGAAAAACTCGGCGACTATGTTGTTAATGTCGTAGAAGCCTACACAGGTATCAAGCAGAAAGAAAACTAACCATAACAATCACCCTCACCCCAACCCAGCAACCACCAAGCCCCGTCCCGTCAGTTGCTGTATCACAGCAACACAATGACAAGGCTACACACCCAACAACAAAAAATAATAACTTCTAAATTGCCATATCATAAATACACCTTACCTTTGCAAACATCTCTAACAAGCAAACAAAAAATTCAAATAATAAAAAAAACAAAAAACTAAAACATGGCTTACAAAAGAATAACAGCACAAGAAGCTGCCTCGTTCATCAAGAACGATCAAACCATCGCACTCAGCGGATTTACTCCCGCTGGAGCACCCAAAGCTACTACAAGAGAATTAGCAAAAATAGCCGAAAGCGAACACCAGGCTGGCAAACCTTTCAAGGTAGCTATCCTCACAGGAGCATCAACGGGCGAAAGCACCGACGGAGTGCTCGCACAAGCAAAAGCCATCAAATACAGAGCACCATACACAACCAACGGAGACTTCCGCAAATCAGTCAACGCTGGAGAAATACCTTACAACGACCTACACCTCAGCCACATGGCACAAGAGATGCGATACGGATTCTATGGCGAGGTAGACTGGGCCATTCTCGAATGCTGCGACATCGAAGAAGGCGAAACAACATGCCGCGCATATATGACTGCTGCTGGCGGCATAGCACCTACAGCAGCAAGACTCGCTAAGAACGTAATACTCGAACTCAACCACTTCCACAACCCCAACGCCAAACTCATACAAGACATGTATGAGCCTGCCGACCCACCCATGCGACAGCCCATACCTATCATCAATGTAGGCGACCGCATCGGTACACCTTATATAGAGATACCACGCGAGAAAATAGTAGGCGTCGTAGAGTGCAACCTACCCGACGAAGCAAGAGGATTTAAAGGTAGCGACCCCGTAACGGAAACTATCGGACACTCTGTAGCCGAATTCCTCGTCAACGACATGCACAGAGGTATCATACCTTCTACTTTCCTGCCCCTGCAGAGCGGCGTCGGAACAACTGCTAACGCCATCCTGGCAGCTCTCGGAAAGGATAAACACGTGCCCGACTTCAACGTATACACAGAAGTAATACAAGACGCTGTCATCGACATGATGCTGCAAGGCAGAGTCAAAAACGGCTCCACATGCTCACTCAGCGTAACCAACGAATGCCTCATGCAGGTATACGACAACATGGATCACTTCAAAGATCACCTCACCATACGACCGGCAGAAATCAGCAACAACCCCGAAGTGATACGCAGACTCGGTGTCATAGCCATCAACACAGCCATCGAAGTAGACATCTACGGCAACGCCAACTCCACACACATCTCAGGCACAAAGATGATGAATGGCATTGGTGGCTCAGGCGACTTTGAACGCAACGCATACATCTCCATCTTTACATGCGCATCGACAGCAAAAGACGGACTCATCTCATCCATCGTGCCCTTCGTGTCACACCAGGACCACTCCGAACATGACGTAAACATCATTGTAACCGAACAAGGCATTGCCGACCTCAGAGGTAAGAGCCCCATGCAGCGCGCACAACTCATCATCGAAAACTGCGCACATCCCGACTACAAACAACTGCTCTGGGACTACCTCAAGATAGCGAAAGGCGGACACACAGCACACAATCTGCCAGCTGCATTCGCATTCCACGACACTCTTGCAAGAAAAGGCGACATGCACCTCACAGACTTCGCAGAGTATGTAAAGTAAATCAATAACTCAATAAAAAAACATCCTTCATGCGCAACTTGCTCAATGGAGGATGTTTTTCTATACTATCATTTTCCTATCATACCACAATTACATACCAAAATCATTGATATTGGTGGCCAATATCAATGATTTTGGTATGCGGTTCGGCAACTATTGCGACGACACTATGCGCCGTTTGCTTGCTCAGTAGGCAACAATCCTTACAGACTCAGCATGCGCTCGATAGGTTTCACAGCATCGGCAGCTATAGAAGCATCGAGTTCTACAAAGGGATACTCGTACTTCAGCGTGTTGTACAGTTTCGCCATGCTGTTCTTCTTCATAAATTCGCACTCGTTGCAGTGGCAACCGCGCGTCTCTTCACTTATCTCGGGCGGAACAGCGTGGAACACTGCATCGGGACACTGCTTCTGCATCTCGTGAAGGATGCCTGCCTCAGTAGCAATGATAAATTGCTTCTCTTCCTCATGCTCCATAACATACTTCAACAACACTGCCGTTGAGCCTACAATGTCGGCAGCGGCAAGGATGGGTGCCTTACACTCGGGATGCGCCAATACCTTAACACTTGGATACTGCTGCTTCATGGCCGACAACGCATCAATGCTGAAACGCTCATGCACATGACATCCACCATGCCACAGGTCCATATTGCGGCCCGTAACACTATTGATATACGAACCAAGGTTGTAGTCTGGTGCAAAGAGTATCTTCTCATTCTCGTCCAACGACTGCACCACCTTCAACGCATTGCCACTCGTGCAGACAATGTCAGTCAACGCCTTCACGGCAGCTGTGGTATTCACATAGCTCACTACCTTATAATCTGGGTGCGCCTGTTTCCATTCAGCCAGTTCACGTGCGTCGCAGCTGTCGGCAAGAGAGCATCCTGCGGTAACATCGGGCAACAGTACGAGCTTGTCGGGGCACAGCAGCTTACATGTCTCAGCCATAAAGTGCACACCACACATCACAATGATGTCGGCATCAGTCTTTGATGCCTGCTGAGCCAGAGCTAACGAGTCGCCGACAAAGTCTGCTACATCCTGAATGGCTCCGTCTACATAGTAGTGAGCCAGGATGACGGCATTCTTCTCATCGCACAAACGACGGATACTCTCACGCAGATTGACGTCGCTACCTATTGGCTCATCTACATAACCTTTCTCTTGCCACGATGGTTTAACGTTGCTTGGGTTCATATTTATATTTGTTTGAAAATGTTTTAGAAATGAAATGATAAATAAAAGGAATAAGGCGCTGTGGATATGTGGATAACTGTCGGAAAGGATTATTTACTGATTGATTTTCATATACTTTACCTTGGCCGTAGCCTTGTGGAAAACAGTATGGATAACTCTTCTTATCTGCCTTATTTTTCCACCATCCTGTGTTTTCTTCTTATCACGTTGTGGATTATGAGATACTTTTCCACAGGGTTTTCCACTACTTTTTCCACAATGCTCCTACGCTATTATTTTACCAGTGCTGTTGCTGGGTTGCGCAGGCCTTTGCTGTTGATGAGAAATGCTTTGGCTGAACCGAAGTTCATGTTAAAGTCTATGCGCACGGGAAGATGGTTAGCATCGTCACTGACAAACAACGTGGCTATCTTCTTAAAGCGGTTTTTCTTAGCGTCAAACAGTGAGAAGTCCAGCACAACAGTCTTCCATACTTTTCCATCGTCAGACTTCACTGTCTCTCTGCCCTTGCACGTCAGTGTGGCTTTCTTGATACCCTTGCCGTCGGCTGACTTCAGCAGCATAGACTTATCCTTGCCCCAGCTGCTGAAATTGATGTTGCGAGCGCGGAGAAATAGGTTCAACATATCGGTGAAACACTCGTTGCCCGTCTCCGTGTGGTAGGTGTTTGTGCCGTCGTTGTTGAGGCGACGCGTCTTGATGTGGCTCTTGCCGCCAGGATAGGTGTACCACACCTCGTCTACTGTGTAGCGCTTGCCTTCCTTAGCACCCTTACGGAAATACAGAGGAGTGAGCGAAGTGGTGGCATAAGCGAGCAGCGTGTCGCGCATGACGAATATCTTGTCCATTCTACCGTTACTCTGTGTAGTCAGACTGCAACGATAGGCTTGCTTGCCGTTGTACACCGTCTGCACGGTAGACATCGTAGCAGTACCAACCTTCACCCAAACAAGCTTCCAGTTGAAGTGAAGATTGTACAACAGATATTCGCCTGACTTGAAAGCACTGTTATTGTATGTGCACTGAGCCTGAGTTCCATGAGCAAAAAACGAAAGGAATAGCAGAAATAAGATAATCTTTTTCATGGTGAGTTTGTATTTATAAAAGGGTGTTATTTAGCTTAATTGTCTTTCCAGAACGAACGAGAGAACAATATAAATACCGTGAAAATCTCCAGACGACCTACCAGCATGAGAATGGAACACATCCATTTCACCACATCGGGAAGCCCAGCCCAGGACATCTCAGGACCTATTTGCGTGCCAAGAGTAGGACCTACGTTGCTGATACAACTCAACGATATGGTGATAGCATTGGTATTGTCTATGCCCATGGCTATCATGAGCGTGGAGGTGAACAGACATGCCAGCACAAAGACGGCAAAAAACGACATGAGCGTATTGATCTGCGTACCGGCTATGGTGTGTTGGTTGATTTTTACTGGCAACACCGCCTTGGGATGCAGAATCTGATGGAACGAGTTGCGGATGATTTTCCACACCATTAACGCACGAATACTCTTGAAACCTCCACTGGTGGAACCGGCACAGGCACCGATGAACATCAAGATGGCAAGGAATACCCACGACAGATGATGCCATTGAGCAACATCGTCACTGAAGAGTCCTGTAGTAGTAATAAACGACACCACCTGGAACAGCGAACTGCGGAAGGCCCGTTCTATGTCGTAGTGGTTGTTCACAATCAGCATCACAGTAATAACAGCTGTAAAACTGCACACCAGCAGCAGATAGAACTTCAGCTCGGAGTTGTTGAACAATCCCTTGAATTTTCCCTTTAAAAACGTGAGATACAACAGGGTGAAGTTAATGCCGCTCAGAAATTGGAATATCGCTCCAGTGTATTCCAGCGATGCCGAGTTGTAGAATTCCAAACTGTCGTTGTGCGTAGCAAATCCGCCCGTTGCAGTAGTGGTCATAGCATGGTTGATACCATCGAAAATACTCATGCCGAACAGACAATACATCGTAGCACATAGCACTGTGAGCAGCAGGTAGATACTCCATATACGTTTGGCTGTGGTAGACAGACGGGGATGTAGCTTGGTACGTATCGGACCTGTTGCCTCGGCGGCAAAGATACGCACACTGCCGCCAACAATAGAAGGAAGAACGGCAATGGTGAAGAACACAATTCCTAAACCCCCTATCCACTGTGTCAGCGAGCGCCAGAACAATATACCGTGAGGCATACTGTCAACGTCATCGATGACCGTGGCACCAGTAGTGGTGAAACCTGATATGGTTTCGAAAAAAGCATCGGAAATATTCGGCAGATAACCACCAAGGATGAAAGGCAGACTGCCGAACAGACTGAACACCAGCCACAATACAGTAACGATAAGATAAGCATCTTTACGCGTCATGGCACCTTTGTAGTCCTTACCATTGTAGCGCATCACTACTCCTGCTACTATCGTGATAGCTATCGAAAGCAAGAACGGTATGAAGTCTTTCTCGCCATAGATAAACGACACCACCAGGCACCACGACATGAAAAAAGCTTCTAAAAACAGCAGACTGCCTAATACCTTATATAATAGGATGCGATTCATACAATAATCATTTCACTCTAACATTGCCTAATTGGCAGACGACACTACTTGAAGAAGCTTTCCAACTTCTTGATATTCACATCATGACAGAACACCACTACCGTGTCGCCAGCTTCTATCTGAGTACCGCCAGATACAAGTTTTCCTTCGCCTTCACGTACCAGTCCGCCTATTGTAGCTCCTTGAGGCAGACCCAGTTCAAACACCTTGCGGCGAGTAACCTTCGAACCCTGATGCGCAGTAAACTCTATCACGTCAGCACTGGCAGTCATAAGAAAACGTATGTTCTGCACATTCTCGTCCAGCATCATCTGGTATATGTGCGAGGCGGTAATAGTCTTACGGTTTACTATAGTACCGATGTCAAGTTCTTCCGCTGTGCTCACATAGTCGATGTTCTCCACCATCGCAGCAGTCTTACGCACGCCGAAGCGCTTGGCAGTCAGACAAGTCAGGATGTTGGTCTCAGCATTGCCCGTCACAGCCACAAAAGCCTGCGTGTTGTTGATGCTTTCCTCGTTCAACAGCGGAATGTCGCGACCATCACCGTTAATAACCATCACACGATCGGTGTCCAATATGTCGTTGAGATACTCACAACGCTCAGCATTAGTCTCTATCACCTTCGCCTGCATATAGTCGGGTAATAGCTTACACAGCCGAACAGCAGTCTTGCCACCGCCCATAATCATCACATTGCGAACGTCAACATAATGCTCTTTGCCAACAAGTTTACGGATATAGGGAATATATTGCTTCGTCGTCATGAAATAAGCCAGGTCGTACAGCTCCAAAGAGTCGTTACCACCAGGAATGATGGTGTCTTTCTTACGCTTGATAGCCACCACATGATACGGGTCATCGGGTCCGCACAGTTCCTTCAGAGGACGGTTCAGGATGGTGCATCCCTCGCGAAGTTTGATGCCCAACATGACCAATGCTCCACCGTGCACATCCCAACGCTGACGAACCCAGCTCATGCGAAGGCCGTTAGCTATGTTCTGCGCTGCCAACATCTCAGGGTATATCAGTGAGTCGATACCCAGTTTCTCAAACAGTCGTTTACCTTCCTCGCTGATATACTCATGGTTGTCGATACGTGCAACAGTGCGTTTAGCGCCAAGCTGCTTGGCAAGGATAGAAGAAGTGATGTTCTGATATTCAAAAGGAGTGACGGCGATAAACAGAGAAGCATCCGACACATTTGCCTCCTTCAGCGCACTCAAATCGCTCACTTCACCCTGAAGAGACATGATGTCGTACTCTCCGCCTACACTGTCGAGGCGAGAAACATCGTTGTCTATCAGCACAATGTCCTGATTGTTGCGCGAAAGCAGGCGAGCTAAGTGTCTGCCGATATCATAAGCACCGGCTATTACTATCTTCATAAAAGTTGAAACATTATGGGGTGAAAAACTGTTTGAGCTGGTGATATATGGAGTTGGCGTCCAATCCTGTTATTTCCTTGAGCTGACTCACAGTGCCATGCTGCACGAAATGGTCGTCAATACCCATGCGGGTGATGGTGCCATGATACTTATTGTCGGTGAGCCATTCGGTCACTGCGCTGCCAAAGCCGCCTGCACGACAACCATCTTCTATCGTGACGATGTGCCGAAAGCCAAGAACCTTAGTCAGGATAGCCGTGTCCAGAGGCTTCACAAAGCGCATATCAAAGTGTGCCACACGTCGGCTTTCACCCTCACTGAGCATTGAAAGAGCGGTGCTGACGTCCAAACCGGTAGGACCTACTGAAAGTACGGCAATATCTTCACCCTCCTTCAAGCAACGACCTTTGCCTACCTTTATCTCCTCCAAGGCACAACGCCAGTCCTCACAGCCGCAATAACCGCGCGAATAGCGTATCACCCACGGACCGTTTGCATGCTGCTGAGCAGTGAACATCATCTTTCTGAGCTCTCTGCCGTCCATCGGGGCAGCAATGGTCATGCCCGGAATGCAACGCAAGGCGACCAGGTCGAACATGCCATGATGCGTCGCACCGTCTTCACCGACAATGCCGGCGCGGTCCATGCAGAGAACGACGGGAAGGTGAAGAATGCTTACATCGTGTATGATGTTGTCGTAGGCACGCTGCGAGAAGGCACTGTAAATGGCGCAGAAGGGCAACTTTCCCTCCTTGGCCAAGCCCGCACTGAATGTCACGGCGTGTCCTTCAGCAATGCCTACGTCGTACACACGGTCCGGCATGGCATCGTACATGCGCAGCATACCCGTGCCGGAAAGCATGGCAGCAGTGATACCTACGATACGGGGATTATGTTCGGCAAGCTCAACGAGAGTCTCGCCAAACACATCTTGGAAACGAGCTTTATTGTTATTGGACGACATCAGACGTTTGCCGCTCTCCACATCATAGCATCCAGGAGCATGCCATACGCTGCCACCATGCTCGGCAGGCTCGTAACCCTTACCCTTAATGGTGTGAAGATGAACGAGTTTAGGACCTTTCATGTCCTTCACCCTCGACAGAATGTCTACCAACGACTCTACATCGTGACCGTCGAAAGGTCCGAAGTAGCGTATGTTCATGCCGCCAAACAGGTTCTGTTGTCCGCTGAGCAGCCCCTTCAGGGCATTACCCATACGGATGATGCGTCCGCGGCGAGACACATTCAGCTTACCATGACGACGCAACCAGCGCGACACACGGTCGCGGAAGCGGTTGTAGCTCTTACCAGTATTGAGCGACACAAGCAGACGGCGCAAACCACCGACACTCTTGTCGATGCTCATATCGTTATCGTTAATGATGATAAGGAGATTGTTGTCAGTACCAGCCACATTGTTCATGCCCTCAAAAGCCAGTCCACCACTCATGGCACCGTCGCCGATGACGACAGCAACATGATGCTGAAGGTCCATGCCGATGTCTATTCCCAAAGCGGCACTGATACTGTTCGACGCATGACCGCACACAAAACTGTCGTCATCGCTCTCAGATGGAGTAGGAAAGGGATGCAGTCCGTTCAGCTTACGGTTGGTATAGAACAAGTCGCGTCTACCAGTAAGAATCTTATGGCCGTAAGCTTGATGCCCAACGTCCCACACTATCTTGTCAGTAGGCGTGTCGAGAACATAATGCAGCGCCACAGTAAGCTCCACAGCACCAAGACTCGAAGCCAGATGACCAGGATTCTCACTGCATTCACATACGATGTCATCTCTCAGCTCTTTGCAAAGCTGAGGCAACTGCGCCTTATCAAGCCGACGAATATCGGATGAACTGTTGATAGTGCGCAGCAAAGGATAGTCCTTGCGTACCATTACGCCGACAAAGATACTACCTAAACGGCAAATGTGGAAAAAAACTCGCTTTCTTTCGCTCTTTCCTTTCCGTTAACTATCTTTGCAGACAACATGACAACATCTATACTCATTACAGGGGCAAGCGGATTCATCGGATCTTTCCTCGTTGAACAAGCGCTAAACAAAGGATGGGAGGTATATGCAGCAGTGAGGAAAACATCCTCCAGACAATACCTCACAGACCAACGCATACACTTCATCGAGATTGACCTCAGCTCAGAACAACAACTCCATCAAGCACTGAGTCAGCAGCAGTTCCAATACGTTATTCATGCTGCCGGACTCACTAAGTGTAAGAACACAGCCGACTTTTACAGAGTGAACACGCAAGCCACAGAAAGACTCTGTAAAGCACTCCTCGACACACAGCACAACCTCCAACACTTCGTTTTCATCTCTTCGCTCAGCGTCATGGGAGCCATAAAAGAGCAACTACCACACACCGAAGTAAACATACAAGACGAACCGAAGCCAAACACACACTACGCTAAAAGCAAACTACAGGCAGAACACATCGTCAAAACATACATGAAAGACGTGCCGACAACCATACTACGACCAACAGGAGTGTACGGACCCAGAGAAAAAGACTACCTGCTCATGGCACAGAGCATACGACGCCACATCGACTTCAGCGTAGGATACAAACCACAGCACATCACATTCATATATGTCAAGGACGTCGTACAGGCAGCATACAAAGCACTCAAGTACCAAGGAAACATACAGACATTCCTGCTCACTGACGATAACACCTACACAAGCAAAGAATTCAGCATGCTCCTCCAACGCGAGATGAAAGTCAAAAGAGTAATACACATCAAAGCACCGCTATGGGTACTCAAGACCGTGTGCGCCATATCAGAACAAATCGCAAAGTTCAGAAGAGCAACACCAACTCTCAACATGGACAAATATCGCATACTGAAACAGAGAAACTGGATGGCTGACATCACACCAGCTAAACAACAACTCATGTTCCAGCCCGAATACAACCTCGAAAAAGGAGTACAACAAACCGTCAAATGGTATAAAGAACAAGGATGGCTCTGAAAAAAACAACAGCAAACATCATAAAATCACTCTTCTCACTCGACAAAACATCCAACAAGGGACTCTATAAGTGGGAGTGGGTCGTCATGGCCTACCTCGCTGCCACTACAATATACATACTCATTACCTACTCGCAACTCAACAATCCGGCTGAAATGCTCATCATGAGAGCCAAGGTGATCATCATCACAGCAGCACTCTACTGCGCATCACTCATATGGCACGCACGCATCCTGACACTCGCAAGAGCTACAGCCCAACTCTATTTCCTGTCGTGGTGGTACCCGGACACATACGAAATCAACAACATACTGCCCAACCTCGACCACATCTTCGCATCTATCGAGCAGACAACATTCGGATTTCAGCCAGCAGACATCTTCGCCGACAACTGCAGCAACCCTATATTCAGCGAAATAATGTACATGGCTTACGCTGCATACTTCCCCATGATAGCCCTCACAGCTGGATACTACTTCTTCCGACAGTACAACAACTTTAACAAGACGATGACCGTCATACTCACCGCCTTCTTCATATACTACATCATCTTCATACTCATACCAGTCACAGGACCGCAGTACTACTACCTCGCCATAGGACAACAGAACATTCAACAAGCAACATTCCCAAACCTCTACGACTACTTCCACTACCATAACCAGCGAATGACAGCACCCGGATACACACAAGGACTGTTCTACCAACTCGTCGAAACTGCCCACCAGATAGGAGAAAGACCCACTGCAGCATTCCCATCAAGCCACATAGGCATATCCCTGACACTCGTCATACTCACAATAAAAACAAAATACAAACCGATCATCATCACCATCACAACACTCACAGCACTCATGATCCTAGCTACAGTCTACATCAAAGCACACTACGCCATCGATGTCATAGCAGGAATCATCACAGCACCAATCATATACCTCGCAATAGTAAAGACATTCAGACTCAGCAAAAGATAACCTGAAAAACAACACACGTCCCCTACGTAGCCATATCATAGCAAAAAATAAAAACTAAAAACTTAAAACCCATAACTCCCATGACAGACATTAAACACTACAACAGCATCTTCAATCAAGCCATCAACGACTATCACCACTACGATAACGTCGATCAGCCCATCAACAACCCTTTCCCCGCAGACACCTTCGACAACCTGCTCTACCATAAGTGCTGGGTGGACACCGTACAGTGGCACCTCGAAGACATCATACGAGACCCGCACATCGACCCCCTAACAGCACTCAAGATAAAAAGAAGAATAGACCAATCCAACCAGGTAAGAACCGACATGGTAGAAGACATCGACACCAGTTATCGCAACTTCTACAAAGATGTAAAACCCCTACCCACTGCAACCATCAACACCGAAAGTCCAGCATGGGCCGTAGACAGACTCTCTATTCTGGCACTCAAAATCTACCACATGCAGGAACAGGTACAACGCAACGATGCCACTGCCCAACACATCGAAAAGTGCCAAGCCAAACTCGACATACTACAGCAGCAGCAAGAAGACCTCACACTCGCTATACAACAACTCCTCAACGATATTGAAAAGGGAAACAAGTACATGAAAGTCTACAGACAAATGAAAATGTACAACGACCCAGAAACAAACCCCGTACTCTATAAAAAAGACTGAAACAACAAACAGTGGACAAGTATCACACACAAGCCATAAAGCAGTGACGATACTTGTCCACAACACACAACATCGTTGACGTAAAAAATATATGCACACCAACACACACATACTCGTCATACGACTCTCAGCAATCGGAGACGTTGCCATGACAGTACCCGTCATCAAAGCACTCGCTACACAATACCCCAACATCAACATCACCATACTCACACAACCCTTCCTCAAACCACTCTTCAAACAACTGCCACAAAACGTACACTTCATGGAGGCAGACATCAAAAACAAACACAAAAACATACAAGGGTTAAACCAACTCTTCAGAAGAATACACGCCAAACACTTCACACACATTGCAGACCTGCACGACGTACTCAGAACAAAATACCTCAGAGCAAGACTGCACATCAACAATTACAAAATAGCACACATCAACAAGCACAGAAAACAACGCAAACTGCTTACAAGGTCACACAACAAACAACTGCAACCACTACACACACAATACCAAAACTACGCCGACGTATTCCAAAAACTCGGATTCCCCATACAGCTCGAACAACAGCCTAATGTCCAGTCTGTAGCCGTATCACAGCAACCCAATACGCCCACGCAAACACAACCCGTCAACATCGGAATTGCACCCTTCGCGGCACACAAAGGAAAAATCTATCCACTCCATCTCATGCAACAAGTAGTAGAACAACTCAATCAACAACCACACATACAAAACATCTACTTCTTCTGCGGAAAAGGACAAGAAACCCACATCATCAACAAATGGTGCAGCAAATACAACAAATGCAACAACGCATCACAACAACTCAAATCCATAGAAAAAGAACTCCAACTCATGGCCAAACTACGACTACTCATCACCATGGACAGCGCAAACGCACATCTCGCTGCCATCGCAGGAACTGAAGTAATAACAATCTGGGGAGCAACACACCCATACGCAGGATTCAAAGCATACAACCAAAAAGATGAAAACATCATACAAGCACAACTGCCATGCAGACCATGTTCCATCTACGGAAACAAACCATGCCAAAGACAAGACTACGCATGCCTCAACAACATACAACCACAACAAATAATCGACAAAATCATGCACAACATCAACAACAACACATAACACATAACCCCAAAAACAAAACCCATAACCCAAAAAAACAAAACAACATGAAAAAGTACATTTGCGACGTTTGCGGATACATTTACGATCCCGCAACAGGAGACCCCGACAGTGGCATAGCAGCCGGAACAGCATTCGAAGACATACCCGAAGACTGGGTCTGCCCCATTTGCGGAGTAGGAAAAGGAGACTTCAGCCCAGAAGAATAAAAAAACAACACACAACAACAAGCAGGCAACAATACAACATTCGTTGCCTGCTTGTTATATACCCACACACCAAACAAGCTCCATTAAAATACCAATCTCGACGAGATTGCTCACCAAAATCGTCTAGATTGCATTTCGGTCAGGCTTCAATAAGTCAGCAAGGCTGACACAGCCAACAGCCAATCAGGCTACAGCTGACCTTTATCTCTTTCTATCAGTTCAAGCAACTTCTCCACGGCATCCTCCTCAGGAATGTTCTTCAGCACACACTCCTTGCCGCGGTAGAGCGAAATCTTGCCCCTGCCGGCACCAACATAGCCGTAGTCGGCATCAGCCATCTCGCCAGGACCATTCACAATACAGCCCATCACCGCTATCTTCATACCGACAAGATGCCCCGTGGCGGCCTTCACACGCTGCAAGGTGGAAGGCAAATCGTAGAGCGTTCTGCCACAACCCGGACAGGCAATGTACTCGGTCTTCGAAAACTTGATGCGCGCTGCCTGCAGGATGCTGTCGGCCAACTCCTTAAGACGAGCATCGTCGAAGTGCGGAGAGTGAAGAACAAGCTCGTGCGCCTGTCGGTCAAGCAGCAACGGACCTGCAGAAAGGCAAGCACGAAGACCATACTGCGACCAGTCTGCCTCGTCGCTACTGAACTGCAGCACATCACCCTCTTGCGTCAGCGTGCCTATCTCCTTCTCATTCACTATCTGCACGATGCTGCGTGCCACAGGCAACTCAAACACGGGAGGCTCAGACAGCGACACGCGGATGGTGTCGCCAATGCCCTCGCGCAGCAGTGTGCCGATGCCTATGCAACTCTTCAAGCGCCCGTCCTCACCCTCACCAGCCTCTGTCACACCCAGGTGCAGCGGAAAGGTCATTCCCTCCTGAGCCATGGAACGCACCAACTGACGCACACAGGTAACCATCATCACCGTGTTGGACGCCTTGATAGACACCACCACATCGCGAAACTGCTCCTGATCGCACAGACGCAGATACTCCATGCAGCTCTCCACCACTCCCTCCGGCGTATCGCCGTAGCGAGACATGATGCGGTCAGAAAGCGAACCGTGGTTCACACCAATGCGGATGGCAGTGTGGTGCTCCCTGCACAGATGAAGAAAGGGAACGAAACGCTGTGCTATGCGCTCCAGCTCAGCAGCATATTCTTCCTCGGTATACACCAGCTGTTCAAACTTACGCGCACGGTCTACATAGTTACCAGGATTGATGCGCACCTTGTCGGCATACAAGGCTGCCACGTCTGCAACAGAGGCATTGAAATGAACATCGGCAACGAGAGGCGTGTCGTAGCCACGACCCACCAGCTCGGCCTTGATGGCTTTGAGGTTTTCAGCCTCACGCACACCCTGAGTGGTGAAACGCACCAGCTCGGCACCGGCGTCGATGAGCTCCATAGCCTGACGAACGGCACCCTCAGTGTCGAGGGTAGACACCGTTGCCATGCTCTGTATGCGGATAGGATTGTCGCCGCCAAGAGTCAGCGGACCAACATGTATTGCGTGGGACATATATGTTATCAATTATAGGGTTTATCGTGTACATGTAAGCGAGTCCTCCTCGCTATGACAAAGCAGAGCAATCTGTTTGCTTTACAATATCATCACTATGATAAAGCTGCCGAGCATCCCCGTGAAGAAGCCTACTACGACCTGCGCCAGCGAGTGTTGTTTGAGTATCATACGGCTGCTTCCCACCAGTCCGCCTAACAGGAACACCACGCCAAGCCACAACGTAGGGTCGAAATGGAGGTGGAAGGCAAAGCCTATCAGTCCACCCCCGACAGCACCCACAGCAGCAGTATGCGTGGAAATCTTCCACCACACATTGATAAGGGCACAGACTATCTGGATGAACAGCGCAGCAATGACCACCGTGCCGATGAAGTGGGGCACATGAAGACTGCGCAACAGGTGGAAACAGACGAAGTAGAACAGAATCGTGATGACGTAGGGGATGATGCGTCGTTCGCGCCTGAGCATCTCTATGCGCGTCCAACCCTGAGAACGACGGTACAGACGGATGGACAACGTAGGAGCAAGCACCGTGAAGATGTACACCAAGACGCCCACCTGCCACTTGTAACCCGTGGGAAGCAGAGAGAGATAACTAAACATAAACAGCAGTATCAGCCCGAAAAGAGGCAGATAGAAAGGAGTGAGCAGCATGCTCAGCACCTTAGATACCATCAATATACGTTTCTCGGTTATCATATTGTCATTCTCTCCTTCATTCAGTAGTATTCATAACTTCCCTTCCGTAAGTGGCTTCCCTGTACAGAACAAATCTCACGTTATCGTTTCACTTCTATCTCCTTCTCATTCGGGCCACAGGTATGCCCATTTGCATACGATATTTGGCAATGGTGCGTCGTGCTATAGGGTAGCCTTTCTCTGCCATCAGCGACTCCAGACTCTCGTCGCTGAGCGGAGACGCTTTATCTTCGCCTTCAATCAGCGAGCGCAACGCATCCTTTATCTCGTGTTTCGACAGAGCTTCACCGTTGTCGGTGGTGTAACCGTCGCTAAAGAAGTGGCGAAGGGGGAAGATGCCCCAGCGGGTCTGAACATACTTACCCGCACACACACGCGACACCGTAGAGATGTTAAGGTGCGTCACCTGGGCAACGTCTTTCAATATCATCGGGCGCAACAGGCTGCTGTCGCCTTCCACAAAGAAAGTATGCTGCCAAGATACAATGGCCTCCATAGTCATCAGCAACGTGTGCTGACGCTGTAGGATGGCGTTGATAAAACCTTTGGCACGAGCCACCTTCTGCTTGCTGTACAGCAATGCCTCCTTGGCAGCACGGTTCATGCCCTGACGGTTGTTGCGATAGGTCTCAATCATCTCCGAGAAGGAGGGAGAAATGTGCAGGTCGGGCACATGACCCCGACAAAGGCGCACCGTGAGTTTGCCAGAGCCGTCGTCGTCAACCATGAAATCGGGTGTCACATGCTGAGCACTAACGTTCACACTCTCACCCAGAGAAGCACCGGGCTTGGGGTTAAGACGTCGCAAAGCACCGCGAAGACGCTCCACATCCTCGTCAGACAGACGCATACCACGGGCTATCTTGCTCCACTGGTTGCGCGTGAAAGCACTGAAATAGCGTGTGAGCACCTGTAGCATCTCTTGTTTCAGCTCGTCGTTGGAGCGGCGTGCCACCTGCAGCAGCAGACACTCCTGCAAACTTCTGCCACCAATGCCGGCAGGGTCGAAGCCCTGCAACAGTCCCAGAACACGGGCAATAAACTTCACGTCGACATCCAAGTTGAGGTAAATAGCCATCTCGTCGGAAATCATTTCCAACGACTTATGCAACAGTCCGTCGTCATCCAACGAGCCGATGAGGTACTCCATCACGTCGTGCTCGGTGTCGGTGAGCGTCAGTTCGCCCATCTGTTCGCGCAGAACATCGTAGAAAGAAACATCATTGCGAGCCTCGAAAAAGTAAGAGTCCTCCCGGGTGTCAGCCTTCGTATACATGCTCGGCGGAGACTCCATCACATCATCAGCGCCAATGCCTTGCAGCGCGGCGTCAAGAGCATCCTGACGCTCCTCACGCTCCACCCGTTCTTCAAAGCCCTGGTCTCCATCCGTCATCTTGCCTTCGTCGTAATCTCCATCGTCGAAGCCGTGGTCGGTGTCAGACAGCTCTATTCCCTCTTCACTCTTGCCTATTATCTCTTCGCTCTCCAGTGCCGGGTTGTCGTCCATCTCAGCCCGCACAGCCTGCTCCAGCTGCGCCAAAGGCATCTCAAGCAGACGTACCTGCAGCAACTGTTGCGCAGAGAGCTGCTGTCGCTGCACCTGCTGTTGCTCAGTAGTTTGGATAAGACGTTGAGACATATATATAATAATGGTGTAAACTTTCTATTCAAAATAGGCGCGCATCTGCGACGCATCGCCCTCCAACGTGCCGGCTGGCTCATGCTCATAGCGCTTCCACAATGCCTGACAGGCAGCCAAAATATCACCGTCGCTAGCATCCTGCACATCCACCATATACGGGTCGCACAGCATGAACACATGCAACATGTCTACCACTTCAACAACTTCCACACCCATGAGTTTGGCAATCTGTACCACTTCAGGCGTCTCGCACACCATGGTCAAAGGGGTGAGGCGGAAGTATAGGTCGAGCACCAGCACCAGCATCAGCTCATTCCACGATGTTGAGCCACAGATGGGGCGAAACAGTCGCTCAAAGTCGTACTCCTGCCTTTCAACTCCTGCGTAGAAGTCGTCGGCAAAGCCGAAACCGCGCATGCTGCGCCATTTGGCAACGGCCTTAGACAGCTGACGGGGATGATGGCTATAGCGTTGCCACAGCTGCTCTATGCGCGGGTTGTCCAACAGGCGCAGACGCTGCAGCTGCTTGTGGAGCAACTCGGGAGAGAGGTGCAGCTCCAGACTCAGCTCGACGAGGCGACGGTTGTAAAGACGCTTCACACCGACAGGCTTGGCGAGGTACAGCTCCAGCAAAGGAAGCCAGTAATCGTCGGACCATTTTGCAGAACGAGACATGATACAATGTTTTTTATATGGTTGTACTATCGGATACGCTTATAGCTTGTCGTTCAAGCCTTGCCCACTTTGTCAGGCCAAGAGACTGAAGGCGGCCCGTCGGTGTGTGATTGCCTCAGCGACATTCATCCCTGTATGGAGCCTAAGCAAAAATGCTTCAGCTCATCAAACTCCTTCAACTCCTTGATGTTGTCGTGTTCGAAGGGCTCCATGGCTTCGTATTGCCATGTGCAGTGGTGCGGTATGTAGATGGCTTTGGCGCCTATTTCCACAGCAGGCACCACATCGCTCTTGAACGAGTTGCCCACCATGACAAACTGTTGAGGATCTACGCCGCAACGTGCACAGAGCTGTCGGTAAGCTTGGGTGTCTTTGTCCGACACCGTCACCATCTCATCAAAATACCGCAGCAGACCCGAACGCTTAGCCTTCTGCTCCTGTTCCAGGCTGTCGCCCTTGGTGAAGAGCAGCATACGGTAGTTGGTGTTCTTCCTCAACCACGACAAAGTGTCTTCCACGCCAGGCAGTGGGGTAGCAGGAATGCGCAGCAAAGAGCGCCCCTTGCTGATGATGCGCTGCAACAAGGCATTGTCGAGGCTGCCGTTGCTCACACCCAGCGCATTCTCTATCAACGAGATGATGACCGCCTTAGAGCCAAAGCCAAGCTCAGCCATGTTGCTGCGTTCCACTGCGAAGAGCGAGGTGGAGATGCTTTCCGCACTGCCGTAGGCACTCAGCGCTTCGCAGTACCATTGTTCCATTGCGTTGAAGAATATCTGGCAGTCCCACAATGTGTCGTCGGCATCGAAAGCCAACACCCGCACGCCATCAAGCCACGAACCACCGACGGCTGCCGACTCGGGGGAAGCGTCGTGAGAATGAGGTTGAGGCTTGGCTACGGTCGGACAATCAGATGGATGCCCGCAACACGGGGATGATGAGTGGTGCTCTTTCATACTATTGCACAAAGGTAAGACCATTACGAGAAAAGCCAAAATTCTCACAAGTCAAAATATAAAAACAGCAGTCTCCTACCCATAGCTGGGCAAGGAGACTTTGCCCTGCCAAAACCGAAAAGCGGTGCGGAGAGGGCTGTTTGGTGTGACGGAATGTGACGGAGCCTATGATACTGGCTCCATGTGGGTTAATACTTATATTCCTTAGTCTTTCCGTTGTTGTCTGTTATGCGTACAATACCATGCTGCTCGTTGACCTTTACACTGATGTTGCGTGCCGGTGTGGTGAGCACCTGCTTGGCAAGACAGATGCCATCGTATCCGTAAACCTCCATGCGTTGCAGTTTGGCTGTCGTTGCCGAGGCGTTCACTTCGCCGTCAACCCATGTCAGTACAATGTCTGATGTCTGGTTGTCGAGGTCGTTAATGGATGTGGTTGCTCCGCGACGATGGAGCACGAAGCGGTTGATGCTACTCTCGCTGATGAGCAGGCTCACCTCTGCGTCGAGGTCATAAGTGGATCCTGTCTGACGGTCGATGAGTTCGTAGTCGTCGAGGTTAATGGCGCCGGCAGCGAGGAAGGCCAGTTTCACGGTGCTCTCCTGTGCTACATATACGCCCAGCTCGATGTTGTCGGCCAAGTGGCTGTTGATGTCGAGCGACTTTCCGTCGTTGATGGTGAACACTGCCAGCTCAGGATGTACCTCGTTGTCGAACAATGTCTCACGGTCGGTGTCTGCCAGTCCTGTCAAGAGCAGGGCGCGGGCGCGGCTGGTCTCTGTCGAAGCGCAGATGCGCAGCATACCTACTTGTTCGTTGGCTGATGAGAGCAGTGGGGCAGGCGACGGCTGCTCGGCGCCGACAATATTGCCGAACATCGACTCGTTGAAGACGATGGTAAGCGTGGTGCCCGGAGTCTTTGCCGTTACGAAGAATGCCTCCATTGGTTCGATATTGGTGAAGATCTCGTCGGTGGTGATATACTGTCCAGCCACGGCTATGGCTGAGCTGTGTGTGTTACCGTTGTAGGTCTTCACCTCGCTGATGACATCCTTGTTGGCTTCGAGGAATGCCTGCACGTTGATGTGGCTCATGAAGGGGTTGCCTGCCAGGAAGGTCTGTGTGGAAGCCTCTGCCTCGAGGGTGACGCTCAGTTCGCCGATGCTGGCAAACAGTTTACGGTCGTTCTCCGACAGGTAGGTGTAGTTGGTGGCGTCCTTGCCAGCTTCGTAGATAAAGCGGAAGGCGTTGTCGCGTGTCAGACCACTCTCTTCGAGCGTCATGGGCTCTTCTGTCACCTCGTTGTAGTAGTTGTATGCCGTATGTGTCTTTGGCAGACGGAAGGTGAACTGCTCGTCGTGGCTGTCGTCGGGATCTACCCACAGGGAGAATCCTTCACCACTCTTGTATGCGTAGGCCAGTGCGTTGAACCGTTTGCTCCATCGGGTCTCCTGTATGCTAGCCTCACCGTTTTCGCCAGTAGCCAGCTTCGTCACTGCCGTCTTCTCCCACAGACGCTGATAGATGCGCGGTGAAAAGCGGTTCTGCTGGTAGTTGCTGCCGTTGAGTGTCTGCCACGGTTCGGGATTGGTCACAGCGTCGCCGGTGGTGGCGATGAACATATCGCCGGTGTACATGTTCTGCAGCGGGGCTGACAGCAGATAGTAGCGGTTGCGCTGTAGGTCAATGTCTACGTAAGCCTCGGTGTAGTTCAGCTTGAATACCTTCTCCACTGCGGCGCGGCTCTCGAACTGTATGCGTGCGCAGCCAAACTCGTCACCCTCGGTTACTGTGCCGTCCAGTGAAGGATAGATGGCAGCGCCGTTGGGAATGATGACGTCGGTGCAGAGGTACGGTGTGCCGTTGGTCCAGTTGCTCCACTCGTTCCAGTTGGAGTTGGAAGGATTCTGCTTCCATGTAGTCTGCAGCGGATGTACGTTGTAGGAGGCGGTGCCCACCAGCTTGTCGCTGCCGTCGTAAATGTAGATAGGCATCTGATATCCCACCTTGTTCGCATGAACAACCACCTCAACATCGCCAGTCTGTGAACTGGTCACATCAAAACGATCACCCTGCACACTACCAGGCTCATTACTCACCTGATCGGGGATAATCAAATAGAAATTTGTTCCCGTTGTAGATTTACCTTCCAAGTGCAGAGTTCCGCCCAGACAAACATCATTCACACGAATGTCGTTGATAGTGTTCGAACAGTTGTCCATATCGCGTATGTCGCTGATACCATCGTGGTCGATGTCGTTGCGCAGGATGATGCCGTAGATCTTGAAGGTCTCAGCCACATCCAGGGCATTGATAATGGAGAGACGCAGCTCGTCGTACTCCTTAGACGGTGTCATCAGCAGCACAACTTTGTCTTCGTTTTGCACTACATTGACTCCCAGAGCCCTCCATTCGTTTTCTTTCTCGCCCGTAGGCTCGCCGTTCATAAATGTTTCCACTGACATGATGTTCGCAAGAGCCACATCCACATACTGGGTGTTGTCTATCACGATACCCACCTGTTGGCGGAAGTCCTGTATGTGCCCCATCTTGATGCTGATTACCGTCTGTCCGGAGCCTACACCCTTCACGATGGTGGCATAGGTGTCGAATTTCGGGTCTTCATCAATGATGTTGCTCAGGTTGTTGATGACGTCGCCAACGGAAACAGCACCGATATTTTCTGCTGAAACCACTGCGTGGTCGCGATCGTAGGTAACCAGATTCGAGCCTTCCATGATGGGATTGCCACAGCCGTCGACATTAGTCTCGCTCACATTCTCATAGAAAGGATAGAAGATGTCCACCTTATCGATGGCGATTCCTGCCATACCAGACTTCCACAACTGGAACTCATTGAATTTGATGGGATTTCCGTCTTTGTCGACGGGCGGAACCGTGATGACGAGTCTTATCTTTTCGTCCTTCTTCTCACCGGCAATGCCGACGCCTATGATGCCGAGTTCGGTGAGGACACCGCGGTACACTTCTTCCTTGTTGTCACCAGTGCCGTTGTAGCAACGGATGTTGATGAAGTTAAGCAGGTTGAGGTCGAGTCCGGAAGACTCCATTTCTACGACAAATCCTACGCGTATGGGCTGTGCTCCAACCTTTGAGCCATCGTAGATGAGTGCATCATCTTTGGTCTTCATGCCGATAATCATAAGATTCTCTGCCAGTCCGGCTCCCGGATCGTAGGTGGCAAAGGTGGAAACATTTCCGTCGAGAACGTTATTTGGGTTATCGAGGTCGCTGAGAGAGATGAGGGCTCCACTACCGTGGTAGTCTACTGAGGACAGTTCGTACTGGTTTTGGTCGTTTACAAAAGGCACCTCACACTGTAGGTCGCTACCTGTGATGCCGTGTTGTATGGTTACATCTTCGTAGCAACCGTCCTCTGCTGTAGCCCGGAAGGTGTAGTCGCCTGGCTCATCGAGATTGCGCACATAGCCGTCGGCATCTACGATGACATTGCTGCCATCGGGTTTAGAGACGATGGACCATGTAACGGCTACCTGCTCGTTGCTGCGCAGCTGGTAGGTGCTCTGCTGATCGCAGATGTTCACGCCGTACGAGGCGTTGATGGGGCAGTGGTGTTTCTCTATGGCAGGTTTGGGACGCACGAAACCATAGTACACACCGAAGCCGCTACCAAGGTTCAGTACACCAAGAGCAGTATAGAACGATATCTCTGCACCCGAAAAGGGCTTGGTGGCTACTACATACGATGTCTGGTCGCCGCCAGAAGCCAATGACAATGCCAATCCTTCGGCAGAAACAGTGATTGTCTCAGTCTCGTCGCCGTTGTGGTAAGCACATGGCATAAAAAAGAGTGTTGAAATATCCAATCCTTTGACACATCTCAACACTATCTCTGTTGCCGCAAACCTATATCACCATTCTTGCTATAATAGCCACACCCATACACACCGCTTTTCAGCATGCGCGAGCCAAAGGTTACGCGTTCTTACCGAAACCGGATGGATCACGCAAGACGGCGTCCAACAACTCCAATCTATCCACAATGCGCAGATACTGCCGCCAATCACCACGTATCATGCCACGCGCCTGCATATCGTCAAGCAAGGCGACGAGCGACGACCAGAAACCTTTTATATTATACACTACTATGGGCTTGTTGTGATAGCCGATGGTGGACGAAGCTGCAACGGTGAACAACTCGTCCAACGTCCCAATGCCGCCAGGTAACACCAGAAAAGCGTCACTCTCCTCCATCATGATAGCCTTGCGGTCATTCAGGTCGCAGCAAGAAATGATGCGGGTGAGTAGCGGACTCTCGCCACCACCATCCTCTACAATGCGAGGAACAACACCAACAACCTCACCACCAGCACCAGTGACAGACTCGGCAAGGCAACGCATGAGCCCCATATCACAACCGCCGAAAACAACGGTGTGACCCTCATGGGCGAGATGTTCGCCAAGTGAACGGGTGAAACTAAAGAAATCCGGGTCAATGTCGGCGTTTGCCGAGCAGAAAATACAGATACGCATGGTGTTGAGTTCAGGTTGTCAGGTGTAAGATGTTGCAGGATTATCCTTCCAACAGTTGTTCCACATCTTTCAGCAGTTGGAGGAAAGGTTCTGCATTGTTGAAGTCAGTGTTTCTGCGCAGCATGACATTGATGTCGCCTGTTGAATGATTGTAACTGGCGAGTTCGTTACGCAGTTGTGTTCCGTGTCGTGCGTTGCGATGTATTTCGTTCTCTCGTTGCTGACGAAGGCGGCTGCATACCTTCTTCAACAGTGGCACTACAACCTTATCATACAGATAGTGTCCTTGTATGTACAGATAAGTGTTGTCGCGACGCACACCCAGTAGATTGAGAGTGGTGGCAAGTTTCTCAATGTCGTCGCCGGCATGCGGATGTTCTCTCTGCAACGCCCGTATCTTTCGCTGCACTTTTCGCTGCACGTGGTCGATGGTGGCGCCGGGGTTGCCGATGTTGATGTTGCCCGTTTCAATGACACGGTTGAAGTCTGTCATGGTGAACCGTGCATAGTTGCCCTGACGATAGTGCCAGATGTTCCACACAAAGAGCGGGAATATGGCTTCGGAATATGTGCGCAGGAAGCGGTTGAAGTCGAATATGGGGTGGTCATTGAGCGTCACCATCACACACACATTGTGCAACGACGGTGCATAACACTGATAGTTCTCTATGGCATAGACGTAGGAATGGAGGATGTAGGGGTTGTTGATAATCTCTTTTGACAGTCGGGTGGCGCCGCCGATAAGGTAGTCGTAGTCGGCATCGACGCAAGCAAACATATCGCGTCCGACATGTTTACCGACAAGATTCATCAGTACGGGCTTTTTTCCTTTCGACAAATTGAGGCGGGAGGGAAGCATCACTTCGAAATAGCGATTCTCATTCTCAAACCGCGACAACACCGTACGCCAAAAGAATATGTCATCGTAACTTTCCACATAAGCCACAATGCGTCGGCGCGACTGCTTCGAACGCATCTTGTTAGCAGCCTCAATATAAGATGAATCAATATTATCGCGAAGAGATTTCATGTGCTATTCGTCAATCGTAATATCCGACACTTCCGTGACACAATCTAACCAGCCGTTCATGATCATTGCGGGTGAGTGTGTTGTCAGGATAATCTGCACGTTGGGATTGAGTTCAACAATAAGGTCGATGAGTTGTTTCTGCCATTCGATGTGCAGGCTTACTTCGGGTTCATCCATGAAGAGTATGGTGGGCAGTTGGTCTTCCACCAGAACGGTCAGCAGTATGGTCAGCATCTGTTTCTCGCCGCTCGACAACTGGTAAGGATACAGCGTCTCTCCTATCTGGGTGAAACGTATCTCGTTTTCAGTACGTATCATCTTCTTACCGGTGTCGGCAAAAAGATTGTCAATCATGTTCTGAAACTTTGTTTTCGGTTCACTGAGTTTTGCAGCCTGCTCCGTTGCATCAGGCACTCCGCTGCTCAGCACCTCTATAATGCGATTGCCGATATTCACTTGATAATCAAGATACTTGCGTTGCAACTGAAAAAGTTTCCAATCGAGTTCCGTAACAAGACTGATATCAATCTTCGCTATTGTCTCACCGTTCATCAACGGGCGGTCAAATGAGCGGATAACATCAAAGCGTATCCACTTACACTCCTCGGGAAACACCTTCAACTTCACACCTTTCAGCATGTGACTGGAAAACTCGCCACGCTGATCCAAACACTTGATGACCTTGTTGAGAATCGTACTCTTTCCCATACCGTTCACTCCGCTGAGGATGTTGACCTTCGGATTCAGGTTCCACAAAATATGTTTTCTGCCACCCCAGAGAGAGTCTATTTCAATTTGTTCAATATAGTCGGCGTATTTCTGCATAGTGTTAAGTGTTATGTGATGGTTTGTTGTTTATTCGTTAACTCGTCTACTTATCTGTCCGTACGGTTATTTCCTTGTTTTTGAACCATCTGCCGTTTAGTGCTTTCACTACGCGGTGTGCATCCTGTTGCGGCACTTCCACGATGGCGGTGGTATCGGTAAGGTCAATGTGTCCCACTGTCTGTCTGCCGGGAATGTAACGATTGATGAACTGCATCACAACGCCAGGATAGAAACCATCCTGTTTTCCTGCATTGAAGAACAGCCGTCGGTAACCCTTCTGCGGCTTTCCCCTCACTCCTCTTCCTCTCCTGTCGCTGCTTTCTTCTCTTCTTTTCACTCTTTCATGCCCTCTTTCATGCCCTTTCTCGGCCCTTTTCTCCACAGGCTCTTCGATGTCAGGGGCTTTTGCGTAGTATTCAAGAAACTTACCGAACTCACGCGATACCACCTTCTGTATGATCAATTGTTTGTCCATGTAGTCGAAACGCCGCTGAAGGTCAGCCATGAAAGGTGCAAGGTCGGATTCGTTTACCTCCGTACGTTCAATCTGGTCGATGACACGATACAGTTGTTTGGTACATATCTCCTTGGCAGTGGGCAACTGTTGACGTACAAACTGCTTGCCTATCCCACGTTCAATATCTTTTATCCTGTATTGTTCGCGCAGATGGATGATGGCAATGGACAGTCCTTTCTTTCCTGCACGGCCTGTGCGTCCCGAACGGTGGGTGTAACTCTCCACGTCGCCAGGCAGCCCATAATGGATGACATGGGTCAGGTCATTGACGTCCAGACCGCGTGCAGCCACGTCGGTAGCCACCAGCAACTGCGTCAGATGACTGCGAAACTTCTGCATAGTGAGGTCACGTTGCTGCTGAGCGAGGTCTCCATGCAGTGCCTCAGCATTGTATCCGTCGCGTATAAGCCAGTCAGCAACTTCCTGAGTCTCCACCTTCGTGCGACAGAAAATGATGCCATAGATGCGAGGATAGTAGTCAACCACACGCTTCAGTGCCGCATAACGGTCTTTTGCATGTACAAGATAATAATGATGGTTGACATTATCAGCCCCCTCGTTACGGCTGCCTACGACAATCTCACGCGGCTCATGCAGGTATGTACGTGCAATCTGTTCAATCTCACGGCTCATCGTGGCAGAAAACAGCAACGTGCGACGACGTGACGACGGCAGAAAAGTCAGAATCTCGTCAAGCGCTTCCCTGAACCCCATGTTCATCATTTCATCCGCCTCGTCAAGAACAAGCAGGCTCACATCATCAAGATTCGCCCATCCGCGATGGATAAGGTCAATCAGTCGGCCGGGAGTAGCCACAATCACCTGCACGCCCTTACGCAATATCGTCCGTTGCGACTCCAACGAGGTGCCACCATAAATAGCTGCAACGTGTATACCTTTTATATATAAGGAAAAGGCTCGAAGGTCATCAGTGATCTGCAGACAAAGTTCGCGCGTGGGACACAACACCAGGGCCTGAACAGATGACAGGGTACATGAGTGTCGGATATCGGGTGTCGGATGTTGGTGTTCTGCCTTGACGATTCTCTCCCCTCTTCTCTCTCCTCTTTCAAAAACAGACGTCAACAGAGGCAGTCCATACGCTGCAGTCTTGCCCGTCCCCGTCTGAGCAAGAGCAATAAGGTCATCCTCCTTCTCAAGCAGAAACGGTATGACAGCTTCCTGTACAGGCATAGGATACTCAAATCCCATGGCAGCAACAGCCTTACACAGTAAAGGCGGTATACCTAAGGCTGCAAAAGAATCATTCAACAGCAGGTTCTCCATGATGCAAAGATATAACTTTTTCCATGATATAGTCAAATAAAACAAAAAACACGCCTGAGATTATCAGTCCCAGGCGTGTGTATTATTCATCTGTTAATCTAACACCTTTTTCAAACGAAATCTGTTGCCGTTGTCTTTGTTGTCATCAACAGTGAACACCCATTCATTTTCATCCTCATCCAAACCAGGGCTTTCCCATATACCGGGATCACCACTGCCGCCACCGATGTAACCGTCACCGGAGTTCTGCGCCAAACCGTTGCCTTGCATGATACCCTTTGTGATAATCACCTCTATACTCGGACTGATATATTTTTTCATATTTTCCACTTTCTTTAATTATCTGATAATGATTTTCTTACCGTTGTAAATGTAAATACCTTTCTCAGAAGGCTTGCCACTCAGGCGAACACCGCTCAGGGTAAACCACATGTCATCGTCCGTTGTCAAGCGTCCGTTGTCAAGCGTCGTGATGCCTGTAGCATTTCCGTTGTTGTCTTCCAGATAGAAGAAGAACTTGCCGTTCTGAGGTGTCTGAGGGAAGAGTGCCTTCATGTGGTCCTTATGTATACTGAAATATGCACGGTTGGGCTGAGTCTGATTCGCAGCATTTGCATGAACGAAATAACCGCCCATGAAACCAAAATTCACATACTGTATATCACTGTCGAGTAGGGCTGTCTTAGATTTGTCTTCGTCCCAAATGTATATATACGTGTTGCCGTGTCCCATGCGTCCGTATGTCGTATGATTGAATGTGCCGTCACTGTTGAAACGGTCGGCAGGCTGACCTTCAGTCTCGAATTTATAAGGACTTGCTGCCCAGTAAGGATAAATCCATGTGCGGTCTATACAAGGCAAAATCACATTGTGATCGGTATCAGAATCATGATTTTTGTTGAATCTGACGGCCACTGAATCAGGACTATCCACCATGTCAAGTATGTTGTACCAATTGCCATAATAGGTATTCAGTAATGCCGTATATACTTGATTCTCATCATATACGTATATTTTCTGGGTCTCTGCATCATTCAGATGATTTCTCATCTCTGATAAAGGATAGTTCTGGGCAAATGAATACCCGGCAATGCCACGAATCTGTTTAAAATGCATGTGCCATACAATACCGTTCTCATCGGTGAAGATGCCATCACCATTGATAAAGTTAAAAGATGCCAGGCCCGCCCGCAACTTAGAGTTGAGGATTAGCATAGAGATGCCTTTTATGACACCAGGATCATCATCACAGTAAAAATAGAAGTATTCAATCTCAGGAATAATCCATTTGCCGCCCTGACCATCAGTAAAAATTTCAATTTCACCGAACAAAAAACTCTCATACCAATCATCATCAAACTGATAATCGTCAAAATCATCTATTTCTATTGATGAAGCATTCGCAATCACAGACTCATAGTCAGCAATAATCACCTTCAGTGCTGCCTTCTGTTCAGCCGAAAGCACCTCGCTCAAGTCATCAATACCTTCAAGGTCATTGTCGGAAATAAACTGAGCAAGCCGACTGTCCAATGTCAAAACCGTTTCGTATGGAATCGGCTTGTAGAAATAATTCATTTGAGGATCTCCGCTCTCAAAACGATAATCCGTTAGGTCAAACCAGAAATTGGCGAAGATTTTAGGATCAATGGAATAACGCTTGTCAGCACCGTCATAAAGACCTGAAACATGTTGCTTTACAGGATACATAGCTATCATGCCCGAGTCAGTTGGCTCTGGTGGTACAAGATAATAGCCGGGCTTCGGATAGTCAATCACGATACCCTTGTTCGGGGGCACGATGCCATCCATCACCGGACGACGGCCGATGCGAGGTTCACCTACAGGATTCTCAGAACTGATGTTTGCATGGTAAGTGTGAATGCTGTAAGGCATCAGTGATTTAGGATAAGATGCCTCATCTGTCACGTCAAAATCAGAAGAATTGAAAGCAAAACCCAACTCATTCTCACCCTCGGTGTAAGGCTCTTCAAAGAATGTTTCCTCTGTCAAAAGAGGAACTGCAACATTGTCCTGCCAGTAATCCACCGAATTCGTATAGAATACAGCATCCGCAGGTAATATCACCTTCTTTGGACCAAACGAAAATGCCGGCTCCTCATCAAACGACGAACCCTTTCCCATTACCGGTAGGCCCTGGTTGCCATAAAAATGTATAGTGGGACGGAAGTTCAAAGCGTCATTTTCCCAGGCACTGGTTGCCACGAGACGCTGCTGAGGAGTGATATTGTACAAGGGATAGTAGCTGCGCTGAGCAAAATCCTTCGCAATATCGGTCTTCAGGGATGACTCGTCCGCAAAACTACCCCATTTGAATTTTACACGATAGTCTGTAGGCAACACCGTCCCCATCGTTTTATGAGATGTGTAGTTCTTTATACTGCTTATAGGAACAATAATCCGTAATGCCCTGAGCTCACTATTGTTGTTGTCTTTATCTTTGCTAATGCTGAACGGCGATTCGTGATTGGTGTTGTTAAGATACTCAGGTACGGTAGTACATTCGGGAGTAAACTCTACGGTCAGCGATGTCTTCTGACCGCCGAAAGCTTCTTTCTCTAAAACCAACGATGAGTTGTATGCAGAAGCAACGTCCCATTTCATATAAGGAATCTTGTTACCCGAAAAAGCATATTCGCCGATACGGCAAAGATTGCTCTTCATGGCAGATGTCATCTCAAAAGACGATAGAAGATTGTTTGTAAGGGCACAATCGTCAATTACTGATAAAGACGAAGGAAAATCGGGAAGAGTAGAGAAACAACAATTGTAGAAACACCCCTTTCCTATTGTTGTCAGACCCGAAGGAAACGTTACTGATGAAAGAAGCGAACACCGATAGAACATACTGTCTGGCAAGCACACTGTATTAGCATTTATCTCAGCAGACACCAGACTGGTACAATTGGAAAACGTATTACTTCCTATAGAAGTTACCGACGAAGGAATACTCACCGACGAAAGTGATTTACAACGAGCAAACGCAAATTTGCCGATACTTGTCACATCACCGAAATTAATTGACGACAACGCTTCGCACGTATAAAAACAGGAATCAGGAATACTGATGCTCAGACCTGCAGGAAAAGTCGCACGTTGTAAGACATTATTATCTTTGTATAAACCCGTAGTTTCAGTGAAACTGCGCAACGAAGTGACAGTGCTGGGAACGGTAAACTCAGTGATACCCTTCGTTTTGTAAGCACCGAGACTCAGATTACGTACATCGCCGAAATAGATTGAAGTCACTCCTTCGGGAGTTTGATTGATATTTGTACCAGATCCACCAGCCCACCAAAGAGCACCGACAGTCTTTATGTGAGAAGGAATAACCAATTTGCCGCCCAAAGGAGACAAACGGATGCAATCAAAAAACACACCGTCAGGCAACTCATCCAAACCCACACACAACGATAAGTCAAAATTCGTGAGATACTCGCAACGACCGAAAGTGTGGAATCCGAGAGAGGTGATGTTCGCAGGTATCTTCAGTTCGCCAGATAAACCAGTACATAGATAAAAAACATTATCAGGCAAAGCTGTCACACTACTTGCGGCAAGCGGTGACTCAACACCTTCAATAGTCAACTGCTGACAACCATAGAAACACCCTTTACCCAATGACCGCGTTGAAGCACCGATAGGCAGCGAAGTAAAGCGATTATTATGAAAAGCTTCTTCACCAATCTCTTCAATACTATTGTAGGCATCACCCACTATCAGCGAACTGCCACTGCGCGCAGGAGAACCGTCAGCGTTGGTTTTATAGAATTTCAGATTGATAAACTGACCGGAACTGTAACCACTGAAACCACGATTACCAATTTTTTTTACGGTCTGAGGAATGTAAATGTCGTTATGGTTATTAACCTGGCCTATCTGGTTATTGATAATCCAGTCATCCGAAATCTCCGTCACCGTATAAACAACGCCGTCAATGTTGATACGTGAAGGAACGTAAATAGCTGCAGTACGATTATTAACAGGCTGAGGATTACTTGCAGCTGCACCCTCACCGCTCACAAACAAGTTGCTGTAGTGCTTATACTGACTCTTTGTGATGCCTGTGTAATAATAGCTGTCTTCCGAAGCACCAATCTTCACCGTCCGATTCGTCGAACTGATGATGGTAAACAGAAGACGGTTGCCCGTCACTGATGGATTAGAACCACCGGAAAAGTCACCCGCGGAAATCTCAATATTGTCCATCGGATAAGCAGTAACCTGTAGCAAGGCACGCTTTTCAGCAGTATAACTGTCATATTGGGCTTTAGTCTTCGTGCACAGCACGACATCCGAAGCCTTTACTAATTTTTCATCACCGGCTGTCTGACCAATAACTAATGCTGGAAAAAACAAAGCCAGCAGCAAGGAAAAAAAAGTTTTTTCATCGTTATATCATTATTTAGTTATGAAATCATTTTATCGTGTTATCCTATGATAAATCACGGATATTATTTTTTCGGCCGCAAAATTACTAAATAATAATCGAATTAATAACTATTTAAATAAAAACAAGCAAATTGAAATGCTTTTCCTTGTGCAGCGTTTGCTGCATAAACCGACATATCAACAGAGACCAATCGTTTCAGACAAAAACTTCAAGAAACTTTACATCGCCCTCTATTGTTATGATATCTGTCGCTGCGGGGATGAGCAGGGTTTCGCCTGCCTGAAAACTTAAACTACCGCTTTCACTGTCTGTCAGCGTGCCTTCTCCTTCAACAGCAATCAGTATCACAAAAGAGTCGAGCTCACTGTAATCAAGCGTCATTGGCTCTGTGAGGTCGTATAACGATGTGGTGAAATAAGGACATTCCACAAGCGGAGTGCTCTCGTTGAGCACATGATGATAGGGCGTGCGATAGTTGTCATACACGTTGTAGTCGATGCTCTCAGCAGCCTTCTCCGTGTGCAGAGGGCGCAGGTTACCATCCTTGTCGCGACGGTTGAAGTCGTAGATGCGGTAGGTGGTGTCGCTCGTCTGCTGTATTTCTGCCAGAAAACATCCGGCACCGATACTGTGTATGCGCCCTCCGGGAAGGTAGAATACATCGCCGGGATGTACATCGTGACAAGCCAATGCGTCGCAGATGGTATCGGAATCAACCAAACGTGTATATTCCTCTGGTGTTATCTGGCGTTGCATGCCGCTGTAAAGCATGGCGTCGGGTGTGCTGTCAATGATGTACCACATCTCTGTCTTGCCGCATGGCAGGCCTTGACGCTGCGCCGTCGCATCATTGGGATGAACCTGTATGGACAGGTCAAGACGTGCATCAATAAACTTGATGAGTAGGGGAAATTCATTGCCGAAGCGTTGGTAGTTGTCCTCGCCCACTAATGCGCCCTTCAGCTCGTCAATGAGGCGGGGGAGGGTGTAGCCTGCGTAGGGACCGTCGGCTACTACCGACTCGTTGCCCTGCACACCGCTAATCTCCCAACTCTCGCCCACCTGTTCCTGAGCAACAGACAGATGCTTGAAAGGAATGATACGATTGCCACCCCAAAGGGTAGACTTCAGAATGGGTTGAAAACGGAAAACAGACATAGGTATTTGCTATTAAATAACAGGGTTTTATTCTATATTATATAAATGGTGTCTTACTCTTTTTCCAGCACCTTCATTGGTATCTCCGTGATGCCGAGTTTGCGTGCTCGCTCTTGGTTGCGTGATGCTGTCGACCTCTTGTCCTCCTTCTTGTCTGTCGTGCGCAACTCTTTTGCCCGCTGCTTGTTGGCAGGCAGTGACAGAGGATTCCAGCGCTCGCGTATGTCCCAGTTGGCACGGCAGGCGATGGGGCGTGGATAGTAGCACATCAGTTCTGGCTGTCGGCGCTTCGAGAAGTCGCCCGTGTCCCATTCGCCGTTGGCATTGTCGTCGGTGAAGGCACGGAGATAATATCCTCCTGTGCGGAGGTAGAAAAATGCAGCTATACCATCTTTCACAGCTACTTCCTTCACCACACCACCTTGCTGGGTGAGCAGTTGTGCGATGACATTTTTATCTTTCCATTCCTCTATGGTGACGATAAGTGAGCCGTATTCCGACTCGTCGGGGATGCTGATACCGGTCTTGTAGGCGACATTGGAACGTCCGTAGATGTCGGTGAAGGCAGCTGAGTCTATCTCCAGACTGTAGCTAGTGTTGTGTTGCCACAGCGCGCGTAGCTCATAGTTGCGATTGCCCTTGTCGATGAGCCTTTTGTCTACCTTGACCCAGGTGCTGTCTTTCTGCGCATAGAGATGTATGGCAGCGGTATCGATGTGCGCCAAGGGGGTAGGAGAGACAATGGGGATGACATTGTCAGGCGACATGATGGTCTGTATGTTATATTGGACTTTCAGCACGTTGGGGTCTTCCGTCGTTTCTTGTTTTTTACGTTGGCGTGCCTGTCCCTTCATGCGTTGGGCAAACCCGATGCGCGACACTACATCGATGGTGTCGGTGCGTGGCTGCATTATACCGAGGGTGTCCGTAGCGCGGTAGCTGAGGGTTAGGTTGAGGGTGTCTTGCTTGATGTGTAGGCTGTCGCGAAGCCAGTAGGTGATAGTGTCGTTGTGGGGGGAAGACTCCACCACAAAGGCGTCTTGGCTGTCGAAGTTCAAGCCTTTGACGACGGGTAGCTGTGTGTCTGGGGCTGAGAAGTACACGTCAAAACGTTCAGCACTGGAGCGTATCACCTTCAGCAGGGCGCGTGTGTCGGGCGTTGCGGTGAAGGCGCGCAGCACAATGTTGTCTGGCTGGAAACGTGTGTACTGTATGCGTTGTATGTCGCGAATGTGGAGAGAGTCGTGCCATAGGGTATCCTGACGTGTTGTGCGTCCGAAGCTGGGAGTATAGATGCTGTCGTTGAATCCCACCTTCTCAGTCGTCTGACTGAACTTGAAGTCTCCGTCGGCATCAGCCAGCGCGATGACGCGATAGTTGCCTGGAGCAATGCCTCTGATGTTGAAGTGACCGTGGGTGTCGGTACGTCCCACGCGTTGCAGCACATAAAGGCTGTCGGCGTCGTCGGCTTCCGTTGTGGTGGTGATGGCCCCTACAAGGATGCCCGACACGGGGTCAAGGGTATAGGCATCGACAACATGACCACTGATCTGCATGGAATCGATAACATCGCCAGTAGAGAAGGTGTAGGCATAGTTGCCCAAGGGATTGCCTTCGGTGAGGTCGCGGATAGCGTCGGAGAAGTCGATGGTGTAGGTGGTGTTGGGCAGTAGGCTGTCGGAAAGGTCGATGACGATGCGTTTGCCCTGCACCCTGATGTTGGGCTGCTCGTGTTGGGCAGGAGAGATAATGACATTTTGCTGTGGATTCTCAAGCTTGATGTATTCGTCGAAATTGATGACGATACGTTTGCCGTTGACGTGTGTGGCACCGTCAGCAGGTATGGCGCCCAATACTTTAGGTGGCAACTGGTCGTACCAACCGCCATCTGGCTGGCCCATACGGGCACAAGAGGTGAAAACGATTCCGCTTGTCATCACAATACCTATGACGACAAGGAGGATATGCTGCGGAGTGAGACGGGGCATAGCGCGGTGTGTGATAGGAATATTCTTCCGCTTGTGGCAGAAGATGGGGTTATACTCCCTGTTGGGATTTGATGTCGGCATTCATGAGTAGCAGCTCATCAATGATTTGTCGGTTGTTGGCGAGTCGCGGCACTTTATGCTGTCCGCCGAGTTTGCCTTTCGACTTCAGCCACATGTCGAAAAGTCCTTGTTGTGCTACGATGATTTCCAGTGGCTGCAGGGTGATGTCCTTATAACGCTTAGCCTCATAGTCACTGTTGATGTGTTGGAGCTGTCGGTCAAGCATGGTGGCAAACTGTCCCATGTCGTCGGGCTTCTTGGCAAAGTCGAGGAGCCACTGATGTCGGCAATGTCCCTGTTGATCCATGAAGATGGGAGCGGCGGTATAGTCACGCACCTCTGCATTGGTTTGCTCGCAGACGTAGGCAAGGGCTTTCTCGGCATTGTCGACGATGAGCTCCTCGCCGAAAGCATTGATGTAGTGCTTGGTGCGTCCGGTGATGACAAACTTGTATGGATCTTTCTGTGTGAACTTCACCGTGTCGCCGATAATGTAACGCCAAAGTCCACAAGAGGTGGAGATAACCATGGCATAGTTCTTACCTATTTCTACATCGCTGAGCGGCACCACAACGGGAATGTCATCGTGGAAGGTGTCCATGGGGATGAACTCATAGAAGATATCGTAGTCTATCATGAGCAGCATGGCAGGGTCGGAAAGGTCGCTCTGTATGCCAAAGAAGCCCTCGCTGGCATTGTAGGTCTCCATATAGTGCATCTTCGAGGAGCGTATGAGCTGCTCGTAGGTCTTGCGATAGGGTGAGAAGGATATGCCGCCGTGGAAGAACACTTCCAGATTGGGCCACACCTCGTCGAGCGTGCGTTTGCCACTCTTCTCCAATACGCTGAGCAGTACGCTGAGCATCCACGACGGAACACCCGACAACGAGGTGACATTCTTGTTCAACGTCTCCTTTACTATCTGCTCGCGTTTCACTTCAAAGTCGGAAAGCAGTGCTGTATGTTTGCTGGGCACACGTAAACGATGGGTATACCACCACATGTTTTCAATGAGAATGGCAGACAGATCGCCTACGATGCTGTTGGGAAGGTTGTAGTTGGGCGAATGGCTTCCGCCAAGAATAAGCGACTTTCCATCCATCAGGCAGCTGTTGGGGTTGATGCGAAGATACAGACCAACGGTGTCTTTGCCGCCACGATAGTGGATATTGTCAAGACCTTCCTTGCTGACGGGGATAAACTTCGACTTGTCGTTGGTAGTTCCAGATGACTTGGCATACCACTTCACCTGTCCCGGCCATAGCAGGTCGGATTCTCCATGACGCATGCGGTCTATGTAGTCCTTGAGTTCTTCATAGCTGTTAAGTGGTACATCGTTGTGGAAGTTGGCATAGCTTTCCATACGGGCAAAGCCATGACGACGACCATATTCGGTGGCGCTGGCACGTTGCAGCAAACGCTGCAAGACTTCGCGCTGAAGGTCTTTGGTATGTGTAGTGTACCGACTCAAGGCATTCAGACGCTGACGGAACAACGGACGAACAAGAGATGTACGGTTCAAGGACATAGAATGGATATGTGAGTAGAGTAGTGTATTTCTGATTGTCTCACACTAGAGTGTAAAGACGCAAACTTGTGCAAATGTACACTATTTCTTTAATATTCAATTCAATTATTCGCAATTTTCAGTTTTGCAGCGGGTCAGCATGCCTTCCTTGAAGGCTGTGTCGCGTTGCAGTCGTTGCCAAGTCTTTTTAGCCGCCTGCTGCTGACTTTCCTTCTTTGAATAGCCCTCGCCACACTCGGCAGCTTCATCGGCAAGAATAATGCAGGTGGTGAACATGGGATTGTGATGGGCGTCGTTTTGCTGGGCAATAAGACGGAACTCTATCGACACGCGATACTTCTGACACCACTCGAGCAGCTTCGACTTGAAGTTTACCTCCTGATAGGCGAGCTTGTCAATGTCTATCAGCCTGTTGATAAGTCGCTTGCGTACGAAGGCTTGGCAGGTTGCATAGCCGCGGTCGAGGTAGATGGCACCAATGAGCGCCTCCAAGGCATTGCCTGCCAGGTAACTGTTGTGTGTGGCATTGAGTGCCTGGGTGACGAGAAGACGGTCTAGCCCTATCGCCAGCGATAAGCTGTTGAGGGTGTCGCGCTTCACAAGCTTGCTTCGCACGTTGGTGAGAAAGCCTTCGCGTTTGCGCGAAAAGTGATGGTACACGATGTCACCTACCACGGCATCGAGGATGGCATCGCCGAGAAACTCCAGACGCTCGTTGTCAAGCGGACGCCCTTTCTCCTTACGATGCACGCTCTTGTGAAGAAGCGCCTGACGATAGGGAGAGGCGTTGCGGGGGTAGAAACCTAACACCTCATACAACAAAGAAAAAAACTCCTTCTCCTTTCGGAAAGGGAGTCTTATCCTGTCTATCACTCTGTGATGGAGGGTATAGGCTGTCATTCGCTGTATTTTTTGAATACGACACAAGCATTGTGTCCGCCAAAACCAAAGGTGTTGCTCAGAGCAGCACGCACGGTGCGCTTAGCAGCGGTGTTGAATGTGTAGTTCAGACGATAGTCTATCTCTTCGTCTTCGTCACCTTCTTCGTGGTTGATGGTGGGCGGAATGATGTCGTTTTGCACAGCCAGAATGGCTACCATGGCTTCTATGGCGCCGGCAGCACCAAGCAGGTGTCCTGTCATCGACTTGGTAGAAGATATGTTGAGCTTGTAGGCAGCATCGCCGAACACTTCCTTAATGGCTTTCATCTCAGAGATGTCGCCCACATGTGTCGAGGTCCCGTGTACGTTGATGTAGTCGATGTCGTCAGGTTGCATGCCTGCATCGCGCAGTGCTTCCTGCATGACGAGCTTGGCGCCCAGGCCTTCGGGGTGTGAGGCTGTGATGTGATGGGCATCACCGCTCTCGCCTTCGCCGACCATCTCGGCATAGATCTTGGCTCCACGTGCCTTGGCGTGCTCCAGCTCCTCAAGGATGATACATCCCGCGCCTTCGCCCATCACGAAACCGTCGCGGCTCTTGGAGAACGGACGTGAGGCATGGGTGGGATCGTCATTGCGTGTGGAGAGGGCATGCATGGCGTTGAAACCACCGACACCGCTCGTGCAGATGGCTGCTTCGGCACCACCGCTGACAATGATGTCGGCCTTGCCTAAACGGATGAGGTTGAAGGCATCGGCCAATGCGTTGGAAGAGCTGGCACAAGCACTCGTCGTGGTGTAGTTGGGACCATGGAAACCATAACGGATGGAGATGTGACCGCTGGCAATGTCGGCTATCATCTTGGGGATGAAGAACGGGGAAAACTTCGGTCCGTCCTCACGATGAGCACCATAGTAGGTTATCTCTTCCTCGAAGGTGTGGATACCACCGATGCCCACGCCGTAGATGACGCCCACACGGTTTTTGTCGATGTCTTCGCTGTCAATGCCGGCATCGGTAACACCCTGAATGGCAGAGATGAGCGCTAATTGTGTGTAGCGGTCAAGCTTACGCGACTCTTTACGGTCGATGTAAGCGTTCACATCCAGGTCTTTTATCTCACAGGCAAACTGGGTCTTCAGCAAAGAGGCATCAAAACTTGTGATGGGGGCGGCTCCACTGACGCCTGCCAACAGATTTTTCCACATCTCCTCAGGCGTATTGCCAACAGGAGTAACAGCACCTAAGCCGGTGACGACAACTCGCTTCAATTCCATAATTGTCTCTTTACATTGTTAGTGTGAATACACACTCACCCCCAACCGCCCCATTTTTCATACACGCTTCAACAACGAGTACGACACGGGAGAGTTTGTGACCTCCCTAAGGGAGAGGTTGAGAGTGAAAGTGTTGATGAAAGCTTCCCCGAAGAGGGAAAACCTAAGTACATTGCATGCCAGTCAGTCTAAATACCAGTAAGCCCAACACAAGGAAAGGCGTGGCAGGGAAAGAGGAAACGGCAGAAACGTACTGTAAGATTACTGAGTAGAACCTATAACGGACGTATTAAGCGTTCGTGTTCTCCTCAATGTAGGAGATAGCATCTTGAACAGTGCTGATAGTCTCGGCCTTGTCGTCAGGGATGTTGATGTCAAACTCCTTCTCAAACTCCATAATCAGTTCTACGGTGTCCAGAGAGTCTGCACCAAGGTCGTTGGTGAAGCTGGCATTCAAGGTTACTTCTGACTCGTCAACACCAAGTTTGTCAACGATGATGGCTCTTACTTTGCTTTCAATTTCTGACATAATTGTAATTTTTAAATGTTAATTGCTTTCTCTTTCTTAACACACAGTACGCTGACGGCAACAACATTGCCATAAAGCGCACAAAAACAACCACCCTCATGAGAGGGGAAGTCATCAAGTGTTGAAAAATACGCCGCAAAGGAAACTATTATCTTTCGGATACACAAACTTTTCAACAAAAAACCAACCATTTATGCACACATCATAGTTTTTTGTGCAATACACAGACATCTTTATACATAGTCAGACACCACAAAAGCACAAATAGGATTTTCCCCACTGCCAATTAGGGAAAACAATACCATACAAACGGAACACCCCCACTACCTTTGTACTAGAAAACAAAAGCATTTATTCACCCCTTAATATATACAACCATGAAACGAATCATTACGCTGCTCCTGCTGACGCTGACAATGGCTTCAGTCAACGCCATGCCTTACGAGAGCGCACGAAGCGAAGCCCTCTTCATGACAGACAAAATGGCAACAGAACTCGGACTCAATACAATGCAGTACGATGCTGTCTACAAAATCAACCTCGACTACATGCTCACACTCTCTGGAAAAAGTGGATACTACGGAAAAGCATGGAAACGCAGAAACAACGACATGCAGTACGTGCTCACCGTAGCTCAGTACAACCGATACATGGCTACTACATACTTCTACCGCCCAGTGACATGGCGAAGCAACCGAATGGCACTGCTCATCTACGACAGATACAAAAGGGCAGACATCGGAAAACGACCCGCCGTCGTCATCAGAACTAACAACCACGGAACATGGAGAGAACATCCCAAAGCTTATAAACACACACGACACACCCACGCCAACAAAGGAAAATGGAGAAACAGACGATAGTGTGCAACAACAGATGATGGATAGGGCATACAAATCCACTCCATCATCTTAATGACAGCCATAAACAACATCTCAACAAACACATCAAGACAATACTAACATGTTATAGAAACCTCTCATAATCACTTTTGCAACTTGCCTACACCAAAGCGGTACAGCCATTTGTTTGCCAATGGACCCCCAAGGTGTAGGCAATTATTTACTCTCTCCCTCCCTAGATGATGACTGGCATAGAGGTGCAAACCATTGCTCATGGTAGACGGACTATTTCCCAAGTAGCATCATTTCCCCCACTAACCCGGTATCTTTTCCCCACATAGCATCATTTCCCCCTTGCGTTGTTCCTGTCCTTTTTGTGTTTTTTTGTTTCCGACGCGCGTAATAATATATTAATGGTGTAAGGTATTGTTTAGTGTTGTTTTTTCATCTTTTTTTGTGTTCAGTTGTTTTTTGTGTGATTTTTTTTTGCGAAATGTTTTGCGGTGTTGTCAGAAGTCGTACCTTTGCATTCGCTGCGCTGAAAAAATGACTCAGTCGCACGTGTTCTTTGAAAGATTTACATACAGATTGAGAAGTAGTACAAGAAGAAAGTCGTCTGTTCGTCTTTTTGCGACGATTCAGACAGGGTTACTTTGAACTGTCAATTTCTTTTTACAATTTTGGATAGCATACTGAGACAGATATTTTTCATCATTCGTTGGGTTCGTCCTGACGTTCTGATGTTATACGATACATTTTTTACAACGTAGAGTTTGATCCTGGCTCAGGATGAACGCTAGCTACAGGCTTAACACATGCAAGTCGAGGGGTAACATGACGGAAGCTTGCTTCTGTTGATGACGACCGGCGCACGGGTGAGTAACGCGTATCCAACCTGCCCTATACTACGGTATAGCCCGGCGAAAGTCGGATTAATCCCGTATGTGGTGTTATGAAGACATCTGAATTACACTAAAGATTTATCGGTATAGGATGGGGATGCGTCTGATTAGGTAGTCGGCGGGGTAACGGCCCACCGAGCCAACGATCAGTAGGGGTTCTGAGAGGAAGGTCCCCCACACTGGTACTGAGACACGGACCAGACTCCTACGGGAGGCAGCAGTGAGGAATATTGGTCAATGGGCGCTAGCCTGAACCAGCCAAGTAGCGTGCAGGAAGACTGCCCTATGGGTTGTAAACTGCTTTTATGCGGGGATAAAGTTTGGGACGTGTCCCATTTTGCAGGTACCGCATGAATAAGGACCGGCTAATTCCGTGCCAGCAGCCGCGGTAATACGGAAGGTCCGGGCGTTATCCGGATTTATTGGGTTTAAAGGG
>ONTS01000021.1:2420-51558 GCA_900320845.1 uncultured Prevotellaceae bacterium | reverse complement strand
ACGCATTGATAGAATCGCAGCCTGATAATGCGATATTACAATGGGAGGTGAAGTGGTAAGACGAAAAGAGGTCGTGTCGGTTACTTTTGACACGACCTCATACTGATGCTGAAGCATAGGTTGTAGAGTCTTTATTTCGTCCATTTTTTCGTCTCAACCCAATCGCCTTTTGCACTATCGTAGTCATATTCAACAAAATCGGTCTTCTCATCATCCCTTATTGTTCCGACAAGTTTGCTTACTGGTGTGAGCTTGAAACCTTGCCATTTCCAAGAGATGTATTCGTGCTCGATATATGATGATCTACCACCGCTAACTATGGTCTGATCTTTTACTATGGGGTTAGGATCATCCAATGTTTGGTATTCTCTTACATATCTGTAATCTTTCTTCATTGGGTCATAGAGGTAGCATGCGAAGGCTTGTTGGAAACGAATTCCATAGCTTCCCATATTGATAAGAACATCGGGATGCCCATCGAAGTTCACATCTTCCATAGTTACATCGCCAATAAACTTTCTGCTGTTCTCATTTGGTATCAACATGGAGTTGATGTATGGTCTGAAAGAGCGTATTTTTTTATTGTTCTGCATGAAGATGACGTCCAGGTACATGATCATTGTGTTGTCTTTATCATTCCATTTGCGGAAGTTTTTCATCCACTTGATGTTGTTGGGCAATTCGCCATTACCGTCTATTTCTTCAAAATCATTATAATCACTTTGGGCATTGAGTTCTTCCATATAGTTATCCCATCCGTATGGGTAATATTTTTCGTTTGGTATGAACTCTCCCACTCCCACATCAAGGTCTCCACAATCAGGAATACGCCCGATACCAAAGTGCATTTTCTCTTGGGTCTTTCCTTTTCTGTTTATCACCCAGCCACAGAAGAGGTTGTTGCACCAACCATCAGCATATCCTCCCAAATCGTTAAGCGACACGGTGTCGTCCAATTCGTACACGGAGGTGTAGAATACGCCCTTCTGTGTGCCATGACTGTCACCATAAGTACTATATATATTAATGGTGTAGGCACCAAACAGGTCGTAAATCTTTTCCGTTGCAATGTCTTCTGTCTCATCTCCATCCCGTGAAACCACAGAAACGATGTGCAAAGTACATTCGATGGGTCTAGACATGGCGTCTATGGCTACTGTTCCTTTGAGTTTGTATTCGTCTGTTGCTACCTTGTTACCCTCAGTGAAAGCAACACGCATACGCTGATAGTTGTCACCTTTGAAGCCAAGATAGCCATTATCTATCCACACTTCGGAAAAATCATAATTCAAAATGGGTAGGTTTGCAGGGTGTTGCTTGCTGAGTTTGTCTATTTGTTTTATGGTCCATTTACGTTCAAACATTTCAGCAGGTGTGTTGTTTTGGGCAACAACCACTGTAGTCACCTCTATCATTAATGCGATGATGAATAGGACATTTCTTTTCATGGCTAATAAATTTAAGAATTACTATTTTACCTCTTCATGATAGAGACGGTCAAACTTGACTCTCAGTTCCCGTGGATTATTGATCAGTGCCCGTAGTTGCTTGAGATACTCCTCATTTTTTGAGCCTTGCACCCATAATTTGATGTAACCGCTATGCGAATATTTGTTTTGTAGATGCTCCACAAAGCGTTGCCAATGCTCTTCACGCGACTTTTCGGGGTATCTGTCTATTCCGAACTGCACTATTCTTCGGCATACTGTTGTAGGTTCAAGGTCGCGGTCGGCTTCGGCAACAATCATACCATACATATTTCGTGGCGAATGAGAAGCGGATGCACGATGATCTTCTACCGCTTGACGCATTATATCGATTTGAGCAGGGCTGAACCATCGCTTCAGTCGCATATCAGCGGATAGGATTTTACCGCTTGTTTGGTGATGAATGGCGCGTGGTCCTTCCAATCCAAGGTCATGATATGCCGCTACGACGTATGCCATATTGCAGTCTGCTCCCATGCGTTTTGCCAGATCTAGTGAACGGCGAATGACATTAACAACATGTTGCATATTGTGTGCACGGTCGAAAGCATTGTAACGAGGAACTATCTCCTGCTCGACAAAAGTCATCAGTTCGAGATTGACAGCGTGAGTGTCTGGCATAAGTATAGGTAATAGGTGATGTATGCAAAGGTAATCATATTCTTAAGTTTTATGTATTCAATAGAAAGAAAAAGATTGTATTTATGGATAACAAAAAAGAGTTGTTACTTTTGCAGTACGAAACAGCTTGTCCGCAGTTTTCACATTGCTTTACACGTTCATGTATGCATCAATCTATTTCCATACAACGCAATAGTATCCGCGCTTGGGTGCTGGCGGCACGTCCCAAGACGTTATCAGGAGCAGCTATGCCCGTATGTGTGGCATTGACATTGGCATATACCACTCAAAGTCGGCTGCATCTGTTGCCTGCCTTACTCTGTCTACTGTTTGCTTTAGCCATGCAGGTATTGGCAAATTTCGTCAACGACTACTTTGACTTTCGCGATGGCACGGACAACGAAGAGCGTCTTGGTCCGCTGCGTGCCTGTGCACAAGGTTGGGTGTCGCCCAATGCCATGCGAATGGCTATGGCGCTGACAACATTTGTGGCAGTGATAATCGGAATGCCATTGGTGATATACGGCGGTTGGCCCATGGTTGGTGTCGGAGCAGTGTGCTTATTGTTATGTTTCTTCTACACCTTAGGTGGTGCACGGCATGCTTTAGGCGATGTTCTTGTACTTTTAGGCTTTGGTATTATTCCGGTGTGTATCACTTATTACCTGCAGCTTGGCAATATCTCGCTGTTGTGTCTATTGTTGAGCGTGTCTTGCGGCTTGGTGGTCGACACGCTGCTGGTGGTGAACAATTATCGCGACTACCCCACTGACTCTGCCTGCGGCAAATGCACGTTGGTGGTAATGATCGGACGCAGAAAGAGTGAGCTGTTGTACTTGGCTTTAGGCATCATCGGCTGGTTTCTGCTGTCGGTCGGCTGCCTGTTGTCGGGGTTACTTTTTACGATTATGTTTCCTCTCATATATGTATGGCTTCATGTGCGCACCTATCAGAATATGTGCCGAATAGGAAGTGGACGGTCATTGAACCACATTTTGGGTGTCAACTCCCGCAATATGTTGATTTATGGCCTTACCGTGATAGCTGGATTGCTGACCGACAATGTAATTACATAGAGGAAAAACGGTCTTCATCGTTTTGTATTTCAGTATGTATAGGCTACCTTTGCTGCGTGAAAGCAATAGGTTTGCCAAATAGGTTCATGTGCCTTGGCATTAAAAGGAAATCGGGTGTGAATCCCGAACAGTCCCGCTGCTGTAAATCGTTATTATCCGCAGTAAGCATTTAGCCACTGGAAGTATTACACTGGGAAGGCGTTTGCTGTGCAACGATGTAGTCAGAAGACCTGCCATTGCTTAAGTTGGACAGACCTCGTGGATTAGGTTAAGACAATATGAAGAGAAAGTTATTTCCAACGGTCATCCTTTTCTGGATGGCAATGGCCCTCATGCTGTTGCCGTGTGTTTCTTTGCATGCTCAACAGGGCGATGTGGTATATGTTGATACCATAATGACAGTGGACGAGGTTGTCGTTCGCGGCCGATTGACGGTTCAGGAGGTAGTACCGTCGCAGAAACTCAGTGGCAAACAGCTGGAACGCCTAAACACTCACTCTGTAGCCGATGCTTTGCGCTATTTCTCTGGATTACAACTGAAGGACTATGGGGGCGTGGGTGGCATAAAGACAGTTAACATCCGTTCTATGGGTACTAACCATTTGGGCATTTATTACGATGGTGTTGAACTGGGCAATGCGCAGAACGGACAAATAGATTTAGGTCAGTTTTCCTTAGACAATGTACAAGAAATTTCTTTATATAATGGTCAGCGCAGTGCAATCTTCCAGACGGCAAGCGACTTTGGTAATGCAGGTTCGGTGTATATCCGCACCCGCCTGCCTCGTTTCAGAAATGGTGAGACATATCACATGAAGTGGAAGCTGAAGTATGGCTCAAGCAACACTCTACGCCTGTCGGGACTTTATGAGCAACGCCTTTCTGATAAGGTCAGTGCGTCGCTCAGCGCAGGCTATCTGAACTCTGACGGAAAATATAAGTTCCGCTATCGTCGTCTGAATTTCGACAAGAGTGTCGCCTATGACACTACAGCCACACGCCAGAACGGGGACATCTGGGCCTTACGCCTGGAGGGGAATGTACACGGATATATGGATGGTGGCTATTGGAACATGAAGTTCTACTCATACAACTCCGAGCGCGGTATCCCTGGTGCCATTGTCAATAATGTATGGCGTCGCGGAGAGCGGCAGTGGGACCACAACTATTTTACCCAGGCCACATGGCAACGCAACTACGGCAGCTGCTTCAGCACACGACTGATGGCTAAGTATGCCTGGTACGACACGCGTTATGTTAACAACGACAGCACACAGATGCGCGTTGACAATACATACAAGCAGCAGGAGCTATACATCTCCACCTCGAATGTGTATGAGATACTGCCATCGTGGAGTGTGTCGCTGTCGTATGACTTCAGATGGAACAAGCTCAACGCCAACGTGAAGCAGTTTTTGTACCCCACCCGCTTCTCCAATCTGATAGCATTTGCCACCGCTCTTGACCTGAATAAAGTGAAAGTGCAGGGCAGTATACTTGCAAACATCGTCAATGACCGCCTGCGCCACGCGGACAATCCCACAACATTGACCAAGTTCACGCCTGCTCTCTTCGCCAGTTGGATACCTTACAGCGACGATAGGTTTACAGTGCGCACCTTTGTTAAACGAAGTTTTCGTATGCCGACCTTTAATGACCTCTACTATACAGACATTGGCAATGCCTTACTGAAACCTGAAGCGGCAACACAATATAACATTGGTTTTACCCTTAACAAGCAACTCAGCCAGAAGGCTCTCTTTCGTCACTTCCGTTTGCAGGCCGATGCCTACTACAATACAGTGCACGATAAGATTGTGGCATATCCCAAAGGTCAACAGTTTCGATGGACGATGTTGAACCTTGGCAGGGTGCATATCAAGGGAGTCGACATAGAGGTTGAGACAAGTTTTCTACCACTGCGCGATGTGACACTGACAGCACGCTTGCAATACACTTATCAAGACGCACGCGACGTTACCGACCCCAAGACTTCCTATTACCGCGACCAGATACCCTACATCCCCTGGCACAGTGGCTCGGCAATACTAGACATAAACTATAAAAACTGGGACTTAAGCTATAGTTTCATCTACGCAGGCGAGAGATACAACCAGCAGGAGAACATCCGCTACAACCACATGCAACCCTGGTATACCAATGACCTCAGTCTCATGTATCACTTCCGTTGGGGAAACACCTTATGGAAGATTACAGCCGAAGTGAACAACCTGCTTGATCAGGACTATGATGTGGTACTTAACTATCCTATGCCTAAGCGCAACTATGCCATCAGCCTTGATGTAAGCCTGTAGCGCACAACGGGCGTACCTATATAAAGAACTGTTTAGAAACTTCCCGTTGCACAAAACGGACAATGCAACTCTCAATCATGAAACCCACCAACTATCTCCTCCCCTTCATCGCCATTTTGATGTGTTTCTCTTCTTGTCGTGAAGACGAATACATAGTTTATTCCGACGAGCAAGACACAGGTAAAGAAACCACCGACGCCGACATCGTTGGTATGTATGTGCTTTGCGAAGGAAATATGGGGAGCAACAAGGCGACGCTCGACTACCTCGATCTGTCAGTCACAAACGGAACTGTTCGCTATCAGCGCAATATCTATTCCGAGCGCAACCCTTCCACAGTAAAGGAGCTGGGTGACGTGGGCAATGACATCAAAATATACGGTTCACGCCTGTGGATGGTCATCAACTGCTCCAACAAGGTGGAAGTTGCTGATGTAGGGACTTGCAAACGCATCGGACAGGTGAACATTCCCAACTGCCGATACCTCGCTTTCGACAAAGGCTATGCCTATATCAGTTCGTATGTAGGACCGGTCGTTGTAGACAAGGACGCCCCGCTTGGACGGATATACAAAATTGACACGTTGACACTACAGAAGGTAGACTCCATTACCGTAGGCTACCAGCCCGATGAGCTAGTTGTACACAACGGAAAGCTGTACGTAGCCAACAGCGGAGGATATCGGGTACCGCAATATGACAAGACAGTATCTGTAGTAGACCTCGCTACCTTCCGCGAAGAGAAAAAGATAGAGGTCGCTATCAATCTTTTCCGTCTGCGAACAGACAAATACGGTCAACTGTGGGTTACATCGCGCGGCGACTATTATGGAAAGGCTGCCGGTCTCTACTGGCTTGCACCAGACGAGAAAGGAAACATGGCGGTACAAGGACATTTTGACACCCACATCAGCGACATGTGCATCGTGGGCGACTCCTTATATTATATAGGTGTAGGGTTCAATTACACATCTATGAAGAACGAGATAAGTTACGGCATCGTCAATGTGCGTACGCATCAAATAGTGACCTCGCAGCTAACCGACGCCAAAGAGGTGACAGACATTGAGATGCCCTATGGCATCATCGTCAATCCGCAAAACAAGGACTTCTACATCATGGATGCCAAGAACTATGTGTCGAGCGGCGAGCTCTTCCATTTCCTTGCCGATGGTACCTTTGACTGGCGCGTATGGACAGGAGACATACCTGCACATGCGGCATTTGTATGGAAAAAGTAAATATACCATCATGTAATAATAACTACCAATAACTTTAACCATTATGCAACACAAACAATATTTCGATCTAACAGGCAAGGTTGCCATCGTAACTGGCTGCTCAGGCGGTCTGGGAGTGCAGATGGCTCGTGCCCTTGCCAATCAGGGATGCAACATTGTTCCCATAGCACGAAGGTTGAACAAGCTGCAGGATGTAGGCAATGAGTTGCAATCAGACTTCGGCATTGAGGCTCTACCACTGCAATGCGACATCACCGACACCCAACAAGTGGACACTGTGGTGAAGACTGCCTACGAGCACTTTGGACATATCGACATTCTCATCAACAATGCCGGAACAGGTGCAGTGGCTCCAGCAGAAGATATCACCGATGAACAGTTCGAAAATGAGATGCAGATAGACCTTTTCGGCACTTTCCGGGTGGCACGTGCCGTAGCTAAGCTCGCCATGATACCTGCACACTACGGCCGCATCATCAATATTGCCTCCATGTATGGCTTGGTTGGCAACAAGATAGCCCCTGCCTCACCCTATCATGCCGCCAAGGGAGGTGTGGTGAACCTCACACGCGCCCTTGCTGCCGAATGGGGACATCACGGCATTACCGTCAACGCCATCTGTCCAGGCTACTTCTGGACGCCATTGACGAAAGACACCCTTGATACCGACTGGTTTCGCGAGTATGCCAAGAGTGTTATTCCCATGGAACGTTACGGCAACGAGGGCGAACTGGATGCCGCTGCCGTGTTCCTGGCTTCGCAGGCAGCATCGTATGTCAACGGAGTTGTACTGCCTGTAGATGGTGGCTACACAGCAGTGTAACACTCTGTCAGGAGTTATACATAACAGGAAGAGAAGGAAGGTACTTACTTTCCTTCTCTTCCTGTTCTTAATGACTATACATGTGGGCAACGGGTCTATACATTTCAAACTGTATCTCTATTGTCAGCGTTCCTCTCTGAGCTATACGTTGAAAAGTAGGAAGAAACCAATTTCGACGACTTTGATCTGTAAAAGTACTACAACCACATTCTGAAAGAAGTATATCAAGAAAGTCATATTACCCATGTTGGCAAGCAATATCACTGATTTTGCAATTCGAAAGGACAATGCATATCTCCAGTTGTCACACACACTGCCTTTCACTCGCAAACAGGTTGAAACAGGACAATCCCCCTCGGTGCGCTATAGTAACGACTCAGAGGGGGATTGTAGGATGTCAGTCTTTTGCTTGTGTAAAGCAATGGAGTCTTTCAATGCTTTGTCATGTAGTGCATATTATCTATCAGCTATCATGTTGAGGAACATGTTGTGCAGCGTAGTGTCATCGTCCAGCTCGGGATGGAATGCTGTGACGAGCTGTTTGCCTTGCTGTGCTGCAACGATGTGTCCGTCGACGAGTGCCAATGCTTCAGCATCTCCAGACACCTTATTGATATATGGAGCACGTATGAATGTCATCGGTATCTGCACTTCACCGTTGTCGGTTTTGATAAGAGCCTCGGTGTGGAAACTTCCGAGCTGTCTGCCATAGGCATTGCGCATTACCTCGATATCCATGGTTGCCAAGCGCTGGAACGATGAATGCGAAGAGTGTTCCTCATCGTGCATGTTACGCGCCAGCATGATAAGTCCTGCGCAGGTGCCATTGTAGTGCTTTCACCGCCCGGCATGATGAGACCATCCTTGTGTTGCTGCCAGTCTGAGAGCTGTCGGATTTCGAATGTCTCAGCACCGAGGCGCTGAAGCATATGTTCGTGTTCGATGAATGCCCCTTGCAGGGCCATGACAGCAATGCGCATCATTTGCCCCTTTCCTCCATGATGATCTGAATCTCTTCGGGATTGATTCCCACCATGGCTTCGCCGAGGTCTTCGGAGAGTTCAGCCAGCATCTTGGCGTCGTTGAAGTTGGTGACAGCTTTCACGATGGCCTCTGCACGTTTAGCAGGATTGCCGCTCTTGAAGATACCACTTCCTACGAAAACACCCTCTGCTCCGAGTTGCATCATGAGTGCAGCGTCAGCAGGTGTGGCAACACCACCAGCGGCAAAGTTTACAACGGGAAGTTTACCGTTCTCGTGTACATAGCGCAGCAGGTCGTAAGGCACCTGAAGTTGCTTAGCAGCTTCGTAGAGTTCGTCCTCAGCCATGGAGACGGTGCAGCGTATCTCTGCCTGCATCATGCGCATGTGGCGCACGGCCTGTACGACATCGCCGGTACCGGGCTCGCCCTTGGTACGAATCATCGTAGCACCTTCGGCAATACGGCGCAGTGCTTCACCGAGGTTGCGGGCACCACAAACGAAAGGTACGTCAAACTTTGTCTTATCAATATGGTAAACATCGTCGGCAGGTGACAACACTTCGCTCTCATCGATATAGTCGATCTCAATGGCTTGCAGTATCTGCGCCTCGGCAAAGTGGCCGATGCGGCATTTAGCCATTACAGGAATGCTGACAGCTTCTTGTATACCTTTAATCATTTTGGGGTCGCTCATACGCGAAACACCGCCCGCTGCGCGAATGTCGGCGGGGATTCGCTCCAAAGCCATTACTGCGCAGGCTCCTGCATTTTGTGCTATGCGTGCCTGCTCGGGATTGGTGACGTCCATGATTACTCCGCCCTTGAGCATCTGGGCGAGATTACGGTTGAGCTCTTGTCTTGATTGTTCCATGTTTTGTTATGTGTTATTGAGATTGTTTTGTGTGTGATTATTTCCTTAACGAACACAAAGGAACACATAAGACGGCAAAAGTATGCCGCCATGTGCGGAAAACTGCAAATTAAAGTGCGATTTGTATAAACATGGTGCTGGAAATAGGTGTGACCTACTCTCCAAACATGCGGTGAGCAACAAGTTTTCTCTGCTTGCGTTTCAGAAGATGATTGCGCTGGCAGGCGAATATATACATGCACTTATCGTAATCAATGTTACGCGCTTCAGCGTAAAGTGGTAGAAAATCGAGAGCATCCTGATAGCTACGGCAGAACTGTGAGTACATCTTCATAGTTGAATGGAGCGTGGCTTGCTTGTCAATGTGCATGCGATTGATGTCTACTAATGAAAAATGGTAGTCATCTTCCACTTCGGTTACCAAAATGTTAGCATGGTTGAAGTCGCCAGGCACAACATTTTTCTCTTCCAATTGTACAACATACTGCGTCAAGGACTGTCTCAACTTCTGTATCTGCTGCTCGGCTTGAGTGTCACCCTCAGCTGCCAGTTGCCGCAATGAGGCATAGAGCTCGCTGAAGGGAGTGGCATCAACGTATTCAGACACCGACCACGACCATGTCATGGCCCCATGGAGGCGCTGTTCCATATAAGCTATGGGCTTAGGAGTGTCCACCCCTTTCTCGATGAGCAGCAATCCGAACTCGTAAGCTCTGCGCGCTTTGGACTTACGCAAAACTCCATACACCCAACGGTTGATGGAATTGGGCATCTTGTAGCGCTTGACAACAACCTTTCGTCCATCAGGCAAGACCACACGCTCAACAGTATTGCGACGATTGCAGTATACATGTTCAACACTATACTTTCCGTTCACAATGTCGCCAAGCGTAGAAAGGAGGGGTTGGTAATCAGGATGTACAATTATTTTCATAACCTTTGGTTTCTTCTATACTGAGACGGGGTGGTTTTGGTCATTTTTCGGAAAAACTTGGTGAGATGTGCTTGTGAACTGAATCCCATACGGGATGCAATTTGCTGTATAGTGTATGTTGTTGTGGTGAGCATCACCTCTATCTGTTGCAGCATCTGCTCATCGATGATAGTTTTCGGTGGCTTACCTGACACCTTACGGCACACCTGTCCTAAATAGCTGGGCGACACATTGAGCATGCCGGCATAATAAGAGACATCGCTATGTTGAGGAAGATGACTGCCTAGAAGCTGCAGAAAGTCGTTGTACAGTATCGAACCGCGTGAATTGTTGCCCACTGACCTTGCCACAAGGATATTTACATAGTCGTGAGCCTGTGCAATGGCGTCAGGCAGTGTCACTCCCTGATTGAGATAGACGCAGACAGCACTCGCCATGGCATTTGACAATCCGTGCATCTTGGTCTCGCTTCGATGTCGACGTTCAACAACATAGGTGCAGAGAGGCAGCAGTTGCTCTTCTATCAGTGTGCGAACAGAGAGGGGAACCAACACTTCGCCACGCGAGGAAAGGAACACTGGGTCATACACGATATGGCGCGGCCGATGGCGTTGTAGACAGTCTATGACCACATTGAGCACAGCCCTGGTGCGAATGAGCCCTACCTTGACGACTTCAGGCGACACATCGTTGAAGATGGCTTCCAATTGACCCTCAACGATCGATGCCGGCACATCGAAAAACTCTTGAATGCCAAGCGAAGTCTGCACGGTAAGGCAAGTAATGGCTGTGGCTGCCGTTGCACCCAAGGACGACATGGTGTGCACATCAGCCTGCATACCTGACAGACCGGTTGGGTCAGAGCCTGTGATAGTCAGTATAGGACGCACGATAGGACTGTGAATGGTGTGGTATGAAGAAATCTCATTTGCGTCGGCACATTGCCTCTACAACGCAGACAAATGTACAACTAATTCTAAAGAATAAAGATTGATATATACCTCTTTTATACCAGTATTACAATTTTATCCCCAAAAACTTGCACATTAAAGAATCTACATGTATCTTTGCAACGGATAAAAGTGTACATACCTATGATGAAACGTTTACTCATATCATTATTTTCACTAGCTCTTCTCTTCGGTGGTGTGCCCACCCTGCAACATATAAATGCAGCTGTTGAGATTATCGACAATGATTTCAACACAATCAACGTTACGATGAACGAGAATACGCTGCATGTGACAGGCGCTTCTGGACAAGTAATGCATATTTACAATGTAACTGGTGTCCGTGTGATGAGTATCCGCGTAGAAGGAGCAGACAAAACTTACGAACTCAACCTGCCGAAAGGTTGCTATATTGTTAAGATAGGTAAATTCGTAAGAAAAATTTCTGTTAGATAACATCTTTACATCATAAAAATATATGATTTGACACAACGTGAAATCCTAAGAACAGGATAACATGTTGTGTCAAATTGTTTCCTTTAATAATATAATATGGCTTTTGCCCACACACAAGACGAACGTATCGTTCAGCTCATCAGTGCGCCCGAGACACTAGAAAAAGGGTTCGAACAGATGGTGCATTGCTATAGTCGTCCGCTGTACTGGAAGATTCGCGGCATCGTTTTGAATCACGAAGATGCTGACGATGTGCTGCAAAACACGTGGGTGAAGGTATGGCGCAATCTCAATACGTTTGAAGGAAAATCAAAACTCTCCACCTGGCTCTACCGTGTTGCCGTAAACGAAGCCCTTGACAGCCTGCGCCGACGTAAGACACAAGCTCAGGAACTTGGTGATGAACCCTTGTCGGTAGCCGACCAGCTCATTGCCGACCCATTGTTTGACGGAGACAGGACAGAAGCCATACTCCGAGAAGCTATTGCTACACTGCCAAACGTACAGCGATTGGTGTTCAATATGCGTTACTACGACAACATGAAGTATAGTGAAATAAGCCAAATACTCGGCACCAGCGAAGGAGCACTGAAGGCTTCATACCACTTAGCAGTGAAAAAGGTGAGCGAATATATCAAACAGCATGAGACTGTTGCCGAATATTGACTACAAACAGATAACAACTAACGAAAAATTTATCGATTAAACCATAGCAGACGTTCAACGTCAAAACAATACCAGAGAGGTAATGATCATGTCGAAAACATCAAACAAAACAACTCCTAAAGAAGTATTTCGCATTCCTGACGGCTATTTTGAGCAGTTGGAGAGCAAGGTGATGCAAAGAATACATGAGTATCCAGCACCCGGTGCTCCCAAATGTAGTCCCATGTGTCTAACCCAGCATCGCTATCGTGTCGGTATTGCGGCAGCGGTTGTTGCTGCTTTTGTGACTACTACAGGATGGCACAAGATACAACAAGACCGCGGCTTGGAACAAACAAAGCACAATGCCCTACTCTCTGAACAAAACAACGACGCCAATCTTGACAAAATGATTGACTACGTGATGTACGACGAAGACGATCTCTATGCTTATCTGATGGACAACTAAACCGTTATTTATATCATGCGACGACTCACTCTTACCCTACTGCTCTCCTGTTTTATACTCGGTAGTTATGCCCAACGCGAACATTTCGATCCGGAACAGTTCGAGAATCGATTGACACAATATGTCATCGAAGCTGCTAACCTTACCCAACAGGAAGCAAATGTCTTTATCACCATACACAAAGAAATGCACGATAAGCAACTCGTACTTTTCAAACGTATAAGGCAATATCAACACTCAACGGAGAATAATCCGAAAAAATGCAAGCAAATAGTACAGGAAATCGATAAGCTTGATATACAACTCAAGCAACTGCAGCAAGTGTATCACAACAAATTGCTGAATAAATTGCCTGCAGAGAAAGTCTTTCTGGCATTGAAGGCTGAAGCACAATTCCACCGCAAGTCATTTAAGAAAGCTGCCAGAAGACGATAAATAAAAGTTATATAAAAGGAGATACACACAACATAGTTTCTCCTTTTTTCAGCTCCATTACTCGATTGCTTTTCAGATTATTCCATTCCAATCAACAAACAATCCACAATAAATTGCTAATAATCGAAAATTAGATATTAAAATAAGTCAAACAAAAATGTTTTATACTAAAAAATTATAAATTACAGTAAAAATTTAACACTTTAGGAAGGAGTTACAAGCTATTGTTCTACTTTTGTAGAGTCCTAACGGAGTATAGACAACGATGAAAAAACGCACCATCAGTATCATCATCTTTATCATGGGCCTCTCATTTATAGCCCTTCTGCTATTGCAGATACGCTATATTGACGAGATGGTGAACATGAAACACGAGCAATTTGACGAGCTTGTCAATCGTTCGCTGTATGTTGCGTGTCATAGACTTGAACTAAACGAAACGCTCCATGCCCTAGAACAGGACGTGCAGAACTCGCAACGCTCACCGTTATGGACTGATGAAAAAGAAGGGCTGCAAGAAGAAGGCAGCACCCCCTTCCAACGGAAGACGCAAAAGGTCCCCCCGGGACAGGCGTCGAAGGGACTTATACTTAGAAAAGCTCAGCAACAGACGTATGACGATGTGCTGAAAAGGCAGCAACAGTTTCGCAACAGATACATCTATCAGAAAGCTTTGCTTGACGAAGTTATCATCAATATCTTATATTCCGCAAGCAACGAACCGCTACAGAGCAGGGTTAACATTGCAATGTTGGAACAAAATGTCCGTACTGAACTACACAACAACGGTATTGACATCCCTTTCCATGTAACTATTACCACACAGGACAACAGAGAGATATATCGCTGCTCAGATTACGAAGAAGATGGCAGCGAACAGACGTACAGTCGCGTCATATTCCAGAATGACCCGGAGACCAATACAGGACAGATACACATACACTTCCCCACGCTGAACAAATATCTGTTCTCCTCTGTCAGCTTTATGATTCCTGCTGTCATTTTTACTTTCATCCTTCTCATTGTTTTTGTATTCACCATTATCGCTCTGTTCCGCCAGAAAAAGTACAACGAAATGAAGAACGATTTTGTGAGCAATATGACGCATGAGCTCAAAACACCTATCTCCAGCATCTCGCTTGCAGCCCAAATGCTGAGTGATGGTTCTATGAGCAAAAACGAAAAGATGATGCAACATCTTGGTGGAATCATCAATGACGAGACACGCCGACTCAGATTCCTGGTCGATTCTGTTCTGCAAATGTCCATGTTTGACAGACAGAATACGGTATTAAAGAAAAAAGAGTTGGACATTAACGAGATATTGGAGACTGCCGCTAATGCTTTTCAGTTGCGTGTGGAGCACACCGAAGGTAAAATCAACCTCAACATTGAGGCAGTCGACTCCGTAATATACGCTGATGAGATGCATATCACCAACACTATTAACAACATCATGGACAACGCCATTAAATATAGGAATGCGGAAAGGCCTTTACACCTGATGTTGCGTACATGGAATGAAGACCGTCATGTATATATCAGCATCAGCGACAACGGAATGGGAATTAAAAGAGAGAATATTAAAAAGATATTTGACAAATTCTACCGTATCCATACGGGCAACCGACACGACATTAAAGGCTTCGGCCTGGGGCTGGCCTACGTAAGAAATGTTGTCACCCTTCATCAAGGCGAAGTGAATGTGGAGAGCGAATATGGTAAAGGAACAACATTTACCATCAAACTGCCCCTTGCAGCACAACAGTAGGTTTAAAACTGTTTCAGCAACATTTGCCAACAATAATACTAACCCCATAAAAAACTATCACTATGGAAGAAAAAGTAAGAATCCTCCTTTGCGAAGACGATGAGAACCTCGGTATGTTACTTCGCGAATATTTAGAAGTAAAAGGATATGAATCTATCCTCTGCCCTGACGGCGAAGCAGGATATAAGGAGTTCATGCATAGTCGTTTTGATATATGTATCCTTGATGTGATGATGCCGATTAAAGACGGTTTCACCCTCGCTAACGACATTAAAAAGGTAAATCCCAACATACCTATTATCTTTTTGACTGCAAAACAGCTGAAAGAAGATATTTTGGAAGGCTTCCGCTTGGGTGCAGACGACTACATCACCAAGCCATTCTCCATGGAAGAACTGGTGTGGCGCATTGAGGCCGTCATGCGTAGAGTGAAAGGCAAGCAGAAGCGTGACACCTTTGTATATCATTTTGGCAGATTTACACTTAATGCGCAGAAGCAGTTACTCACCATCGACGACAAACAGATTAAGCTCACCACTAAAGAGAATGATCTGTTGGCAATGCTTTGCTCGCACATGAACGACATGTTGCAGCGTGAGTACGCCCTGAAGACAATCTGGGTGGACGACAACTACTTTAACGCACGCTCCATGGACGTGTATATCACCAAGCTTCGTAAAATATTGCGAGACGACCCGCAGGTGGAAATTATCAACATCCACGGTAAGGGTTACAAACTCATTGCACCTAACGAGACCATTGACTAAGCATAACACCTGTATCTATGGCTTTCAATGAGCATAACAAGGATGAGTTTCCCCCTGCGCACACGGCAGAACACCTGCTCAACCAGACTATGATGCGTATGTTTGGCTGCGAACGTTCCAACAATGCACATGTGGAACGCAAGAAGAGCAAGATAAACTACCATCTTTCGCAGAAACCCGACCGCAAAGCAGAGCGGGAAATAGAGCAACGCATAAACGACTTAATAGAAGCAGACCTTCCGGTAAGTTACGAAACCACCGATAGAGAACACCTTCCGGAAGGCATTGATGTAAGCCGTCTGCCCGAAGATGCCGACGACGAGATACGTCTCGTTCACATCGGTGATTATGATGTGTGCCCCTGTTTGGGCAAACATGTCCGGTCGACAGCACAGATAGGACGTTTCGAAGTCTTAGGCACCAACTGGGATGAGGCCACTCACACCTTCCGCATACGCTACAAGACCATTGGCTGAAAGCCGGCACAACCTTTCTACACCCTCTTACTTCACCATGCACATCATCATCCGCAACCTAATAGATCTTGTGTGTAACCAAACATTCGCTCAAGAACGTGAACTGCAACCAATGTCAAACTACAAATGGCAACAAGTTGCAATGTTGCTTATGGCGTTAGGTCTTGATGCTGAGACGATGATGCCTCAAGAGAAGCGTACTGTTGCTGCCAAAGCCAAGAAGCTACTCCTCAGTGCACACCGCAACAGCCGTCCTGTCACCACAACAATCCATAATGATGAGCATGTTGTTACCCGTCAGCAACACGAGGAAGTACAATATGCTTCTTTTTGTAACAGACACCTCAATCGTAAGCTTCAAGCGATTCACGATGCAGATGAGACGGATGTCGACAAAGCGCCAGCTACATGGGAATACTTCAGCCTCATGGTCTATAATGCAGAGCAACTCATTGGTGGAAGCTTACACATGCCGTCGCTGTTGAGATTGGGTACCATGCTGAAAGAGAAGGGTGATCAAATAGACTATCCCAAATTAGAGATGTGGATACAACAGGTGCATCTCAGTAAACCTGTGAATTGGTTGACAACGATACTGACTGAGGTGTTCAAGATAGATGCCGACGAGATACAATACGAATACCGTCCTCATCCGAAGGCAGCCTCTATGCTCTATGTGGCTCTCCACAAGTTGTTGGCACGTATTGAGAAGGTGGCACGCAAGCCCCGTTCGCTCAGTAAGGCTATCCTACTTCCGCTCACATCCAACTCTCCGCGCTATTACAGTGGTCAACGTATGTTCTCACGACGAATAACCCTGCGCTATGCTCCGCGCGAAGCCTTACCATTGTTGTGGAATAGTTTCAACAAACGTATTGAGGCGATTGAAGAATAGGCATACTGATGGCATGTGCTCTTGCTGACACATGCCATCGCTTTTTATTTTGTAGGCATTGCATCTACCATACTCTATCATTGTTGGACATTTTGAACCAATACATGCTTTTTCTCTAACAGTTGTTACAACCGGGTATATCATCTTCTATGCGAAGATAAGAAACCATGTCATATCTATGCTTTTTTGCACACATGGGTTAATGGAAGAATCAAAGCGCTTTTAAGGACAAGTGTCTTTCATGTTTACTTTGCGGAAAAAGCTCTTCTTTTCCACGCTACATCTTGTCGGCAGGAGTTTCTATAAAGTCTCGTATCCTCCTGACATATTCCTCTTTGTGATTGTTGTAAGACAACGCATGCTCCGTATTGGATGTTATCCATAAGCGTTTCTTGTCCGGTTTGGCATCATAGAGCCTATATACCATTTCAGTAGGCACGAATGAGTCACTATCGCCGTGTATAAAGAAAATGGGATAGGATGAATATCTAACCTGTTGCAGTGCTGAAGCTTGTCCGAAACTCCATCCATACCGCAGTTTCGTCAATGCGCTGGCTACAGTCAGCAAGGGAAAGGCTGGGAGTCCGAACTCTTCTTTGAGCTGCCAGACAAACTCGTTCCATACACTGGTATATCCGCAATCCTCTATTATATGCACCTCGGTCACCTTTTCGGGCATTTTGACAGCAGAAAGCATCATAGCTGTTGCCGCACCCATGGAGACTCCATGTACCACCATAGTGTCAGTGGCATACACCTGCAGCCACTGCATCATATCATCACGGTCTTTCCACCCCATATTTATGGCTTTCCCTTCGCTGAGTCCATGTGCATGAAGATCTGGCAAGACAACGTTGTAGCCAAGACAACGCTCGTACACATAGGCAAGGAAGAGGAAATCGTATGAACAGCCACGCCATCCATGAATGACAAGGGCTGTCTTTTGTACACCTTTATTTATATATAGCGCATGGTGACGCTCTCCCGTCGGCATAGTCATAAACGTATCGCGCACCGCATGGGCATGACGGAGGCTGTCCCACCATTCGTTTATCTCTGGATGGTTCTTCATCTGACGTCTAATCGCTGCCGCAGTATCCGTCCGTTCAGGATTAGGCGCCAGGGCATAGTCCATCAGATACAGGCTTCCCCCTGTCAAAGTGATGGCCAGCAACACAATGATTGATGCGAAAGCCCATATATAGATACGTTTTCTTTCTTTCATACTATAATATGATGCGTGCTGTTTACTACCTCAACACTTCGTTGACAGTACACCGAAGGTTTATGCACATGTTGCAAAATTACCTATATTTTCCGTCAAAGCAGCGACTTCAATCGGCATAAATTTGAACCATGTCTGTGAGATGTGCAGACTGGTACGCCAAGTTTTTTGCTTTCTGTGCTTGCTTATTCAAAAACAATCCATACCTTTGCATTCGCTTTGCCGAAAATCATACTCATAGCAAATACCGTTCGCACGACATTTCATCCAATGATAGCAGAGCGTAGACTTTGGAAAGGTGCTCGAGTGGTTGAAGAGGCACGCCTGGAAAGCGTGTAAGCGTCGAAAGCGCTTCGCAGGTTCGAATCCTGTCCTTTCCGCAAACCTAAAGCGTTTGGAGATAGACAAAATTATCTACGAACGCTTTGTTTTATAAGTACTTATCAGTAGGCCTCCGAGTCGGATGCGAACGTTATAGTTTGTTCGGCATTTTGCAGTAACTGATATTATACTTACCTTTGCATCCGAAATAAAAATCACCCATCTGTAAGCCTATTGATATGAGACGCTATATTATTTTTTTCCTATTGTCCCTGCTCACAGCAACATCATTATTCGCACAAAATCCCTATGTGATGTGTGAAGACACATGCGACCACATACATGGTCTCGACATGAGTCGTTACCAGGGAGAAGTCTTTTGGGATGCAGTAGGCAACAATAGCAAGATGATGTACGTTTACTTGAAAGCCACCGAAGGCAAGGACCATGTTGATGTAAAATATAAGCACAACATTGAGATGGCGCACCACAATGGTTTGAAGGTTGGCTCTTATCATTTCTACCGGCCGTTGGTACCTCAGGCTTGGCAGTTGGAGAATTTTATGGCACAGTGTCGTCCTGCCGACCAAGACCTGATACCGATGATAGACATTGAAGTGATGCCAAAGTCCATGAGCGTCGATGCGTTCTGCGATAGTCTGACAAAGTTCATTGTTCTCGTTGAAGAAGCATACCGTCAGAAACCCTTGTTGTACACCTATACGAATTTCTACAACCGTTATCTTGTGGGCAAAATCGATGGTTACCCCTTGATGATTGCTCAATACACCGCACATGAGCCTCGTTTAGCTGACGATCGCGACATCACTATGTGGCAATACACAGGTAAGGGTCGCATCAATGGTGTGAATACCTATGTAGACAAGAGCCGTTTTATGGGTAAACATGGTATGCGCGAGATACGTTTCCGCCGACGGGGACACTGATAAGATGGCTAACTCATATACGAATACATCATACAAAATACTTATTGACAGCAATGACGATAAGTATTTTTCTATTTCCTGTCATCCATCAAAGACACATTCAGGTCTGACCATAGCGCAAGAATCGCTAGTTTCATCGGAAGTATACCTATGTTGAGCATCATTGAAAGGATGACTTAACCTTATTCGTAAGACAAAACTATTCCAAAAAGAGGTGCCATATAGCCCTTAACATGCGATATCAGTAAACTGGTAATTAGAACAATCTTTTCGGTAAAGAGATGCAGTGTTGTTACCAACCAAAGTCGTTGAGATTACATTTCGGGCAGGGTTTAAATGGTTTTCAGATATTCCTTCAAGATTTTCCAATCGGTTTGGGGTTGGAATCCGAATTTATCATCAATGCCTACATTGAAATATAACTTATCGGTGAAATCCTGAAACGATGTATTGACTACTTCAGGATTTTTGTTTAAATAGTTGAACTGTATTCCATTCTTGTTGAAAAAGTCGCTGTATGTATTGAGCGCCTGTGAGTAGGCTGAGCTCCACAGAATGAGGCAGACATCATCTCTTTGCGATAGTTTCTGCAGCACATATTTGGCATGCGGAAAAAAACGAAACTGTTCTTCTTGTTGATAACAAGCTTTGAAGATGGTGTCGTGGATATCAACTAGGACATATATCTTTTGCCAATTCTTCTGCTGTTTGCGGAGGAATGCTACTTGAAAGGCTTGACAGATATCCATGGTTGAAGAATGAAAAAATAGAATTAAAGTACGTGTGGGTAGAACGATATTGTATGATGGGTGCAAAAGGCATCCCTCTTTAGTTTCGTGATGTCAGCCTGTGGGGGCGAGGTGCTTCAGACGAGCGTCATGAGATACATGACGGCAAAGCCCAATACCCATCCAAGAATTGCTTTACATCCCACATTCTTAAAGAACCATCCGAGCGGTATTCGCTCAGACTTGAGCAATGCTATTCCACTCATACTGCCAATGAGGAGAAAGTTGCCTCCTACTGCGGCACAGTATGCGATGATATTCCATGAGTTTCCATCCTGCATGAAGTTGGCGTAGAAACTTGTAGCGGACACTGAAGCGTCAGCCACATCGTGGAATGTGAAGAAGGATATGGTGGTTGCGAAGTTGTCTAGTACGCTGCTCACTACAGCTGCAAGCATTCCTCCGAGCCATACGTTGTGGAATGTGTTGTCGAGTATCTCCGTCAGCCATTGCACTGCACCTGTCTCTGTAACCACTCCGATAGAAAGCATGATACCGATGACGAAGAGTATAGTCTGCACTGTCTCAAACTGTAGTACTTTCGGTATGCGTGGTATGACAGTTTGTCCTGTCTCCATGACCTGTCGGTTGAACAGCTCGTTGATGAGCCAGAGCAATGACAGCACACATAGTGCCCCGAGGAATGGTGAGAGATGTGTGATGTTGTAGAGAGTAGGTATGGTCCACAGTCCTCCAATGCCTACGAATAGCATAACAAACTGTTTAACGTAGACCCATTTGGAAATGCTATTGTCGCGGTATGCAGACAGTTGGGAAACTATATCAACCCTGTCGGGTAGCATCCGTCCTATGAGATATGTCGGCAGTGCCCATGCTATGAGTACGGGGAAGAGCATGTGCCATGAGTATAGCGATGCAGTGACAGCCTTGATGTTCCACAAATAGAGACCAGTAGGCTCGCCGATGACAGTGAGTGCGCCTCCCGTGTTGGCAGCGATGACAATAGCTGAGCCGTAGAGCATACGCTGTCGGCGGTTGGCTACGATGTTTCGCATCACCATCAGCATGACAATGGTTGTGGTGAGGTTGTCCAAATTTGCCGAAATGATAAAGGTTACTGCTGTAATCATCCACAACAGTTTGCGTGCGTTCCTTGTTCGCATCTTTGAACGCAGATAGTCTAGACATCCGTTGGTGATGAGAACGTCGGCAATGCTCATCGTTGCGAGCAGGAAGAAAGCGATCTCTGCTGCCCTTGCTACATAAGGCAGGAAGATATGTTCGGCAATATATTGCTTAACGACATGACTTGTTGACGTGGCTCCGTTAAGCCAATCAAAATACTCGGCTTTATACTGACTGTGAACAAAGTCGGCTCCGAAACAGATATAGATAACCCATCCCACAGTGCCTGCAAATATGGCTACGGTAGCTTTGTTGATGTGCGTCAGGTTTTGGGAAGCTATGAGCACATACGCCATGACGATGATGGCAACTATAAGTAATGTCATGTTGCAAAGTTATGAAAGAATGACCAGTTTGGCAAATTTGGCGAGAAGTTGTTTTTCTCCGACCCTGTCGAACGCAACCTTTACTTTCGTATTTTCACCTGTTCCTTCACAGTGAAGTACGGATCCTTCACCGAATCGGCTATGCTGTACACGCATGCCTTTCTTATAGGGCGATTCGGCAGTAGCAGCGTTGCGCACCATCTGCTTTCGTTCAGAAAGGGTCAGTACGGCATCAGGCGTGGTTGTATTCTTCTGTCCCAGCACAGATGAAAGCGGGCGCCAGCGGCGTGGAGGCAGTGCTGCACGGGATTGGTGGAATAGGCTGTCGGAAACAGGGAGCGATTTCTGCTGTACATAAGTCGGATCTATCTCATTGAGAAAGCGACTGGGGCGGTTGAATTCGGTGTTCCCGTAGCGGAATCGGTTTTGTGCATAGGTGAGCCAACAGTAAGATTTTGCCCTTGTGAGAGCTACATATAGCAGTCGCCTTTCCTCCTCTAATTCGCGTAACGAGAACAGCGCCCTTTGCGACGGGAAGATGTTTTCCTCCATTCCCACTATGAACACAGCATCGTACTCGAGTCCTTTTGCACTGTGGACAGTCATCAACGTAACAGCTTCTTCATCGGCGTCCACCAGTTGGTCGTTATCTGTACGCAGTGCTGCTTCCTGCAGGAAGCTTTCGAGGGTAGTGGATGTTTCGTCTTTAAGCGCCTTTTCCACAAACTCGTGCATGCTGGTGAGCATCTCCTGCATGTTTTCTACTCGTGCAAGTCCTTCAACAGTGGCATCTGTCATGAGGTCTTGGGCAATACCGCTAACTTGAACGATGTGTTGTCCGACTTCGTATGCATCTTTCCCCTTTGTAAGGTCAACGAAAGAGAGGATAAGATCGCGGAAATCCGACAGTTTGGTGATAGTGGCTTTGTTGGCAGGCAGTGTGTGCAGCACGTCGTCTTGCAGCACATCCCAGAGGGTGATATTGTTAGTGCGTGCTGCTTCTACGATTTTATTGATTGTGGTGTTGCCGATGCCTCTTGTGGGATAGTTTATGATGCGTCGGAGGGATTCTTCGTCGTGAAGGTTGCAGGTGAGGCGCAGATATGCCATGATATCCTTCACCTCTTTGCGCTGGTAAAAGCTCGTTCCACCGTAGATGCGGTATTGGATGTGTTGTTTGCGCAACTGATCTTCGAACAGTCTGCTTTGCGCATGTGTCCTGTAAAGCACCACTATATCGTTGTAGGAAATATGCTTCTGTTTGTGGAGCTGTATCATGCTCCGACAAACGTATGCCGCCTCTTCCTTATCATCTTCGCATCCGTGTATCGTGATAGGTGTGCCCTGTCCTTCTTCGCTGTAAACATCCTTTTTGATTTGGCGTTCGTTGTGTTCGATAAGGCTATTAGCTGCCTTTACAATGGTCTGCGACGAGCGATAGTTGCGTTCCAGTTTGAAGAGCTTTGTCTGCTGGTATTGCTGCTGGAAACCCAGTATGTTGTCAATGTTTGCCCCTCTAAAGGCATAGATACTTTGTGCGTCATCGCCAACTACGCATACCCGCTGTCGCTCGTTGGTGAGTTGGAGGAGAATGCATTGTTGAACGTAGTTGGTATCTTGGTATTCGTCGACGAGGACGAAGTGGTAATGATCCGCATAACGTTGTCTGATGTCGGGGTTATGGTCGAAGAGTAGGCATGTGTTGACCAGCAGGTCGTCAAAGTCCATGGCATTGCTTCGTTGCAACCTGTGTTGATACGTGGCATAGATTTCGGCCGTGTGTGGTATCTTCGTTTCTTTATCACGTTTCACATAGGCATTGTGCCGTGCATAATCCTCGGGCAGAACAAGAAAGTTCTTTGCCATTGAAATGTGGCTCTGTATCAGTGAGGGCTTGTATATTTTGTCGTCAAGTTGTAGGTCTTTGACAATCTGTTTTATCAGTTGCCTGCTGTCCAACTCGTCATAAATGGTATAGTTGGGTTCGTATCCTATGGATTGTGCTTCTCTTCTCAATATTCGGGCAAAGATGCTATGGAACGTTCCCATGACAACATAACGCGCCTTGTCTTCTCCAACCAGTTGAGCGATACGCACTTTCATTTCGTCTGCTGCCTTGTTAGTAAATGTCAGTGCCATGATTTGCCATGGCTGCATGCCAAGACTTATAAGGTGTGCTATTTTATAGGTAAGCACCCTTGTCTTGCCCGATCCTGCACCGGCAATAACTAAGGATGCACCGTCCACATATTCAACAGCTGCTCGTTGCTGTTGGTTGAGAGAATCCAGAAAATCCATATTACTGCATGAGACGTTTAAGAAATAATGCTCAGTAGCTTATATCTTTATGAGCAAATGTTTGAGTTAATCTTTTATAGTGTAGCCTTTCAGTTGCGGGTATGCATACTCCACAAATTTCATCTGTCGAAGTATAGCATATTTTCTTTTAACTAAATATGGTGAGGGCTGAGCGGAGTTATACTTATGTGGGTTTGGCAATGATGCCGCTATCAGCGCACACTCTTCTCTTGTGAGAAGTTCTGCCGTTTTGTTAAAGTGCTGTTTAGCCACTGCCTCGGATCCATATATGTCATCACCCATTTCTATGGAGTTGAGATACACCTCCATGATTCTTTCCTTGCTCCAAAATAGTTCGATGAGGAAGGTGAAATATGCTTCCAATCCTTTTCTTAGCCATGTTCTTCCTTGCCAGAGGAAAACATTTTTAGCCGTCTGTTGGCTTATGGTTGAAGCTCCCCTTTTTCTTGTGTGTGTCTTGTTGTACTCAACCGCCTGCTCTATGGCCTGTAAATCGAAGCCGTGATGGATAGGATAGTTTTGGTCTTCACTGGAAATAACCGCTATGGGCAAGTGTTGTGACATGCGGTGAAGGGGCACCCATTCGTGAAAGAATGTGGCTTTTTCACCTTTAAAGACATGTCCGATGGTATTGAAGACCATCAATGGTGTGACATACACTGGTAGCCATCGATAGACAATTACCATCAGGACACTACTAGTGAAAAACACGATGAGAGTCCACTTAATGATTTTTCCTATAATTTTGAGCACAGGGCTATGTTAAATCTAGACGTTTTTAACATTATCATCCCCTCCCCCATCCCCTATGTTTTTCGGGGGAGTAAGGGAGGGGATGTTATGATATTGAAATGTTGATATGATTAATTGGCAGCCTGTTGGTTAGCTGAATCAATCATAGCCTGAGATGCATACATGTACACCTCAACGCGTCTGTTCTGCTGTCTTCCTTCGGCAGTTTCGTTTGAAGCCACAGGCTGCGTTGAGCCGAGGCCTTCAACTTTTGCGAACTGAGAATAAGGAACACCACATTCAACGAGATAGTTGACAACAGACTGTGCACGTCTCATGGAGAGAGGATTGTTGATCTCATCCGAACCAGTGCTGTCGGTATGACCTTGCACGTCGACCTGAATCTGATTATCCTCCTTTACTACGCTGGCAAAGTTCTTCAATGAATTCTTTGAAACATTGTTGAGGTCAGCCTTGTTTGTAGCAAAAAGAATACCTGAGTCGAAAGTCACCTTTACAGCCTTCAGGCCATTTGCATCGGTGATTTCTTCAACCTTAGCATTCTCTACCTGAGCTGCAGCAGCGGCGACCTTGTCCATCTTCTTACCGATGATGGCACCAGCACCAGCACCTACAGCACCACCAATGGCTGCACCGATAGCAGTACTCTTAGAGTCTTTTCCAATGATTTGTCCAAGAACGCCACCGAGAACGGCTCCTGCACCTGTTCCGAGCAGTGTTCCGGTACCTTGCTTAGTTGTACAACCAGTTACAAGTGCCACGCAAAGTGCAAGCGTTAAAAATTTCATTTTTCTCATAACAAATTTGGGATTAGTGAATGTTTTTATTGTTTTATGTGTATGGATTGGCATTGTTTGTTATGGAGCAGAGCACCATACTTTGCCATAGGATACATTTGCAAAGGTAATATTTAAGATTAAAACGAGAAGTAAAACTTGCTTTTTTTTTGGCATTGACGGTTCTGTTGTGAGCATTTTTGTATTTCCGTTTCTTGATTTCATATTTCTGCGTATCTTTGCATGCGGTTTGGCATTTTTGCCATGACAGATGCTATAAAGATAAACAGTAGATTTTAACCCCATGTAAAGAATCATATAAAACTAATATGGCACAAGAATTGAAAGGGCTGACAAAGCGAGCCGAGAATTATTCGCAGTGGTATAATGATTTAATAGTAAAGGCAGATCTTGCCGAGCAGTCATCCGTTCGTGGCTGTATGGTTATTAAGCCATACGGTTATGCGTTATGGGAGAAGATGCAGCATCAGCTGGATGCAATGTTTAAGGAAACAGGTGCGGAGAATGCTTATTTCCCATTGTTGATACCGAAGTCCTTTTTCTCCCGTGAAGCGGAACACGTTGAAGGCTTTGCCAAGGAATGCGCCGTTGTCACCCACTATCGTCTTCGTGCTGATAAAGAAAAAGGCGGATTGGAGGTAGATCCTTCCGCTCGTTTGGAGGAGGAGCTGATCGTGCGTCCCACGTCTGAGACCATTATATGGAACACTTATCGCGGATGGATTCATTCTTGGCGCGATCTTCCCCTCATGTGCAACCAGTGGTGTAACGTCATGCGTTGGGAAATGCGGACTCGTCCTTTCCTTCGCACATCAGAATTTCTTTGGCAGGAGGGACACACCGCACATGCCACCCGTGAGGAGGCAGAAGAAGAAGCACGTCGCATGCTCGGCGTCTATGCCAATTTTGCTGAGCAATGGATGGCGATGCCGGTCATACAAGGCGTGAAGAGCGAGACCGAACGTTTTGCCGGTGCGCTCGACACATACACTATAGAGGCTATGATGCAGGACGGAAAAGCATTGCAAAGCGGAACAAGTCATTTCCTAGGTCAGAATTTTGCCAAAGCGTTTGATGTTACATTCCTCAACAAAGAAAATAAACCCGAGTATGTATGGGCTACATCGTGGGGAGTTTCTACACGCCTCATAGGTGCATTGATTATGACACACAGCGATGACAATGGTCTGGTATTGCCTCCGAAACTTGCTCCCATACAGGTTGTAATCATTCCTATTTCCAAGGGCGCTGATCAACTGAAAGAACTTGATGCGTATATAGCTCCCATTATTGAAGGACTGAAAAAACGCAATATCTCAGTTAAGTATGACAATGCAGACAATAAGCGTCCCGGCTTCAAGTTTGCCAACTACGAACTGAAAGGCGTTCCTGTACGTCTTGCTTTTGGCGGACGCGATATGGAGAATAGTACAGTCGAGTTGATGCGCCGTGACACTCTGGAGAAGGAGACAATGCCGATAGAAGGCATAGACAACCACATCGAAAAGTTGCTGGACGAGATACAATCGAACATCTACAAAAAAGCTCTAGCAGCTCGTGACGCCCGCATTTATGAGTGCGAGAATTACGATGAGTTCAAGGAACGTATTAAAGATGGTGGTTTCTTCCTGTGTCCTTGGGATGGTACTGCCGAGACAGAGGCACGTATCAAGGAAGAAACGCAGGCCACTATACGTTGCGTGCCATTTGACAGCAACCAGTCGGCAGGTGTTGACATGGTAAGCGGCAAGCCTTCTGTATGCCGTGCCATTATGGCGCGAGCTTATTAAAGGCAAGCAGAATAGTTGCTTACCGTAAGCTTCGCTATACAATTGCTGAACATTGATTCGGGGAGAAAGGAGGGAATCAATGACTGCGAATAGGAACATAGTAAATGATAATGGTATAATTGCGTATCATCGATGTCGGTGTTGAAACCTTTGTTGGGTATATCCCATGCTCTTATATACACAATAGCCTTTGTTTTGTGTTCCAGCTGTGGTGTCGGTATGCCTGACAAGGAGAGTCAACGCGACAGTATAGCAAGTATACGCATCGACCGTTTTGACCAGTTGCAATACCGATATGTGACCACCTGTGACTACTCGGCATTGCAACAGATGAGTTTGTTGTATCCGACAGAGACCCGTACATTGATAGAAGATGTACTGGGTATAGGCAGAGCGACAGACTTAAACATCAATGCAACGTTGCTTCAGTTCTATCAAGACTCTATCATGCAGCAAGTCTCTCGTGACGCAGAGTTACAATATGAGGACATGAGCGATGTTGAACATTCATTGCGCTCGTCGTTTACAACGCTACATAAATTGTTTCCCGACCTTCCTCTACCTTCGTTCTATGCCCAAATAGGGGCTCTTCAACAGAGCGTGATAGTAAATGACACCCGTATCGGTATATGTCTTGAGAAATATCTGGGTGCCGATTATCCTTTGTACATTCGTTTTTACACCGCCAGCCAACGAGCAATGATGAATCGAGCATTCATCGTGGGCGACTGTCTATGCTTCTACCTCCTCTCTCGCTACGGCCTTTCTATGTTTGACACACGTGAGCAATGGGAGCGCGACATGTACATTGCAAAGATACAATGGGTTGCCAACCGCTGCCTGTCAACTCCTTTGTACAAATCAGAAGAACTGAAACATGTGGAAAAATATATGCGTCACTATCATAATATTACAGCACAAGAGTTGGTCGTAAGTGACAACTTATCGGCTCTGCGTGACATTAAATGATGATATATGCGGAAAATAACGTGTGATGAGGATGATTGTTAAAAATGTTGTACCTTTGCTCGTCGTAAAGTAATATGAAATAAACTGTCATGGACTGGTTACTGCGATTATTTACAGATTCCCATTCAGTTGCCCACATAGCCCTGCTGTACTCCATGGTTATTGCTTGTGGAGTTTATCTAGGCAAGATAAAGATAGCTGGCATCTCTTTGGGTGTAACATTTGTTCTCTTTGCTGGTATTGTGGCCGGACATTTTGGCTTTACTGCACCAGTAGAAATTCTGACCTTTATGCAGGACTTTGGTCTGATGCTATTTGTCTTTATGATCGGTTTGCAGGTAGGACCTGGCTTTTTCGAAAGTTTTCGTAAGGGTGGTCTTGAGCTGAATCTCATGTCAGTAGCTTTGATATTACTGAATGTGTGCATCATGTTTGCCTGCTATTTCATCTTCTTTGATACTTCCGATGTACACAACCTTCCGATGATGGTCGGAACATTATATGGTGCCGTAACCAACACTCCGGGTTTGGGTGCTGCCAATGAGGCACTCCAATCAGTTTATGGTGAGACTGCTGCTCCTGCAATAGCCAATGGCTATGCCTGTGCCTACCCATTAGGTGTGCTTGGCATTATCGGTGCGACATTGCTGCTGCGTAAACTTTGCCACGTTAATCTCGATGCGGAAGAGAAGGAATTGGCTAAGGAAGAAGAAATAGAAGACCCCAATGTAAAGCCACGCATCATACACCTCCGTGTGGATAATGTTTATGTTGCCGGTCGCCCGCTGTTCAAAATTAAGGAGTTCCTGAATCGTGACATTGTATGTTCTCGTATCCTGCACGATGGTCAAGTATCTATTCCTGACAGAAACACTACATTTGAGTTAGGCGACGAGCTGATGGTTGTTTGTTCTGAAGCTGATGAAGAAGCTATCAAAGCCTTTATAGGTCCAGAAATCAAAGCCGAATGGAATGAGCAGCTGGAAGAACAGCCCATGGTTTCACGTCGTGTTATCGTGACCAACCCGTCTCTTACCGGCAAGACCGTTGGCAAACTCAATTTCCGTGGCATGTATGGTGTCAACGTTACCCGCATCCATCGTCAAGGCATTGAGCTGTTAGCGCGTCCAAGTCTGCATCTGCGTGTAGGCGATAGACTGATGGTTGTTGGTCCCAAAGACCATGTTGAGCGAGTGGCAAACTTGGTGGGTAACTCCGAGCGTCGTCTGAATGCGCCAAACATTGCGACCATCTTTATCGGCATTATGATAGGACTCATTTTTGGTAGTCTTCCCATTGCAATACCGGGCATGCCTACTCCTTTACGATTAGGTTTAGCAGGGGGGCCTCTTATCATAGCGATACTTATTGGACGTTTCGGTTATCGCATTAGATTGGTGACCTACACGACCACGAGTGCCAACATGATGCTTCGTGAAATAGGCTTGGTACTATTCTTAGCCAGTGTGGGTATAAAAGCCGGTGAAGGCTTTATAGACATCATTATTCAAGGCGATGGTCTGAAATATGTCTATACCGGTTTCTTGATTACCACTATTCCCATACTCATTGTTGGAACTTATGCACGATTGCGTTATCATATAAATTACTTCACGCTGTCAGGAATGATAGCCGGTACCTACACTGACCCGCCGGCTTTAGCATATGCTGATGGAATATGTCAACACGAAGCACCATCTATTGGTTACTCTACGGTTTATCCTTTGAGTATGTTCCTACGCATTCTTATCGCACAGTTGCTTATTTTGTTCTGTTGTTCCGCCGGATAGGCGAGAGATGCAGACAATATAACAAATGCCTAAAAAGCATTACACCTATATTATATATAAGACATTACAAACATAACCTAGCCCTACCCCACTATACTTTTTTCGATTATGAAAAAACTCTCATATCTGTTTCTTTTACTCTTAGTCATTTGTTGTCAAACAACTTCATGGGCACAAGGTGCAAGAAACATTAAAATTAACGAGGTGCTTATCGGTAACGAGAAGAGCATCACCGACAAATATGGCAACCATTTACCTTGGATAGAGCTGGTGAATGCATCGTATTCAACGTACAATGTGCGCAATATGTACATCGCCACGGATCGCCGCGTGCTAGACCAGACTTTGAGCGCACCTGAACGCATTGCCATGATGAGCATCATTCCATCAGGCGACCATAGCACTCAGCTCAACGGAAAGGAGCATCTGTTGCTCTTTCTTAATAGTACAAGCAATCGAGGTATACAGCATCTGAAGGGTAAGGTAGACCTTTCAAAGGTGAATTGGATAGCTCTGTACGACGGAAATGGTATCGACCTGATCGATTCAGTCACTATTCCAGTGCTGGCCGTAGACGAATCATACGCGCGTATTAAAGATGGTGATGACCAATGGGTAGTGAAATCTGTAGATCAGGTAACCGCCGAGACTGAGAACTTCGCCCATGTGGTTGAAACCAAGGCTGCACGTCTGAAGCGAGACGACCCGCATGGCTTCGGAATTACCATATTGTCCATGTCTATTGTATTCTCATGTCTTGCCTTGCTGTACATATTCTTCTCACTCTTTGGCATCTATATGAAGCGTAAGCAAGCCAAGAAAGAAGAATTGAAAAAGCAACAACGCAAAGAAATCTTCTTGCGACACAAAGACAAGTTGAAGGCTGAAGCCTTGCAGGAAAGTCAAGACAAAGAGAAATATATGGCGGTTATCAGTATGGCATTGAGACAATACCAAGAAAACCAGCATGATGAAGAAAGCGGTATTATCACCATACGCCCGAAACATACCAGCTGGGTACATATAGTGAAAGATACTGAATAACATATATAAAAATCCACCACTCTCCTTTCCCAACTCTAAAAAACCAATCATACCATGAACAAATATCAATATAACCTTGACGGTGTTGATTACGACGTTGAAATCATTTCCGTTGAAAACAATGTCGCAGAAGTAAAAGTGAATGACAAAGTCTTCAAAGTTAAAGTCAAAGAGAACATAAAACCAACCCGTCCACAACGTGTTCATCTGAATGCTCCTGCCGCTAAGAACGATGATGCAGGAGTTTATAAGTCAGAGGCAGTGAGCGTAGCCGACACGACAAATTTGGAAGGCGAAAAGGTGTATGCTCCTCTGCCTGGCACTGTGACTGAAATACGCGTCAATGTGGGCGACAATGTCAAAGCCGGACAGACCGTCATTGTGCTTGAAGCTATGAAGATGCAGAATAATATAGAATGCGACGTTGACGGACGCATATCTGCAATTTTGGTAAAACCGGGTGACACAGTCATGGAAGGTGCTGCACTAATTTCCATTTCATAAGCACACTACACTCTAAGGTGCCAGATGATGGTGACAATAGCTGCCAAAAAAGCTTCACAACCCATTAGCACAGGCAATATTAAATAAACATTTTCAACATCGCATATCGATAATAATTACTATGGGCTTTTTTGAATTCCTTGGGCAAAATATCACAGAGTTTTTCTCTTATACTGGTTTTGCTAATGCTACTGCCCAAAATCTCATCATGATTTTGGTCGGCATATTGTTTATTTGGCTTGCCATCAAGAAAGATTTCGAACCGTTATTGCTTGTACCCATTGGTTTAGGCATCATCCTTGGCAACATTCCATTCAAGGCTGATGCAGGCTTAGAGATAGGTTTGTATGAAGACAACTCTGTGTTGAACATTTTTTATCAAGGCGTCAAGCAAGGTTGGTATCCTCCTCTCATATTTCTGGGTATTGGAGCCATGACCGACTTCTCCACACTTATCAGCAATCCCAAGCTTATACTGATAGGTGCTGCTGCTCAGTTTGGAATCTTTAGCGCCTATATGTTTGCGTTGTTGCTTGGCTTTGAGCCCAACCAAGCCGCAGGTATCGCTATCATCGGAGGCGCCGATGGTCCCACAGCCATCTTCCTTTCTTCAAAGACTGCACCTAATCTGATGGGTGCTATCGCCGTATGTGCTTACTCATATATGGCTCTTGTTCCACTGATTCAGCCCCCATTAATGCGCATCCTCACCACGAAGAAAGAACGTGTGATTCGTATGAAAGCACCGAGACAGGTAAGCCAGACCGAACGTATCCTCTTCCCCATCATCGGCTTGCTGCTCACCACATTCTTGGTACCGTCAGGTTTGCCACTGCTGGGTATGTTATTCTTTGGCAATCTGCTTAAAGAAAGTGGTAAAACAACACGTCTAGCCAAAACAGCAGGCGCTGCGCTCAATGACATTGTAGTCATATTGCTGGGGCTCACAGTAGGATGTTCTACTCAAGCTAGTGAATTCCTTACTATGAACACCATATATATCTTTATGATTGGTGCCGGTGCTTTTGTCGTTGCAAGTGCGAGCGGCGTGTTGTTCGTGAAATTTATGAACTTGTTCCTCAAAAAGGAAAACAAGTTCAATCCTCTTATCGGTAATGCCGGTGTGAGCGCTGTGCCCATGAGTGCACGTATATCCAATAACGTCGGTTTGGAATACGACCGCCACAACTTCTTACTCATGCACGCCATGGGCCCGAATGTGGCTGGTGTCATCGGCTCTGCTGTTGCAGCTGGTGCTTTGCTCGGATTCCTTAGTTGAACAATCAAATATCTTCAGACAAATGGCATTACCACCAATGTTAACCGTTATTGTGCCTGTTTACAAGGTGGAAAACTATTTAGACAGGTGCGTGGAAAGCATACTGCGACAAAACTATCCAATACTAGAAATCATACTTGTAGATGATGGCAGTCCTGATCGATGTCCACAGATGTGTGATGAATGGGCTAAAAAGGATCACCGTATTAAAGTCATACACCAAGTAAACATGGGATTGAGCAGTGCTCGAAACACTGGTCTTAATAATGCTCATGGTGAATATATCACTTTCGTCGACTCTGACGATTTACTTACTGATGACACATATGAAAGGTTACGCCCAATTATATACTCATATGTGTTCGACATTCTTGAATATGGGGTTAAGACAGATGCAGAAACAGCAAAGGAAAGTGTTCTGCAATTTCAAAATGACACCTATAACAATTTTGAATCTTATTGGTTTGCTACAGAAGCATATCGCCATTGTTATGTTTGGAATAAAGTCTTCAGAAGAGAACTGTTTGACGACATTCGTTTTCCAGAAGGTAAAGTTTTTGAAGATGTCTACATCATGCAGCAACTTGGCAGAAAAGCCAACATTATTCTAACCACTTCTGAGGGTACATATTTGTACTGCATGAACTCATCAGGCATCAGTAAACAAATTACCCGCAAACATATTGAAGATCATTTGCAGGCACACATGCAACTGTTACCCTATTTGTTAAACAACTATCCGAAATTACATGTTGACAAAAAACAAATAAGTCTTTATTACATTTATGTATTCAACATTCAAATTACCCATTGGCATCTAACACGAGAGACACCCATCATTCCAAATTTTCATCCAAGCATCATTCTCGATAAAGGATTGTCAATATTCATCAAATCAATACTGATGCAGGTACTCTCCCCTTCTCTTATATGTAGACTTTTCTGCTTTTGGAAACACAAACCTTAATTTTTTTACCATAAGATATGGCTACACACAATGATTTTGGTCATTGGGGCGAAGACCTTGCCGAACAATATCTCATTGATAATGGTTATGCCATTGCCGAACGCGATTGGCGTCAAGGGCACCGCGACATTGACATTATTGCAGTGAAGGACGATAGATACTATTTTGTTGAAGTGAAAACCCGTCGCAGTGCCGACATACAGCATCCTCTTGAAGCGATAGACTATAAGAAACGAAACAATTTGCGCAGTGCCATAGCCTATTATCTCCGTACACACCACAATATCATCGACAGTCAGTTTGATGTTATCGCTATCGTCGCCCCGACAGCAGACAATGTACAGATTGAGCACTTTGAGGACGTACCCTTATTATAGCAAAATCACATTATCTATGCACAATAATTTGTGAAGCACAAAAATTCATTATACCTTTGCACCAAATGTGGATATTCCATCCATAACGCATAAAACATCTTAACTCATAAATAATAACAAACGCAACATAACTCATAATCTATGAAGGCTATTCGTATCTTGGTTCCTATCATCGCCATCTTTTTCTTGGCAGGTTGTAATGCAAGTAAGCAAGTCGTTTACTTCCAAAACATTGACAGTATCTCTTTAGCAGGTTCACAAGGCCTGTACGATGCCCGCATCATGCCGAAAGACATGCTGACAATCACCGTGTCTACGACCGATCCTGAGGCATCACGTCCATTCAACCTTTCCGTAGGTAGCACCGTTGGTGCCGGCGGACAGCTCAATGGAGCATCCAATCTGCAAGGATATCTCGTAGACAACAGTGGTAACATCAACTTCCCCATTATTGGAAAGATGCATGTACAGGGTCTTACCAAAGAAGAATGTCAGAATGCTATCGCCGAACGCATCGCACCTTATCTGGCACGCTCTGAGAATCCTATCGTAACAGTAAGAATGGCATCCTATCGTATCACTGTTATTGGTGAAGTCGGAGGCTCAGCCGTTGTTCCTGTTACAACCGAAAAAATGAGTATCATCGAAGCATTGGCCTCTGTAGGCGACATGTCTATATATGGTAAGCGTAAGAATGTGCTGCTCATCCGTGAAGATGAGACTGGACAGAAGCACAAAGTGCGTCTCGATCTTACCGATGCCAACATCTTTAATTCTCCTTACTACTACCTGCAGCAGAACGATATTATATATGTAGAGCCATCAAGTGTTAGAACAAAGGGTGCTGACCTTGGTCCCACCACTACCATGTGGTTCTCATTTATTGGTATCGCCACATCGTTGGCTTCACTTATTGTCAGTGTTCTGCGCAACTAAGATCCCCAATGGCGTAATAGGTTAGTGTCGCCAACAAGGCAATACTAACCTGTTATGTACATAGACACCATTATTAATAATATAACACCCGATTACTATGTGTGGAATAGTAGGTTATGTAGGTCATCGCGAGGCCTTCCCCATCTTGATTAAAGGTCTTCGACGTCTTGAATATCGTGGCTACGATAGTGCTGGCGTTGCACTTATCAATGGCGACGGTGAATTAAGTGTGTACAAAGCTAAAGGCAAAGTAAGCGAGCTGGAGCGTGTATGCAGTGAAAAAGATATCTCCGGCAGCACTGGTATTGCCCACACACGATGGGCAACTCATGGAGAACCCTCTTCAATGAATGCCCACCCACACTATTCAGAATCCAAGAATCTCGCCATCATCCATAACGGAATCATTGAGAACTATTCCGACATCAAAAACAATCTCAAGGCTAAAGGTGTACAGTTCCGTTCCGACACGGATACTGAAGTTCTGGTACAATTGGTGGAGTACATACAGCAGCGTAAAGGTTGCGACTTGCTCACTGCTGTACAGATAGCCCTTCACCAGGTGATTGGCGCATATGCCATTGCCTTGGTAGATAAGCGCAACCCCAACTGCATTATTGCTGCACGCAAGCAGAGCCCGTTGGTAGTAGGTATCGGCGAAAACGAGTTCTTCCTCGGCTCCGATGCCAGCCCCATTATAGAATACACTGATAAGGTGGTGTATCTGGAAGACGGCAACATTGCCGTACTCAAGCCGGGAGAAGACCTGCGCATAGTAAGTATATTAAATAAGGAACAAAAGGCAGAAATCAAGAAGATAGACCTGGACTTAGGACAAATAGAAAAAGGTGGCTATCCGCATTTCATGCTCAAAGAAATCTTTGAACAACCCAACTGCCTTATCAACTGCATGCGTGGACGTGTAAACACCACGCTCAACCAGATTATTCTCAGCAGCGTCATCGACCATAAAGACGCCATTCTTAATGCCAAGCGCATTATTATCGTTGCATGTGGCACCTCATGGCATGCCGGACTCATTGGTAAGCAGACCATTGAATCGTTCTGCCGCATCCCTGTAGAGGTGGAATATGCCAGCGAATTTCGCTATCGCAACCCTGTCATCTACGCATCCGACCTCGTTATTGCCATCTCGCAAAGCGGTGAGACAGCCGACACGCTTGCCGCAGTAGAACAAGCTAAACAGAAAGGCGCATTTATTTACGGCATCTGCAATGCTATCGGTTCCAGCATACCGCGCAGCACACATACCGGTGCCTACATCCATGTAGGACCAGAAATCGGTGTAGCTTCTACCAAAGCCTTCACAGGACAAGTAACGGTGCTCACCATGCTCGCCTTGGCTATAGCAAAAGAAAAAAATACTATCTCGGACGACGAATACACGCATGTTGTGCAGGAGCTGAATGCTATCCCCGACAAGATTAAACGTGTGCTCGCTCTCAACGACCACATAGCTAAACTCAGTCGCACCTTTACCTACGCACGCAACTTCCTTTATCTGGGTCGTGGCTACAACTACCCCGTTGCACTTGAAGGCGCACTCAAGCTCAAGGAGATTAGCTACATACATGCCGAAGGATATCCCGCTGCAGAAATGAAGCATGGTCCTATTGCTCTCATCGACTCCGACATGCCTGTTGTGGTTATTGCTCCTCACAACGCCATGTACGAAAAAGTGCTGAGCAATATCCAGGAAGTTGTTGCACGTGAAGGAAGAGTCATCGCACTAATTAGCGAAGACGATCAAGTCATACGCCATCTGGCAGACGAAGTCATCGAACTGCCCAACACCCTTCCATGCCTTGAGCCACTCATTGCCACCGTACCGCTACAGTTACTGGCATACCATATCGCCGTATGCAAAGGAAAAGATGTTGACCAACCACGCAACCTCGCAAAGAGCGTTACTGTGGAATAGAATTAATTAAAAAGGGAGTCCACTCTCTCTACAACATAACGTCAGTTGGTTTTGGCAGACAAGACCAACTGACTTTGTTACTCTCTACACCATTAACAAGGCTGCAGTAGAACAATTGTCTGAGTTATATTTTCACACTCAAAATCAAAGATAACAAAGCAAAACACCACTCTATGTCATGCCTGATATGACAGCTATGGTGTTAAGAGGTGTAAAAAAGCCGAATTTTACCATTTTTTTCTTTCGCAAAACCTACAAAAAGTATACCTTTGTGCCACTAAAGAAAATGTTAAAACGCTAAAATAAGGCAAGCAAACGCCCTTTTTGGCGAAATTAAGTAAAAAAGACATTCATGGACGAGAACCAATTTGTAGAACAAGACAGAATTATCAAAATCAACATTGAGGAAGAAATGAAGTCCTCATACATTGATTATTCTATGTCTGTTATCGTTTCGCGTGCCCTTCCTGATGTGCGCGATGGATTCAAGCCCGTACACCGACGCATTCTTTTCGGCATGCAGGAACTGGGCAACACCTCTGACAAACCCACCAAGAAATGTGCACGTATTGTGGGCGACGACATGGGTAAATACCACCCCCACGGCGACAGCTCAATCTACGGAGCATTGGTACGCATGGCGCAAGATTGGAACATGCGATACACACTTGTCGACGGACAGGGCAACTTCGGTAGCGTCGACGGTGACTCACCTGCAGCTATGCGTTACACCGAGTGCAGATTGTCAAAGATGGGTGAACACATCATGGACGATCTGGAGAAGGAAACCGTTGATATGGTCAACAACTATGATGACACACGCACTGAGCCGACAGTCATGCCCACAAAGATACCTAACCTGCTTGTCAACGGAGGTAATGGTATCGCAGTAGGTATGGCAACCAACATACCTACACACAATCTGGGCGAAGTGATTGACGGCTGTTGTGCATACATCGACAATCCCGATATCGACACCGATGGTCTTATGCAGTACATCCCAGCTCCCGACTTCCCCACAGGCGCTTTTATCTATGGTATTACCGGGGTAAAAGAAGCCTATGAAACTGGACGCGGACGTATTGTACTGCGCGCCAAGGCTGAAATCGAGACAGGCGATACACACGACAAGATTGTGGTGACAGAGATTCCTTATGGCGTTAACAAGCAACAACTTATCGAGAATATTGCCGAGCTTGCCAAAGAAGGAAAAATTGATGGCATCTCCAATGTCAACGACGAGACAGGACGCCAAGGTATGCGCATCGTGGTAGATGTTCGCCGCGAAGCCAATGCCAACGTCATACTCAACAAGTTGTTCAAGATGACAGCCCTGCAGAGCAGCTTCTCTGTCAACTGCATAGCTCTTGTCAAAGGAAGACCAAAACTATTGTCACTCAAAGAGTGTATACATCATTTCATAGAACATCGCCACGATGTAACCATTCGTCGCACACAGTTTGAACTGCGTAAGGCAAAGGAACGCGCCCACATCCTTGAGGGACTCATTATTGCCTGCGATAACATTGATGAGGTGGTACACATCATCCGCGCTGCTAAGACTCCTTCTGATGCTCAACGCGCCCTTGAAAAACGTTTCAACCTTGATGAGTTGCAGTCTAACGCCATCGTATATATGCGTTTGGCACAGCTTACCGGCCTGCGTGTAGAACAACTGCACGCCGAATACGAAGAGCTGGAACGCAACATCAAGTATCTGCAGTCAATCCTCGATGACCCCGAACTATGTAAGAAGGTGATGAAGGACGAACTGCAGGAGGTGAAAGAGAAGTATAGTGACGAACGTAGCACCATCATTCGCTACTCCAGCGAGGAGTTTAACCCCGAAGACTTCTATCCCAACGATCCCGTTGTTGTCACTGTCAGCCACCTCGGTTACATAAAGCGTACCGCTCTCAGCGAATTCCGCGAGCAGGCACGTGGTGGTGTAGGCTCGAAAGGAGCAAAGACGCGAGAAGAAGACTTCACCGAATTCATCTTCCCCGCTACCATGCACCAGACACTCTTGCTTTTCACGCGCAAAGGTCGTTGCCACTGGCTGAAGTGCTATGAAATACCTGAAGGCGAGAAGACCTCCAAAGGCCGTGCCATTCAAAATCTTGTCAACATTGATGCCGACGACTCCGTCAATGCATTCCTGCGTCTTCGTGGACTCAACGACAAAGAATTCCTTAACTCTCACTATGTTGTATTCGCAACTAAGCGAGGTATCGTGAAGAAGACTTGCCTAGAGGCATACAGCCGTCCACGCACAAATGGTGTCAATGCCATCAACATTATTGAAGGCGATGAGGTAGTTGACGTACGTCTCACCAATGGTAGAAACGAGCTCATCCTTGCCAACCGCAACGGACGTGCCGTACGTTTCGACGAGAATGCCGTACGTGCTATCGGTCGTGTCAGCACCGGTGTACGAGGCATGCAGCTCGACGGCGGCGACGATGAAGTAGTAGGGATGGTTGTTGTCAACGATCCGGAAAAGGAGACCATCATGGTAGTGAGCGAAAACGGTTATGGCAAACGCTCCGATGTGGAAGATTACCGCAAGACTAACCGCGGAGCTAAGGGTGTGAAGACACTCAACATTACCGAAAAGACTGGTCGCCTTGTAGCCATCAAGACTGTTACTGATATGAACGACCTGATGATTATCAACAAGAGCGGTATCACCATTCGCCTCTCCGTGAGCGAATGCCGTGTTCAGGGACGTGCAACACAAGGCGTACGACTTATCAACCTGACAAAGAAGAACGATGTCATTGCCGGCGTTTGTAAGGTGATGAATAGCGAACTGGAAGCCACCGTTGAAGAAGAAGCACGCAACCAGTGGGCTAACAATCCCGACAAACAGAACAAGCAGGAAGAAAATAAGCCTGTTGAGAACGAACAATTAAACCAAACAGAATAGAGAACATCAAATTATCAACTACCATAAAAACAACGAATCATGAAAAAGACATTCATTCTGGCCATTGCGGTTCTTTTTTCCGCAACAGTATTCGCTCAAGGCGACGTGGCTAAGCAAATCATGAAAATGAAAGATTATGACCAGGCAGCCTCACTGCTTCAGAGTAATCTGGCAAACCTCTCTGCAGAAGCAAAAGCAAAGTGCTACAATAAGCTTGTTGACATTATGTGGCCTGCTATTGAAAAGGAAGGAAGTTCTGAGACACAGTCTGAAGACTTCTACGATGCACTCTACAATGCTTATGTGAACGCTTTTGAATGCAACAAGTACGACCAGCAGCCCAACGACAAGGGACAGGTTAAACCTAAGTTCTACACCAAGAACCGCGACCGTCTCTACAACATCCGTCCGTTCCTCATCAATGGTGGCGAGGCTGCACGTCAGAACAACGACTTCCCCCGTGCATACAAGTTCTGGGGTATGTATGTTGACAGCTCTGTAGATCCTCTCTTCGACGAAGTTGATAAGAGCGGCGACCAGTATGTAGGCGAAATTGCTTACTATGCAGCTGTATTAGGCATGCAGGTTAAAGACTATGCAGGTGTTGACAAATATACCGACATCGCTATGAAGGATCCTAAAAAGGCTAACGAAGCTATGGAGCTGAAGCTTGCTGCTGCCAGTCAAGGTCTCCACAGCCGCACCGACTCTATCGCATTCGCTGGTAAAGTTGAAGAAGCATTGGCTAAATATCCCGAGAGCGACCTTCTCTTCGGTACACTCGTACAGACCTACTCTGACCTCGGCATGAACGACAAGATGGATGTCGTGTTTGAGAAGAAACTGGCTCAGGATCCCAACAACTTTGTCGTTTGGAACATCCGTGGACAGAGAGCTATGCAGAAGCAGGAGCTTGACGATGCTATCGCCAACTTCCGCAAAGCACTCAGCGCAAAGCCCGAAGAGCCTCAGGTTCTAACCTTCCTCGGCGCATGTCTGCTCGACAAAGCCAGCAAGGCCGAAGAAAAGATTAAGGGAAGGATTACTCCCGAGGCCAAAAAAGAGCTGAACAAATACTACGAAGAGGCAAAAGAAAATCTCGAGAAGGCTAAGAGAATCGACCCGAAGAAGGAAGGTTCCAACTGGGGATATGCTCTCTTCCGCTGCTACTATGCTCTCTATGGTCCTAACGACGACCGCACAAAGGCAGCAGAGGCTGACGCTAACTGATACAACTGAACATCATACACGATATAACGTGCTATAAATAAGGAGTTGGATGTATAAGTTTTACTTTGCATCCAACTCCTAAACACTGATTATTTTCGCTATCTCTTTTATATCTTTTTATACCTCATGAGACCTTTCCTATTCCTTGTAGCCGTATTGTTGACCGGCATGCCGCTTGGTATGTCTGCCCAGAAAAAAACTATTCAACAGGCACAACAGCTCATTAAGACAGGCAAGGAACTCGAAAAGGCAGAAAAACTCATGACGGGGTTGCTCAAAGACAGCAACAACATCACCAACACCAAGATACATCTCACTTTGTTCGAAGCAGTAAAGAAACAATACGAACAAGGCAACGAGAAGTTGTACCTTAAACAAAAATACGATACTACGGCTTTATTCAACAACACGTTGAAGATGTTCACCGTTATAGAACATTTGGACAGTATCGAATCGCAAAAAGAAAAACCCTCAAAACGTTATGGTAAGTGGCGAGAGCGTCATGTGGCGTATCTCAACAGCATCCGCCCCAACCTGCTCAACGGAGGACATTTCTTCTCCAATAAACAACAATATGAGAAGGCCGCCACATTCTTCAATCACTATCTTAACACTGCCACTCACCCACTCTACACACAATACAACTATGCCGACAACGACAGTCTCATGCCAAGAGCGGCATACGGAGCCATGTATTGTGCATTCAAACTAAACCAACCGGAAGAAGTACTCAAACATTCGGCATTGGCTGCCAAAATACCAAGAAACAAAGAATACGTCTATCAGTTCAAAGCTGAGGCATACAATCAGCTGAAAGACACTGTCAACTATTTCAATACACTGAAGCAAGGATTCAACATCAATCCTCACTTTACCTACTTTTTCCCACGCATTGTCGACCACTACATCAACTGCCAACAAACCGACAGTGCCATGACATTTGTCAACCAAGCATTGCGCATTGACAGTCTCAACCCTTCTTTCCGATTTGCACAAAGCACACTGCTGCTCAACACAGGAAAGTACTCACAATGTATTGACATCTGCGAAGACCTCATCGCCGAGGACGACGACTTCATTGAAGCATACTACAACATTGGTCTTGCTTACTTCGACGAAGCCATCAGACTTGATAAAAAAATGCAACGCGACAAAAAGACACGCGACACCATCACACAGCTCTATCGCAAAAGTCTACCCTTCATGTTGCGAGTGCGTGAGGAACAACCCAAGCAGCAACAGAAATGGGCAAAGGTGCTATATACCATATATCTGAACCTCAACATGGGTGATGAGTTTGACGAAATAAACCGACTCATTACCACAAAGAACCAACTTACCAAGTAACCTATTACCATATTAATAGGACAAAACATAAAGAAGACATCATCCCGAACAGTGTGATAACTACATAAGTGTAAAACATAAACAAATCTCATATTCACAATGACATCAGCTACAAAATACGACCCGACAAATGTCGAGACCAAGTGGTACGAATACTGGTTGTCCCACAATTTGTTTCATTCTGAGCCCGACTCACGTGAACCTTACACCATAGTCATCCCCCCGCCCAATGTGACGGGTGTGCTGCACATGGGACACATGCTCAACAACACCATTCAAGACATCCTTGTCCGCCGGGCTCGTATGGAGGGAAAGAATGCCTGCTGGGTTCCCGGCACCGACCACGCCTCCATCGCCACTGAGGCAAAAGTCGTTGCACGACTGGCTGAACAGGGCATTGAGAAGAAAGACCTAAGCCGTGACGATTTCCTGAAACATGCTTGGGACTGGACCCACGAGCATGGAGGCATCATCCTGAAGCAACTCCGTCGTCTCGGAGCATCATGCGATTGGGCACGAACAGCTTTCACTATGGACGAAGTAAGATCCAAAGGGGTGATAAAAGTATTCTGCGACCTATATAATAAAGGTTATATATACCGTGGAGTGCGTATGGTAAACTGGGACCCGAAAGCCAAGACGGCACTCTCCGACGAAGAGGTGGTATACCAAGAGGAACACTCCAAGCTCTACTACCTTCGCTATCGTGTGGTGGAAGACCCCGAACGCTATGCCATCGTTGCTACAACACGTCCCGAGACCATCATGGGCGACACCGCCATGTGCATCAACCCCGCCGACCCAAAGAACCAATGGCTGCGCGGCAAGCACGTCATCGTTCCTCTTGTAGGACGACAGATTCCTGTCATTGAAGACGAATATGTGGATATTGAATTCGGTACTGGTTGTCTGAAGGTCACCCCGGCTCACGACATCAACGACCATGCTCTTGGACTCAAGCACAACCTTGACACCATCGACATCTTCAATGATGACGGAACACTGTCCGAAGCAGCAGGGCTCTATGTTGGCATAGACCGCATGGAGGTGCGCAAGAAGATTGCTCACGATCTGCAGGAAGCTGGACTCATGGAAAAGATGGAAGACTACACCAACAAAGTGGGGTTCTCCGAGCGCACTCATGTGCCCATTGAACCTAAATTGTCCACACAGTGGTTCCTCTCCATGCAGCATTTTGCCGACATCGCTTTGCCGCCGGTTATGAACGACGAGATAAAGTTCCATCCAGCCAAGTACAAGAACACGTATCGCCATTGGTTGGAGAACATCAAAGACTGGTGCATCAGCCGACAGCTTTGGTGGGGGCACCGAATACCTGCTTACTACTATCAGAACCACGTTGCAGTGGCAGAGGATGCCGAACAGGCATTGCATTCTTTGCGACAACAGAGTGGCAACGCCAACCTCGCCATTGACGACATACAGCAAGATGAGGACTGTCTCGACACATGGTTCTCTTCATGGCTGTGGCCCATCTCTGTATTCGACGGCATCAACAATCCCGACAACAAAGAGATTGGCTACTACTACCCCACTGCCGACCTTGTTACCGGTCCCGACATCATCTTCTTCTGGGTAGCACGAATGATTATGGCTGGCTATGAGTACCGCTCTGACATGCCCTTCCGCAATGTTTACTTCACGGGTATCGTTCGCGACAAACAGGGACGTAAGATGTCAAAGAGTCTCGGCAACTCCCCCGACCCCATAGAACTTATCGACCACTACGGCGCCGACGGCGTACGTATGGGTATGATGTTGTCTGCTCCTGCCGGCAACGACATCCTTTTTGACGAAACATTGTGCGAACAGGGACGCAACTTCTGCAACAAGATTTGGAATGCCTTCCGTCTCATCAAGGGTTGGGAAGTTGATGACACCTTGTCGCAGCCTGCCGAAAACGCACAAGCCATAGCTTGGTTTGAGGCACGTCTGCGCATGGTGAACACCGAACTCAACGAACAGTTTGCACGCTATCGCATCAGCGAAGCGCTGATGACCGTCTACAAGCTGTTCTGGGACGAATTCTCCGGCTGGTATCTCGAAATGGTGAAACCTGCTTACGGTGCACCCATCGACAAGGCCACCATGGATGCAACCCTGCAATTCATTGACACATTACTCAAGATGCTCCATCCCTTCATGCCGTTTATCACAGAGGAATTGTGGCAGAATATCGTTGAGCGCGACAAGGGGGCATCCATCATGCGCGAACAACTGCACATCCTGTCACCTGTGGCTGCCGACCAACAGCTGGCTGCCGACATGGAGATGGTGATGCAGGTGGTGAGCAACATTCGTATGATACGCAACCAGAAGAACATCTCCCCGCGCGAGGCACTCACCCTGCAAGCCATCGGCACCAACCATCTGGAGGCATACAACACCCTGATGCAGAAGATGAGCAACGTGTCTGACGTGCAGACAATGGACAGCCGTGCCACAGACGCCATCCCCTTCATGGTCGGCACCTACGAATATGCCGTACCATTGGGCGCACTCGTCGAGACAGAAGCCGACCGCGCCAAGCAGGAAGCACAGCTCAAACACCTCGAAGGATTCCTGGCTGGAATACGCAAGAAACTCAGCAACGAGAAGTTTGTTGCCAACGCTCCCGAACAAGTCGTAGCATTAGAACGTAAGAAAGAACAGGACACCCTGGAAAAGATTGCCGCCATTCGCGCCATCCTCAACCAATAACTGCACATCGTTTCAACACTACCACACATGGCAGCAGGCAAGTCATCAGCTAAAGAGCTCTCCCTCTTCACTGCCAAGCAGATGAGAGGCGGATTCTCTTCCGAACTGGAAGAGGCTTTGGCTGTACTTTCTGACTACATCAAACGCACCGGTGGCAGAAAGACACCCGAACGTGAGATGTTACTGAAAGCCATATATGGTAACGAAAACCTGTTTACCATAGACGAGCTGCAACAACAGCTCAAGCAACGACACACCCACGTCAGCAAGACGACGCTCTACAACAGCATTAAGCTATTTGAGCAGATTCATCTCGTCGTTTCCCATCGTCTCAAGGACACCACCTGCTACGAACGGGCACTGCATCAGGAAGGCATCTGCAGACAGATCTGTACACAGTGCGGAAAGGTACAGCGCTATAAGAGCAAGGCGGTTACCAAAGTGATAAACAACGCACGATGGCCACATTTTCAGAAAGAGCACTTCACATTATATATATATGGTATATGCAAGTCGTGCGCTAAGATAAAGAAGAACAATACTCACACCACACCATGAATAAACCATCTATCCCCAAAGGCACACGCGACTTCTCACCTGAAGAGATGTCGAAACGAAACTATATCTTCAACACCATCCGCGAAGTCTATGCCCTCTATGGCTATCGTCAGATAGAGACGCCATCCATGGAGACTCTCTCCACATTGTTAGGCAAATACGGTGAAGAAGGCGACAAACTGCTGTTCAAAATTCTCAACAGTGGCAATTTCCTTCAAAAAGTGTCCGACGAGGAGCTCACCGAACGCAACACCAATCGCCTGGCAGCACTGCTATGCGAGAAAGGATTGCGCTACGACCTCACCGTTCCCTTCGCACGCTACGTCGTCATGCACCGCGATGAGCTGCAGATGCCGTTCCGTCGCTACCAGATACAACCTGTATGGCGCGCCGACCGACCGCAGAAAGGACGCTATCGCGAGTTCTACCAGTGTGACGCTGATGTGGTAGGGTCCGACAGCCTGATCAATGAGGTTGAACTTATGCAGATTATCGACACCGTATTCCAACGTTTCGGCATACGTGTGCAGATAAAGATCAACAATCGCAAGATACTCTCCGGCATCGCAGAGATGATAGGTGAAGCCGACAAGATAGTACCCATCACCGTTGCCATGGACAAGATGGATAAGATAGGGCCCGATGGTGTCAATGCCGAGTTGCATGAAGCCGGCATCAGCGATGAAGCCATAGCCCTGCTACAGCCCATCATCACCCTGCAAGGCACCAACGAAGAGAAGTTGGACGTCATTGCCGGCGTACTCAAAGACTCTTCCATAGGCATGAAGGGCGTAGAGGAGACACGTTACATCCTATCAACTGTCGCCTTGTGCGACCTTAAGAACGAAGTGCAGCTTGATCTCACCCTGGCACGTGGTCTCAACTACTACACGGGTGCTATCTTCGAGGTCAAAGCCCTTGATGTTGCTATAGGAAGCATCGTAGGAGGTGGCCGCTACGACAACCTGACGGGCATCTTCGGACTGCCTGGACTCAGCGGCGTAGGCATAAGCTTCGGTGCCGACCGTATCTTCGACGTGCTCAACCAGCTTGATCTCTACCCGAAAGATGCTGTCGAGGGAACACAACTGCTGTTCATCAACTTCGGCGAGAAGGAGACAGCATACATCCTCCCACGACTGGCACAGCTCAGAGGGGCTGGCATCAAGGCAGAAATCTATCCCGACATCGTGAAGATGAGGAAGCAGATGAACTATGCCAATGCCAAGCAGATACCATTTGTGGCATTTGTCGGCGAACAGGAGATGAAAGACGATACCCTGACCGTGAAAGATATGACAACAGGCGAACAGAAAGTGACTACTGTCGACGAGCTCATAGCCAGCCTTGCCACACACTGACACAACAGCCATACACCGTACACGCACCCACGACATTCATCCTTGCGAATTTTAGCAAAACAAAACATAAACTGAGAAGTGAAGAACTATATTTTCAAAGTTTTTATTTTAGCTGCTGCATTTATGTTGATATTTGCAGCCATAGATGCTGTATTTTGGGAGCTTCAGTCTTTCAAGCACTATCTCATTGGTGCTGTTATCTTTACCGTTCTGTTGATAGGATTCAATTATCTTGATGCTAAGGGGTGGAACTCCTGGAAAAGGATTGGCCGACTTTTCAAAAAGAAAGATTCATAAATCGAACAAGTAAACGATGTATTTAGCCCACCTATAAGGAGTGCCCTCCAGGTAGTTATCTCACAAATCTCGTCAAATCTTACAAATACGCTGTCAAATGGACTTGATAGCTGGTATCATTGACAAAGTGAGTTGTTGTAAAAGAGTTTTCTGATTTGAAGAGATTTCTCGCGAAGCGACTCCTGACAAATTAATTCCAATTTATAGAACATTAGCTGTTCCCCCTTGTACAGCTTGAGCGTTTAACACATGCCGTAGCGTGGGGTGGACATCTTTTTTAATAGTTATCTACGAGGATACCGCCCTTCAATTTGCAGTTGGATTAAAGGCATGTTTTCGCTAAGCAAAGCATCCCTGAAAAGTGTTACCTGACAGCCATAATCTTCTATGTGATGAATGCCCTACATGTCGGCAGCAGGCAATAATGGCAGCGCTGTCAAGTGCTGTTGATATAACAAAATCAGTGATTTTGGTCTTCAATATCGGTGATTTTGGTTACCAATATCACTGATTTTGCATCATGAGTGGAGAACATTCAGCATGTTGTCTGCCGGCAGGAATACGACGGACGCACTGCATGCCGGAACGTAGTGAAGCACATTATTCATCATGTGGGGGGGTAACATACTGAGTCCAAGGAATGAGAGTGTGTTGTCCGACATCAGTCAGACTGTCCTGACGTTTAAACCGCAACGCCTGTTTAAAGGCATTGCGAAAGGCAATTATTGCGCTTTTCACCTTTAGGGGACAACAATAATAAGGAAAAGACCTTTCTGGAATAATCATACTGTTTTCTGCATTGAAGTACCATTGCGCTTCTTTTTGGCTTATGCGTTCTATCTCCCTACCGGTCGGACCCATAAGCATAAAGGTATGCTTTGCGTAGTAAAACATACCTGACGAAGATAATGCACGGTATCGCCTTCATCATGTCACCTTTCTGCTTCTTCATGTACATCATTTTCGAGCATCTTGTTGTTAACTGGGAAAGACTTTTTGTTAAAAATCATTAAATTTAACATTTTTTGCACATTGGATTATGGTTGGATTATGGAAAGTTGTTACTTTTGTGCCCGAGTTTTTTGCTCCTCAGGCAGCCAGTGCCGAGTGAGTTTAGGCAAGAAACAGACAGAATAGTAATTTTTTTAACACTAAATATCGCTGTTATGTACCACATGGATGCTCTCTTCGCTCAAGTCGCCGCCCTGCTGCCGGCAGGCTGCGGTGAGCGTCCGTGTCCCCCCCCCCCCCAATGTAAG
>ONTS01000021.1:0-2395 GCA_900320845.1 uncultured Prevotellaceae bacterium | reverse complement strand
CTTTTTACAGAGGTTTGGCGCGCATTTGTCGTTGTACTTGTACTCTTAATTATTTATTAACTATTAATCAATTTTTTTTATGAAATCAAAAGAAACAACAATTGAAACTCGAGGTGTCAAGGCATATATTGCTCCGGCAGTATTGTCTTTCGCCCTTGGCAGCGAGTGCCATCTTTTGGCTGCCAGCGACCTCGGTGTCGGTGCCGGTGCCGGTCGCGACGGTTACAATGGCGATGACGACGACCCGTTCAGCGATCCTTCCGGTACTGGTCGCGGCGGCTACGGTCCCGGCGACGACCCGTTTGCACCACCACCTTCACCCGTGCCGACTATTTCAAACTATATATCGAAATTCAGGTCGTCGAAGACTTTGGACTGAAGCAACGGCTGCACAAACTAAGAATAAAAACTTTTTTATAACTCTCACATCAACACAAGTAACAGTACAATCTAATTTTTAAACAAAAAAGTCTATGAAACATTCAGTATTTGTTTTCTCTCTCTTGAGCCTTCTTTTCCTCGGCTCATGTGCAAGTGACGACTCTCTGAGCGAGCTCACCCCCGAACCCAAACCCGAGACTCCCACCATTCCGTTCACGGGCACCATCTCCTTCGGCGACAATCCGAGTGCCGTGATGCAGGCTGCCATGGCAGACCCCAGCCCCAGATTCGAAGCCCTCTCCGACGAGGAGGTGAAAGTGGCGGCCACGTGGGAGGTCGGCGACGAGATGGCGCTCGTCATCGACGGAACAGTGACCAAGGCTACCGTCAGTGAGGTGAAAGACGGCAAGGCCTACATCTCCGCCCGCGTGGTATCCACCGTCAGCGACGGCGCAGACGCACGCTTCATCTATCCCTATACTGCGGTAGACCTGAACACCGGCCAGGTGAAGGAGAACCTTCTTGCAGAGCAGGACGGCAAGCTGGAGACGATAGCCAAGCAGTTCGATGTATGCGAGGGAAGCGGCAAGCTGTCGGTTTTCGGAGGTGCTGCCGTGGTGGAGGAAGACATCACCATGCTGGAGAAGTTCTCCATCATGCGTTTTGAGACGCGGCTGGCCAATGACAAGAGCCCTCTGAACATCACCAAGATGCTGATAGAGCAGGGTGACGACACCTACACTGTGAACCTTGCCTCTGCCGCGTACCAGCAAATCTATGTGGTCATCAAGCCTCAGACTCAGACACTCACCGTGAGAGGTCTGCCCGATCCCGACGGCGTGGCATACATCAAGAGTGCACAGAACGCCAATATACAAGCCATGAAGTTCTACCGTTCCACGTTGTATATGACCCTTGACGAGATGTGGTTTATCTTCCCCAACACCTATTACGAGTGGGATGCGAAGGAATGGTGCTTCTACGGTGAGGCAGACTACCCCAAGGAATTCGGTGCCTCGATGACCGGATACAACTACATTTCTGATTATAATCCTGATGATGTCCGTAGCTATAGCACTGCTGTTGGCGACTCCACCACTCTTGGCAACAACGCAGTTGCCCAATACAGTGCAAAGGATATGCCCTGTGCCTATGCTATTACCTGGTACATCATGGCTGGCGACCCGCATGTCGACAACACCACTGTGTATTATTTAGGCGGCAAGAAGTATACCGGTGGTACATGGTTCAAGAAATGGAACAAGATTGAGGGCAAGCCTGCCGGCGCCACCATTACCTCCTGTGCCGAACGGCATCCGCGGTTTATTATGCCATCAAGTGATAATGGCGGACGTTCGACGATAGTTATTAACACAACAGGTGTTCCTGCCAACACTGACGACTATTTCTTTTTGCCTGATTTGAGCAACTATTGGAGGCGAGGATTTAACCAACAACATGCAGTATATTGGACTTCTTCATCTCTGAGCCGAAATCAGGGAATAGTCTTTTCTACTCATACTAGTGCATTTGTTTTGTCATCAGGAGTTGATCAGAAACATGCGGGAGCTGTCGCTGGTCATCGTCATGACGGCAGCGCATGGTTTAAGTAAGAGACCCATTTAAGGCATAAGAAAGGTATCTCATATTTTTCTTATTATTTAGTGGTTATTGCACGGTCCCTTTGTCGCAAGACAAGGGGACTTTTTCTATGCGATTTCCAACCGGCAACATTCCGTATGGACGCCAATATGAGACTTACACTCTTGTACTTACAATAAGGGTGTCATGTAAAGCGGAAAATAGGTGACACCATCCTCTGTTTTATAGTCAGCTGCATGCACAACAATAGGAGTGGTCATATACTCTCCAAACTTATTCATACACTTCTTTAGGGAAGATAAAGTGTAGTTCCTGCCGCTTTTGACTTCTATCGGACGGATATTGTGGCGACTGGTCACTTTGTCCTTTTGAAGCAAGAAGTCTATTTCCATTCGTTCCTTGGCTTCCTCTG
>ONTS01000005.1 GCA_900320845.1 uncultured Prevotellaceae bacterium | reverse complement strand
GATCCCATCCTGCTGAGATGATGCTCACAGCATTGTTTGCCTTGGCCACAGTATCAAGTGAGCGTCTGAGGTCCACTATCTGGGTGTGAATGTCGAAAGAATCGACGGTATTGATGCCCAGTGCAAGGCATTCCTTGGCATATTCTTCCACCTTGCGGGTTGGGGTGGCGAGGACAGCCACTTGCACTCCGCTCAGCTCTTTGATGTTCTTGACAACGTTGTAGCCGGCAAGTTCTGCAGGCTTGTTCTCCGCGCCATTCCTGCGCACGATTCCCACACATTCCATGTCGCCGCTTGCCTCTATGGCCTGAAGCGTGTACTTTCCGATGTTGCCATATCCGATGATGGCCACTTTTGTCTTTGACATAGCTTTAATTCTTTAAAAAATGATGATATATTTTCCTTTATTTTGCAAAGTTAATCATTTCTTTTCAAAATCACACTCTTTTTGTTGATTATTTTGCAAAACGTCAGCATTTTACTTACTTTTGAGTAAAAATGTAAATAAAAAACCGGTCGCAGCATTAAGCTGAGACCGGTTTTGATATAATATAATCAGTCAGTGTAGTTACTTGGTTTCTTCCGTTGCTTCTGCAGCAGGGGCTTCCTTAATCTTGCGTCCCATCACGAGGTATGCGGTAGGGGCGGCGATGAAGATGGAAGAGCATGTGCCGAAGATCACACCCAGAATCATTGCGAATGCGAATGAACGGATGGAGTCACCACCGAAGATGAAGATGGCGAGGAGCACGATGAGTGTAGATACCGACGTGTTGATGGTACGTGTGAGTGTCTGGTTCAGCGAGTCGTTGAAAATGCGCTGGTGCTCACGTTTCGGATAGAGCTTGAAGTTCTCACGGATTCGGTCGAACACCACCACCTTGTCGTTGATGGAGTAACCGATAACAGTCAATATAGCTCCGATGAATACCTGGTCGATCTCCAATGAGAAGGGAACGATTCCCCACAGTGCACTGTAGAAGCCCACAACGATGAGGGTGTCGAGTGCCAGTGCCAGGATTGAACCTACTGAGAATGCTACATTGCGGAAACGCAACAGAATGTAGAGGAAGATAGCGATGAGCGCCACGATGACTGAGATGATAGCCTTGTTGGTTACATCGCGGGCGATGCTCGGTCCTACCTTCGTACTGCTAATGATAGAACCACCTTTGCGGTCGTCAGGATCCTTGAAGGTCTTGATGTCCTTCTGGGTAACGAGTCCTGCCTGACTCAGTGCTTTGAAGAGTTTCTCTTCAGCCTCGTCGTCAACGGTGGGACTGTTGCTTTCTATTTTATAGTTGGTCGATACACGGATGGTTTGACCGTCGGTTCCCAATGCGAGGGCATTGGCGCTATAGCCTTGGAACTCTGTAGCCAGAGCCTTGTTCACCTCTTCGGGCTGAACAGCTTTTTCAAACTTAAGCACATAGTTGCGACCACCGGTGAAGTCGATGCTGCGACTCAGTCCACGAATGGCGAAGAAGCCGATGAAGATGAGGGCCATTACAGTCCACAGAATGAAGGTCTTCTTGTGGGCACCGATGATGTTGAAGTGCTTATTCTGCATGAAGTTGCGAGAGATAGGCGTAGTAAAGGTCAGGTTCAGCCACTTGTCCTTATTCATGCGGTTCTCGTAAACAAGGCGTGTGAGGAACACGGCGGTGAAGAACGAGCAGCAGATACCGATGATAAGTGTGATGGCGAAGCCACGCACGGGCCCTGTACCGATGACGGCAAGGATGATACCAGTGAGAATACTGGTCAGGTTGGAGTCGAATATGGCTGAGAAGGCGTTGCTGTAACCAGCCTGCAGTGCTTGCCGCACGTTCTTGCCGGCCTTCAGCTCTTCCTTAGTACGTTCGTAGATGAGCACGTTGGCATCGACCGCCATACCCAAGGTGAGCACGATACCGGCTATACCAGGCATGGTCAGCGCCGACTGGAACGACGCCATGATACCAAGTGTAAAGAAGAGGTTGAGCAACAAGGCTGTGTTGGCTACCATACCGGGGATGAAGCCGTACATCATCACCATGTAAATCATCAGCAGAATGAATGCTACAATGAATGAGATGATACCCTGTTTGATGGACTGTGCTCCGAGAGACGGACCTACCACTTCTTCCTGTACGATGCGTACGGGGGCCTTCATACGACCCGACTTCAGTGTGTTGGCAAGGTCTTTGGTGTCTTCTACGGTGAAGTTACCACTGATTTCTGAGCTTCCGCCCGATATTTCGCCACTGACGCGAGGTGCGCTGTACACCACTCCGTCGAGGACGATGGCGATAGCCTTGCCCACGTTGACACGGGTGAGCTGTGCCCAGCGGCGTGCACCTTCGTCATTCATAGTCATATTGACAGAAGGCTTACCAGTAAACTGGTGGAATTCGTCCTTAGCTGACTCTATCACATCGCCTTCCAGCGGTGCACGGCCGTCGGCTGTGGTCACCTTAAGGGCATAGAGTTCGAACACGCGCTTGTTGTTCTTCATCATGTCGGACGGCTTGGCACCCCACAGCAGCTTCACGTCTTGCGGAAGTATCTGCTTGGCGATGTCGGAACGCAACACCTTGTTGATGTATGCGGTGTCGCGCATGTGAGCCATACCTACAACAGCAAGCTGACCATCGATGGGCTGCAGCACGGAGAGAAGCGGATTTTTCTTCTTAGCTTCTGCTAAAGCTCTGGCATTTTCCACCTTCTTGTTAGAATCAGTGTTGTTCAGCTTCAGGTTGGGCTCGTAGCTCTTCTTTGCTGCTGTGTCGGCTTCAGCCTTATTGGCATCGTCAGCTACTGCAGCGGTGTCTGCATTGTGGCCGCCGCCCGCCAGACGCTGGTCAATTTGTGAGAAGTAAGGAGTGATATCGCTGCTGTTCCATGTCTCCCAGAACTCCAGGTTGGCACTTCCCTGCAACAGCTTACGCATACGCTCGGGCTCTTTCACACCAGGCATTTCCACCATGATGCGTCCTTGTTGACCTTCCAACATCTGAATGTTGGGCTGCACTACGCCAAACTGGTCGATACGGTTGGTGATGACGTTCTTTGCGTCGGCAACGCTTTCGCTCACCTTCTCGCGCAGTATGCGTTCCACCTCATCGTCAGACGAGTTGGTCTTCACGTCGCTGAGCTGCTGAGTGGCAAAGAGTGAAGCCAGGGGTTTGCCAGGAGCATTGCGATGATAGGCATTGATGAACAGTGTGATAAAATCTTTTTGTGTCTGTTCCTCTTCAGCACGCGCCTCTTTCATAGCTTTGGTGAAAGCCAGATCAGTCTTATGACCAGCGAAATTCTCCACCATGTCAGGTACGCTAACCTCAAGAATGACGTTCATACCGCCTTTAAGGTCGAGACCGAGACCTACCTGTGTCTCCAGACACTTCTGATAAGAATAAATGCCAAGGTATTTAACCGAGTCCCTGTAGTCTTGGGCTGCGGCTTCACCTGAGCCTTTTTCAATTTTCTCTGCTGCGGCTGCCACTTCAGCTGCCTTGCCATCATAATAGCTTGTAGCTGCCGAGAACGACAGATAGAACAAGCTGGCAAGGGTGAGCAACACTGCAGTAAAGAGAACAAGTCCTTTGTTTTGCATTGTGTGTTGATATTGTAATTGATTGTTTTTACTTTCGTTTGTTCGCTTTAGCGTGCAAAGTTATGTATTTCTTTTGTGTTGCAAAAATCTTTGCGTCTATTCTTCACCTTCATTCCTTGTGTTGCAGGTATCCGTAGAGTGGATAGTGGTCGCTCAAATCCATACTGCTGTCCACCTTGAAGGCATAAGGTTTGAAGGCTTTTGAACACAACATATGGTCGATGCGCACATGGATATTGCTGTGCCAATAGCTATATCCTCTGCCATTGCCCGTGGCTACATAGCAGTCGGTCAGGTTCTTTGCAACGGTGCGGTAGGTGTAGGAGAGCGGGTGGTCATTGAAGTCACCGCAGACGATGACATATTTCTTACCCTTATCCTTTATATATTGCGCTACGGCTCTTGCCTGTGGTGCGCGTTTGCGTGCGGCATGTGCCAGTTTACGATGCAGGTGCAATGCATTGCGCCCTTTGGTGATTGTCTTCTGACGCGTGCTGTGAGTGATGGCATTCATCTGGAGACGGTCGGAGGACGTGATGGCATTGGTCTCAAAGTGGTTGTTCACCACCAACAAGGTATCGTCGCCCATTGCCAGCTCATAAGCCATTGACAAGTTTGACGTTGAACTGTACGGAATTTGCTCGGCATGAAGAATGGGGAACTTGGACAGCAGTGCCATCTCCAACTCAGTGTCCCCCTCGCATTGCACATGTCTGTAAGGATACACCTCAGCCAAGGGCCGCATGAGCGCAATGCTATCATAATCCTGGAAGCATGCCTCCTGAAGACACACTATGTCAGCGCCACTGTTGCAGATATAGCGCACGACAGCATTGTCTTCAGTCTGGGGAAAGTCCCACTTGTCAAACAGCCACACGTTGTAAGTCAGCACCTTGATAGCGTCTGAAGGCGGGGTGCTTTTGAAGTTGACGGGAAACGTGGTGCGCAGGGCAGGCAATATGGCAACTAGTGTCAGCAGAGAAATCAGCATGTAGCGGCGACGCACGAAAAGCCACACCACCAAAAATGCCACAACGGGAAGCACGGTATATGGAAACAGTATGCTTACCGTCGACAGACGAGCATGGTGCGTGGGATCAATATAGCCGACATAGGCTGTTATCAATGCAGGCAATACAGCCAACACATTGCACACAAGCAGTATGATGGTCAGTATCTTTCTCATTGCAGCGATACGTTGTACCGGTATGTAGCCATTGCACTTTTCCTTTATAAATACGCGCGCGTAAGGCTCCGCTTCAGCCCCACTACTGCCTGTTACGGCGGTTGCCTGCTTCGAAGAGGAACAGCTTTTCTTCTTTGCTCAGGCTATCGTAGCCGTTCTGCTTTATCTTATCGAGAATGCGGTCTATCTCCTTCTCCTCTTCCGTGACGCGTTTCTGCACCTTTTTCTTCTGCTGCATGGGCGGCGGGGTGGTTTCTATCACCGTCTCCTCCGACTGCTGCACCGTCGGGCGGTTGTGGTGCTCCCACGTGCGGCGCATGCGGTCGAGTACGCTGTCGCGCGTGGCATTGCCATCAAAGAACTCGGTTGACGGATGGTTACGCCAGTAGCGAATGAGCAGGAATCCGAAGAGCATGCCGCCTAAATGTGCAAAGTGGGCTATCTGCGAGTGCTGCGTAGCAAGGGCAGAGAAAAGCTCAATAACGATGTAGAAAGATATAAACCATTTTGCCTTGATAGGTATCGGCAACGGGAAGATGAATATGCGCTCATTGGGGAAGGTCATACCAAACGCCAACAGCACAGCATACACGGATCCTGAAGCTCCCACCATATTCATCATGTTGAGGGCATTGCGATCAGCTGGGCTCAGCTGTGTAAAGAGTTCACCGAGCGACACATCCTGTCCGTTCTGGTTGACGCTGATATATATGTCTGCCAGCTGTGCCATCTCTTGTAACAATCCGGCGCCGACGCCGCACACGAGGTAATAGAACACAAAGCGTTTCGGTCCCCACACACGCTCAATAACGCAGCCGAACATCCACAAAGCAAACATATTGAAAAATATGTGCTCCAGATTAGCATGCAAAAACATGTATGTAAAAAACTGGTAAATGTGGAAATCTGATGCCAAGAAGAAGTGCAGACCGAAATGTTGGTTTATATCATAGCCATGGCCACGGAACACCAGATAGGCAATAAAAGCCACTAGGTTTATCAGCAGCAGGTTCTTAGTAACGGGAGGAATACTCTTAAACATGATTGATAAGCAATACTTTTCGTCTGCAAATGTAGGAAAAATATGATATTACATCACCTATAAAAGACAAATTACACCCTTTTTGTAAAAAAAAGGTCATTTTTTTTTTAGAAATGTTTGTGGTATCATTGAAAACTTCTACATTTGCCCATGCAATATCATTGATAACCAACATTTTCTTAATCTAATTACATTATCATCATGAACAAAACCGAATTGATTTCCAAGATTGCTGACAAAACTGGTCTTAGCAAGGTAGATTCAAAGAAAGCTCTTGAGGCTACTCTCGAAGCTGTGAAAGAAACTTTAAAGAAGGGTGACAAGCTGGCTCTCGTTGGCTTCGGTACTTTCAAGGTAGACGTTCGTCCCGCACGCACTGGTATCAACCCCGCTACCAAGAAAAAGATTAAGATTGCCAAGAAGAACGTTGTTAAGTTCAAGGCTGGTCGCGATCTCACCGAAGCTGTAAAGTAAAGTTTTTTACGCGATAGCACAATAAAAGCCATCTCATCAAGGGATGGCTTTTTTGTGTAAAATAGAAATCGTTATAACTCTCAAACAGCAATTATCAGAAACTATCGGAAAATTTATCACAAATACTACATAAACAACTCATGGTCATTCATGTTATCTAATACCTTTCATGCCCCCGAAACATGCATGTTTAGTCTTCAAAAAGTCTTTATGTTCCACCTATTATATCATTAAGCCCAAATCACAGACCAAAACAAGTTGTTTTGATTCATCGTTAAGCCTAAATGACCTTCTTATTAAGGCCCAATCGAGCACTCAACAAGGCTCAATCACAAGGTGATGCTGATGTAGTGTGAATGTAGGAAAAATCTTTATCTACATTCCAATAAACATCAGCCATACTGTTCGTTATAGAGAACTCATGTAACATGTAGACAAATTGTTAAAAACAAAATCAGTGATATTGGTCAGCAATATCACTGATTTTACATTCTTACCGAGCTTTGTTCTGATATATTTCGAAGAACTTTTGCAAACACATAGAACTGTGTTGACTAGATTGGTAGCCAATGTCGTCAACTTTGGTAGCTTGGTGTTTTACTAGAACCAGTTGCTGCCGTCAGGACGATGACCGGCTACAAAACCTCTATTACTGATTCAGAAGTCAAAATAACTTCTTGTGGTGTGAACCAAATATGGACGATAGAGAGAGAGATGGAAGACCTGTTTTGAAATGCAAGTTTTGTCGGACAGCCGTATCGCCATAAGGTGTGGGATAATGTCTGCTTAACATCTTATCATATTTGAAGAATTTCGTATCTCCCACAGCTGTTACTTTTTCCCAATATGGTGCAGGCTGTTTCTTTCCTGCGAAACTACGGTACACATACAGCACTTCAGGTTCATGCATAAAAACGAGAATATCCAAAAAGCCGGCATCTGTAAAATGGAAAGGAGAGCCATAGATTTTTTGTATTGTCTGTGAATGGAGAATAATTTCTTGCTATTGCAGAAAAACCTTCTACTGGACAGAATCCCGTAATGTATGCTGAGGGGTAGAATCCAAAATAAGTATCGTCCTCTATCTCCACAGGAGAGCAACAATAACAATGAGGAAAGGAAAACAAGTTTTTCATAACATTTGGAACTGATTACATTACACATAGACTTATGTGCAAAATTAACGTAAAATAGAGTTTATCTGACATAGTGTATGTGTTCTTTATCTCGAATGTCACTTTACCATTTTTAGGTTGCAGATATCTTTTTTGTTTCAAATGTTTGTACCATCGTTCTTCATACAAATTGAATGTATAAAGCCTAATGTATCTCTACGTATTCGAATGAAAGTAGTATAGGAATCTTCATAATACGATGAATTGCTATAGATGCAGATGCATTATGACACTGAGGACGATATACTCTAGAGCATTATCTACTATAAAACACACAGAGATGATGAAAAGCTGATACAATAAACTTATAACCAAGTATTAGATGAGCGTTATTTGAATAATCAATCATTGCTTATCACTCTCTTATATATCAAAATAAAGCGTTGACACATAGTTGTCAACGCTTTATTTTAAAATGATGTTGTCCAAGGCGGACTCGAACCACCACTGACAGAACCAAAACCTGTAGTGCTACCATTACACCATTGGACAATCACGTTTGCCTTTCTAAGGGAAAGCGGCTGCAAAGATAAGGTATTATTTACGTACGGGCAAATCTTTTCGCACTGATTTTCATTGCAGCCTGTCCACTGTCGCCCTATCTACGTATGCCGGCAACGTGGTGCAGCACGTAGGACAAGGAAGTGCTACTTCACCGTGATGAGGTAGTAGTTTTTCTTTCCTCTCTGAACAAGGATAAACTTGCCGTCGATGAGGTCTTCTTCGGTGATAGGACGGTCGAAGGCTTCGAGTCGTTCTTTGTTTACCGACACGCCACCGCCCTGTGTGAGTTTGCGCATCTCTCCTTTACTGGGGAATATTTGTACGTCGGGCTGTGTAAAGAGTTCAATGGCGGGTTGTCCGAGGCTTTCGCGTGACAATGTAAACTGTGGAACGCCGTTGAAGACGTCGAGCAGTGTCTCTTCATCGAGGCGTGCCAGACTCTCTTTTGTGGACTTTCCGAAGAGTATGGCCGATGCATCCTGTGCAGCCTGCAGGGCTTCTTTTCCATGTACTAAGACGGTAACCTCCTCGGCAAGACGGCGCTGTAATGCTCTGCGTCCGGGATCCTGACGGTGTTCTTCCACGAGGGCATCGATTGTTTCCTTGTCAAGGGAGGTGAATATTTTGATGTAGCGTTCTCCGTCTTCGTCGCTGACGTTGAGCCAGAACTGGTAGAAGCGATAGGGTGAGGTGCGTTTGGGGTCGAGCCATATGTTGCCGCTCTCAGTTTTTCCGAACTTTGTACCGTCGGCTTTGGTGATGAGCGGACAGGTGAGTGCATAGCTTTCCACCTCTTGTTCTCTGCCGAGAATGCGTCGGATGAGTTCCGTTCCTGTGGTCATATTACCCCACTGGTCGTTGCCTCCGAGCTGGAGTTTCACGCCTTCGTGCTGATAGAGGTAGAGGAAGTCATATCCTTGCAACAGCTGATAGGTAAACTCAGTGAACGACAGTCCGTCGCTGGCTTCACCGTTGAGACGTTTCTGCACGCTCTCCTTTGCCATCATATAGTTAACGGTGATGTGCTTACCTATTTCGCGTGCGAAGTCGAGGAAGGAGAAGTCTTTCATCCAGTCGTAGTTGTTCACCATGAGTGCGGCGTTGGGCAGACTCTCGTCGAAGTCGAGGAAGTGTTCCACTTGCTTTTTTATGGCCTCCTGATTATGGTAGAGGGTGTCGGCATCGAGCAGGTTTCGTTCCTGACTTTTTCCTGAAGGGTCGCCAATCATACCTGTGGCACCGCCTACAAGGATGATGGGTTTATGTCCGCAGCGCTGCAGATGGCGCAGCATCATGATGCCACAGAGGTGTCCTATGTGCAGGGAGTCGGCTGTAGGGTCAGTGCCGAGATAAGCGGTGACGGTCTCACGCTGCAATAGTTCTTCAGTGCCGGGCATCATCTGTGCCAGCATTCCGCGCCAACGCAGTTCTTCTACAAAGTTCTTTTTCATGATGGTAGATTATGATGAGAGGGTGTGGATATGTTTTTCGTCAATGGGTTGTTGTCGGTGTATTGTTGTCGTCTACGGTACCGGGTCGTATCCGCTTCCGCCCCACGGGTGGCATCGCAACAGTCGGCGCAGTGCGAGGTAGGCACCTTTCAGCGGTCCGTGCTTCATGATTGCCTCTTTGGCATATTGTGAGCATGTGGGTGTGAAGCGGCAGGAAGCGGGGGTGAATGGGGAGATGGCGTATTGGTAGAAGCGTATGGGCAGCAACATAATCCATACTATAGCCTTGCGTATGGCACGCCACAGTGTGCGCAGAGGATTGACATATAGTTCGTTGCGGCTCATAACTTTTCGCTAAAGCGTTGAAAAATGTTTTTCACACACTTCTGTACCTGGGGTGTTTCTTTCAGCATTTCGCACTGCCACAGTATGGCAGCTTTGAGCTGTTGCTTCGGTGTTTGCTGTGCCAGTATCTGCTTTATGGCGGGCAACTCCCGTCGTATAGCTTCGCGCAGCTGCCTCTTGGTGCGGTTGCGGTCGACAGCGTGGTGCAGATGACGCTTAGGTACGCTGATAAGTATCTGTACTGCTGAACTGTCGTCTGTGTGCGGGGCCAGGGTGTAGACCATTCGCAGCGGAAAGGCTGACAACGACTGCCTATGTGGATGACGGAAGATGTCTTCTATCTGCTTTTCACCCCTCAAACGTACCGCCTTGGGCAGGGTGTAGCGTGTAGTTTGGGTGAGAGGCTCATTCATTTTTTCTTCTTCAGATATGCCTTCAGCGCTCCTGTCATGGATGGATGTTCCTTAGTGGGAGCCTCCAGGTCGAGACGCAGACCATTGGCTTCCACCTCTTTGGCAGTGGCAGGGCCGAAGGTGGCAATGCGAATCTTGCCCTGTTTGAAGTCGGGGAAGTTCTTCATCAGCGAGCGTATGCCTATGGGGGAGAAGAAGACGAGCATGTCGTAGTCGAAGTTTTCAATCTCTTGGGGCGAGAAGTCGTTGCTCACGGTGCGGTACATGACACATTCTGTGTGCTGCAGGTTCTTTTGGTCGAGCATATTCTTCACGTCGTCGTTGTGTACATCAGCCATGGGCACAAGATATTTCTCAGTCTTATGCTTCGCCATGACGGTCACCAAGTCGGGCATTTTGCCAGTAGCGCTGAAGAATATCTTACGCTTGCGATACTGCACATACTTTTGTATGTAGAGTGCTATCTGCTCAGTGATGCAGAAGTACTTCATCTCTTCGGGAATCGTTACACGCAACTCCTTTGCCAATGTGAAGTATTTATCGATAGCATGTCTTGAGGTAAACACCACTGCCGTATAGTCGAGCAATGCTATTCGTTGCTGACGGAACTCTTTAGCCGTGAGACCTTCAACGCGGATGAAGGGACGAAAGACAAGCTCCACACCTGTTTCCTTGGCGATGTCAAAGTAGGGCGACTTTTCGCTCGTGGGTTTTGGCTGCGATACCAGTATCTTCTTTATCATAGTGTTAGTAGATATTGACAGTCAGTTTGCTATTCAATGTCACCAAACTTTTGTAGAGCAAAAGAATGGGTACTATTTCGAGGGTGCAAAGGTATAAAACATTTTGTATGGGAAAACGTTTTTCTTTGAAAAACAAAAGATAACTCCTATAGAATGAAAGAGTTTCGATGATTGCCACGATGAGCAACACTATGCCCATCGCCACGTAGGGCTGCAATCCGAAGTACACCACAAGCAGCATAACGGGATAGAGGATGATGCCCGCCAGCGACCACAACAGCAGCTGCGACTTCATCCAGATAACCCCGACCACGCGATCGAAGAACACCCAGTTGGTGATGCGGTAGAGCAACAACTTGATGCTGAGAAACGCCACGAGCAACAGGAAGTAGTGGATGATGATGCTGTGGGGCTGAGCCGGTAGCGCAGAGAGGTCTGCCACATACTCGTCGGTGTAGAAGAAGAGCACTAAGGCAATGGTGAGACAGGTGAGAACCATGAGGAAGAGTTGGAAACCTATCTCCTTTGTTGTCTCACTGAGTATGGTAGTGCGTCGGGTCTGTGTGCGAAAGAAGTTGCGCATCTGTCGCTTGACAAACCTGCGTGAGCGTGCCACCGAGATAATCATTGCCACAAAGCACAGGACAAGGGTGAACGTGATGATGTTATCGCGTCCCAACGTGTAAGGCACACGTTCTGCCTGCACCCCGGCAAGGGTGTCCGCCACGGCTGTGGTGTGCGGAAGGGCAGCAGACATGCTGTCGGTGAGGGCGTCGGTGACAATTGGCATGATGCTTAGAGATGGAAGACACGACGGATGTCAGCCACACGGTCGAGTTTCTCCCAAGTAAAGAGTTCTACATCCATGGTCTTTGTCTCATGGTAATGGCTGGTGAAGGTCTTCTTCACCACCTCGTTGCGGCGTCCCATGTGTCCGTAGGCGGCAGTCTCAAGGAACATCGGCTGACGCAGTTTCAGCACGCGCTCTATCACCATGGGGCGCAGGTCAAACATTTCGGCTATGACGGCGGCAATCTCGTTGTCGCTTTGTGATACATGTGAGTGTCCGTAGGTGTTGACATATATGCTGACAGGCTTGGGTTCGCCTATGGCATAGCCTACCTGTACGAGCATCTCGTCGCTGACACCGGCCGCTACCATGTTCTTGGCGATGTAACGCGCTGCATAAGCGGCAGAACGGTCTACCTTTGACGAGTCTTTGCCCGAGAAAGCTCCTCCTCCGTGGGCGCCTTTGCCTCCATAAGTGTCGACAATGATTTTGCGTCCGGTGAGACCGGCGTCTCCGTGAGGACCACCGATGACAAATTTGCCCGTAGGATTGACGTGATAGATGATGTCGGGGTTGAAGAGTGCCAGCACTTTCTCGCTCTTTATTTCGGCTTTGACGCGCGGAATAAGTATGTTTTTCACATCCTCCTTAATCTTTGCCACCATTTTCTCGTCGGCTTCCTGCTGTGCCTTGTCGCTGTCATCGGCAGGCTGGATGAACTCGTCGTGCTGTGTCGATACGACGATGGTGTGTATGCGCAGCGGTGTACCGTCGTCGGCATACTCTATGGTAACCTGACTCTTGGAGTCGGGGCGCAGATAGGTCATCTCTTGACCTTCCTTGCGTATTTCTGCCAGCGTCTTCATCAGGCGATGAGCCAGGTCGAGGCTGACGGGGATGTAGTTTTCGGTCTCGTTGGTGGCATAGCCGAACATGATACCTTGGTCACCGGCACCTTGACAGTCGGCTTCGTCGCACTCAGCCTCGTCGGACGATGCGCGGTCCACTCCCCTACTGATATCTGAACTCTGCTCATGAATGGCGGAGAGTATGCCGCAGCTATTGCCGTCAAACTGGTATTCTGACTTGGTATAGCCAATCTTATTGATTGTTCTGCGTGCAATGGTCTGCAAATCAATATACGCCTCCGAACGCACCTCGCCCATGATGTACACCTGTCCGGTAGTGACAGCTGTCTCTATAGCTGTGCGTGCCTGGTTATCGTAGGCCAGAAACTGGTCTAACAGGGCGTCGCTTATCTGGTCGGCCACCTTGTCGGGATGGCCCTCACTCACTGATTCTGAAGTGAATAGGTATGGCATAGTCTTAATGGTTATGTATTGTATTAATGCTTTTCTGCTATGAAAGATCATTGGCATTTTTGCGAGGTGCAAAGGTACAGAGATTTACGGTTAAGCTATGTACTATTTACGATTTATTTCTCAGGCGTTGTATTTTTATTTGCGTCGGATGGGGACTGCACCTTGCTCTCTCGCGCGCGCGAATATATAATTAGGTGGCAGGGCGACTGACGATAGTATCGGCTTTGGGCGTGGGCAATTCTTACATGGACAACGGCGGACTGCCTATAGTGGAGCAGCCCGCCGTCGTTGGGTTTATATCTGTTGGTTACAGGTATTTTATTCTTGCGGTGTCATGATTACTTCCACAACATTGCCTCCAGCGAGGATAACATTCTTCACGAAGTCTGCAATCTTCTGGGTAGTCAGTCCTTCCACTATGCGACGATAGTCGGTGTGCTTGTCTACCCCCTTCTCATCGTAGTCGGTGATGACATCCATCCAGTGGTTGTTGTTCTTCACGTCGGTGTCGTAGTTCTTCAGCATGGCAGCCTTCACCTTGTCGAGCATATCTTGGTCGATGGTGGTGGTCATCTTCTGCATTTCCTCACGCATAATCTTGATGGCGAGTTCTCCCTTTTCAGGTTTGAAGGGGCATACACCTGCTATGAATGTGAAAGGCACGTCGCTTCCGAGTGCTGATCCTCCGAAAGCACCTGCGCTGTAGGCAGCACTGGCTTCCTCACGTATCTGCTTGATGTAGATCATATCGAGCACTTGGGCAGAAGCACTTGCCAGGATGTCGTTCTCGAGGGTATAGGGCAGTGTTGAGTTATACCAATAGATGTGTGCCTGGGCCTTCGGTGTCTCCATCTTACGTGTGAAGTGGTTGTTGACCTTGCCCTGTGCATAGGTAGATACGGGCTTCCATTCTTCCTTTTTCTTGGGATTGCCGGGCAGTGAAGCAACATACTGCTCGATGAGGGGACGCAATGTGGTCTCGTCGAAGTTTCCGACGAAGTAGAATGTGAAGTCTGCGGCGTTGGCGAAGCGTTCTTTCGCAATCTGCAGGCAGCGGTCGTAGTTCAGTTTGTCGAGGTCTACCTCTTCAAGGCTACCGAAGCGCGGGTTGTGCTGGTGCAGGGTGTACTGCAAAGAGTCTGAGAATGCGGCTTCGGGAGAGAGTCCCTTGTTCTTGAGTGCTGTGTGCAGCATGTTCATCAGTGAGTTGTAGCTCTTTTCGTCCTTACGGATGTTGGTGAAGTTGAGATACACGAGCTGCATCATGGTCTCCACATCCTTGGGCAGACAGGTAGCGCTTACTGTCTCATGCAGGTTGTTGAGTCCGAGGCTCACGCTTGCCTGCTTACCAGCCATTGCCTTTTCGAGTTCGGTTTTGTCGAAGGCTCCGAGTCCGCTGACGCCCATGACTGCGCTGAAGAGCTTAGCATTGACGATGTCGCTTTCACCGAGCAGTGAGCTACCGCCCTTTGATATAGCCAGCATCTGAATTTCGTCTTTCTTAAAGTCGGTCTGCTTCAGGATGACGCGTGCACCATTGCTGAGGGTCAGTTCCTTATAGCCCAGTACAGAGTTGGTGATTTCCTTCTTGTTTATCTTGCCTTTCTTAGGCAGCTTGGTGATGAGGGGTTCTTCCTTTACGTTGTCCACATAGGCGGTGAGCTGTTCGCCGCGCACATTGCGCACTGCGTTGAGCATACCTTCTTTGGTGGGATAAACAGCTCCTTCCTTCTCAGTGTTGAAGCTGAGGATGACCATGTTGCTATCGTTCTTGCTTACCAGTTCCTTGAAGGCCTGGTTGATGGCGTCTACCGGAATCTGCGGAGCCACCATGTCCATGATCTGCTTCTGCATCTCGATGTCTACGATGGGATCGTTGGACAGGTAGTGACGGTAGCACTGTGTGGCCAGCTGATGGTTGTTGCGCTTGTCTTTGTTGGTGAAGTTCTTTTCCAGACGGCTGAGGTATTCAGCGCGTTCGCGGCTGTATTCGGTAGCAGTAAATCCGAACTCTGCAGCGCGCAGGGCTTCGCGATAAGCAGCAGCCAGAGCTTCTTCGGCGCGTCCTTCTTTAGGAATCACGGTGAGTGAGAAGGCGTCCTTGGTGCTTGCGAAGAGGTATTCTCCATCATCGCAGCTTGCCTGAAGGTAGGGGCAGTCGGCTTCCTGTGCCTTTTCAGCCAGACGGGCGTTGAGCATGGAGCTACCACGGTTGATGACATACTGTGTCATCATGTACATCATACCGGTCTTCATTTCGCGTGGGAAAGCATCGTGTTTGAAGTTGAGCAAAATCATCGGCATCTGCTGTTCCTTATCCTTGTCGATAACCACGATAGGCTCAGCGTTGTCGGGCACGGGCTCTGACTCCACCTTAGCTGCGTCGGCAGGCATGGGGATGGGCGAGAAGAGCTCTTTGATCTTGGCTTCGGTACGGTCGACATCAATGTCACCAACCACTACGATGGCCTGATTGTCGGGGCGATACCACTTGTGATAGTAGTCGCGGAGCACTTGCGGTGAGAAGTTGTCTACCACTTCCATGGTTCCGATAGGCATACGGCGTCCGTACTTGCTGCCCGGATAGAGTGCCTCGAGATTGCGCTCGAACATACGCTGTGATGCTGAGCTGCGCAGACGCCACTCTTCGTGAATGACGCCACGCTCCTTGTCAATCTCGTCAGCCTCGAGGAGCAGGCCGTTTGACCAGTCTTTGAGGATGAGCAGACAGCTGTCGAGCGACTCAATGCGTGTGGAAGGCACATCGTTGATGTTGTACACGGTCTCCTCGATGGAAGTGTAGGCGTTGAGGTTCTGTCCGAATTCCACGCCCAGTGAACGTGTGTAGTCTATCACTCCGTTGCCGGGGAAGTGTTCTGTGCCGTTGAAACACATGTGTTCGAGGAAGTGAGCCAGTCCGCGCTGGTCTTCATTCTCCTGCAGTGATCCTACACGCTGAGCGATGTAGAAGTTTACTCGTTTCTCGGGCCATCCGTTCTGACGGATGTAGTACGTCAGACCATTGTCCAATTTTCCTGTACGGACGGCCGGGTCCATAGGCAGGGGTTGGTCCTGTTGCGCAAAGACTCCTACAGTACAGAGGAGGAAAAGCGCTGTAAATACTCTTCTTAATTTCATAATTGTGATATTTATCAGTATGTTATCTTTTTGTTGGTTGTGCAAAGTTAGACTGATACAGACGATTCAGCAAAAAAGTCTGTTGTTTTTCTACGCATCTTTTTTCTGTCCGGCACTTTGTTCGGCTAATGCTGCGTTCTCTATGTTTTGCTGAGTGTGTACATTTATCGTCTTCAACAGGAATCCCATGCATGCCAGCGACACTAACAACAGCACTGTCAGGGTACCGTTGTCAAAGAAGTGGCTGAGAGGTTTATCCATATACTCCTCAGGTATCTGCTGTGAGATGAGGAATACCACACTGTTGTGCACCCAATGATAGAGGATGCCCGGCACTATGGAGTTTGTACGCATGAAAAGCCACGCCAGCAGAAGGCCTATGAGGAAGGTGGAGGGCATCTGTGCCGGATTGAAATGCAGCACAGAAAAGATCAGTGCCGACAGCACGATGGTCAGGATGGGTGAGGAGAGTCGCTCACTAAGCACCTGAAGGACAGCACCGCGAAACACCACTTCCTCCAACACGGGCGCCAGCAGGCAGATGATGATGTAGCCCCATGGTGAATTCAAAAGTGTGTCGAATTCGGCTTCGACAAGGTTGGGGAGGAAAGATGTGTGCTCTTCCACAAACATCAAGGGCAGGATGAACGCTACGACAAGCGCTAAGATAGCCACATACACAACACCTTTGACGTGCCGCCACTGAAACAACGGGCGCGGACACCATTGTCTGGCTATAAAAATATATAAGAGGATGATGGTGTATATTGTTGCGACGACAAGACTTACTACAGCTGGTGAGTCGGAGTTTTCCCCAAACAAGCGAAGCGCTGTGTCCATCGAATAGCCTTCAACAAACAAATGCCAACCGAAGGAAACAGCGTAAAACACCACTGTCTCGATGAAAACCATTACAAACAGGTAGAGTAATATACGGCGCATGTCGTGTCGGTTATGATATTAATTGCCTTCGGGGTCGTTATCGCGATCAAACTGTCTGTTTGCCAGCTCCTTGTCTTGTTCTATCTGCTTTATCAGATTCTCGGGCGAATCGAATGTTTGCTCCTCGCGTATGCGATGTACAAATGCCACTCGCAGCTCCTGATCATACAGGTCATCGTCAAACTGCAGTATGTGTGTCTCCAGTGTGCGCTGTTGTTTGCCAAAGGTGGGACAGATGCCGATGTTCATGATGCCTTTCTTCATCTCCACACTGTAAGGCAGACGCACCTTGACGCTATACACGCCATTGGCTGGTATGAGTTGTTCTGCCATCAAGGGTTGCAGGTTGGCTGTCGGAAATCCCAACTTTCTGCCTTCGCGGTCGCCGTGTGTCACTTTGCCGGTGAGGAAGTAGGGATGGCCGAGGCACTGCTGTGCCATTTCCACCTCGCCACGCTCTAAGAAGCGGCGCACCACCGACGACGATATATTCTCGCCGTTCATCTCTATGGCGTTGGTTGTCGAAACGGTGATGCCCATGTCAGCTCCATAACGTTCGTAATCCTTGAATGTGGCTTTGCGTCCGTTGCCGAAACGGTTATCATAACCCAGTACGAGGTGGGTGACGTTGCACTGTTCTTTCAGCGTGTGGCGCATAAATTCCTCTGCCGTCATGGCTGCCGTCTGCTTGTCGAAGGGCACTACTACGGTGATGTCCACTCCCGTCTTGGACAGGAGGAACAGCTTATCGTCGAGCGAGTTGAGCAGCTGTGGCTGGTAGTCGGCATTGAGCACTTGGCGCGGATGACGGTCGAAAGTGACCACCATGGAGAGCGTCCCTTGGCTATGAGCCAGGCGGCGTACGGTGTCGATGATATGTTGATGTCCGCGATGCACACCATCGAAGAAGCCTACCGTGGCTACGGTGGGCTCTGTGAGGGGCAAAACGGTTTGAGATTCGGGGTGTTGCGACGAAGGAAGATATATGGTTTTCATGCGTCGTTACTGTTCGTATCGGGATATATCACTTTGTTGGCGCCTGATGTCAGTTGTATGAGTTCTGGATGTTGTTCTATAAACGACTGTATATGTCTTATTCTTTTCTCTTCAAATATCTCATCCATGGCTATCAGTATGCCCGTTTCCTCCACATCGCCGAAGCCGTCGTTAACAGCAGTGCCGAACATGCGCATGGTAGGGCTCAGATTCATATATGCGTTGACCAGCGGCGGGATGTTGTAGCCCATATGGCGTATCTCGGTATTGAGTATCTTGTAGTCCTCCCTAAAGTTGTTGCCACTGAATATGGCAGCAAGGGTTTCAGGATTCTCTTCGATATTGAGCGGATTCTTTGGGATGATGAGCTGGTCGGGGTCGTGGAAGTACTTGTTGAGGAAATAGAGTATCATATCTCTGCCTTTGCGCACATAGGAAGGGTACATCGTCACTTTTCCGAAGAAGTAGCGAACGTCCTTCATCACTACGGAGAGGGCACCCAATCCGTCCCATAGGTTGTCCAAGGCAAAGAGACTTTTGGACCCAAGGCGTGTATTTTGGTATTTCACAGCCACATATGAACGTGCCAGCTCTATGGTATGGGGCATGTATTCCTTGATAAATTCTTCGGAGAAATGAAACATGTGGCTTGTGGCGAGCACTGGTTGTCCCTGTTCATCAAACTCCACTTCGCTGCCGAGCTTATAGCGGTAGCCACCAATGATTTCTTCTTCTTCTGGATTCCAGACTATGAGCTGCTTGTAGCAGTTGTCCATGGTATCAAACTCGTCGATGTCGGCAGCCTTTCCCGTACCTCCACCGGCTGCACGGAATGCCTCCTCACGCTGACGACCGATCTCGTTCATCACGTTGGGAGCACAATGGGCGTCAACAATATAGATATCGTTATGACTTTTATTGGTAAGACGCAGCTGGCACTCAGGAGTAAGTTCGGATTTGAGCAGGCTCTTGTCTACCGGCTCAATAATGGGAAGCATTTGTCTCATAGCTATGGTTTATGATTGAGGCTGTATACCTTATCTTCTACCCACGTTGCCCACTGTGTCGGTGTGCGCTGACTGTCAAATGTCGTGTAAGGTATTGGAGCTCCTATGGTTATAGTAAATGTCTTATGTCTGTTGCGATACATCTCGTCGACGAGAAAGAGCATGGCGACATTGAACTTAATGCCAAGCCGGCGTGTGATGTTGGCAATGCGGTAAAATCTGTTAGAGTTGCTACCGCTGAAGTGTATAGGCACCACGTTGCGCTGGGTCTGCTGGCTCTTCACCACAAAAGTCTTCTTCCACGGTAGGTCGTGGATAACGCCCTTCTGCTTGCGCGAACACAGACCGGCAGGGAACATGATAATGTGGTTGTCGCTCTTGAATCCGGCTTCTACCATGGCAGGAAACTGTCGGCCCTGAGCACCAGTCTTGTTGATGGGGATGCACAACGGCGCAAGGTTGGGCAGATTCATCAGCAGGTCGTTCACCAAATACTTCACCTTGCCTTCGTAGTGGCGGCCGATGACGGCTCCTACTGCCACACCGTCGGCTCCGCCTAAGGGGTGATTACTCACAAATGTAAAGCATTGGCCCTCATCGGCAACGGGAAGATTCTCCACACCACGCACATTGAGCTTCACATCGAGATATTCGAGCACCGCCTCGAGCCAATCAACGCCCTCCTTGTCACGATTGGCCCACAGAAACTCGTTAATCTCGTCCTGATGGATAATGCGTTTTAGCCAATTACGCACAAAACGCGGCACAAAACGTGCCTTACTGCCTGCCTTGGAGGACAGCACCTTGTCGATGTCGATGGTTTTCTTGGTGATGGTATCCATAACACTGTTCTAGTTGGTTGGTAAAGAGGGAAAACAGGCCCTGCGAAGATGTTTGAAGCACCGACGCAGATGACTTACCAAATATGCAAAGTAACGACTTTTTATTCTCTTCGCCAAATATTAAACACTACTTTTCCGCACCATCTGCAAAGAAAAAAGAAAAGTTGAAACCTGCTGACATACTCTTAAAAAATAAGAACGCGAGCGCACGAAGACACGCACGAGAAGCGAAAATATGTGGATTATCAACAACTTACACACCTATCAGCAACCATCTGCAGACGCACATTTATGCACCCGTAAGCCGATCGAAACACACCTGATTGTTAACCTTTTCTCACCTGGCCATCACACAAGGAACATCCAGCAGGAAATATTAGTCCTTTTGGATGGCAAAATCGGGCAACTAAATCTGCAATTTTGGAAAGCAAAAATATCACTATTGCTTTGCCTTTGTTGCTCATTCGAAAAATGAAAGAGGAACGGTTGCATACCAAAATCGACGAGATTGGTGACCAAAGTCAACGAGATTGGTTTTTGGCCATCACTCAATGACTTTCAGGATTGACACTAATAACTTCCCTATCAGGAATAAATTGCTTCTGTTATCCTGCAATATCTCTCCCATTCTACGGCAAATCACTCCCGCAACGCTGCCTAACAGCTCTCGTTTTACAAGCAAATCACCCATATAACGAGCACGAAAACGGACAGGGAAGACCCCTCGGAACACACCGCATGTATCACTCTCGGCCAAAGGAAAAATCCCCACATTCTGCACTTTTTTCTTCACCCTGTGCAAAAACAGCCAAGGGTATAGCGTTATTTTTTCCTATTAGCGCCCATATTCAACCCCTCTAAAACGCCCTACAAACGCTATTTTGCAGCTTTTTTCACCCTAATGAAAAATTTTGGGGGAAAGTGGGGAAAGGTGGGGAAAAAGTTCTTACCTTTGAAGTCCGATAAAAAATCTCAAGCATGCCACGCTTTTTAGGTAACATAGAAGCCAAAATCGACAACAAAGGTCGCATATTCTTCCCGGCAGTGTTCAGACGTGAACTTCTGGCTGCCGCCGAGGAGCGCATTGTGTTGCGTAAGGATGTGTTTCAGCCTTGTCTGGTGGTATATCCTGAAAGTGTGTGGAACGAACAGATGGACTTTTTGCGTTCGCGTCTGAACCGATGGAACGCACAGCACCAGCAGATATTCAGACAATTTGTATCTGATGTGGAACGCATGGACTTCGACAGCAACGGTCGTATTCTTATTCCGAAGCGCTATTTGCAGATAGCATCCATCAGTACCTCCGTGCGTTGTATTGGCATGGGTGACACTATTGAACTGTGGTCGGCCACTGCAACGGAGAAACCCTTTATGGAAGGAACGGCTTTTAGTGCCGCTCTCGAAGAACTATTAGGCACAGCCACACCCGAGACACCACTCATCTAATACCGCCCCGCAGCATGACAGACAATAGTTGCGTACCCTATCATGTGCCTGTGTTGCTGAGCAAGAGCATCGATGCTTTGAATGTACATCAAGGCGGCACTTACGTGGACGTCACCTACGGCGGTGGCGGACATAGCGACGAAATACTACGTCGGCTGCAGGGCAACGGCAGGCTGTTTGCCCTCGACCAAGATGCTGACGCCATAGCACGTGGCTGTCAGCGTCGCAAGACAAACAACGACAACACACAGCTCTACGCCACACCATTGCAGCTGATACGCAGCAACTTCCGTTACCTGTGGCAATGGATGCGCTACTACGACGTGGAGAGTGTAGACGGAATCTTAGCCGATTTGGGCGTCTCCAGTCACCACTTCGACACCGCCGAGCGCGGTTTCTCTTTCCGCAGCGATGCCCCGTTAGATATGCGTATGAACAGGCAGGCGCCACTCACTGCCGCACAGGTGCTCAACACCTACAGCGAACAGCAACTGTGCAATATTTTCAGACTATACGGCGAGCTGCACAACGCCCATCGGCTGGCAGCTGCTGTAGTCAGACAACGTAGTCAGAGCCCCATTGAGACCACCTACCAGCTGGTTGATATCGCTGACAGCATGATGCGAGGCGATAGACGCAAACAAGAGCTCGCCAAAGTATTTCAGGCTCTGCGCATAGAGGTGAACAGCGAGATGGAAGCACTGAGCAGTCTGCTCACAGCAGCGGCACGACTGCTGCGACCGGGAGGAAGACTGGTGGTCATCACATACCACTCGCTGGAGGACAGACTGGTGAAACTCTTCCTGCGTTCGGGAAACATTGAGGGACGAATAGCCGAAGACATCTACGGCAATAGACAGACACCCTTCGACACACAGCGAGGAAAAGTGGTGGTGCCGTCGGAAGAGGAACAGCAGAACAACCCACGAAGCCGAAGCGCTAAGATGAGAGTGGGCATAAAGAAATAAGAATAACGCCCTGCACAGCATATAGCTGACACACGAGAACGATAAGTCATAACCCATAATATCGCCTAACACATTGAAACCACAAGACGATAACGAGCAGATCATCCCTGTTGAGCCAGAAGCTATTCCGCAGCTAATCATCACCAACAGTGAGAGCGTTGACGAAGAAACCGCCACCGCTCCTGCTGCCGACAGCGATGAGGATGTGACCGAAACCAAAAGCCATGACAACGACAGTGAAGACGTGTCGCTGAAAGAGATGATACGCAAGACGGCTGTAGAAGAGGAGCACCCAAACTCCAGCCAGTTTACACTGCGTAAGATTCTGGGTGGCGACATACTCAACGCCAAACAGGTGAAGGCACAGGTAGGCGTCATACTGCTTATCACGGTTTTCATGTTAGTGTACATCAGCAACCGCTACCGCTGCCAGTCTGCACAGATAGAGATTGCACAACTGGAACAAGAGTTGCAGGACATACAGAAGAAGAGCCTGAGCATGAGCAGTGAACTGACAGAGCTCACACGCGAAACCAACGTGCTCCAAAAACTGAAAGAAAACAAAGACACCACACTCAAAGCACTCGAGCAACCTCCTTTTTATATAGAAGTAGAAGAGTGACACCCTACCCCACTTACTAACCGACAGCATATACTCACACCCCAAAAACAACGAACAAAACCGACAACGAAATAACAATCTAACATATAAGCCCAAATATCTCCATTCGTCACCATGAGCAAACTCGACAAAAAGAAGACCATGCCACGCTACTCAGGCATCATCGTTGTAATGATCGTGTTTGGGTTTTTAATCATCGGTAAGGTAATCCACACAATGACTGTGAAGCGTCCTTATTGGGAAAAGGTCTTCTCGCGTCTTAAAGTAGATAGTCTTCCCGACCCAGCGCATCGTGGCAACATACTCAGTTGTGACGGTCAGCTCATGGCAAGCACCTTGCCCGAATACCGCATCTTCATGGACTTCAAAGCCGGTGGTGCACGTAAGAGTGCCATGCTGGAGCAGTCTTTGGACACATTGTGCGACAGAATGCACCAAATATTCCCCGAAAAGAGTGCTGACGAGATACGTGCCAACATCGAACAAGGCAAAAAGAAACAGTCGCAGCACTGGGCATTGTGGCCGAAACGCATTGACTACAACACACTGCAGGAAGTAAAAAAGCTCCCTCTGTTCCGTCTGCTCCCCTATCAAGGTGGTTTCACGGCTGAAGACAACGCTGCACGCAAACATCCGTTCGACCGTCTCGCCATACGAACGCTCGGCAACATCTACGGAGACCTTGACGAGCCGCGAGCAGGACTGGAACAGGCCTTCGACAGCATACTGCGTGGACAGGACGGATGGAGAAGACAGACGAAAGTGCGCGACAAGATACTCACAATAAGTGAGAAGGCACCCATAGACGGAGCTGACATCGTCACCACACTTGACGTCAATATACAGGACATGGCTGAACGCTACCTGCGCGAAGAGCTTACGGAAATCGGTGCATACACTGGCGTAGCCATCGTCATGGAAGTGGAAACAGGTGATATCAAGGCAATGGTCAACCTCGACCTCAACTCCGACGGCTCCTACACGGAGCAGTACCCGCATGCCATCGCCGACTTAATGGAACCGGGCTCAGTTTTCAAAACTGCAAGCATACTGGTAGCCTTAGACGACAAAAAGACTGACACCACACAAGTAATAAACTGTATGGGTGGTAAGAAGATGATGTATGGACGCGAGATGAAGGACCACAACTGGTCGAAAGGAGGCTATGGTGCCCTGACAGTGCCCGAAATTCTGCAGCAAAGCTCCAACATCGGCGTCAGCACCATCATAGACAACGGCTATCGCTCCAACCCACAGGCATTTGTAGAAGGCCTTCGACGCGTAGGCATCGGTGTTGACCTGAAACTGCCTCTACCTGGATATCAACCACCACGAATCAAAGGTCCGGCTGAAAAAAAGAGCTGGAGTAAGTCTGACTTGCCTTGGATGAGTATCGGATACGTCACTCAGGTGCCCCCCATCTCAACCCTGACATTCTACAACGCCATTGCTAACAACGGCAAGATGATGCGTCCGCGCATCGTCAAAGAGATACGCCGCGACGGCAAGGTGGTGGAAAAAATCGCACCGGTAGTCATGAAAGACCAGATAGCCAACAAGGATGCCATAGCAAAGATGCAGAAAATGCTCGAAAAGGTGGTGTCGGTAGGATTGGGAAAGAGAGCCGGCTCCAAACTGTTCAAGGTGGCTGGTAAGACAGGTACTGCACAGATTGCCGGTCCTGGCGGCTACCGCGCTGGAGTTATGCGCTATCTGCTCAGTTTCTGCGGATACTTCCCCGCTGACAAACCCCGATACACGTGCATTGTGTGCATACAGAAACAATATGGTGGCTCAGGAGGAGCCATGAGTGGAATAGTGTTCCACAATATTGCCGAAGGCATCATGGCACAGGACATCAAACGCGACTCTAAGAAAGCCAAGGAAGCAACAGCACGCCTCTATCCCGACGTGAAACGCGGCGACCTGAGAGCCACCGACATCGTATTGACAAAGCTGGGGTACAAGACCTCGGGCGAATGGCAGAACACCCCGCGCTCAGCTGCACCTACACATGGAACCGCCAACTACTCAAACAAGAACTTCAACCTCAAAAAGTTGGAGCAATATCAAGCCAACATTATGCCCAACGTGCTCGGTATGGGTGCACGCGACGCACTTTCCATGCTAGAAAAACGAGGATTGAAGGTAAAAATTGAAGGACGAGGCAGAGTTATAGAACAAAGCATCTCCGCAGGTACCAAGATTGGTCCCAAACAGTTGGCCGTGCTGCGACTGGGCTAAACCCATCAACACACCTACGACTCTATTAACATAACACCCATCATCCATTACCCATGATACTTTCCACCATTCTGCAAGACATAAAGGTCAGCAACATCATCGGCAGCACGGCTGTCGACATAGACCACATAGCCCTTGACTCGCGTCGGGTGAGCCAAGGCGGACTGTTCGTAGCCATGCGCGGCACGCAAACAGACGGACATAGCTACATACCTGCCGTACTGGCACAAGGTGCTTCGGCAATAGTATGCGAGGAAGTGGGTGATTGGAAAAACGATACTGACACCACCATCATACAGGTGGACGACACCTCGGTGGCAATAGGACCTCTAGCATCGGCTTTCCACGGTCATCCGTCACGACACCTTACCCTCGTAGGTGTGACAGGTACCAACGGAAAGACCACCATTGCCACACTCCTATATAATATGTACCGCCAATGGGGACACCGCTGCGGACTCATCTCCACAGTGTGCAACTACATTGACGGCAAAGCCATTCCTGCCACACACACCACTCCGGACGCCATAGCACTCAACAGCCTGCTGGCACGCATGGCAGATGCTCAGTGCGAGTATGTGTTCATGGAATGTTCGTCGCACGCCATAGCCCAACACCGCATCGGCGGACTCACATTCAGAGGCGGCATCTTCACCAACCTCACGCGAGATCACCTCGATTTCCACAAGACACTGGAGAATTACCGCGACGCCAAGAAACTTTTCTTCGACTCCTTAGGCAAACAAGCCTTTGCCATCACCAATGCCGACGACAAGAATGGTCTGTTCATGACGCAAAACACGAAGGCTGAGGTGAAGACGTACTCCGTTCAGCGCATGGCTGACTTCCGCGCACACATCCTTGAGTGCCACTTCGAAGGTATGTACCTTGAAATAGACGGACAAGAGGTAGGCGTTCAGTTCATAGGACGCTTCAACGTGAGCAACCTTCTCGCCGTCTACGGCTGCGCCCGCATGCTCGGACAAAGCCGCGAGGAAATACTGCTCGCCATGAGTACCCTGCACAGCGTCAGCGGTCGCCTACAGCCGGTGTATGCAGCCGACGGAAGAGTTGCCGTGGTGGACTATGCCCACACGCCTGACGCTCTCGCCAACGTGCTTACAGCCCTGCACGACGTGCAAAATGGGAAGGGGCGCATCATCACCGTGTGCGGAGCAGGTGGCAACAGAGATGCAGGGAAACGCCCTCTCATGGCACAACAGGCAGCTATAGCAAGCGATATCGTCATACTGACCAGCGACAACCCGCGCTTTGAGGACCCGCAAACCATCATCGACGAAATGGCAGCCGGACTCAACGCCCCACAAATGAAGAAAACACTCTGCATCGTCGACCGAAGAGAGGCCATTCGCACGGCATGCACCATGGCTGACAAGGGCGACGTGGTACTTGTGGCAGGAAAAGGACACGAAGACTATCAAGAAATAAAAGGCGTGAAACACCACTTCAATGACCACGAGGTGATAGAGGAGGTATTTGCACAATAGACACAGGCATGGCAGACACAAATGCTGGATACCACTACAACAGACAATCATCAGTAAACAACATATAGGTACTGTCCTCCCGGATACCCAAAGAATAACTCCACCAAACCTACTACAATAATAAGGCATCGCCATCGGAGCCCCTTCGGCAGACGGACACTGACCAAAGGACACCTACCTCATCATAAACAGAAACATTATGCTCTACTATCTCTTCCGTTTTTTAGAACAGTTTGGTGTGCCGGGCGCACACATCTGGGGATATATCTCCTTCCGTTCTCTGCTGGCCCTGATGCTTTCGCTCATCATCAGTGTATGGTTTGGCGGGTGGTTTATCAAATATTCGAAGAAAAAACAAATAACTGAGACAGCACGAGATGTCAAAATAGATCCATATGGGCTAAGTAAGGTGGGTGTTCCTACTATGGGAGGCATCATAATCATTGTTGCCATACTGGTACCGGTGCTCCTTTTTGGCCGCTTGCGCAACATATACCTCATACTGATGATAGTTACCACGCTGTGGTTGGGACTGCTTGGCGGACTAGATGACTACATCAAGATATTCCACCACCACAAAGAGGGACTGAAAGGTAAGTTCAAGATTGTGGGTCAGGTAGGACTGGGACTCATAGTAGGCCTGATGCTGTGGCTAAGCCCCGACGCTAAGATCAACGAGAACGTAGAGACACAGAAGAATAAGACTGAAGTGGTGGTCAACCATAGCAAGGAAGCGACGAAATCGCTGAAAACCACCATCCCGTTTGTAAAAAACCAGAACCTTGACTATAGCGACCTGATGGGCTTCTTGGGCGACAACAAAGAGATCGGTGGCTGGATATTGTTCATGCTGATGGTCATCATCGTTGTCACGGCAGTGTCTAACGGTGCTAACCTCAACGACGGTATGGACGGCATGTGCGCCGGCAACTCAGCCATCATAGGCATAGCTGTAGGCATATTGGCGTATGTGAGTAGCCACATAGAGTACGCTGCCTACCTCAACATTATGTATATACCCGATAGTCAGGAACTTGTGGTATTCATGTGTGCCTTTGTCGGAGCGCTATTAGGCTTCTTATGGTACAACACGTTCCCAGCTCAGGTATTCATGGGCGACACTGGCTCGCTAACCATCGGAGGAATCATAGCCGTTTCGGCTATCATCATCCACAAAGAGCTGCTACTGCCATTGCTGTGCGGCATCTTCTTCATCGAGTCGCTAAGCGTTATCATGCAGGTGAGCTACTATAAGTTAGGAAAGCGCAAAGGTCGCAAGCAGCGCATCTTCAAACGCACTCCCATTCACGACCATTTCCGCACTACCGACAAAGACCTCGTGGAGGGATGCTCGTACCTGCTGAAGCGACCGCGCAACGTGTTGTTTGAGACTAAGATAACATTGCGCTTCTGGATAGTTACCATCCTGTTGGCAGCACTCGCCATCATCACACTAAAGATACGATAAACATCAGACCATTCAGCAGCGGAAGCGACAGCGCAACCGACAAATCACAATACCTTTCATAACCCAATAAAGCAATATCTCTTTCACCTATGATATCACAACAGTCCATCGCCATCCTCGGTGCCGCTGAGAGCGGTGTCGGTGCAGCCATTCTTGCCAAGAAAGAAGGTTACGATGTATGGATATCCGACAACGGATCCATACAACAACACTACAAGACCATGCTCGACGAGCGCGGCATAGCATGGGAAGAAGGCGGACACAATGAAGGACGCATACTGGCTGCGTGCGAAATCATCAAAAGCCCGGGCATACCCGACACGGCGCCCATCATCATTAAAGCCAAAGAGCAAGGCATTCCTATCATCAGCGAGATAGAATTTGCCGGCAGATACACCGACGCTAAGATGATATGCATCACCGGAAGTAACGGAAAGACAACGACAACATCGCTCATCTATCACATCTTCCGCACCGCCGGCTACGATGCAGGACTGGCAGGCAACATCGGAAAGAGCCTCGCTTTACAGGTGGCTGAGCAACCGCACGAATACTATATCATAGAACTAAGCTCGTTCCAGCTCGACAACATGTACGACTTCCGCGCCAATGTGGCCATCCTACTCAATATCACACCCGACCATCTGGACCGCTACGGTGGCGAGATGCAGCGCTATGTGGATGCCAAAATGCGCATCGTGCAAAACCAGACGGAGGAAGACGCCTTCGTATATTGGTACGACGACCCCATCATTCGCCGCGAACTGGAACACTACGACATCAAGGCAGTGAACTGCCCCTTCGCCCTACTGAAGAAAAATGGTGTCATAGGATACATTGAAAAGGGACAATATATAGTGGAATACCCCACTCCTTTCAACATGGAACAGGAGTCATTGTCGTTGCGTGGCAAACACAACATGTACAACTCCTTGGCAGCCGGTATCGCCGCCAACGTGGCTGGCATCGACAAAGAGTTTATCCGCAAGGCTCTCAGCACCTTCGCTGGCGTAGAACACAGGCTGGAATACGTGGCTGACGTGGCTGGCGTACGATATATTAATGACTCGAAAGCCACCAACGTAGACGCCTGCTGGTATGCACTGGAAAGCCAAACACGTCCCACCATACTTATAGTAGGCGGACTGGATAAGGGCAATGACTACAGCCAGCTGTTCCCTCTCATACGCGAAAAGTGCAAAGCCATCGTATACTTGGGCGCCGACAATAGCAAACTTCACGACAACTTCGACAGCTTCGGGCTGCCTACCTTCGACACCCATAGCATGAAAGACTGCGTGGCAGCTTGCGCCTCGGTAGCAGAAGACGGCGATGTGGTGCTGCTAAGTCCCTGCTGCGCATCTTTCGACTTGTTCCATAACATGGAAGATCGTGGTGAACAGTTCAAACACTTGGTGAAAAACATGTAACCAACGCAACTTTCTATACTTAAAGACACTCCCTAATACCAACCACAAGCTACATGCAAAAATCTGTAAACAACTTATTCAAAGGCGACAAAGTCATCTGGATGGTGTTTTTCCTTCTATTTGTCATCAGCGTCCTTGAGGTATTCAGCGCTTCAAGTTCGCTGTCATACAAAGGTGGTAACTATTGGGGACCAATCATTAAGCACACTGGTCTGCTGCTCTTGGGCTTCTTTGCCATGTTGGTGCTGCAAACCATACACTGCAAAAATTTCCGTGTGGCGACGCTACCGTTGCTGTTCATATCCTTCCTCACGCTCATCTATGTGCTTGTGCTCGGTGAACGTACCAACGACGGTGCCCGATGGATGACGCTGATGGGCATCGCTTTCCAGCCATCGGAGATAGGAAAGGGCGCACTGGTATTTGCCGCTGCGCAGATTTTGAGTTCACTGCAGACGCCAAACGGCGCCGAACAGCGGGCTTGCAAATACATTCTCATCACAAGTGCATTCATAGTGCTGCCCATTGCTTTAGAAAACCTCTCCACAGCCTTACTCATCATCATTGTCTTACTGCTGATGATGTTCATAGGCAGGGTACCACTCAAGTCTATAGGTAGAGTTATCGGAGTATGTATGGGCTTAGCTTTTATCTTTGCATTGTTCATCTACACCTTCGGACACGAGGAAAAGACGCAGCCCGTCGAGGGTCAGCCCGCCAACATCACCCAAGTAGATGCTCAATCGGAAAAACGCACAGGCCTACTCCACCGAGTTGACACTTGGAAGTCGAGAATCGTGGGATTTATCAACAGCGAAGACTATCCTCCCGAAGAATATCCCATCACCGAGAAGGCACAAGAAGGTCATGCCGCCATTGCCATTGCCACATCAAACATCGTTGGCAAGGGCCCAGGCAACTCTGTTGAGCGCGACTATCTGCCCCAAGCGTTCTCCGACTTCATTTATGCCATCGTGGTAGAAGAGCTTGGCATCTTTGGTGCCATAGGCGTTTTGTTCCTCTACATCATCCTTTTGGTAAGGACCGGACGCATAGCAGGGCGATGCGAGAACAACTTCCCGGCGTTCTTGGCCATGGGATTGGCGCTACTGCTCGTCACACAGGCGTTCTTCAACATGTGTGTCGCCGTGGGATTAGGACCTGTGACCGGACAACCGCTGCCACTCATCAGTAAAGGTGGTACATCGTCCATCATCAACTGCTGTTACTTAGGCATCATCCTTAGCATCAGCCGTACGGCAAAAAGGAAAGAACAATTCAGCGAAAAAGCTTGAACAAAGCGCTAAATTGTTACCCCATAATGCCACAACGAGGACAAAGAATGATGAAAAGCGACCCGCCTTATCACAATAAAGCACTATAAAGCAATCGTTTACCAAATTTCTTGCAAACATTGTTGGACAAAAGAAATTTCACAAAAACTCGTTGCACCTACGCATTTTAATGTGTACATTTGCAAGAAATTAGCCCCGTGACATCATCATCGGTCCTGCTTGTCGTGTGCAGACATCATCGATGAGGGTTGTATGTGGCTGAAACTGAACGTTAAGCTTAAACTATAACAATGAATAGACCTGTTCGCGTAATCATCAGTGGCGGTGGCACTGGTGGACATATCTTCCCCGCTGTATCCATAGCTAACGCCATACGTGAGCTTCAACCCGACGCAACTATCCACTTTGTAGGTGCCGAAGGCAGGATGGAGATGCAGCGAGTGCCAGCCGAAGGTTATACCATCGACGGTCTGCCTATACGCGGATTTGACAGAAAACACTTATGGAAAAACGTAGCTGTGCTCTACAAAATATGGGTCAGCCAGCGCAAAGCAAAACGTATACTGAAAACATTCCGACCCGATGTTGCCGTCGGTGTGGGCGGATATGCTAGCGGGCCGACGCTCAACAAAGCAGCTGCCATGGGCATACCCTGCCTGCTACAGGAACAAAACTCCTATGCCGGAGTCACTAATAAACTGCTGGCAAAGAAAGCAAGCGTCATCTGTGTGGCATACGAAGGCATGGAACGATTCTTTCCTGAGGAGAAAATAATGCTGACCGGCAACCCCGTGAGACAGGCACTGCTCAACAACTCCATGACACGCGAGCAGGCGGTACAAGCTCTGGGCTTCAACCCTGCACAGCCAGTGCTGCTCATCGTGGGAGGCAGCCTCGGAGCACGAACACTCAACGAAAGCGTCATCAAACATCTGGACACCATAAAAGAGAGCGGAGTGCAGGTCATGTGGCAAACAGGGAAATACTATTTCCACACACTGGAAGAACAGTTTCAGGCCGATGGAGCACTGCCTGCCAATGTAAAGATGGTTGACTTCATCGCCGACATGGGCACTGCCTACCGCGCTGCCGACTTAGTAGTGAGCCGCGCAGGAGCAGGAAGCATATCAGAATTCTGCCTCATCGGAAAACCTGTAATACTTGTCCCCAGCCCCAATGTAGCCGAAGACCATCAGACAAAGAACGCTCAGGCACTGGTAAACAAAGATGCCGCCATCATGGTGAAAGACGCAGATGCAGGCGAGCAGCTGCTGCCGACAGCACTGGAGGTTATCGCCGACAAGAACAGACTGCAACAGCTCAGCAACAACATCAAAAGCATGGCGCTGCCACAGTCGGCTGAAATCATTGCAAAAGAGGTGATACGCCTAGCCCAACAACACTAACACTACGTCTAAACAACCGACATAGCAATCCCCAATGGAATTTAAAAACTACAAAGCCATCTACTTCATCGGTGCCGGCGGCATTGGTATGAGCGCTCTTGTGCGCTATTCCATCAGCCGAGGCCTGGTAGTGGCAGGCTACGACCGCGTGTCAACAGAGCTGACGCAAAAATTGGAAGACGAAGGGGCTTTGCTACACTACACCGAAGACGTAGATGCCATACCACAGGCATGCCGTTATCCGGAAACGACCCTCGTGGTGTACACACCCGCTGTGCCTGCAACACACAAGGAACTGCTATATTTCAGACAAAGAGGCTATCGTGTCATCAAGCGTGCTGAACTTCTCGGCATCCTTACTCGCACACACAAAGGACTCTGTTTCGCCGGTACACACGGAAAAACCACCACTTCGGCGATGTGCGCACACATATTGCACCAGAGTCATATAGACTGCAACGCCTTCCTGGGCGGCATCTCCAAAAACTACGGTACCAACTACATCCTCGCCAACAGCGACTATGTGGTGATCGAAGCCGATGAGTTCGACCGTTCCTTCCACCATCTGCGCCCATGGGCATCGGTTATAACATCTACCGACCCCGACCATCTTGACATATATGGCACAGAAGAGGCATACCTGGAGAGCTTCCAACACTATACCACACTCATACAGGAGGGTGGACTGTTGCTGGTCAACACACGCTCAACGCTCCAGCCGCAGACAAATGACAAAGTGGAAGTGTGTTCCTACGGCTTGCACGACGGACAATACCATGCCGAAAACATCGTCATAGAGAACGGCGAGATATATTTCGACTACATCTCCCCCACTCAGACGCTGCAACGGGTGCAACTGGGACAGCCCATCCTCATCAACATAGAAAACGCCATCGCCGCAATGGCTATAGCACAACACTGCGGATGCAATGAAGAAGAACTGCGCTACGGCATCATGACCTACAAAGGTGTTGACCGTCGCTTCGACTTCAAGATTCGCACTCCGCATCATGTACTCATCAGCGACTACGCCCATCACCCTCGCGAGATCTACGAGAGCGCACGAAGTATCCGACAGCTTTATCCTGACCGACACATCACCGCCATCTTCCAGCCGCACCTCTACACTCGCACACGCGACTTCTATATGGAGTTTGCCAAAGCCTTGAGCCAACTTGACGAGGTGGTAGTTACCGATATCTATCCTGCCCGCGAGCTGCCTATACCTGGCGTAGGTCCTCATCTTATCTACGACAACCTCAAGACAGGCGTAGAACGAGAATTGGTACACACCGAAGACATCCTATCATACATTGGACAACGCGACTTTGATGTATTGGTAATACTCGGTGCCGGAGACTTAGACAACAACATATCACACATCACACAACTCATTACACAGAAAGAACCATGAAATCCTGGCAATATATACTCTTCAGTGTGTTGAATGTTGTGTTGGCTGTATACCTAGTACTGGCTGTTACAGCATTCAATACTCCTGACAAGAGCGCAGAACGCTGCGAAAACATAGAAATAAATATCACTGAAGGCAACACCAACGGCTTTCTTACTGAGAAAAACATACTTTCCATGCTTCAGCAGCACAACATATCTCCGCTCGGCAATGTGCCTGACTCCATCAACATCAGAGAGGTGGAAAAGCTGCTCAAAGCCTCACCGCTGGTGAAAGAAGCCGAAGCCAGCGTCACAGCAGAAGGCAATCTTATCATCGATGTCGAACAACGCCTGCCCATCATGCGTGTAAAGACATACAACGACGATTATTATATAGACGAATCGGGCAACATCATGCCCCCCACACCTTACAATGTCGATGTAATCGTTGCCACGGGATACATCTCCAAGAACTATGCCCGTCAATACCTGTTCCCCCTCGCCACAACCATCAACGAAGACGAGCTGTGGCAACAGCAGATAGAGCAAATCAACATCCTCGCCAATCGTGGTGTAGAACTCGTACCGCGAGTGGGCAATCACATCATATACATAGGACACCTGCCTGCCAACAACGGCGAAGAAAACAACATCGCTACATTCATCACCAAGAAACTGGACAGACTGGAAAAGTTCTACAAATACGGACTTGCCCGTATAGGATGGGAGAAGTTTAATTACATCAACATAGAATACGACAACCAGATAATCTGCAAAAAATAATAACAAACATAACACACCCAAAGACATGTCGAAAGAATTTATTGTAGCCATAGAGCTGGGCTCGTCGAAAATCATCGGCGTAGCAGGACGAAAGAACATTGATGGAAGCATCACCGTGTTGAAAGTGGTAAAAGAGCCTACCCACGGATGCATAAGAAAGGGCGTAGTGTACAACATCGACAAGACGGAAGCCCTGTTGAAAGAAGTGGTAAACAAGTTATCCACCTCTTTGGGATACGAAATCAAATGCGTTTACGTCGGTGCCGGCGGACAGTCGATACGCAGCGTGCGCAATGTCATCAACAAAACATTTGACACCGAGACTGTCATCACCGACGAAATGGTGGACGAACTCATGGACAGCAACCGCAACATGCAGTATCCCGACCATACCATCATAGGACAGGCAACACAGGAATACAAAGTTGACCAGCAGTACCAGCTTGACCCCGTAGGCATACAGTGCACCAAGTTGGAAGGAAACTTCCTCAACATCTTGTGGAGAAAGACTTTCGACAGGAAATTCAACAAGTGTTTCCAAGACACAGGCATAGCTATCGCCGAGCTCTATCTCTCCCCACTGGTGCTGGCAGAGAGCGTGCTAACCGAATCGGAACGACGCAACGGATGTATGCTCGTCGACATAGGTGCCGACACCACCACCGTAGCAACATACTACCGCAACCTGCTGCGTCACCTCGCTGTGATACCTTTGGGAAGCAACAACATCAACAAAGACCTCACCAACCTGCAGATAGACGAAGCAGAAGCTGAAGAATTGAAACTGAAATATGCCTCAGCATACAACGAAGAGCAAGAACCCAGCAACACACTACTGAGTATTGACGGCGAACGCTCCATTTCCGCCAAAGACTTTACATCATTAGTAGAGTGTCGTATGGAGGAGATCATTCGCAACGCATGGTTCCAAGTACCGCAGGAGTACACCGACAAGCTCCTGGGAGGCATCATCATCACCGGTGGCGGCTCAAACATAGAAAACATTGACAAGGCATTCCAATACCACACCAAGAAGAACAAGGTACGTATTGCCCACACTGTCAACCAAACCATCGACAGCAACCATCCCGACATCAAGGCTCAGGACGGCACCATGAACACCATTCTGGCCCTCCTCTCCAAAGGCGACTTGAACTGTGCCGGACGTGAGCTGAACAGCACCCTGTTCACACCCGCACACAACGAGACCACAGAAGACGAAATCGGCAATGAAATACCACGCGAACCGCGCAACCCCAATACTCTCACACCCGAGGTAATACAGACCGAAGCCGAGCGCGCACAGATAGAAGCCGAAAAGAAAAGAAAAGAGGAAGAAGAGAGAGAGCGCCTCGAAGAACTAAGAAGAAAGGAAGAAGAGGAAAGGAAGAAGAGAAAAGAAAACAGCTTCATCAACCGCCTGAAGAAAAGATTTGGAAAACTCGTGAAGGACATCATGGAAGAAGAAAAAGACAGTAACTAACCAACAATCCCTCACACCACACCAATCTATCATCCTCAATCACATAAACAGACATACTATTCACCCCATAACAACGAATATACAACATGGCAAAAAAATCAGATAACACACAGACTTCAGGCATCTTAGACTTCGGCAGCGACAACAGCCAAAGCAAAAAGCAGCCCTCTCGACTTGACTTTGGACAAGACGATCAGCACGAAAAGAGTATCATCAAAGTTATCGGCGTCGGCGGTGGTGGCGGAAATGCCGTCAACCATATGTATCTGGAAGGGATACACGACGTATCGTTCATGGTAACCAACACCGATGCACAGGCACTGAAAGCCTCCAACGTACCTGTACAGGTACAACTCGGCGAAGGACTCGGCGCCGGCAACAAGCCCGAAGTAGCACGTCAGGCTGCAGAAGAAAGCACCGAAGCCCTGAAGAGACAACTTACCGACGGCACCAAGATGGTATTCATCACCGCCGGTATGGGCGGAGGAACAGGAACAGGAGCTGCTCCCGTCGTAGCAAGACTCTCTAAAGAAGAAGGAATCCTCACCGTTGGTATCGTTACCATCCCCTTCCTCTTCGAAGGAAAGAAAAAAATCGACCAAGCCCTCGACGGCGTCGAAGAGATGGCAAAGCATGTTGACGCACTGCTCGTCATCAACAACGAGAGGCTGCGCGAACTCTATCCCGACTTCTCAGTCATGAACGCACTGGAAAAGGCTGACGACATCCTGAGCGTGGCTGCTAAGTCAATAGCAGAAATCATTACCATACGTGGTGTCATCAACCTCGACTTCAACGATGTGAAGACTGTGCTGAAAGACGGCGGCGTAGCCATCATGTCTACAGGCTTTGGCGAAGGCGAAGGACGTGTGCGCAAGGCTATTGAAAACGCACTCAACTCACCTCTGCTCAACGAAAACGACGTTTACAACTCCAAAAAGATACTGCTCTCCATCGCCTTTGCAGAGAACGATGAAGAAAACGGCACCCTCATGATGGACGAAATGAACGAGGTCAACGACTTCATGTCGCGCTTCGGTCGTAACTTCGAAACCAAATGGGGTCTCACCGTCGACAATTCACTGGGCTCTAAGGTGAAGGTAACCATCCTTGCCACCGGATTCGGCATCAAACGTGTAGACGGTATGGAAGACCACATCGCTACACGCACAAGAGAAGACGAAGAAAAGCGTCAGGAAGAGATGGAGGCTGAAGCCAAGAAAGAAGAAAGAAGAGAAGGCTACTACAAGACTGGCAACAGCACCCAGGTGAAACGCAGCCCGAACATCTATCTCTTCAAGGCCGAAGACCTCGACAATGAAGAAGTAATCTTGGCTGTGGAGAACTCCCCTACCTACACCCGTAGCCGCATGCAGGCCAAAGAGATTTCCAACCTCAGCAACCAGCAGCGCGTCGTTGACAATAACGAGGAGTCTAACGCACCAATACAAAGCACCATAACTTTTGGATAAACAACGCCAGATAAAAGCGGTAACATAGCCCGACAGCAACGCAAAAGTGGGACCATGCATAAACAAATATCAGTGATATTGATGACCAATATCACTGATATTTGTTTATGCATGGTGCCCGTTTGGCAAGTATCCGTGCTACGGTTGCACACCAATCTCATTGACTTTGGTGTATGGGTGTTGTGCATCAGGGCACACAAAAAGCTGCCTTATGTGGGGCAGCTTATTGCGTGGGAACACGATGAGGTTCCACTGTGAAATGAGAGAATGAACCACGGAGGGTTCGGAAGTTGTTTTACTAAAACTAAATGACTGTTATATGAAAACGTGAAAATGAATTCTTATTGTATTTGTAATCTGTGTGCATCGTTGTTCCATGTCCGTATCACTTCCGTGAATGGCACTTGCTTTGCGGAGTCTGTCAGAATGCTGTCATTCTTTGCCATGGTGGCATTTTCGGTGATGCCTTCCTCGTTACTGTCTTTATTACTACGCGGTTTGTCGAGCGATATTTGTATGGCATTTCCCAATGTGAGGACTATTGCCACTACTGCTGCTGCTCTTGTCAGAGGGCGCAGTCGTTTTCTGAGGCTTATGGTTCTTGCCTTCACTACTGGCGGTTCGTCGACGAGTGAGAGCATGCGTTCTTCGAAGTCGTCACCGAGGCCTTGCTCTTGCAGCTCTGCCTGTGGATAGACGAACCACTCACGCCACTGCAACAGGTGAGCCGGAACGTCCTCTTGCTCGAAGAAAGCACGCAGGATGCGCTCTTCTTCCAACGTCGTAAGACATTGCCAGTAGCGTTCTAACAGTTGGTCAATGTACTTATAATCCATATTCGTCTATCTTTTGGTAACGGTTTCTGACGGTTTGTCGTCCGCGGAAGATGTTTACTTTTACTTGTTCTTGTGTTATGCCGAGTATGTCGGCAATTTCTTTGTAGCTTTTCCCTTCCACATCGCGCAGCTGCAGGCATGTGCGTTGTTTCTCTGGCAGTGTGTCTATGAGCTCTCTTACGCGTATCACCCGGTCATTGTGATGTGTTTCCTCGAGTGGTGTCGGGCTGTTGTCGGCTCGTTGTTGCTGTATGGTTTCAGTTTCGGCAACTTGTCGTATCCCTCTTTTGCGCAGTGTGTCGAGAGCCAGATTGCGGCATATTGAGACGCACCAAGCCTCCATCGACTCTATGTTGTCCCATGAATCGCGTCGGTTCCAAACTTTAAGCAGGGTTTCCTGAACGATGTCTTCTGCATCCTGTCTGACGGTGACAATGCGCAATGCCACGCGGAAGAGCATGTCCTTGAGGGGCAGTATATCGTGTCGGAAGGTACAGTTCTTCATGGGTGCTCTTATATGAATGACGTTTCAGGAACAGAAATGTTACACTTAAGTGTAAAAAAATGTTTTGTTTGCCTGCTTGCTGCGCTTCAGTCTATGTTGTCGATGAGTGCTACAGCGATGGTGGCTATGCCTTCTTCTCTGCCGGTGAAGCCGAGGCGCTCGGTGGTGGTGGCTTTGATGGAGATGCTGTCGTTGTCTGTGCCGCACACTTCAGCTACACTCTGCTGCATCTGTGTGATGTATGGCGACAGCTTGGGCTGTTGTGCTATGATGGTTGCGTCGATGTTTACGATGCGGTATCCCTTTTCACCTAACATCTGCACCACTTTGCGCAGTATTATTCTGCTGTCCATGTCTTTGGTGTGCTCTGATGTGTCGGGAAAGTGGTATCCTATGTCTCTCATGGCAGCTGCTCCGAGCAGTGCGTCGGCAATGGCGTGTATGAGCACGTCGGCGTCGCTGTGTCCGAGCAGGCCTCTGTCGAAAGGTATGGGTATGCCTCCGAGTATCAGTGGTCGGCCTTCAGTGAGTCGGTGAACGTCGTAGCCTTGTCCTATTCTCATGTGGTAGGTGTTTTTTGGGGTTATGGATGATGTGTGAATGAGCCGTTATGGATGGTTTCCTGGCATTAAAAACCCCTTTCCGGGTAAGAAAGGGGCTAATGTATGGTGGTTTATTATCTTCGTTTGAAGAGGTCTTTTATTCCGTCCAAGTCGAATGTGAGTGAGAATCGCAGTGTTTGGTCGAGTGGGTTGCTCTTTGCTGTGGAGATGACGTATCCTGCGTCGAGCTGGAAGACACTCATTTTGAAGCCTGCACCTACGGTAAAGTATTTGCGGTTACCCTTGTTTTCTGACTCGTGGTGGTATCCTGCGCGTACAGAGAACTGGTCGTGGTATGTGTATTCGGCACCCACGCTCCACTGTATCTCCTGGAGTTCTTCCTTAAATCCTCCAGGTGCATCTCCGAAGCTCTTGAAGATGCCGCTTATTGACGAGACATCGTAGTAGTCTTTCTGTACTCGGTCCTGATAGTCTTCTGTTGTCTCGCCCTCTTCCTGCAAGGGATAGGTAGGCACGAGCAGTTTGTTGGCATCGGCGGCAATGGTAAAGCGGTTGTATTCGTCGATAGGAATCATCAGCGAGGCTCCTAGACGCAGGTTGGTGGGTATAAATTCGCTGCGGTCATCTCCACTGAAGGTTATTTTTGAACCGATGTTGGAGATGTTCAGTCCGAGTCCCAACTGGCATTCGCGCGCTCCTATGTTGATATAGTTCTGATAGTAGCATGCCAGGTCGGCAGCAAAGGCTGATGCTGGGCTGGTGTCGTCGGTGTAGTTCCATGTCAGGTCGGAGTAAATCCACCTGACAGCTGCACCGAGTGAGAATGTCTCGCTGAGCATCAGTGAATAGCCTACGTCTAATGACATCTCGTAGGGGTTGATGGTCATGTTGTCTCCTTCTGTCATAGAGGCGTTGGTGTATACTTCTCCGAGTGAGAAATAGCGCAACGATGCGCTGACGGCTGAATAGTCGCCTATGCGATAGTAGCCTGAGACGTATGCCAGGTCGATGTCGTTGACTAGTTGTCGGAGCCATGGTGTATAGTTGACAGACACTCCTGCCCTTGATATGCAGAAGGGGTACTTGGCTGGGTTCCAATATTGTGATGCCACGTCTGGATCGGTGGCTGCACCGACGTCGCCCATACCTCCGGCACGAGCGTCGGGTGCGATGCTTTGTGAGGTGACACTGGTCTTTACGGGATTGAATATCTCTTCTTTCTGTGCAGAGATATTCAGGGCGAGAGTCAATGTCAGCAGTGTTATGGATAGCTTCTTTATCATATCGTGTATGTGCTTTGCTATTTGTCTTAACGTAGTTTTTCTGGTTTTATTGTTTAAGGTTGTATTTCCCGTTGTATCACTTATTGATTATGATAAGTTTTTTAGCTTTTGAGGTGTACTTACTCCCTTCGCAGCTTATCTGCGCTCTGTAGATGTAGACGCCTGTCTGTAAACGCTGTCCTCCATCCACGTTAAGATTCCAGTCGATGGTGTAGGTAGGCAAGGTGGAGACAGCATTTTCTTTGTGTTGCCACAGCAGTCTGCCGCTCAGGTCGTAGATGTCGAGTTCCACGTCGATGGGGCTTCCGGTACGGTTGTGGTTGATGATGAAGGTGGTGTTGGTGTAGGCAGGATTATGGGTGCAGTCTAAACTGAGGATATTGGGCTTGAGTGCTTTGACCACGTTGAAGTGGAGCGTTGCCGTCGAGGGATTGTTGAGTATGTCCCATGCTCTGAACGTCAGCGTATGTCTTCCTGGTGAGAGTTCGGGAATGCTGTACCATGTTGTGCCGCGGGTGTAGCTTCCGAAGTCGAATTGGAAGTTGGCGTTGAGATTAAATGTGTATGCCATCTGTCCGTCGATACATAGTTCCATGTCATGTCCTATTCCGGTTCCTGAAGCGTTGATACCGTCTTTGTCGGTTATGTTGGCGACGAAGTATGGTGTTGTATTCACATCGCCTCCGTTGGTAAAGGACGGACTGTTGAGGTAGCAGTATATGGAAGGTCCTATACTATCGTTGCCTATGTTTCCTGTTCCGCCTACTGTAAAGCCGTCGTATGCGCAGTGGGCTAGTTGTGTCGGATCATCGGTATTGAACGCATGTATATTGATGAGTCCATTGTTGTTACTGTAGTTGATGTCCATGGGTACGGCAAAAGAGATGGTAAATGTTCCGTTGTCTACTTTGTTTGCACCTGCATAGAGCGTCTTGGTATGGTCGTAGAAGGTGAAGGCTGGGGTAGGGGGCTTCGCCTTGTCCATGTCAGGGTCGTTGCGTTTGCAGGTTATTTGCTCTCTGGCATCGCGTACTGTAGCGTGGATATTGCCGTTGAAGTGGGTGGCAAGGGTATCGTTGCACTGTATGTGTCCTTTCAGCACTACATTTTCTCCTGCTCGTATGTTGATGTCGTCGGCATCGGTATTTTGCAGGGGCTTATTGTTGATGCTGTCGAGAACAATCTGCATCGTCGGTGTGTTGAGTGGCAATGCCGGGTCGCCAAGTAGGGAATATTGTAATTTGTTTGACGTGCGGTCTTGTCCTGAAGTGATAAGGTCGTTTTTTGCGCGCTGCTGAGCTTCTCCGAGTGTGGTTCTCTTTCCGTTGTTGACTGATAGCACATGGCGTAGGAATGCCATATTCATCACTCGGTTGCGGTTGGCATATACTGTTCTCGTGGTTCCGAAGAATGCTATGGCGCCTCCTTTGCTGTTGAACAGAGCTTCTTCGCCGATGTTTGTTGTAGCTGCGTCAAATGGCATGATGTCACATGAGGCGGTTATCCACAGGGGCAGATTCTTGTTGGTGAAGTTTTGGAAGTCGTTGATTGTCAGAACTCGTTCGTGCGAGATGCTTATTTCCGAGCCGTGTCCGGCATAGTCCATCACCAATGCTCCTTGTTCTTGTTGTTGCTTGATGAGTTTGGTGGCTTCGGGGTAAGCATTTCCTGTGGCCGAAGTTTCCCGTGTATAGGCATCCCACATTATTTTTTTGATGATGTATCCCGGGTATCTGCTTCTGATGTCTTCTGCAGCGTCGTTGGCATCGCGCATGTGCTCGTTGGCGTTGCCGTCGTCGCCCATAAACATCAGTACGTTCTGCCATGCACCTGCGTGCTTGTTGTTGGCATAGTCAATAGTCTTGTCTACAATGATGCGTGCTTGTTCTACTGACCTGACGGGGAAGCGGCCTATTGCTATGTCCAGCTTGTCGGACGACATCGGGTTGTCGCCTTCTCCTTCGTCAAGCAGTCCGTAGAATCCGTCGTCGATGTAGCAGCTGACTTCGTTGAGGGAGTTTTCGCTCTCCATAGCAAGCAGATAGTCGTCGGGATTATGGCTTGTCCACTCTCTGCTGTTCATGCGGTTGTCCCATGCAGCATCTCCGAAGAGTAGCAGATAGCGTGGCATGTCGGCCGCGGTTTCTGCTCTGTCGTAGAGCATCTTGAGGTAACGGCGGTAGGCATTGGCTTCGGGTGTTCCGCTACTGAACTCATTGTACATTTCGTCTGCCGGCACTATACGCACCCTGAGTTTGTCGTGCTGCTCGTGGTGCTGTTTGAGGCGTTCTGCTTCTGGACGCAGTTTTTGTGATGTGGGTATGATGATGACCATATCGACTGGAGTGTCGGCATGCAGGTCTTGGTTGGTGATGTGGTAGACATATTCTGGTGTGGGATGTGTTGCACTGGCTGACAGCGTTGGTGGGGGGGCAGCATGGTCTGCATCTACAGTAATCTGTATGTAGTCGAGCCGCACAGCTCCGCTTCCGTTGTTCTTGATGGTGATTACATTATCTGCCTCGAGGTTGTCGACGTCATAAATCTGTCCTGTACGGCATCCGTGGTCATAACTGTCGCTGCTGTATACTGCCAGATTTCCTATTGTTTTGCCGTTGAGGGTGATGTGTATGTTGGTGTTTGTCTCAGCAGTGGCGTAAAGTATCATTCTTCCTCTGCTGGCTGTTCCTTTACGTTTTAGCGTGTACTCGGCTGTTTCTGCTGTGGCTATGATCTTACTGTCGTAGAGCTGTCTTCCTCCTTGATACCAGGCATGTTCGTCTACTTCGTAGAGGCTGTTGCAGTCGTCGGCGGAGGGATAGAAGGCATTGACGAATGTGGCGCTGTCGACTGTCTGATGTGGTGTATCGCCTTCAGTGAGGAAATAGTATCCGTAGTCGGAATAGTAGTTTCTTCTTCGTGCCTGTTCTACGACTTTTGATAACTTGTACTGATAGTCAGTGGCTATATCTTCAAGTGTTCCTTTCTCATAGCTCACGGGCCCTTTGGCATAGAAGAGGAGCTGAGAGCCGTTCTTATATAGTGGCACTTCTTTCAGGTCGTCTGTCTGTTGTAGATAATCGGCGTTTATTTTTTCTGGCTGCAGATTGCCACCATAACCGTACACTTTTACATTGTTGATATTGCTGAATCCAGCTTGCTGTATCAGTTCGTTGCTGATACGGTACACACCAGTCTGCGGCACACGTATCTTTGCCCATGTGCCTTGTTTAAGCACAGAGTGTTCTGCGTAAGTGTCAGCTGCTGATGGCACAGAGGTTGTGGAGTGCTTATGTTTTGTTCGTTGTATAGGTGAGCTTTGTATATCTATCATGAAGCTGACGAGCCACTTATACCTGCCGTTGACGACGACGATGGGTGTTATTATGACTTCCAGCTTGGCTTGCTTGCGCTCCACCACTATCTGCTGCTGCACCATAGGTGGATGATTTGTGATGGCCTGATAGCGTGCCGTTTCCTGTGGTGTCATGTCGATATACTCAGGATATTTCACCGTAGCATGGTATATGGAGTCCTGATATTGCCCTGGCAGTGTGAAGGCGTGTGTGTATGCCGGCAGCATGCTGTCTATGCGTATGTCGCTGGCAGAAAGGTTGACAAAATGTTGCTGTGCATTTGTCAACGACACCATGCAGAAGAGGGCGATGCCACAGCACCATCGCATGAGTATGTTATTGTTATGTATGTAGCGTTGTCTCGCCATAAGGGGTTAGGTGGTATTCTTTTTCATCTTCTTGAGTAAGCATCGGCTTCTATTTGCACTGTAGAGCCAGCACTTCTTTGCCTTCCAGGGTTGCTGTCAGCTTGTCTCCCGGCTCGACAGGTCCTATTCCTGAAGGTGTTCCGGTGTAGAGTATGTCACCAGTGTGTATGGTGTAGAACTTGCTGATGTAGGCAATGATATCTGCTACGGTGTAGAGCATGTCGGCTGTGTGTCCTTCCTGCATGGTTTGGCCATTCTTCCTCATGTTGAAGTGGAGTTTTTGTATGTCGGGCAGTTCTTCCTTCGCAACCCATTCTCCAATGACTGCCGACTGGTCGAAGCCTTTAGAGATATCCCATGGCCTCCCTTGTTTTTTGAACTGTGCCTGCATGTCGCGTGCGGTGAAGTCAAAACCGAGGCTGATAGCATCGTAATAGCGTTGCGCAAACCGAGGATCGATATTTTTTCCCGCCTTGCTGAATCGTATGATGACTTCTGTTTCGTAGTCCACTCGCCCCATGTAGGTTGGAACAAAAAAAGGTTTGCCTGGACGCAGCAGTGCCGTGTCGGGCTTCAGGAAGATGACAGGCTGTTCTGTCTTTAATAACGTGCCATGCAGCTCTTTATTGTGCAGGGCATAGTTCATGCCTATGGCGAAGATTTTCATGTGCTGATGTGTTAGATGACGTATGTGTATTATGGGGCAAATGTAATGAAATACCTTGTATCATGCAACAAGCGTGTTGTTTTTCATCACTGTCATCTACCGTCCTAGTCAGCGCCGACAACGCAGGTCTACATGACCCTTTCCTGCCTCTGTGTGCGACAGAACGCCACCTGTACACATAGCTTTATCAGTCCGTGCAGAGCAAACTTTTTCCAGACTGCTGAATGTAACATTGTATAAAAATCTCTACCTTCGTGCCATCTTTATTTTTCTACTCTATATGATTACATTACATCTTGACTACGACACCACACATATGGTGAGTGACAAAGCAACGCTTCGGGTACATTTTTTGTGTGATGGAGACATTGTTAATTTTCCACTGTCCTCAATGGACGGCATTAACTGGTGCACTCATATTGATGCCGTGCCCAGAGATGTGGGCGACGTTGGGCGCTTCTTCTTCAGCGTTGTTGATGAAGACGGATACCCTCTGCGCGAGGAGTGGAGGCGCTCTCCGCATGTGCTGCCTCTGGAGGCTTTGCGTAACCGTATCTGCACTGTGTGGTGCCGTTGGCAGGATGCTCCAGAAGATGCCTTTTTGTACAGTGACGAGTCCGTCAGTCCTGCCGATTGTCAGCAGGACACGGCAACATACAGCACCGCAGGACAGTCAGATGAAGACCACTGCATGGTGATGGTACGTGCCCCCCATCTGCTTGATGACGAGCGTCTGTACCTGGTCGGAGAAAGTCCAGCCCTTGGCAGTTGGGATGTTCAAAAAGGAATCGTGATGCAACAGATAGGAGAAAGCAGATGGAGCGTGGCACTTCCCGACGACGCCTTGACGTGGGGACCTACAGCAGTGAAGTTTGTTGCCCGCAACACAGAGAAAGTACGTTGGGAGACAGGAGAAAACAGACAGCTACGCATAGAGAAAGACAGGTGTGTAGTGACAGAGCTCCCCGACGTATCCCTTGACTTCCCCCATCCACGACATGCAGGAACACTCGTACCCGTATTCTCTCTGCGCTCAGAAGGCAGTTGCGGAGTCGGCGACTTCGGCGATCTATGCTCAATGATAGACTGGATCGCCGATACAGGTCAGAAAGTATTGCAGCTACTACCCGTGAACGACACATCAGCCACGATGACATGGCACGACAGCTATCCATACTCAGCAGTATCAGTCTTTGCACTTCACCCCATATATATTGACCTGCGGCAGCTGCCTGACGTCAATATGCCAGCAAAACATCGGAGAAGATGGGAAAAAGAACGACAACAACTTAACGCCCAACCCGTAGTACACTACGAGGCAGTCATGAAACTCAAAAATGAATATATACAACTCTCATTTGCAGAACAGTGGGAACAAGTTCGCAGAAACAGAGATTTCAGACAATGGTTTAAAGAACAAGCAGAATGGCTCGTACCATATGCAGCATGGTGTGCACACCGAGACACATACCACACACCAGATTCCGACCATTGGAGAGGACAAGAACGATGGAAAGAGCAAGAACGAGAAAAATGGACAATCCACACACAACAAAAACACACAAAAAACAACTCACCCAAGCACACCGACACCCCATGCCACTACTACACATTCTACCAGCAGTGGGTGCTGCACAGACAACTCACAGCAGCACACCAGCATGCCATACACAAAGGAATAAAGCTCAAAGGAGACATAGGAATCGGAGTCCATCCACACTCAGCAGACGTGTGGCAGAAACCCGAAAACTTCATACGCTCTCTGCAGGCAGGAGCACCACCAGACTTCTTCAGCCAAAAAGGACAAAACTGGGGATTCCCATTATACAACTGGCAGACTATGCGAAAAGAAAAATACACATGGTGGAAACAACGACTCAAACACATGCAGAACTACTTCGACATATTCCGACTCGACCACATCATCGGATTCTGCCGCATATGGGCAATACCACTCGGAACAGACGACGGACGCGAAGGACACTTCGTGCCAGCACACACACTCCAAAAAATACCCGACCAATTGCCAGCAGAACTCTTTGTACCAGACACACACACAACAAACACATGGCACCCCAGAATCGACGCACAACAACAACAGACATACAACATACTCAACAAACAACAGCAAAACAAATTCAACAGCATATACCAAGATTACTTCTATCACCGACAAGAAACATTGTGGCACGAAGAAGGCATAGGCAAACTGTCAGCACTCATCAACGCCACACACATGATACCATGCGCCGAAGACCTCGGAATGGTACCAGCATGCATGCCACACATCATGCATAACCTCAAAATACTCACATTGCAGATACAACTCATGCCAAAACAACCAGAAGACGGACAATTCGGAAACACAAAAAACTACCCATACCTCTCAGTCTGCATGACAACCACACACGACATGCAGCCCCTCAGACTCTGGTGGCAGAAAGACAGAAAACGCGTACAACAATACTACAACCAAGTAATGCACCAATCAGGACAAGCACCAGAAACACTCACACCACAACTCGCTGCACAAATCATAAACACACACCTCAAAGCACCATCCATGATGTGCATCATACCAATACAAGACTGGCTCGCAACAGAACAAACATACACCAACGACACACCACAAAACACAAGAATAAACAACCCGGCACACAACAAACACTACTGGCAATACCGTATGCCATGCACAATCGAACAACTGCAGGCAGACAAAAAATATAAAAACAAAATTAAACAATACATCACACAAAGCCAACGAGCATAATACCATGCCCTGCCAAAACAGAAAAACAACCGCAAAACACCCGTTACAGCAGGCTGTCATAACAACCGACACTTACCCCCTGCCCACAAAATCATTCACATTTGACATCATGCACAACATCATTCCATGTAGCATGCAAGCACAAGCACACCTCTCCGCACCGCTTTTCTGCTTTGGCAGGGCTCGATTAAGTCCTAAAAAAACATAAAAACAAGACAGAACATCCACTAGTATGAAGAAATGGCAGTATCTTTGCCCTCAGACAACTTGCCAACCACTGGCAAGACAATGCACAAACAGCTGATAAAAAAAGCTACAACATCATTATCATTATGAGAAAATCCATTCTACTGGCAGCATTCGCCTGCTGCACACTGAATCTCAACGCACAAAGCACAAGACAGATAACAACGGACAACGGCACAAACACAACCCACGACCCCGTGATAATGACCATCAACGGAAAACCTGTGCTGAGGTCGGAATTTGAGTACAGCTACAACAAAAACAACAACGAAGGAGTCATCGACCGCAAAAGCGTCGAAGAATATGTGCCGCTCTTCGTGAACTATAAACTCAAGGTGGCAGCCGCCATGGACGAGCATCTTGATACTATGCAATCATTTAAAAACGAGTTTCAGAGCTACCGCGACCAACAGATAAGACCCACCCTTATCAGCGACGAAGACGTTGAGGCAAAAGCAAAGGAAATATACAACATATCCAAGAAGCAAGTGGACGAGACAGGAGGACTCTTCAACTGCGCACACATCTTCTTCCGCATACCACAGAAAATGTCGACAGAAAAAGTGCAGCAGAAAAGACAACTCGCAGACAGCATTCACAACCTGCTCAACAAAGGAAGCAGCACCTTTGAGGCGCTCGCACAAACTTATTCGGAAGACCAGACCAACAAAGACAAAGGAGGAGAGCTCGGATGGGCACAGAAAGGCAGCTTCTTCCCAGAATTTGAAAACGCAGCAACAGCACTAAAAGACGGCGAAGTCAGCAACGTAGTCCAGTCACCAGCAGGATTACACATCATCAAAATGCTCCAACATCGCGAAATGTTCCCATACGACAGCGTACGAACAAACATCATCAACTTCATAGAACAACGCAACTTGCGAGAAGAAATCATCAACAACAAACTCAAAGCCATGGCAGAAGAGGCAGGCAATGGAACAACCACACAACAGATCATAGACCAAAAAGCACAAGAGCTGCAGGAAAAAGACCCAGACCTGAAAAATCTCATACAAGAATACCACGACGGACTGCTCTTTTTCGAAATCAGTAACCGCGAAGTATGGGAGAAAGCAAATAGCAACGAAAAAGCATTGGAGCAGTTCTTCAACAAAAACAAAAAAAACTTCACATGGCATACACCCAGATACAAAGGAATGGTGTACCATGTCAAAGACAAAGACACCGAGAAAGCAGTAAAGAAAAGCGTGAAGAAACTGCCGTTCGAACAATGGAAAGAAACACTGCGAACCACATTCAACAAAGATTCAGTAATACGAATACGCGTAGAACTCGGACGTTTCAAAGAAGGAGACAACACATGGGTAGACAATAAAGTGTTCAAAAAAAATGTCACACCCGAAAAGAACAGCTCATACCCCATAGAAAACGTCTTCGGACGCCTGCTCAAAGCACCCGAAGACTACCAAGACGTGCGATCACAAGTCGTAGCTCAATACCAGGAATACCTCGAACAACAATGGGTGGCACAGCTCAAGCAACGATATACCGTCAACATCGACGAGGCAGTAGTGGCAACAGTCAACAAACACTGACATCCAACACAACACACAACAACATACAAAACAACACAATACAACCCTTCATTGACAAACCAACAACAACAATGAGACAGCACATACGGCACCTGCTGCCAGCCACGCTCTTGTACTGCAGCACATTCCTGACAGCAACAGAAATGACAACCTCCATCCCCAACACTGAGGCTAACGACACAGTACCTCCCGCCACAACACACAAAGTCGGAGCAGCCAATGCCGTAGACGAAGTAGTATGGGTCGTGGGCGACGAACCAATACTCAAATCCGACATAGAAGTCACCCGAATACAAAGCATGCAGGAAGGCATCAGATGGGAAAGCGAACCCGAATGCGCCATAGCCGAAAACCTCGCAGTGCAGAAACTGTTCCTACACCAGGCACAACTCGACTCCATCGAGGTAAAAGACTCTGAAGTAGCACAGGAAGTAGAAAGCCGCATAACATGGATGATACAACAGGCAGGCAGCAAAGAAAAGCTGGAAGAGTGGCGCAATATGAGCCTCACACAAATGCGACTGGAGATGCGGGACGAACTGCGCAACCAGATTATGGTCCAGCGTATGCGAAGCGAACTCGTAAAAGATGTCACCATAACGCCGGCAGCAGTAAGACGATACTACCAACACCTCCCCATCGACAGCATGCCCAACGTACCCACAACAGTAGAAGTGCAGGTAATAAGCAAAGTACCGCCAGCAGCACCAGACGAAGTAAGCCGCATCAAGAACACATTAAGAGACTATACCGAGAGAATCAACAGCGGAGAAACATCATTCGCAACACTTGCACGTCTATACTCTGAAGACGGAAGCGCCCGTCAAGGAGGAGAACTCGGATATATGCCAAGAGCTGCGCTCGATCCCACATTCGCACAAGTAGCATTCAACCTCACCGACCCCAACAAAATATCTAAAATTGTAGAGACAGACTTCGGATTCCACATCATACAGCTCATAGACAAAAGCGGTGAACGCATCAACTGCCGACACATCCTGCTCAAACCGAAAGTAAATCAAGTAGCGATAGACTCGCTCACAGCAAAGCTCGACACACTCATCAGCGACGTCAAAGAAGGCAAGTACACCTTCGAGTCAGCAGTACCTTACGTCTCCGATGACAAAAACACACGAAACAACAACGGACTGATGTCATACATCAATCCCGAAACAGGAGAGCGAACATCACGTATTGAAATGCAACAACTGCCGACAGACATCGCCCGGCAAGTAGAAAAAATGCAACCTGGAGACATCTCACAGCCATTCCGCATGATTAACGAAAAAGGACAGGTAGTCATTGCCGTCATAAGACTGAAAAACCGCATCCAAAGCCATAAAGCAACAATGACAGAAGACTACCAAGTGCTGCACGAACACGTGCTGGGCGTAGAACGCGAAAAATTCATACACCAATGGATAGTCAACAAAATCAAGACCATCTACACACGCGTACCTGAACAATATCACGACTGTCACTTCAAATACGAAGGATGGATAAAATAAACCTCTTGCACAACACACCCCTTAGAGCTTGGAGCAACACCCATGCTGCTCCAAGCTCTAAACACCTATGCCATACCCAATCATCCATTCTCACTGCCCGTTGCACCATCATCACCCTCATACTACTCCTTACCTGCACCATGCCAGCACAGCTTAGAGCACAGCGAAAAGCACAACGCATATTCCTAAATCATGCCGACGCCCTGTTCGCCGACGAAAGCATGCGCCCAGGACTGCAAGTAGCAAAAGGCAGCGTACACTTCACACACCGCGGAGCAACGCTGAAGTGCGACAGCGCACACTTCTGGGAAAGACAAAACGCCTTCAACGCATACGGACACGTACGATTCAGACAAGGCGACACCATATCTCTGACAGCACAAAGAGTGGCATACGACGGACAACAAGAGATGATACGAGCAAGAGGAAACGTAGTGCTCAAACACAGAAAAACAACACTATATGCCGACTCGCTCGACTTCGACAGGCGCAACAACATAGGATACTACTTTGAAGGCGGACGACTGGTAGATCAACAGACACAACTCGTGAGCGACTGGGGCGAATACCACACCGACACACGCCTGGCACGATTCTTCTATGGCGTCACATTGAAAAAAGACAACGACTATATCGAAACCGACAGCCTGCTCTACGACACAAGCAGCGGCACAGCCAACGTAGTGGGCAGATCAGTAATATACACTGACAGACGCACCATCACCACACAAAACGGATACTACGACACACATGCAGAGCGCACAGAGCTATACAGCCGCTCGACAGTAGAAGACGACGATATGACCATCACTGCCGACACGCTGTTCAACGAGAAGAGCACAGGACTATACGAAGCCAAAGGCAGGGTAGAATACTATGGCAAAAAAAACAAAAACGAGCTGCAGGCAGGATACTGCCGCTACGACAGCAAGCTCGGAACAGCCTTCGCCACACAACGGCCCGTAGCAAAAGAATACTCACAAGGCGACACCCTGTGGCTGCATGCCGACACACTACGCATGAAGACATTCTACATCAACACCGACTCCATGTACCGAGAGGTGTACGTCTACCACCATGCACGCACATATCGAAACGACGTTCAGGCCGTGGCAGACAGCATAAGCTACAACACCCGAGACTCACTGCTCACCCTTCTGCGAGACCCCATCGTATGGAGCGACAACAGACAGATAGTCGGCGAACAGATTGAGGTGTTCCTTGCCGACTCAACCATACGCCGTGTAAACGTCAATCAACAAGCAATGTCCATCGAACAGATGACAGACGGAGAACACTACAACCAACTGTCGGCAAAAGTCATACACGCATTCTTCGACGAAAAGGGAAACATGCGGCGCACCGATGCCATAGGAAACGTTAAGACCATCTACTATCCGCAAGACGAAAAGGACAGTACCATCATAGCATTGAACTACCTTGAAGGCGACACCATGCGCATGTACATCGACACCCTGCGACAGTTGGACAAGATATGGGTCAGAAAGCCGGTAGGAACAGCATACCCCTTGACCCAGACACCGTCTGACAAGACACAGCTGCCGGGATTTGCATGGTTCGACTACATACGACCACGCAACCCGGAAGACATCTTCGAATGGAGAACTAAAAACACCGAACAGCAGCTCAAGCCGCAAGAACGTTTCACCCCAACACAGCAAACACTGGAAACAGAAGTTCCTGACACACCAACCACTATACTACAATGAGCGATATCATACAGCTTCTACCCGACAGCGTCGCCAATCAGATAGCAGCAGGCGAAGTCATACAGCGCCCCAGCTCTGTAGTAAAGGAGCTGATGGAAAACGCCATCGATGCAAAAGCTACACGCATACAAGTCAACATTACCGACGCCGGACGCACAGCCATACAGGTTGTCGACAACGGCATAGGCATGACAGACACCGATGCACGACTGGCTTTCGAGCGACACGCCACCTCAAAGATAAGAAAGGCTGACGACTTGTTCGCCCTTCACACCATGGGCTTCCGAGGAGAAGCACTGCCCTCCATCGCTGCCGTAGCACAGGTAGACCTAAAAACACGCAGACAGGAAAACGAAGTGGGAACACAACTCACCATAGAAGCATCGAAGGTGAAGGCCCAAAAACCCACAGCATGTATGCAAGGATGCAACATCAACGTGCAGAACCTTTTCTTCAACATGCCGGCAAGAAGAAAGTTTCTCAAGTCGAACACCACCGAGCTCAACCACATCATACAGACTTTCCAGCGCATTGTGCTCGTATATCCCGACATTGCCTTCTCACTCACACACAACGGCATACAACTTTTCAACCTGGCACAGACAACATTACAGGAGCGTATCAGCGATATCTTCGGCAAAAAACAGCGCCAGTACCTCCTCCCCATCAACACAAAGACGTCACTATGCCATGTGACCGGATTCGTGGCCAAACCCGAAGCAGCACGCAAGAACAATGCACAACAGTTCTTCTTCACAAACGGACGCTTCATGCGTCACCCCTATTTCCACAAGGCTGTGACGAGCGTCTACGAGCGACTCATACCACAAGGCGAACATATTCCTTATTATATATATATCAATGTTGACCCGGCAAATATCGACGTCAACATCCATCCCACCAAGACCGAGATAAAGTTTGAGGATGAACAGGCCATCTGGCAGATATTAGCCTCAGCCGTGCGCAATACCATTGGACGCTACGACACCGCCACAAAGCTCGACTTCGACAACGAGGGAAAGCCCGACATTCCAGTGTTCAGCCCTGATCCGACGCCTGTCAGCCATCACACGTCACAGAGCAACTACCGCCCCACACCTACAGCAGTGCCCACCGACTGGCAGAAACTCTACCAGATGTCCACCCCACAGCAGGAGAGCCACCTCTTCCCCACGACGGAGACAGAAGAGCAGACGATGCAACCCACAACCTCTGCCAAACACATGCAGTACAAAGGGCGCTACATCATCACACCAGTGAAGTCGGGACTGATGTTCATCGACCAACACCGAGCTCACCAACGCATACTCTACGAGGAGTACATCAGCACCAAGGCACCGCAACATACGCACACACAGCAGCTTGTCTTTGCCGAAACCATTGAGTTGACAGCCACCCAGGCAGTCCTCATGGAGCAGATATTGCCTACCTTACAGACCCTCGGCTTCGACATTCAGGTGCTGGGCAAGCAATCGGTGGCTGTCACTGGCATACCCACAACCATTGCCGGACAAAACATTCAGCTACTCATCACCGAGCTGTTGACCGACGCTGAGCAGCAGGAGAACACTGCCGCAGTATCGTTGCAAGACCGCGTAGCACGGCAGCTGGCTGACAAGACCGCCATCACCGTGGGCGAAGTGCTCACACCAAACGAGATGGACGATCTCGTCAACCGCCTCTTCAGATGCACAGACGTACATCACACACCCGACGGAAAGAATATCATCCACATCATACAACAGGAGGATATAGACCGATTGTTTTAATAACAAAGCTGAAAACGCATTTCGGCAACCGACATACGCACCCTAAAGTCTCCATTATGTCTCATCATCAACGGGCAAACTTCGGCAGCAAGTTGGGCATCATCCTCGCCACAGCAGGCTCCGCTGTAGGCTTAGGCAACATCTGGCGCTTCCCATACATGGCAGGCGAACAGGGTGGAGCCGCCTTCATCGTAATCTATTTCATATGTGTAATGCTACTGGGCATACCCTGCATGCTCAACGAATTTATCATCGGCAGACACGGAGCAGCCAACTCCTCACGCTCTTACGCCAAACTGGCAAACGGCACTCCGTGGAAATACATAGGACTGATGGGCGTCATCACAGGCTTTCTCATTATGGGCTACTACGCCGTAGTGTCAGGATGGTGCCTGCAGTACATCGTCGGCAGCGCTACCGGACAGCTCACTGGCGACAACAACGCCATAAGCCAGTACTTTACCGACTTCTCCACCGACACATGGAAACCCATCGTGTGGACAATAGTCATCGTTCTGGCATGCCACTTCATCATCATACGCGGCGTGGAGAAAGGCATTGAGAAGGCCTCCAAGATACTCATGCCAATCCTCTTCATCCTGCTACTCATCATCGTTGTTGCCTCCTGCATGCTCCCTGGGGCATCTAAAGGTATCAGCTTCATGCTCAATCCCGACTTCTCCAAGCTCGACGGCGACGCAGTGTTGGGAGCATTGGGACAGTCTTTCTACTCGCTCAGCGTTGGTATGGGATGTATTGTCACCTATGCATCCTACTATTCGCGCGATACTCACCTGACAAAGTCTGCCGTACAGATATCGTTGGTCGACTCACTCATAGCCATCCTTGCCGGACTGATGATATTTCCTGCCGCATTCTCGGTGGGCGTGCATCCCGACAGCGGACCGTCACTCATTTTCATCACCCTGCCCAACGTTTTCCAGCAGGCTTTCGGCAATGTAGCAGCAGTGGGATATGTCGTCTCGATCATGTTCTACGGGCTGCTGTCGGTGGCTGCCCTAACCTCACTCATATCACTCCATGAAGTGGCTACGGCATGGATACACGAGGAATTTAAGTTGAAACGCAGCAGTGCAGCGACAATCGTCACCCTGTCGTGCTGCGGTATGGGCGCCATGTGCTCGCTCTCGCTCGGTGCTGTCAAGGGACTGACGCTCTTCGGCATGCCATTGTTCTCGCTCTTCGACTTCCTCACAGGACAGATACTCCTCCCCCTCGGCGGACTGCTCACATGCCTGTTCCTCGGATGGTACGTACCCAAACAGATTGTGCGCGATGAGTTTACCAACAACGGCACGTTGCGCAGCACACTGTTCGGTGCATACCTCTTCCTCATACGCTTCATCTGTCCCATTTGCATACTGGGCATATTCCTCCACCAGCTGGGCGTATTCTAAAAAGACAACGTACATAATAGCTGGCGGAACCATAGCAGAGAAACACTATACCGACACTCAAGCTAAAATCTGATACATGTTACGTGAGTTTTTCTACTTCCAACGCTCCGACCGCCGTGTACTCATCCTGCTGCTGTTGGTGCTTGGTGTAGCAGCAGCACTGTTCTTCACCCTCGGCAAGCAGAGCATGACCCCTGACGCAACGGCTGCCGACTCCATCCTTACGCCCAACAATTACAACAAGGGCTACACCTACTACCGCCATGGCTATAACACGACGCCCGGTGCACCACGTCCTGTGGCCTACTATGCCAACGGACGACGTATAGAACGCTTTGCCTTCGACCCCAACACCGCCGACAGTAACCAGCTGCTGCGTCTCGGGCTGCGTCCTTGGCAAGTGCGAAATATCTACAAATACCGCGCTAAAGGTGGTGTTTACCGCAGAAAAGAAGACTTTGCACGACTATATGGGCTCGATGCAAAGACCTATCGCGAACTGGAACCCTACATTCAGATTTCCCCCGACTACCAACCAGCCTCGTCTATCGTCAACAAGGCGAGGACCACCGAGGACAAAGACACACTCAACCAGCGCCCGAAGAAGTTGGCAGCAGGAGAGACGGTGCACCTCAACACTGCCGACACCACGCTACTGCAACGTGTACCGGGCATAGGATCATATTGGGCACGACGCATAGTGGCATACCGCGACATCATTGGTGGATTCCACAGCCGCGAACAGCTCAAAGACTTGGAAGGCTTCCCTGCCGACGCACTGGCGTTTATGCAAGTAGACGATGCACCCTTGAGAAAAATCAACATCAACACTGCCACACTGAAACAACTGCAGCATCATCCTTATATCAACTTCCATCGTGCTAAAGCCATCATAGATTTCCGGAGGCTGAAAGGACATATCAAAAGCCTCGACGAGCTAAAGATGTCAAAGGACTTCACACCCGACATCATCGACCGCATAACACCATACATAGAATACTGAACAAATCATCCAAGATTTCCCTACATCTTAATGAGCAGCTACATATAGATGAATTCCAATATGCCCAAAATACAATCTCTTTAAGCTGTATTTTTTATTTATCAGTGCCCACTACCATATAGTTGCCTTTGTAATTAATCTTTAGTTGTCAGATATGAGTGATGGCGCATAGACCACAAAGTGGCGCAAATGATAAAGACTTGCTTCGTTTTCCGAAACAAGTCTCCTGTTTGTGGTATTGTTACGTCCCTTCGTCAGTGCGTTCTTTATTTAGAACAAGCCTCCCGACATCTTAATATTGACCTTACTTCCTGCCGAAGTCGGCCGGTATCTCTCCCCATTTCTTGGTGTCCCACTGTATGATGGGCGTCTTTACAGTATGTGAGCGCAACCAAGCCTCGGCACGGGCGATGAGATGATAGAGGCGTTCTGTCTGTGCGTTGCGCTCCAGCTTTGTCTTACACTGCCGCTTCCTCACCCATGTCATGGCAGTGTAGCTGTCGGTGTAGAGTGTCTTACGGATGCCTTTCTGCTCCATGAGTGCCAGGGCGTGGACGATGGCGAGAAACTCTCCGATGTTGTTCGTACCGTGAACAGGCCCGTAATGGAACACCTGTGCACCAGTCTGCAGGTCGACACCTTGGTATTCCATCGGTCCGGGATTGCCCGAACAGGCTGCATCAACAGCCCAGGCGTCGGCTATAACGTCGGCATGCAGGGGAAGGACAGTGTCTGTGCGCCAGTCAGGAGGATTGGAAAGAGAAGAAGGCATGAGAGAATTTGTTGATGAGTGGACTTTCGAAAGGGTATCCGTTACATTCTTTCAGGTACTTCAATACCGAGGAGTTGCATGGCGAGGCGTATCACCTTTGCCACGTTGGCAGCCAGTGTCAGACGGAAAGCTTTCTCCTCGGCGGTGTCTGCATTGAGGATGCTGTAGTCGTGATAGAACTGGTTGAATGCCTTGGTGAGCTCATAGCAGTAGTTGGCGATGACGGATGGTGAAAAATCCTTACCTGCCTGTTCAACTACGACGGGGAAGTCGTTGAGTTTCTGTATGAGAGCTATCTCCTTGTCGCTGAGCGAAGCTGGAGCTGCGAGGTTGGTGTCGCCTGCCTTTTCTTCCTCAGCCTTACGTAGGATGGAGCGTATGCGGGCATAGGTGTACTGTATGAATGGACCAGTGTTGCCGTTGAAGTCGATGCTCTCTTCGGGATTGAAGGTCATATTCTTGCGTGCATCGACCTTGAGGATAAAGTATTTCAGTGCTCCGAGTCCTACGATGCGTGCTATCTCGCGACGTTCTTCGGGTGTCATGTCGTTGAACTTGCCCAGTTCTTCGCTTGTCTGCAGAGCCTCAGCCACCATGCCTTCTATGAGATCGTCGGCATCTACGACGGTGCCTTCGCGGCTCTTCATCTTACCGTTGGGCAGCTCCACCATGCCGTATGAGAAGTGTACGATATCCTTTCCCCACGGGAAACCCAGACGATCGAGCAGCAAGGCGAGCACCTGGAAGTGATAGTTCTGCTCATTGCCTACCACATATATCATGCGGTTGATAGGATAGTCGGCATAACGCATCTGCGCCGTGCCGATGTCTTGTGTCATGTAGACGCTTGTTCCATCACTGCGGAGCAACAGTTTGTGGTCGAGTCCGTCGCCTGTGAGGTCAGCCCACACGCTGCCGTCGTCCTTGCGGTAGAAGATGCCCTTGGCAAGACCTTCTTCCACCTTCTGTTTGCCTACGAGATAGGTGTCACTCTCGTAGTATATCTTGTCGAATGCCACACCCAAAGCCTTGTATGTTTCGTCAAAACCGGCATACACCCAGTCGTTCATCTGCTTCCACAGTGCGCGCACTTCTGGGTTGCCCTGTTCCCAACGCACGAGCATGTCGTGAGCTTCTTGCATTAGTGGTGCTTCGTTCTTGGCGCGGTTCTCTGCTGTTTCCTCGTCGACGCCCTGCTTCATGAGCTGTGTCTTGAGCAGCTTCACTTCCTCGCGGTAGTGTTTATCAAACTCCACGTAGTAGTCACCGATGAGGTGGTCGCCCTTCTTTCCTGTTGTCTCGGGGGTAGCTCCGTTGCCCCACTTTTGCCAGGCGAGCATCGACTTGCAAATATGTATGCCGCGGTCGTTGACGATATTGGTTTTCACTACACGCTGTCCGCAGGCTGAAAGTATCTGTGCCAGGCTCCAACCGAGCAGATTGTTGCGTACATGTCCGAGGTGAAGCGGCTTGTTGGTGTTGGGTGATGAATATTCCACCATGGCAAGCGGAGCGTCGTCGGGAGCCTGTCCCAGTTCGTTATGGTAGCCGAAGTGCGGGTTGTTATCTATGTTCTGTAGCAGTTGCAGCCATGCTTCGTCGCCTATGACGAGGTTAAGAAATCCTTTCACGACATTGAATGCCGATACCAGCGGACAGTGTTCCACGAGCCATTCGCCGATGGCGGTGGCTGTATCTTCGGGCTTCTGCTGCGAGAGGCGTAACAGGGGGAACACTACGAGGGTGAGATTGCCCTCAAATTCCGACTTTGTTTTCTGTACTTGCAGCATCTTCTCAGGCACTTGCTGCCCATAGAGCGCTGTGACGGCATTGCCAATGGCTTGCGTAAGTTGTTGTTCGATGTTCATGAGTATTGACTGTCGATATATTGATATCTGGTTTTTAGGGTTGTTTCATCATTTCCTTGAGTGCTCTTTGTACGATGTCATTGCGCTCGTTGTCAATGATGTAGTATTCGTTCATGTCCCACAGGTCGCGGGCTATGAGTGCCTTGAGCTGTCGTTGCAGCGCGGGAATAGTGCGTTGCAGTTCTTCATCGTCTTTGGGAGTGATGTTCTGCTCCTTACCTATGCGCACGATGTCGTCGGTGAGTGTCTGCGGCACGGTAAAGGAGGAGCGGAAGGTGTCGAAGACGGGGTACTGTTTTTTCAGTTTTGTACGATTTCTGTCGATATATTTCAGCACATTCTCCAGCACGATATTCTTGGCTGCCAGCTTACGATGGAAGGATGTGTACCTCATGGTGTCTAGCGGTACGAAGACATCGGGCATGATGCCGCCTCCTCCGTAGACAGGTCGGTGTTGGCGCAGGGTGTAATAGCGCAACGAGTCGGCAAAGTGTATGCTGTCGGCATTGGTCAGTTCGCCGTGCTTATAGCGTTCGTCCAGCTCCAGAGCATAGCTCTTGATGTCTCCTTTGGTATAGGGTTTCTGTATGCAGCGGCCCGAAGGTGTGTAGTAGTGTGCCATGGTGAGACGTATGTGTGAGCCGTCTTTGAAGCTTATGATGCGCTGTACGAGTCCTTTTCCGAATGAGCGTCGTCCGACGATGGTGCCCCGGTCTTGGTCTTGCAGGGCTCCTGCCACAATCTCTGAGGCTGAAGCCGAGAACTCATTGATGAGTACCGTCACCGGCATATCTCGTAGACGTCCCGAGCGTGTAGCGGTATATGTCTGGCGTTTCATACTTCGTCCCTCGGTGTAGACGATGAGGTCGCCCTGCACCAGGAACTCGTTTGCTATCTGCGCTGCCGCCTGCAACACGCCGCCACCATTGTCCTGAAGGTCGAGGATGAGACGCTGCATGCCCTGTTGCTCCAACTGCTGCACGGCATCCATAAATTCATTGTATGTGTTTTCGCCGAAACTCTCTATGCGTATGTAGCCTATGGTGGGAGTCATCATGTGCTTGGCATAGATGGTGTGCAGTGGTATCTTGTCGCGCACGACGTTGAAGAAGAGTGTGTCTTTAACACTGCGTCGCACCACTCCGAGCTTCACCACGGTGCCCTTCTTGCCTCTCAGCTTGCTCATGATGTCCTCGCGTGATATCTTTACGCCTGCTATCGTCTCTCCGTCGACGCTCACGATGCGGTCGCCAGCCACGATGCCAGCCTTCTCGGATGGACCTTTCACGATGGTCTGTACCACTAGCAGCGTATCTTCCACCATGTTAAACTGTATGCCCACGCCCTCAAAGCTCCCTGCAAAGTTTTCCGTCACAGCCTTGGCTTCCTTGGCGGTGGCGTAGGAGGAATGCGGGTCAAGCTCCTTCAGTATGGCAATGATGCCCGTTTCCGCCAACTTTTCCACGTTGACGGTGTCTACATAGAGCCGCTCGATGAGCAGGAGGGTGTTGGTCAGCTTGTCTGTTGCCGTCGTAAGGCTCTGCAGTTTTTGGGCTGAGAGCCGACAGGCAAAGGCTGACAGAAGAAGAAATAGAAAGAGTGTATATCGTTTCATGGGTGAATATCGGGCGAGGATAGACGATAGAGGAAAGTGTCGGTGAGAGTTAAAGTGGGGGTGTGACTATTGGTCTTCTTCCACCAGGTCTTCTTCCACGACGAGGTTTTCGATGATGAAGTTCTGTCGTTCCATGGTATTGCTCCCCATGTAATATTCCAGCAGCTTCTGCACTTGGTCGGTCTTGTGCAAGGTCACCTGCTCCAGGCGTATGTCGGGACCGATGAAGTGGCCAAACTCATCGGGACTTATTTCTCCCAGTCCCTTAAATCGTGTTATTTCTGGCTCGGGCCCCAGGTCGGCTATTGCCTTCAAGCGTTCTTCTTCGCTGTAGCAGTAGCGTACGATGAAATCGCTCTTCTTCTCCTTGGGCGAGCGTTTGGCGTCGTCTTCTGCCACCACGGCCTTGTCTTTCACCTTTGTGCGGCGGTTGCGAACACGGAACAGAGGCGTCTGCAGCACGTACACATGGCCCTTCTTGATGAGCTCGGGGAAGAACTGCAGGAAGAAGGTGATGAGCAGCAGGCGTATGTGCATGCCGTCGATGTCGGCATCGGTAGCGACGATGACTTTATTGTAGCGCAATGTGTCGAGACTGTCCTCTATGTCGAGCGCAGCCTGCAAAAGATAGAACTCATCATTCTCATACACCACCTTCTTTGTCTTACCATAAGTGTTCAGCGGTTTACCACGCAGGGAGAACACGGCCTGCGTGTTCACGTCACGGCTCTTGGTAATGCTTCCGCTGGCGGAGTCGCCCTCGGTGATGAAGATGCAACTCTCCTCCTTGCGGTCGTTCTTCGTGTCGGAGTAGTGTATGCGGCAGTCGCGCAGCTTGGGGTTGTTCAGGCTGGCTTTCTTCGATTTGCCGCGCGCCTGCTTGGCGATGCCTGCCATAGCCTTGCGCTCTTTCTCACTCTCGGCTATCTTGTGCAGCATCTGTTCGGCTATGTCCGAGTGCTTATGCAGGTAGTTGTCCAGCTCTTTCTTGATAAAGTCGCCCACATAGCGGTTTACCGTAGGACCGGCAGGTGTACCGTCTTGTGCGTTGGCGGGCCACATGTTGTTGCTGCCGAGCTTTATCTTGGTCTGACTTTCAAACATCGGCTCCTCCACGTTCAGGGCTATAGCACCCACCAGACCGTTGCGGATGTCGGTATATTCGAAGTTCTTACCCGAAAACTCTTTTATGGTCTTCGCCACATGCTCCTTGAAGGCGCTCTGGTGTGTACCGCCTTGCGTGGTGTGCTGACCGTTGACAAAGCTGTGATACTCCTCACCGTACTGATCGGTATGGGTGAAAGCTATCTCTATATCTTCCCCCTTCAGGTGGATGATAGGATATATGCCGTCCGTCGTCATCGTATCTACCAACAGGTCTTCTAGCCCGTTGCGGCTCTGTATGCGCCTGCCGTTGTACATGATAGTAAGACCTGTGTTCAGATAGGTGTAGTTTCTGAGCATGTTCTCCACTATCTCGTCACGGTAGCGGTAGTTCTTGAACAGGGTCTCGTCGGGCTCAAAGCTTATATATGTGCCCGTCTCGTCTGTCGTCTTCTGTTTCTTATCGCTCTCCATCTCTCCTTGGCGGAAGATGGCGCTGCGCACTTTACCGTCGCGGTAGCTACGCACTTCAAAGTGAGTACTCAGAGCGTTGACAGCCTTCAGACCCACACCGTTCAGACCTACGCTCTTCTTGAAAGCTTTGCTGTCATACTTACCACCGGTGTTGAGCATGCTCACCGCCTCGATGAGCTTACCCTGAGGTATGCCACGACCATAGTCGCGCACTGTCACACAACGACGCTCTTCATCCACGTCTATCTCGATGCGCTTACCAGCACTCATCTTAAACTCGTCTATCGAGTTGTCCACAACCTCCTTCAGCAAGACGTAGATACCGTCTTCGGCCAACGAGCCGTCACCCAGCCTGCCGATGTACATGCCAGGGCGAGTACGGATGTGTTCCATGTCGCTAAGGTGACGGATGTTTTCGTCGGTGTAGTCCACCATCGCGCTTTGACCTTCTATATTGATATGTTCTTCTATGTTGTCAAGCATGCTTGTTGGGTATGTCATTATCTATTTCTTAATAAATCATTTTCGTCGTCCCTGCTACAGCATTTTCTTGTAGCACCTGCGTCTTTTATGCATCTTGGTGTCAAAATAGCTCCACTGGCTCTGCACGCACATGTTCGTCTCCATCTCCACCTGACTCTCACCCCACTCTATGCCATATTTCTGGTACCACGGTATCAGGTCGTAAAAGAGCAGAGCATTCACTCCCTTGTTACGGTATTCGGGCAACACGCCAATCATCTCCAGATCAACGATGCGGGCCTTGCGGCGCTTCAACGCACGCAACACATGCCACCAGCCGAATGGCAACAGCCGACCGCGACAGCACTTCTGCATAGCTACCGACAGCGAGGGAATACTGATGCCCACACCCACTATCTTATGCTCCTCAGTGCTCCAGTCTTCTATCACAGGTATCAGATTCAGGTCGGCATAAGGCAGATAAGCATCCACATACTGGTCTATCTGCTTCGGCGAAAGGTTCGAATAACCATATATGTCTTGGAAACTATCGTTTATCACCGTAAATATCTTTTGGCCCATGCCCTCCTTCATCACCTCACGCTTACTCAGCTTCCTGATGTGCAGATTGTAGCGCTTCATCACCATCTCGCTTATCTTCACCATCTTCTCTGGTATTGCATCGGGCACGTATATCTTGAACTCCACATAGTCGTTGTCCTTCTCCCAGCCACCCAGACGCTCCATGTGCTCAGGATAGTAAGGGTAGTTGTACAGCGTTGCCATAGTGCCCAGCTCATCAAAGCCCCACGTCAGCATGCCCTCAGGGTCGAAGTCAGTGAAGCCAAGTGGTCCCACCACCTCTGTCATGCCGTGCGCACGGCCGTACTCTTCTACAGCACCAAGCAGAGCACCACTCACTTCCAAGTCGTCAACAAAGTCTATCCAACCGAAACGAACACTCTTCCGGCCCCACTTCTCATTGGCGCGATGGTTGATGATAGCAGCCACACGACCCACCAACACATCATCACGATAGGCAAGGTAATACTCTGCTTCGCAAAACTCAAAAGCGGCATTCTTATCCTTCGACAACGTCTTCATCTCGTCGCTGAACAACGGAGGAGCATCATACGCATTACCACGATACAGATCGTAGTGGAAATCTACAAACTTTCGAAGATCTTTACGCGAACTTACCTTGCGGATACTTATCGACGACATAGCTTTCTCTTTTTCTATCTATACTCAACGCGGCCACATAGCACAGCGTTCAACATGCAAAGGTAAGAAAAACATGCGAAAACACCACCGACCGCACACCATAAATTCATCTTTTCACACCGCAACAACACTATGTCACTTTTTTATCCTACCTTTGCCCAACACCCATCCCGACAATCGTCGCGTATGGCAACAACCACCACCCCAACCATCAACCCAATAACACCACACACATGAAACACATCTTTCACACCATCATCTTCCTCATCCTCGTCATTATCGCAGGAACGACGGCAACAACGCTGCAAAGCTGCACCAAAAGCAAGGTCAAACAGCTCGCCGACAGCCTACAACAGCACAAACCGGCAACGATAGCCGACATCAGCGAACACAAAGGCACGCTCACCATAACAGTCCTCACTGCCCCCGATAGCATAGGTATGCTCGAACAGGCACACGCCGTGCGCTGCATCATCACACACAAAGAAATCTTCAACAAAACACTCACTGCCATGCAGCACACAGAAGGAAGCCACCTGAGGCTATCATTCAAAGCCAAAGGAGGCAACGACAAACAGGACTTCGAATACGACATACAAACACTGCAACCCATACTCAGCAATCCCGACAAAGCACTGAAAGAAGCTGAAGAATGGTTGCAAATGCTACAAAAAGAAGACGCCATCTTCGATGATTCCACAACAACTACCCTACAACAATAACACCAACACTCACCATCATGCCCCGATAGCTCTAACAACACTACAACACTTGCCTCCTTGCATACCAATTTCAACGATATTGGTCACCAAAATCAACGATTTTGCATGCCGGGCAGGGAACAATGACAACCACATGGTGCAATAACTTCATGCCCAACACACAAAAATACACGACAAACGCATACGCATTCTACTCTTTTTCACTATATTTACCATACAACAGCATACATAATAACAATCAAAAATACGTTTTACCATGAAAAAAACTATCCTTATCTGCCTGCTCACACTCTCCTCCTTCGCAGCTCAGGCACAGCAAACAGCCATCGCACCGTATGAAATGTTCTCAATCTACGAACTCTACAACCTCCAGACCGGAGCCATTCTACAGGACAACTTCACCGAGTACGCCATGATAGACCTCGATGGTGACGGCAGAAAAGAAATATGGGTACGCACAGACGACCACAAAACGCAAGCGGTATTCTCCGACTGCGAAACCGACGTCAACCTTATAGCATGGACCGACGAGAAGTTTGAAGAGGTACAACTCTATAAGGGAGCAGCATGCGCAATTCATCAACGGCCCGACTACACACTCCTACAGTTTGCCATACTCCAACATAGCATACCCGCCACATGGCTCGAAGTCGAAGAAACACCCAATGGATCCACCTATAAACTCAACAATGAGAGAATATCAGCCAAGAAAGGCGAGAAGATGCTGAAAAAAATAGGCTTCAAGCATGCCGATAGATATTTCAAAAACATCTATTGGCTGCCCATACCCGAAGATCTCCAGCCTAAGGAATAAGCTCTACCCCACCCCACTGCCACACTTCAGACGACACTCCTTCATACTAGTGCCAGACAACACCCATCATCCCCCTACAGCCATGAAACACGCGTTCATCGTCCTACTGCTCGCCGTCATCGCCAACACGCTATCAGCTCAGCAAACAACCGACTATGACAGCCAACTGCCGCACGGAGCAAAACAACTGTACTATGGCATGCGCTCCTACGAACGATACGGCATGCAAAGACACGAATTCTACATCTACGAATATCAAGGCAAAACATGGCTGAAACGTACCCAGGGATTCACAGGAGCACTGGAAATCGTGGTGGACGAAGAAGGAATTGCACGTAATGCACGCAACGTCACCATACCGCTGACAAACAGCCAGTTGAAGACTATACGTCAACAACTTACCGAGGGACACTTCTCGTCCCTGTATGAGGCATACAAGGCTGAGCAAACAGCATACCTCAAGGCACTGAAAGAGGCTACTGACGCATTCAACAACCGACAGCGAAAGATTGTTGTCACAGCCAAAGGAGACACCCTTTACACCTTATCTGAGCGGAAACAGGAGCGCAGAGATAACTACTACCCCCCAGCGCAATGGCAGCAGGACATCTGTTGGGAAGGTGTGGCATCAAACATGCACAGCAACGGGAAATACTCGTATCTCGACAGAGACTCTACCAACTGGACCATAGGGCATCCCGCACGCGACAAATACCTCGAAGCACTGAACGACTTCCACACTACACTCGACGACATGGTGTACCGCTACAAGCAGAAACACCCATACCAAGACGAGTTCTACACCTACAACTACTACATAAACGGAGGCATGATGCTCCGAAGAAATGCCGACGGACAAACGGTAAGAGCGGGAAGCGGAATACAACTGACGCAAAGAAAGGGACAATGGTATGTGTACGGATATGTTGAAGAACAGGAAGACACCGCACTGGTCGAACCTGAAGTGGCACAACGCGTACTCGATAAGGTACTGAAACTCAACACTGAAGCTATGAATCCCAAGTTGAAAGCCGGAGAGAAACTGCTGAAAAGCGAAGTGAGCGACGACGCATTTTTCAGCATGACGGCACTGTTCCACACACGAGAGAGAATTGTCGTGGAAGACGGCAGGAGGTCAAACATCATCGAACCGAAATGGGCTGCTAAGCAATATCTGAAACTCAAGAAGGACATCGATGCCATAAACGACTACCTATGGAACTTCCTGCAACTGAAAAATCTATAAAAATAATGTGGCAGTCGCCGCACCGTAACACGACTATAGCCCGCGCCATCAGCTACCACCCCATCATATTTAAGATATCACACATATATAAACACAGCGGCAGCATGTTACACCAATAACATAGCTGCCGTTGGTCTTTATAAGTCCATACCAGTCCGAGCGTACCGCCCTACCCAACCAGTCAATGAATTATACTGCTCAGGCACGTTACAATGCCTTCCATTTCTGGTTCTTAAAAAACTTGTTTGTGTTGAGGTTATGGCCTTTATTACCAAAATCCATGAAATCCTCATCAAACTCGAAATTGTCTTCCTTGCCTTCTGGAATGTTCGGACCATCATCGTCCTTCGGTGCCGACCAGTTTAAAAGGTGATTGTGTATCGACATTTGGATGATTTCAATCGCGGGGCTCTTATATTGTGTTGTGTGTTTCATTTTGAGTCGCTATATTTATTTGTGTCATGGTTTTTTACTTTATTACTTTTCTTACGCTGCCATCGGCATTGCGTATGATATTGATACCGTTAGTCATATTAGTCTGCCTACGGCCGCAAATATCATATACCGAAAATTCTTGCTGTGTGTTTCCGTGTGTCTGAATCCCATCAATAGCAGTCGTGTTGTTTACGTGGTCTGTTGCAATGCCCAAATAATCACTGACGCTATTCTTTCCCTTGGTCCATCTGCCGTGGAAGGTAACGCGGTGCGGATAAAGCATCAACGCCCCTGTAGCCCGATAGAAACGATCGCCTGCAATATAGAAAGCATCGCTATAGTCTTCAACGGTCTCAGATACGTAGTACCCTTTCGAACTCCAATGGGAGACATTAGATGTGGCAGAGGTGTTAATATTATTCGTGTCGATATATGGTGCGCCCTTTGCGCCCGTCCATGTATCCTCTGTGGCATTGGTGCTACGCGTAGCATTTACCTTAATACCGAAATTAGGGGCTGACATGGTAAAATCGGCAACATTATTATCCGACAGTTTTTTGAAGGCAAACGGAGTATGGGCAGGTACAGTCTCGGTATCAACAAAATACATCTCGTTTGTAAATTCATCATCGAGTGTATAAGCCTGGATGTTTGCATTTGTAGTAAAGGTGTATGGCAGTATCACCGAGCCGTAGTTGTTTGACATCGTACGCTGATAAATGGCTTTGTTGGTTATGAAATCATGAGGAAATTCGATGTCTATATACCCTTGTTCACTATTACTTATCAAACCTCTATCCGCAGAATAGTATTCAGCACATCTCAAATCAATACCTTCAATATCATTTGAATATACCACGTTACGCTTGTCTGTTACATTTTTGCTACCATGTGGAAGGTATACAATTGTTGTTTCTGGCAAACCGCTGAACATCCCAGAGGACCTATCTACCGCTTTAATAGCATCTGTATCGTCGCTGGCAAAGAAATCAAGGTAGCGAAGTAGAAACGTACGTGAAAACATTAAACCTCTCATATTATTATCTGGAACATTTTCCATATTGAAATCCTTTCCAAAAGTAAGGTGGGTAAGTTTTCTGCAGTCATAAAACATTGAGCTTGTCATAGTAGCACTTCTTGTGTTCCAACCACTTACATCCAATGCTGCAAGACGCGTACAACTAATAAACATTTGGCGCATATCAGTAACCTTACTGACATCCCAGTTACTTACATTTAATGCCGTGAGATTGACACAATTGGAAAAAATTGCATTCATATTGTTAACCTTTCCCGTATTCCACTTACTTACATCTAACGAGGTCAGCTTACGACAAGAGGCAAATAAGGCTTCCATTGTGGTAACATTGCCCACATCCCACTTACTCACATCTAACGAGGTTAACTCATCGCAGCCCCAAAACATGCCATTCATGTATAATACGTTGCTTACGTCCCATCTACTTACATCCAATGATGAAAGATTATCACAGAATTGAAACATATAGCCTGCCCCATAAACACTGCTCACGTTCCAGTTACCAACGTCTAACGAAGCAAGATCTCTACAGCTACGAAACATACCTGTCATTTCTCTTACCTTCCCGACATTCCATTTACTTACATCCAATCCTGAGAGTTGTGAACACCCATCAAACATGAATGCCATTCTATCAACATTACTTACATCCCAATTTTCCACGTCCAATGATTGAATTTGTTTACAACCTGAAAAGACATGATTCATCTGGGTTGTGCTACTCACATCCCAACGGCTCACATCTAATGAAGTAAGTGCACTACAGCCACTAAACATGCCATTCATCCATTGAACACTGCTTACATCCCAATTACTTATATCCAATGACGTTAAACCAGAACAACGAGCGAACAAATTATCAGCTCTGAGAAGCTTACTTACATTCCAACGGCTCACATCCAATGACGTAAGACTTGAACACTCATTAAATGCATTACTCATATAAGTAACATTACCCACATTCCAATTACTCACATCCAAAGATGTAAGACTATTACAAGACCAGAAAACCTCACTCATATCAGTAACTTTACTCACATCCCAATTACCGACATCAAGGGCAGTGAGACTTCTACAGGCACGAAAGGCAGTACGCATATCAGTGACATTGCTTACATCCCAATTACTTACATTTAATGACTTGAGATTGACACAACTGGAAAACATACGTTGCATATAACGGGTGTTACTTGTATTGATATATTCCGACCCCGTTACTATTGTCAGATTGCTAAAACCATACCAAAAGTTCGATAGAGAGGTTGGGGTGAAATCAATAAAATTGGGGGCAATCTCAACATTAGTGACAGACTGTCTGATGGTGGAATACCAAGGTACACTCTGATAGTCTGTAGAAGAGTATGTGTTATTTCCAAATCCCCTGACAGGTATTGCATAAACAGTTGATATAGTTTGCCCGTCGTACGTGTCACCTTCGGAATAAGTATTTGTATCGTAAGTGAAATAGAGAGTTGTGTTACCTTCGCACCAGATGGCTTTGGCCGTCTGCGCCTGCAAGAGTCGTGGAACGAGAGTGCTTAACAAAAGCAACAAGAATAGTTTTCGTTTCATTTGTGTATACATTTAGTTATTGTGACTGATAATTTCTTTACTGAATGTCTGATAAAAAGGCATGATAGATTCTCTGATTTGATCCCTATCATGTTTGTATCCCCCGAAGTTATACTTATGGTTAACATCCCTGTATTGCAGTAGAAAACGGCAAAACTTCATTGTGCTTTATCCATAAAAGGCAACAACACAATAAATAATAATCGGATTTTCTTGTTGTTTATATTACTATTTTTAAAGGTTTAACTATTATAAACTACTCAAATGGTAAAAGCACATTAAAAGGCGTGGCCACTCTTATGCACTAAACCTGAGGGGCGAGCCTAGGAATTGGAACCCCTCCAACCAGATAAGAATGCTTCCACGCCAATGTGTGGGCATAACTATATATCTGATTGGAGGAAAAACCGACTTCCCAGTCATTCCCGTAACTTTTCAATCGTACTATTCCAAATGAGTTTCCTAGGCTTCTTCGGTTTAGTGCGAATAAATAAGTTTATGCCATTTGAACCGAAATATTTTCGATTCTTCTGCAAAGGTATTAACTATTATAGATAAAAAAAATAATTACTATATTTTTTGCTGTCTGGTAAAACTTGGAAAGCCATAAACCAAGTATGCTCAGTGCCGATAAATAGTCATTGCGGACTTGTTTTTGAAAATAGTAAGCCTCTCAATCAAACAACGTCGGATCAAGAGGTGATACATCCTTAACGCATAGCGTGCTATGCGTCTGCGGAAGCAAAGAACAAAACCTGTTCAACAAAAATCTCCAAATCGACTGAAACTAATTTATAGCATTTATGTTTTGCTTAGCCAAATCACACATGAAAAGTGTTACCTGACAGCAATAATTTTCTATGTGATGAATGCCCGGCAAGTCGGCAGCAGGCAATAATGGCAACGCTGTCAAGTGCTGTTGATATAGCAATATCACTGATTTTGGTCATCAATATCGGTGATTTTGGCTACCAATATCACTGATATTGCGTCATGAGTGGAGAACATTCAGCATATTGTCTGCCTGCATGAATACGACGGACGGACTGCATGGCGGAGCGCAGTAAAGCCCATTACTCATCAAGTGGGGCGGCAACAGGCTGAGGTTATGGAATGAGAGCGTTGTGCGATATCAGACAGACAATCCTGAAAATAAAACCGCAACACCTGTTTAAGGGCATTGCGAAAGATAATTATTGCGCATTTCACTTTTAGCGGACAACAATAATTATGTTACTCATGTGAGTTTTGGCAGACAATAATAGTGTTGTTGCGCAAAATGGTCTTATCTATCTCCCTACCCTATAAGTGTCTTCAAGCCAGTTGTGACACCACCGTTGTCGACGACGAGCGGCACACGCAGGGCATAGGCGCATTCCAACTCATCGCTCAGCTCAATAGTAACGATAATGTCTATTTTGCTGGCATTAGCAGGCTGCAAATCTCCAAACCATCACGATACGAACCTTGTGAGCATTTCTTAGCACGGGGATGGAATTGCTCATCGTGCTCAACGAGAAACACATGCCACAACTCTTCCAACGTTTGCTCATATTGTGCCGGCAGAATGCGGCCCGAATGACCGCCAGACCAATCAAAGTCGGGCATGGCACGCTGCAAGGCGTCGGTGGAATGCACTTCACAATGGTCGGGATGCAAGAGCACATCGACATTCAAATCCACATAATACACTACCCTTTCCCGACCAATCTGTGTCAAGATAAGGTGCGGAACTGAAATGGCCGCTCATGCAGATGCCGGTATTGCCCTCGCCGCAACGAACCATAAAGAAACGGTCGCCTCGTTCAGCTGACTGATAGTCCCAAACAGACCAATTAAGGGCATAGGAATTGAATTAGTCGAGCATCATCTGGCAATGCTCCATTTTCCAACTGGATATAGATGGATTCCAAAAAAGAATGAATGTCTTCATGCTGATAACGTTTTGGTAGGACGTTGATACTATCTATTATTCTAAGGTCGTAAAAATGGCTCTCGGGTGATGCGCCTTTTCTACAGTTCTCAGTGTGCTTCGAGCCAGTTTTTTCCCCAGCCGCAGTCTACGATGAGCGGCACACGCAGGGCATAGGCGCCTTCCATCTCCTCGCGCACAATGCTTTCCACAAGCAACTGCTCGTCGGGGAATACGCTGAAGTTCAACTCATCATGCACTTGCAGTATCATCTTCGACCGCAGATGCTCCTCTAAGAAACGCTGACGGATACGTATCATGGCTATCTTGATGATGTCTGCCGCACTGCCTTGTATCGGTGCATTGACGGCATTACGCTCGGCGAAGTTGCGCACGGTGATGGTGTGCGAATTGATGTCAGGTAGATAGCGCCGGCGATGGAACAGCGTATTGACATATCCGTTCTGCCGCGCCTCAGCTTTCACGCGTTCTATATATTCATGTACGCGCGGGAACATCTCAAAATAGCCATCTATCAGCGCCTTGGCCTCACTGCGCTCTATGTTGAGGCGTTCGGCAAGACCATACACAGTGATGCCGTAGATGATGCCGAAATTGGCGCGTTTGGCCTTTGTTCGCTCGTCACGCGTCACCTCGTCGATAGACTTCTTATATATACGTGCTGCAGTAGCAGCGTGGATGTCGTGCCCCTCACGGAACGCCGCGAGCAGGTGCGGGTCTTCGGACAGGTGCGCCATGATACGCAACTCTATCTGACTGTAGTCGGCAGAGAAGAACAGGCACCCTTCATCAGGCACAAAAGCGCGACGTATCTCCTTGCCGTCCTCGCCCCGAATGGGAATGTTCTGCAGGTTGGGGTCGGAAGAGGAAAGGCGTCCTGTGGCTGTAACGGTCTGATTGAACGACGTATGTATGTGTCTGGTGCGGCTGTTGATGAGCTTAGGCAGCGCATCGACATAGGTGCCAAGCAGTTTCTTCAACGCACGGTGAGAGAGGATTTCGGCGATGATGGGGTGCTTACTGCGCAGCTGCAGCAGCACTTCCTCGCTGGTGACATACTGCCCGCGGCTGGTCTTCTTAGCCTTCTCCATAACGTGAAGCTTCTCGAAGAGAATATCGCCTACCTGTTTGGGGGAAGCAATGTTGAACTCTTCGCCGGCAAGGGAGTATATACTCTTTTCAATGCTTCTGAGACGCTGCACAAATGAGCGGGAAATGTCGCTCAATGACTGCGTATCGACGCGCACCCCGTAATATTCCATCTCCGCAAGTACAAAGACGAGCGGCATTTCTATGTCATGAAACAATGCAGTGACGCCTGATTGCTCCATACGGGGCACCAACACTTCCTTCAGTTGCAACGTGATGTCGGCATCTTCGCAAGCATAGGGCATGACTTGTTCCACGGGCACGTCGCGCATGGATTTCTGTCCTCTACCCTTCTCGCCTATGAGCTGCTCAATAGGTATCGTTTGATAGTTGAGTAATGTCAGTGCCATGTAGTCCATATTGTGATGTGTCTCGGGCTGGATAAGGTAATGTGCCACCATGGTGTCGAAAAGCGGACCATTCATGCGAACACCATACTGCATCAGCACTATGATGTCGTACTTGATGTTCTGTCCCACCTTCTCAATCGACGAGTCTTCGAAAGCAGGACGGAAAATGTCGACAATCTTTTGCACCTGCTGTCGGTCATCGGGCACGGGCACATACCATGCCTCGTGAGGGGCAACTGAAAAACTCATTCCTACTAATTCGGCATCCATTGGGGCGCGAGAAGTAGTCTCCGTGTCTAAAACGAAACTTTTGTGTGACAGAATTATTTTACAAATCTCGCGCATTTCTTCCTCGTTTTCAACGAGTTTGTATGCATGTTGCACTGTTTTTTCGTCCAAATGGCTGCGATTTTCTGGCTCACTCGACTCCTCGGGCGCAAATTCTGCAAACAAATCGAGTTGTAAATCGGATTTTTTGGCTATCTTGACGTCGGACGAAACAAACTTGTTGAGCAACGTACGAAACTCCAACTCTTCAAACAGTCGGGTGAGGTCTGCATGATTAGGCTCGAGTACTTGCAAACTATCGAGCGAAATCTCAACAGGCACATCGGTGCGAATGGTGGCTAGACGGTAAGACAGGTTGATATCATCGACATGTGTTTCCAACTTTGTTCGCAATGCACCCTTAATCTCACCAGTATGCTTCAGCAGATTTTCTATACTGCCGTACTCTTGTATGAGTTTCTGCGCCGTCTTCTCCCCTACCCCAGGACAACCAGGGAAATTATCGGAGCTATCGCCCATCAAACCCAGCAAGTCTATCACCTGAGAAGGACTTTGCAAGTTATATTTGGCGCATACCTCTGCTGCTCCCATCACCTCATACCCTCCTCCATGGCGAGGACGATAAATGAAACGGTTGTCACCGACGAGCTGTCCATAGTCTTTGTCAGGCGTCAGCATGTACACCTGCGTGTCAGCATCTGCCCATCTGAGCGCCAAAGTACCTATAACATCGTCGGCCTCAAAGCCTGCCACCTCAATGACAGGAATGTGCATAGCGCGCAAAATATCCTTTATGATGGGTACAGAAGTGCTTATATCCTCGGGTGTTGCTTGCCGTTGAGCCTTATATTCGGGGTAAAGCTCATGGCGAAAGGTGGGTCCGTGAGGGTCGAAAGCTACACCAATATGAGTAGGGTTCTCCTTGCTGAGCACCTCTTGCAGCGTATTGCAGAAGCCAAGGATGGCGGATGTGTTCTGACCCTTGCTGTTTATGCGTGGCGAACGGATAAAAGCGTAGTAGGCACGGTAAACCAATGCGTAGGCATCGAGGAGAAAAATACGGTTCATAGGGCGGTATTTTTAACTAAATTTTCGGACTATTGATAATGTTATATCTCGCTATTGACGACCTATTTTCTGACTATTGATAACTTATGTAAGACACTGCTCCACTCAAAATAAAGTGGTAACAGATGTCACTCGGTCGTAGAGGCTTAACTGGTACAGCTCGTCATTTGGGTGTAAAAGTAATAAGAAATTGCGGTTCGTCAGCTATTTTTGCTACTTTTGCAGCAAAGAAAAACATCATGGACGTTCTTTCAGTCATAAAATCACCTATTAACAAAGAGTTCTCAGCGTTTGTAGAACTCTTCTCTTCAGCCCTATCCCACCCCGACGGGTTGCTTAACGACGTACTGACACACATCCGTCAGCGTGGAGGTAAGCGCATGCGCCCTATACTCACCCTACTCATTGCACATAACTTCGGCACCGTGAATAGTGCAACGCAGCATGCAGCAATAGGTTTAGAACTGCTACACACCGCCTCGTTGGTACACGACGACGTTGTTGATGAGAGCGACCGCCGGCGCGGACAGGCTTCGGTGAACGCATCTTTCGACAATAAAGTGGCGGTACTGGTGGGCGATTTCATCCTCTCCACTGCCCTACTCCACGTATCACTGACGCACAACGATGTCATCGTTGCCACCCTGGCAGAACTGGGACGCACTCTGTCGAATGGCGAACTGCTACAGCTCAACAACTTCGAAGACGACGGATTGAATGAGGAAGCCTACTACACCATCATCCGGGCTAAGACTGCTTCCCTCTTCGAAGCATGCGCACAGCTCGGCGCCTTGTCGGTAGGAGCATCGGCAGAAAAAGTAGAAGCAGCACGCTCTTTTGGCGAAAAGATAGGCCTTATCTTCCAGATACGCGACGACATATTCGACTATTATGACGCTTCGGAGATAGGAAAACCCACCGGAAATGACATGATGGAAGGCAAACTGACGCTCCCCGTGCTGTACGTACTGCGTCAGCATCCCAACAAAGACATGCTGACTATAGCCAAAAAGGTAAAAGAAGGCACTGTGAACAGCGAAGAAGTACAAACATTGGTGACCTTCACGAAAGAAAACGGAGGCATAGAATACGCCGAAAAGGTTATGCAAGACCTACACAAGGAGGCTTGCAACTTCATAGAGATTCACGTGAAACAGCCAGACATCAAGACATCGCTGACTACCTTCTTAGACTATATCATACAAAGAAAGAAGTAATCTACGCACACAAAGAAAGCTTACAAACATAAGAAAAGCCCCTCAAAAGGGGCTTTTTCTTATACCTATTGCCATCGTTACAGTGAACAAACGGCACAGACAGGGTAGAGAAGTTATCGATGGAATCAGAAGAACTTGGTCTCTTCGCCCAGCAATTCGCTCAGCAGAAGGTTAGCAAGACGGCTAGTACCAAGGCGGAACCACTTATTGGTGAGCCACTGTTCGCCCAACACCTCCTTAACAATAGTATAGTAAGTCAGCGCATCGGTGACGGTATTGATGCCTCCTGCAGGCTTGAAACCTACCTGAATACCCGTCTCTTCATAATATTCCTTGATAGCATGGCACATAACATAGGCCGCTTCGGGTGTAGCGCTGATCTTTTCCTTACCCGTTGACGTCTTAATGTAGTCTCCTCCAGCGTACATGGAGATCAAGCTGGCGCGTTTGATATCCGTTCCTGATGGCAAACAGCCCGTTTCAAGAATCACTTTCATAGGAGCCTCACGGCAAGCGGCCTTCATCTCCATAATATCTTCGGCAACGCCTTCGTAATCACCCGAAAGATACTTACCAACTGGCATTACAATATCTATTTCTGTAGCTCCATCCTTCACGGCAAGACCTGTTTCTACGGCTTTCACTTCGATGAGTGCCTGTGAAGAGGGGAAAGAACCGGACACACATGCAATCTCAACGCCTTCCACTTCGAGGCTCTGACTCACTACAGAGGCGAAACAGGGATACACGCAGATGGTTGCCACGTGGGGCAGATCGGGATAAGCAGCTTCGAATTGATTAACTTTTTCGGTGAAAGCGAGAACACTTTCCATCGAGTCAGTAGTCTTCAACGTGGTAAGTTCGATGCTTCCCATGAGAAAACGCTTTATTTCTGGCGTATCATTTTGGGGCACTTTATTAGCTATGATATCACGAACAGCAGCCTGTACTGCAACATCGTCTACATTTAGGTCATACTTGCGCAGCGCCTGTTCGGTCTTACTTACGAGATTCATCTCCGGAAAATGATCGTGTGAATGGTTGTGTTGTTTGTTTTCTTCCATGATTATATAGCTTTTGACGATTATTGATTTCTAAATACTTATTATATTATATATGAAGCATCGCTTTTTCTATAGCAATAGGGCAGGGGAGCGCTACTCTTTATTGCGACTGTCTATACAGATGGTGACCGGTCCGTCGTTGACGAGCCCCACCTGCATATCAGCACCGAAAGTTCCCGTAGCCACTTCTTTACCAGACTGCTCACTCATGCGCTTGCAGAAGAGCTCATAGAGCGGCACTGCCTCAGCTGGCGGGGCTGCATGGATGTACGAAGGGCGATTACCTTTCTTTGTCGAGGCAAGAAGCGTAAACTGACTGACCACCATCACATCGCCGTCGACCTGACGAACATCAAGATTCATCACCCCTTGCTGATCATCGAAGATACGGAGGGCGACAACCTTTTTAATAAGCCAATCTATATCTTCTTCAGTATCACCTACAGCGACGCCAAGAAGGATAAGCATTCCATTCCCAATGAAACTCTTCTGCTCACCTCCGATGGCTACAGAAGCCCTACGCACGCGTTGGATAACCACTTTCATATAGCAAAGATACGAATATTATTGAGACACGCCGTCATTATTGCCATAAAAATGAGCACGGAGCAGGCGAGCCTTAGCCTTTCCCACCACCGCAGCAAAATCTTCCTCGCCGGCTTCACGCATACGCTTCACACTCTTAAAATGTTTTAACAGTGTCTCACGAGTCTTCACTCCGATGCCTTTCACATCATCCAGTTCACTATGCAGAGCATGCTTGGAACGTTTGTCACGATGGAAAGAGATGGCAACGCGGTGTACTTCGTCCTGCATCTGCGTCAACACGTGGAAAAGCTCAGCCTTTGGACTCAGCGCCACTACCTGCGGAGGAAATCCTGACAACAGCTCATGAGTACGATGGCGCCCATCTTTTGCCAAACCGGCAATAGGTATAGAGAGATGCAATTCATCTTCCACCACCTTACGCACCGCCGTCATGTGACCCACACCCCCATCGGTAACTATAAGGTCGGGTAGGGGAGTACCTTCTTCCTGCATTCGCCGATAACGGCGGCGCACCACCTCTTGCATCTGCGCATAGTCATCCTGCGCATCAGACTCACGAATGATATATTTGCGATACTCTTTCCGCGCTGGCTTCATAGAACGATATACCACACAAGCCGCCACAGAGTTAGCTCCTGCAATATTACTATTGTCAAAACATTCCACATGCATGGGAAGATGAGGCAACTGAAGCAACTGTTGCAGCTGTTTCATCAGACGCGTCTGCCGTTGCTCAGGATTCAGCTTTTCCGATTGTTTTAGTCTGTCAAGACGATATTGTCTGCCATTCATCAACGAGAGTTCGAGCAGTTTTTTCTTATCGCCACGCTGCGGCACAGTAAACACCACGTCGGCGATAGGCCACTCTATCTCAAACGGCACCACCACCTCCTTAGCATCACTCTGAAAGCGCAGACGTATCTCTGCTATTGCCGTCGCCAGCAACTCCTCCGCAACCTCATCTATGGTACGCTTATACTCGTATGTGAACGCCTGATTGACGGCACCATTCACCACATGCAGATAATTGACGTACGCCACCTTGCCATCTCCACCATCCGTCAGCGAGAACACATCTATATCCGTGAGCGCAGTGCTGACCACCTCACTCTTCGAGCAATAGTTATCCAACAACAGATAGCGCTGCTTCAACTCCTCGGCACGCTCAAAGTTCATGGCATCGGAGCACCGCTGCATCTCATCATACGTCTGCTTCGCCAGCGTACGCGTATTTCCCTTTAGTATCTCTACCACCTGCTTGACAGATGCAGCATAATCCTCGCGCGACACCTTAGCAATGCAAGGCGCTTCACACCTATTGATATGATACTCGAGGCACGATTTAAACTTACCCTGACTTACCCCATCCGCCGACAGCGCCAAACGACACGTCCGCAAACGAAACAACTGATGCACAAGTTGCAGGATGGCGTGCATCGAACCCGTATGTGCATAGGGCCCATAATACACCCCCGCCCCCTTCACGCGTCGACGGGTTGAAAACACACGAGGAAACTCCTCCTTCGTCACACATATATAAGGATATGTCTTACCATCCTTGAGCAGGATATTATACCGCGGCTGATATTTCTTTATCAATTCATTCTCCAACAGCAGCGCATCCTCCTCCGTTTTCACCACCGTGTACGTAATATTCGCAATTTTATCAACGAGCAGACGCGTCTTAAGTCTATCCACCTCCTTTCTGAAATAAGATGCAACTCTTCGCTTCAAACGCTTGGCCTTACCCACATAGATCACCACGCCCTCAGCATTCCAAAACTGATAACTGCCGGGAAGGTCAGGCATCCTATCCACAATAAGACGCAAATGTTCTTGAAGAGAAATATCGTTGGTTTGTTTCACGTGAAACACTATTGAATAGTTGTCGTCTCAGAAGGACTATAACACTTTTCTTGCAGGCAAGAAATAGATATATGTTTAGAAGAGCTTGCGGCTAAACGATACAGCAAGCGTGTGTACACTTTGTTGACTATCAGACGTTTGTACGCTTATTATATTTTCAACAAGGTGGTAATTTCTGTTCCTTCAGGGAACTTGTCGCGTCCATGCAGGCCTTCGTCAGAGATTTCTATCAAGAAATTGACGTAGATTTTCTTTGGATGGAAGCGTTCGACGAGGTGGTATACCGCCATCATGGTGCCGCCAGTGGCGAGCAGGTCGTCATGAAGCAGTACGACATCGTTTTCCGTTATGGCATCAGCATGAATCTCTATAATATCTGTACCATATTCTTTTTCGAACGATTCGCTGAGCGATTCTGCCGGCAGTTTACCTGGTTTACGCGCCAGCACCATACCGGCCCCGAGCCGATGGGCAAGAATAGACGCCATGACAAAGCCACGGCTCTCCACGCCAACGACCTTGGTGATACCTTTGTCATGGTACAGATTGTAGAGTTCGTCGGACATTTCCTGCAGACATGCAGGATTCTTAAACAACGTTGTTACGTCGCGAAAGTTCACGCCAGGTACAGGAAAATCCTGAATGGCACGAAGGTTGTCAAGTAGGAGTTGTGTATTCACTATAGATGGTTAAGGAGTGGATTACTACTTCTGCCGAGAAGCTCTCAGACCGTTATTCAGATGGTCTTGAAGTGAGGTTTCTTCATCAGCCGCACAAAGTTAGAAAGAATTTCAATATATGCAATAATATTGGCCGTTATTTGCGAGTTTCGGACAAAACACATATATTTGAAATGATTTTCAACCATGCTAACCATAGAACTACTTAATTCTTATACCATAACACACATACGTCAGTGATGCATCTAAGTAGATTTTGTTCTTATATATGAGCGTATACAGTTTATAAGAGAACCTCCATGACATCTACACAATAATAATTCACTCTTTTCCTGACGTTAAGGTTGGCGACAGCATTGTCATTTCCAAGGGCAACAAGGCTGTTGCCAAAGTGCTTATTGCCAAGAAATCTGGCATAGCAGGCACAAAAGGAAAGTTGAAGATAGAGTGGGTATACTGCGAATCTAACTCTGGTAAAAAGATTCCTTTGGAGGGCGAGATAGATTTCGCTAGAAAAAACCACACAGCTGGTGCTGTTGCAGCAGCTGCTGTGGTTGCAGCACCGCTCATTTTCCTCACTGGGCAGCATGCAGCTATTCCCGCCAACTACCAAGGTATCACCACAGTCAAGTATGACACCAATCTATAGCAGTACCATTTAAGTCTGCATTTCAACAATAACGATAATTCCAAACAAAAAAGAAAGAGTAACGTGTAATACATTTCCGTTACCCTTTCTTTTCTTTTTCTATAGTTATATACCGCTCAAACATCTCCTTATAGCAAGCTGCTTTTTTCTCTATGGGCATGGGATAGGCTCTTGACGAGGAGGGCAGGCGGTAGAGTTCTATGGCGTTATTTTCAGCGTTTACGATGCCTGGGAGCTCCACGAAGGCGTTTACCGCAGGTGGTTTGTCCACTCCGAGCTGTGCACAGAGCGTGGCGGTGGCTTTTTCTCCCGTTGTCACCACGGCGCGACAGTAGGGTAGGGCAGCGAGGAGAGCCCTCACGTCGGAGGCCTCCACCACTTCGAGAAAGGCGTCGGAGGCATTGTCGCGCAGCCGTCTCACCACGCGTGCGGTGTCGTAGAACGCCAGCCCTTGTGCCTCACAGAATGCCACGATACGTTCGCGGCAGAAGCGTCGGGCGTCGACATCGACGAAATAGTTGCGGTCGTGGAAGAACACCTCTCCCTCAATGCGCCAGTGGTCGTTGTTGAAGTTGGGGTAATAGAAGTTCATGCTCCACCTCTTCTGCGGCGGAGGAAAGCTGCCGAGGAACAGGATGCGTGCCTTCGCGGGAAGGAATGGCTCCAAAGGATGATGTTCAAGGGAGGACATGACAAAAAGAGAGGAGAAGAAAGGAGGAATGTACGCGGTGTGGGGATAGAGACAGAAGAAGGACGATGAGATGCCTATCTGCCCAAGAGTACGAGCAGCACATTGATATCGTTGGGCGATACGCCTGGTATTCTGGCTGCCTGTGCGAGCGATGTAGGCCGTATTCGGTCGAGTTTCTGCCGTGCCTCGATGGTAAGCTGTTCGACGGTGTGATAGTCGAATGTAGACGAGATGCGAATATTCTCCAGTCGCTGCATTTTCTCGGCCACCTGCTGTTCGCGTCGTATGTATCCGTCGTATTTTATGAGCGTCTCCACTTGCTGGAGAATCTCGTTGCGTCTATCGTTGACCTGTTGCACCGCTTCGTTCAGAGGCTGCGCGAGGGGTATGAGCATGTCGAGTGTGAGCTGCGGCCGTGCGATAAGTTCAGCTATGGGGACAGACTGATGCAGCGGCGTGGTGTTAAGGCTCTGCAAGGCTTCATTAATCTCCGACGGCTTCACCTTCGTCTGCCTGCATATATTAATAAGGTTATCTACCTGTTGCTGTTTTTCGCGCCAATGGTCATAGCGTTGTGTCGTAGCCAGACCGATATCGTATGCCCGTTGTGTGAGTCTTGTATCGGCGTTGTCCTGCCTGAGCAGGATTCGGTATTCTGCCCTCGATGTAAACATACGGTAAGGTTCGTCGACCCCTTTGGTGACGAGGTCGTCGATGAGTACGCCTATATACGCCTCGTCGCGTGCTAGGGTGAAGGTACTGTTGCCTGTGCAGCGCAGGGCAGCGTTTACTCCTGCCACGAGTCCCTGTGCTGCCGCCTCCTCATATCCCGTTGTGCCGTTGACCTGTCCAGCGAGGAAGAGCCCCCCGACGAGCTTCGACTCGAGCGTGTGTAACAGCTGCGTGGGGTCGAAGTAGTCGTACTCTATAGCATATCCGGGCCTGTATATCTTGATGTTTCTGAATGCCGGTATCTTTTTCAGTGCCTCCACTTGTGCCCGTGCTGGCATGGACGAGGAGAATCCGTTGAGATACATCTCGTTGCTGTCGGCACCTTCGGGCTCAAGGAAGAGCAGATGACGGTCGCGTTCGGGAAAAGTGACAAGCTTTGTCTCTATAGATGGGCAGTAGCGGGGCCCGATACTGTTTATCTGTCCGTTATATAGCGGCGACTGGGGCAACGCCTCGTTGAGCACGTCGTGCACTTCCTCATTGGTATAGGTTATCCAGCAGGGTAGGGGGGCGTGGCTGGCGGCTGTCGGTGCGACGGGCTGCGCCTTTTGGCTTTGCGCGAGGGCATCGTGGCCGTGCATATAACTGAATGCGAAGGTGGCGTCGTCGGGATCTTGTCGCTCCATGAGCGAGAAGTCTACGCTGCGTTTGTCGATGCGCACAGGTGTGCCGGTCTTCATGCGTCCCTGCCTGATGCCGTGCCGTGTGATAGACTCGGTGAGGTGGTGCACTGTTGGCTCGGCAATACGTCCTCCCTGCACCTGTCGTTCTCCTATGTGCATGAGTCCGTTGAGGAACGTTCCTGCTGTGATGACGACGCTGTGTGCTTCGATCGTCACTCCCCACTGTGTGAGTACGCCTGTGACGTGTTGTGTGTCGTCCACGAGCAGCTCCTCCACCATATCTTGCCAGATGTCGAGATTATCCTGTCTGTCGAGTCGTCGCCGCCACTCTTCTATGTATCTGAAACGGTCGCACTGTGCACGCGGACTCCACATGGCAGGGCCTTTGGAGAGGTTGAGCATGCGGAAGTGTAGCGTAGTGTTGTCTGCCACAAACCCCATGTGTCCTCCGAGGGCGTCGACTTCGCGCACTATCTGCCCCTTTGCTATGCCTCCCACAGCGGGGTTGCACGACATTTGGGCTATCTTGTTCATGTCGATGGTAACGAGGCAGGTATTGGCGCCCATCTGTGCCGCCGCCATGGCAGCCTCACAACCAGCATGACCAGCACCGACAACGACGACATCGTACTTCAGTTTCATGGATATGGTTCTTTTGTAACGAGCTACAAATGTATGAATCTTTTGCGGATAGAGCACCTCCATGGGTCAGAAAAGTAGGTATTGCCACCTCATAGGGCTGTTTTTGCAAGAGGTCGTGTCAAAAGTAACCGACACGACCTCTTTTCGTCTTACCACTTCACCTCCCATTGTAATATCGCATTATCAGGCTGCGATTCTATCAATG
>ONTS01000007.1 GCA_900320845.1 uncultured Prevotellaceae bacterium | reverse complement strand
CAATTCCATTCTTAAGATGCCCTCAGCTAACGAAATGACCTATTATCTGCGGTATGGAGATATTCACCGGGATAACAGCACACTATGGAAGATAGACGGTTATCGTGGCGATACGACACTCTGCCGCGGCGGTATCTGGATTAAAAAGAAGGCCGTCATCGAAGCCGAGGGACATCCGTTCAGCACTACGATGTCTGCTTACGGCATCGACCTGCGCTATCAGTCGCCCGGTAACAACTATATGTTCCGTCACTACAACGAAGATGCCCAGGTTCCTGCCGCCGAAGCCTCAGGAGGTGCTGTCGCTGATGTGAAATATGGTGTTCCCGCCAATAAGGACGACTATTTCTTCCTGCCGCTGTTGGGCTATATGCACAATGTGGGTAATTCGCCGGGAACATACAGTAATGGTTTTAATTGGAGTGCCAATAAAGGAGAATATAAATTTGTCGGTGCCGAAGCCAATAAAGGAGAATATAAATTTGTCGGTGCCGAAGGTTATTACTGGACGCGCACCATGTGGCCTAACTCTATTATCCCTGGCCAGACAAATAGTTATAATTTACATGGCGACAGGGAATCATACTATTTGCGTATTACTCCTTACTATGTAACCCTTTCCTGGGATATGCGTGCCAACCGTATCCATGGTTTCGTAGGAAATGAACGCCCCGACTGGTGTCAAACGATGCCATATCATGAGAGGACTGTTGTATATTTTGGGGGGCAACCTCCTTCAGTAAATGACACTTGGTTCCAGTAATAATATTATTGGCGTCCGTTAACACTTTTTGAGACATACACTAATTAAGGTCGGTATCCATTCGAGGATGCCGACCTTTTTGTTGTCTTTGTTTTACTCTAAAATCTGTTATTAGACTTTATATGTCATGTCAGCGTTTGTTTTGTGTTGATATGTGAAATTACTTCACGGGGAAGGTGAACCAGGTTTTCGGGTAGGGTTCGTTCTTCAGTGTGAAGTGCCACCATTCGTATTTGTAGGGATTGAATCCGTGCTTTGTCATGATGTTGCGCAGCAGCATACGGTTTTTGTGGTGCTGTGCAGTGATGACGCCTCCGGGATATCTGCCCTTGAAGTCGGGATGCGATGCTGGGCCGAAGTAGTCGAAATGTTGTCCCATGTCTACCTCTTCGCCAGTGTCTTTATAGCAGATGGTCATGTCTATGGTACTACCTTTTGAGTGTCCAGAGCGTGTGGCGATGTATGTGGGGAATAGGTTGGCCTTGGCTATGTTGGGGTAGTAGTCTTTCTTGTTGCGCTGGTCCTTTGTCTTTGCCCAGCGCACGAAGTGGTCTACAGCTTTCTGTGGGCGGTAGGCATCGTATATTTTGATAACATAGCCCATTTCTCTCAGTTCATCGGCGGCAGCCTGCAGTGCTGTAGCAGCCTCACGACTGAGGATGGCACGGTTGGCCTCGTAGCCGTCGACCTGCATGCCCATGAAGTTGTTGGTGGTAAAGTAGCGAAGCTCTTCAATCAGGTCGGGGATGAGTGTCTTGACATATACGAAGCCTTCGTGTGGCGTTGTGCTCACTGTGTCCTCACCGGGGGGCAGCGTGTCGTTGACGACGGCGGCGGAAGCTGAAAGGGTAGGGGACGGGGTATGCCGGCATGCCAGTGTGATGAGGCTGCATGCGATGATGGACAGGGATAGAATAAGACGTTGCGTGCGCATGGGAGTTATGACAAAGTGGTGAGGTGTTTTTTGGGGGGCAGCATTTGCTGTACTTTTATTCCTGTTGCTGTTCCGTTTTTGTCGGCATGTTGGCATTAGCCTTTGTGCTGTCGTTCTGTTCGCTGTCTATGTTGCGGTATGCTTCGGGTGGTCCGCCATAGAGGCACTCGTCGCGACCGATGATCTTGCCTTTGCATGAGGCGAACCCCAACAGTGTGATTACTGCTGTGAGCACGACGCCGAGGATAGCGTTAATACGTTTTCGTAAGATGTTGTACATGGTTGATGGGTGTTAGAGGGTGTGGCAGACGGTACCTACTTTTTCGCTGGCTCTTCTACGATGGTGTCTGCTTCTTCGTAGTAGCCTGGCACGGGGCCGCCGTAGAGGTCTTCCTCCATGCCGATGGTGTCGACAACGTTGTTTATCTTCTGCTGAATGGTGGCATTCTTGTTCTTGCAGCCGGTAAGTCCAAGTAGGACGAGCACCAAGCCTAATGTCCATTTCCATAGGGAGATGGATCTGTGTCGGCGGTTGTGGGATAGTTTTTTCATGGTTATGGTAATTGAGGTGTGAAGTATGTGTAGCATTATTCTTTCTCCAGTTGGTGCAGGTTGCATTGCAGCAGGTTTCCTTCGTCGTCGCGCAGATGCATGCCGTTGCCGTTGCAATAGCGGAACATCTTGCAGTCGGCACATTCGCCGGTCTTTGCCCACTGACGGTTGCGGAAGACATCGAACTTGTTCTCCCACACGTCAACGAAGTTGTCGTTGTATATGTTGCCTTGGTTGAACTTGCTGCGTATGCTGGAGCATGCCGATATGCTTCCGTCGATGAGTACGGAGCCAACGGTGATGCCTGCCTTGCAGAAGAAGGCGTGGTCGCGCACGTCAAACTCGTAGTTGCCCAGAAATCCTTCGCAGCCGTAGGAGGCGTGTATCTTGTCCGCTTTGCGTGTGTCAGTGATGAACTGCATCAGCTCACGGAAGTGTTGTGGCGAGAGTCGCAGCATGGGGTCGGTGGCTCCTCTGCCGACGGGGAACACGGTAAGCAGACGCCACAGGCGCACTCCTTTCTGTATGAGGTAGTCGCGCAGGGCTGGCAGCTGGTCGATGTTCTTTTCAGTGACGCAGGTCACCACGTCGAAGATGATACTCTTTTCTGCCACGAGTATGTCGAGGGCTCGGTCTACGCTGTCAAAGCTCTGCTCCACGCCGCGCATCCAGTTGTGGTTTTCCTTCAGTCCGTCGAGGCTTATCGCCACCGAGCGCAGTCCTGCTGCGAGCAGGCTGTTGAAGCGTTGCTCGGTGAGTATGAGTCCGTTGGTGACTATTCCCCATGGATATCCGCGTTCGTAGAAGGCGCGTCCGCACTGTTCGAGGTCGTTGCGTACGAGGGGTTCGCCGCCGGTGACGATGATGAACACGTCGTTGGGGGTGTACTTGGTGGCAATGTTGTCGAGCACGCCGAGGAAGTCTTCTACGGGCATGTCTGGTGTGTCGGGCATGGTGGTGCAGTCGCTGCCACAGTGGCGGCAGCGGAGGTTGCAGCGCAGGGTACACTCCCAGAAGAGCTGATAGAGTGGGTGCTCTTTGATGAGGTCGCGCTGGAACTTACGCTGTATCTCCAAGCCGATACGTTTGCGTAGGGAGAGACGTTGGGGCATAGGCGTGTGGTGGAGTGGTGATGTTACTGTTTTTCCTCTTGCTGTTGTACGGGCGTTTCGGGCATCTTTTCTATTTTCTGGAACCGCATATTCGGTCCTCCGTAGAGGGCTACGGCGCGGCCCATTTCTTCGCGTGGGTCAGTGCCCTTGTTGTTCTCTATGGGGTCGTCGTTATTCACAATGTTCTTTTTGCCATTGCATGCGGTGAGTCCCAACAGTGCCAGACAGCCTGCAAGGAGTTTGGTGGAGAGTAGTGATAGGGTGTTGTGTTTCATGGGATAATGGTGTTGGTGGGGTGAAAAGGAAAGGTGCCTACGGATGTAACATCAAGCCGTAGGCACCTTTGTGATTATTTCAAGATGACTTTCTTACCATCGTGGATGTAAATGCCCTTCTGTGTTGGAGCAGTGTTGAGTCTGCGTCCATCGAGGGTGAACCACATATTAGCGTTTGTCTTTGTTCCTTGAGTGTTGATAGTGGTGATGCCCGTTGTGGCGGGTTTCTTAGCCACTACTTCGTCGAGGAACATACGTCTTGTCGGCGTGAAGGTAACCTTGACTTTGCCCTGACCAGTGATGGTGGCGTTGAATACCGTCCAGGTTCCACCTGTCATGGTGAATGTTGAGGGTGAGATGGTAGCTTCGCCCGATTCTGCTTCTATGGAGAGTGTGAGTTCTGTGCCATCTGTTCCCCATGGTGCAGCCATGAATGCGAATGATGTCTCGCCGTCGATGGTAAAGGAAGGAGTTGTCACGATACCTCTGTTGACACTGTTACCGAAACGTGCGCACTGCAGGGCACCGTAACGGTTGTTGCTGGTCCATCCTTGCATGTCGGGATTGAATGTGGAGGATCCTCCGCTGCCGAACTGGTCGTCGTTGCCTCCAGTGCCTGCACACTTATCGAAGCTCTCGTAGAAGATGGCGTCCTCGTGGTCGGGCTTGATGATGGGCTTGGGCTCAAAGGGAGCGAAGTTGAACGACATAGTACCGTCACTGTTTTTGGTGATGTCGGTGATGGAGACGTTCATCAGTTTCTTGCCGTCGGTGTTGGCATGGTAGGTCGTTGCTGCCGGTGTGCTGGTGTTGGTCAGCTGATTGTTGTTGCCGTAGGGATAGAGGTTGTTGCCCTTGGCCTTGTTGTCGGCATGGAAGATAGTGATACGCTGGTGGTCGTTCTTGTAGTTGATCCAGAAGTCGTATTCATGTGGGTAGTAAGTGGCATATGACGAGTAGTCACAGATGGTGTTCGGAATGTTATAGTCCCACACTGTCTGGTCGAAGTCGATGTAGTGAATCATCAGTCCGCTACCGGGCAGATAGCGATCCCATCCTGAGAGTTGACGATTTTCTATCATGTAGCACTCATCGGGATGTGCTTTGTTGTAAATGATGAATGCGTCGCCACCTTGTGCTGTAGGCTTGAGGTCGGTTACAGCCGTGTCGCTGGTGAGCTCGATGGGTGTAATCCATCCTGTCTCCATTTTCTCGTAGCAAGAGTATCCTGCCGGCACACGTCCGTTGCCGTTGTAGCTTCCGCTGCACATCAGGTCGAACTCGCCCATGCCGTAGTTTCCATTGTAGTCGGTGTCGTACATGTCGGGGAATCCCATGCAGTGTGAGAACTCGTGGCAGAAGGTGCCTATGCCGTCGAGCTGGCTTGCGTCGTTAAGCTCGGATGAGCAAGCGTATACGTCTACCTTATATCCGTTGTATGACCATGGTGCACCTGTTCCGCTGCTGATATTCCACATATGGGGCCATACTGTGGCTGCTGCACCGCCGTTGGCTTCGCCTTTACCGGCGTAGAGCACGTACACTTCTTCCACCATCTTGTCGCCGTTCCAGTCGTAGTCGGCAAGGTTTATCTCGGTCTTGATGATGTTGAGTGCGTCGATCACCATCTGGTGTGCCATAGAGTCGTCACCATTGCTGTCGTTTCCTCCGTAGTATGCATATTTCTTGGGGAGTGTTACAACACCCTTCACGTCGAACTGCAGGTCGAACTGGTTGTTGCTCTGAGCCTTGAAGTAGTCGCGTACGCTACCGCTGAAGCCGTTACCAGAGTAGTTCTCTTCGTTGGCAATGCGATTGTAGAGTGCTACATCGTGTCCGGCAGCGAACTTTGTGTCTTGGAACTGAGCCAGGATGATGAGGCCTTTCTTTGTACCTTGGAAGATGGTCTTGTCTACATGACCCGCCTTCTTGCGGTTGTTCATCAGTGCTTTGGCTCTCATGGCACGACGCTTCTGCATCTTCTGCTGCAGGGCCTGATCAGTGGTCGGTACAAAATAGTCTGCACCGGCAGCTTGTACAAATTTGCTTCCGTCAGCTGCTTGATACCATTTGCAGTTTTCGTCACCACACAGCTCAACGCGAACGGTAGTGCCGTTTTTCAGCGTAATGGTCTTCCATTGCCCGGGTTTGGCAGGAATCGCATGTAAGAGAATAGCTACAGTGAGTAGCAGTAATGATGTTAAGATTCTTTTCATGATGATAATTTTGTAATTGTTGTATTGTTCAAATACGTTGAATAACTAAATGTTGATGTTTATTGTGTTACACTTCCAGTATGTGTGTTGCCAGCGAGTCAGCAGCCTGCATTATAGATACGAGCGGGAATCCGTCGTTGGCAGCTCCGTAGTTGGCTTTGTCGTCGAAGCTATGCAGAGCGAGGCTCCAGGGGCCCATGTGCCAGCGTATGGCGAGCACCTCTTCCTTGTGGAGTTTCAGTCCAAGCTGCAGCAACATGATGACCGACTTTTCGCCATGTCCCGCCGGAAAGCGTGAAGCATCAGCCTCATATGCTTCATATTCCTCCCATCGGTTGTTGGCATCCTTGCGGAATTTCTTCACCGTGCGGTATATGTTGCTCTTGCATGTGTCGTGGAGCAGGGCAGCGATGACGATGTTTTCCTCCTTGATGAGGTTGGCTATCTCGGGCTTTTCTTCCGTCATCTGTTGCACGATGCGCTTGGCAATGCGGTACACGTTGAGCGAGTGACATGCCAGTCCTCCCGGCACGTTGAGGTGGCGGTTGACCGAGGCAGGGGCTTCAAAGAACCCTGCACTTTCCAAGTAATTGATAACCTGTTCCATACCCTCGCGACCCGTTTGGCGCAGGAGGTTGATTATCTGAGTCTTTTGTTGTGCGATGTCGATGCTCATAATGTATGCAGATGTCAAGAATGGCAGATAGAAACCAGAGGTTTACCCGCCAATTACTTGGCAAAAGTATGATGTTTCTTTTGATTAAAGGCATTTTAGGGCGGAAAAGTGATGCATGGGAGCAATTTTTCGTATCTTCCTTTTGTTCTTTTTCATTTTTTCCGAACTTTGTATGCATGAAAATCGTGCGCAATAGGTGGATACCAGGACGGAAGTTCATAGCCCTAAACTTCTTCGGGCTGCTTCTATGTCGTCCCGATACGCATATCTCCATTTCCACCATCAACCACGAACGCATACACACAGCACAGATGAAGGAGCTGCTCTTCATAGGATTCTACCTATGGTACTTCACAGAGTGGCTTGTTCGTTTGTGCATGAGGGGCAATGCCTATTATAATATAGGTTTCGAGCGCGAGGCATACCGCCATATGTACGAGTACGACTATCTGCGTCACCGTCGCCCTTACGCCTGGTGGTATGAGATGCGCCGACGACGCAAACGCCAATCCAAGCACCCCGACGCATGACTGTAAACATATAATTTAATAACTTTATAATCTTCCTTACTCTATGGAACAAGAAAAAGACTTTATCCAGTTGCCCGACAATGCGTTTCGGGAACTGCAAGAGGGCGAAGAGTATCAGCCCGTCATGTCGCCTGAGCGAAGCTATCCGGAAGTCAACGCCTGGTCGGTGACATGGGGTGTGCTCATGGCCATCCTCTTCTCAGCAGCTGCCGCCTACCTTGGTCTGAAGGTGGGTCAGGTGTTCGAAGCCGCCATCCCCATCGCCATCATCGCTGTGGGTGTGTCGACGGCAACGAAGCGTAAGAATGCCCTTGGCGAGAATGTACTCATACAGAGCATCGGTGCCTGTTCGGGTGCTGTCGTAGCAGGAGCCATCTTCACCCTGCCCGCCATCTACATCCTGCAGGCAAAGTATCCGGAGATGACCACATCGTTCCTCAATGTGTTCCTTGCCTCTCTGCTCGGCGGAGTGCTCGGCATCCTCTTCCTTATTCCCTTCCGTAAGTACTTCGTGAAGGACATGCACGGCAAGTATCCCTTCCCCGAAGCTACTGCCACCACACAGGTGCTGGTCAGCGGTGCCAAGGGCGGCAAGCAGGCTATACCTCTGCTCATTGCCGGCATCGTAGGCGGACTCTACGACTTTATCGTTGCCACCTTCGGTTGGTGGAGCGAGGTGTTCACCACTCGCGTGCTGCCCATTGGCGAAACCATAGCCGAAAAGACGAAGCTCGTGCTGAAAATCAACACCGGTTCGGCTGTGCTCGGTCTCGGATTTATCATCGGACTGAAGTATGCCTTTATCATCACCCTCGGTTCACTGTTCATCTGGTGGATAGTAGTACCCGGCATGGCGCTGATATTCAGCAACGACGTGCTCAACCAGTGGACACCATCCATCACTACAGCGGTGGGCGATATGTCGCCCGAAGAAATCTTTACTGCCTACGGCAAGAGTATCGGCATCGGTGGTATTGCCATGGCAGGTATCATTGGCATCATCAAGTCGTGGGGCATCATCAAGGGTGCCGTATCGCTGGCTGCCAAAGAGATGAAAGGCAAGGGCGCAGGCTTGGAAGAGGTGAAACGCACACAGCGCGACATCTCCTTCAAGATTATCGCCATCGGTTCCATCGTCACCCTGCTCGTGGTGTTCCTCTTCTTCTGGCTGGGTGTGATGGAGGGTAATCTCCTCTTTGCTGCTGTCGGCATCCTGCTCGTAGCTATCATCGCCTTCCTCTTCACTACCGTCGCAGCCAATGCCATTGCCATCGTGGGTAGCAACCCTGTGTCGGGCATGACGCTCATGACCCTCATCCTTGCCTCCGTAGTGATGGTGGCAGTAGGCCTGAAGGGTACCGGCGGCATGGTGGCAGCCCTCATCATGGGTGGTGTGGTCTGCACCGCACTGTCTATGGCTGGCGCTTTCATCACCGACCTGAAGATTGGCTACTGGCTGGGTTCTACCCCCAAGAAACAACAGCAGTGGAAGTTCCTCGGTACGCTGGTCAGCGCAGCCACTGTAGGCGGCGTCATCATGTTGCTCAACGAGACCTACGGCTTTGCTTCCGGACAACTTGTTGCCCCGCAGGCTAACGCCATGGCTGCCGTTATCGACCCGCTGATGAGCGGCACGGGAGCACCGTGGATACTCTATGCCATCGGCGCCGGCATTGCCGTCATCCTCACACTGTGTAAGATTCCGGCTCTGCCCTTCGCACTGGGTATGTTCATCCCCATACAACTCAACGTACCTCTGCTCATCGGTGGTGCAGTCAACTGGTTCGTCACCACACGCAGCAAGAACGAAGAGGTGAATCGCGAACGTGGCGAGAAAGGTACACTCATTGCCTCGGGCTTCATCGCCGGTGGTGCACTCATGGGTGTAGTGAGTGTGCTGTTGCGCTTTGCCGACATCAACCTCATCAACGATGAGTGGACCAATAGCGCACTGGCTGAAGCTCTCTCACTCGGAGCGTATATCTGTCTCATCGCTTTCTTCATCTGGATAACGATGAAGAAGGATAAGAATAAGTAAATTCTCTGCCTGCCACAGCGGCAGGAACCAACCTCAGCGCACATGGTACTACTTCGGCGAAGATGAGGTGGGCATCGAGAACAGCAACCGCGTGTTCACATAACGCCAGAAGGACATGCGACAGTTCCCACGCATTGACTACGAATGCGTGAAGGAAGAAGTTCTCTTATAGGGTAGGGGAGTGGCTTCGGCTTCTCCCCTGCTATTTATTTGGTAGTTAAGATATTTATTTGTAAATTTGCACACAGAAGAATAATCACTTTGAAGAACACGTTCTTTTGTGCGAGGAACAGCTTTTTTTCCACTACTCAAGGTAGTGCTCAAGCAAGGCGTTTCGTTGACACCTCGCCAATATTTAATCAATAACCAATATAAAAAAAGACTATGGAAACAAACAACACAATTATTCAGATGCCACGCATCGGTGATCCAGCCCCTGAATTTAAGGCTGTAACAACGCAAGGTGAAATCAATTTCCCATCAGACTACAAAGGTAAATGGAAAATTCTTTTCAGTCACCCCGCTGACTTCACCCCGGTCTGCACGTCAGAATTCATGACTTTTGCTTCATTGGCACAAGACTTTGAACATCTCAACTGCCAACTCGTCGGTCTTTCCGTCGATGGTTTGCACAGTCACATTGCTTGGCTTCGCACCATCAAAGAAAAGATTGATTGGAAGAACATGAAAGGGATGGAAGTGAAATTCCCGCTCGTGGTGGATATCACAATGAACGTTGCCCACCTGTATGGCATGATTCAACCAGGAGAAAGCTCTACCTCTGCTGTCCGTGCGGTATTCTTTATCGATCCGCAAGACAAGATTCGTACAATCATGTACTATCCGCTTTCTTTGGGACGTAATTTCGATGAAATCAAACGCGTTCTCATCGGACTACAGACTGTTGACAATTTCGGTGTAGCACTGCCAGCCGATTGGCGTCCAGGCGACGAAGTCATCGTTCCTCCTGCTGGTTCATGCGGAATCGCTAAAGACCGAATGGAGGGTGCTGACAAAGACCTCCACTGCTATGACTGGTTCTTCTGCACTCGTCAGATTTCTAAAGAAGAAGTGGAAAGTAAACTCGGCAAATAACCTCAACTGCTAAATACAATTTAATTGAAAGGGAACTGGCATGATTGTCAGTTCCTTTTCCGTCTTGAGGATTGCAACAGCATAGCAGCAGCAATGAGGGTGCCATCCCGTAAATTTGAAGTTCTTCGGATAGCCCCCAGCCTTCATCCCAAAATAGCGTAGGTAATCCAGCAGCAACAAGTGTACGGTAGCGTGACAATGCTTTCTAATGGTAACCCAAAGCGATGACAATGGTTGCCTGCTTGAAAGGCAAAGTCGACGACTTTGCTCACCAATCTCAACGACTTTGGTTTCCGGTTGTTCTACTATGATCGGCTAAATGGGTACGGATGATGCAGCAAGGGGATGACTTTTGTGCAGGAGTTGCAACATGGTTGCATAGTTGGAAAGTTTCTCAATATTTTTCTTTGCAGCGCGAGTGCAACATGCTACTTTCGCTGCGTCAATACACTTATAATTATATATGGAACAGATTATCTCCATCATCACCGAAATGGCGCCCTACCTGTTGTTGGGTTTCTTCTTCGCAGGTCTGATGCACGTCTTCGTGCCATCGCATTTCTATCATAACTATCTCTCCGACAATTCTTTTCGCAGTGTGCTCTATGCCACGCTGCTGGGCATACCGTTGCCTTTGTGTTCGTGCGGCGTGCTGCCTACAGCCCTATCCTTGCATAAGGAGGGCGGGTCGAAGGGTGCCACCACGGCATTCCTCATCGCCACACCGCAGACAGGCGTCGACTCCATACTCGCCACCTTCTCGCTCATGGGACTGCCCTTTGCCATCATTCGTCCGCTGGCTGCGCTGCTCACAGCACTCTTCGGAGGAACCATGGCAAATAGAACAACAAAGGGAGAGAAGAGAGAGAAAAAGACTGAAGAACTTTCATGCTGCTGTTGCCACACTGAGGAGGAGAAGAATACCGAAGAACCTTCATGCTGCTGTTGCCACACTGAGGAGGAGAAAAAGACCGAAGAACCTTCATGCTGCTGTTGCCATGCAGAGGAGGAGAAGAAGACTGAAGAACCTTCATGCTGCTGTTGCCATAATGAGGAGAAACCCTATACGGGCTTCTGGAGCAAGATGGTTGCAGCCTTGCGCTATGGTTTTGTCGATATGGCGGGCGACATTGGCGGTTGGTTGGTCATGGGACTGGTTGTTGCTGCTCTCATCACCGTGTTTGTTCCTGCCGATTTCTTTGCCGTCTTTGCAGACAATACGTGGCTGTCTATGCTGCTGGTACTCGTCATCAGCGTGCCGATGTATATCTGTGCCACGGGTAGCATCCCCATTGCTGTTGCCCTGATGCTGAAAGGCTTGTCGCCTGGTGCCGCTTTCGTCATGCTTATGGCTGGTCCCGCCTGCAACATAGCGTCGATTCTGCTCATTCGTCGCAACCTGGGCACCCGTACCCTCATCGCCTATCTGGGTAGCATCATCACCGGCGCGCTTCTCACAGGCATCATCATTGACAACCTGTTGCCACAACAATGGTTTGGCGTTTCGCAGAGTGTGTCGTGCTGTCACGATGAGCATGCTGCCTGGTGGCAGGTGGTAAGTGCCATTGTCCTCGCCATCTTGCTTGTGGCAGCCTACATGCGCAAGCTGGCAGGTGGAAAGAAACATTGCAGTTGTTGCTCGTAGGGGCATAAGCCGCACCATAGCTCCTGCCAAACCGGTGGAAGAGAGAATAAAGAACAGGTGGTACAACAATGTTGATGTCGTACCACCTGTTCTTATTGTTTGTCTACAGGGTTATTCCTTGTATCCCTCAAAGCGTATCAGGTCGCGTTGGCGTGACTGTACATCCAGCCGCACGGTGCCGCTGCCTTCAAACATCTGGAGTTCGTAGAGGTGATAGTCCTCGTTGGTCTGCACCTCTATGTAGTAGATGTCGCATTGTTTCCGTTCGTTGTGTATGCCGTCAATGCGCAGTATGGGCGCTTCAAAGTCCAGTCCTTTGCCTCCTCCGTAGGGCAGATAGTCGGCTCTGCCGAAGTAGGGCAGGTATGAAAAGAGCGAGTCGTTGCGCACTTCCACATAGTAGGGCGCCGTCAGTTGTATGGGCTTTCCGATGATGGGCATGGCATAGTTGAACATAGCCTTGAGCTGTAGTCCGGACTGTATGACGATGGGTGTGCTGTTCCTTATCATGCCGTCCTTGTCGGGTACGAAGGTGCGGCAAGCTCCTAACAACACTGTCATGAGGGCGAGCACTGTCAGGCTACGAACGGTTGCGCGGAGTGAGCGTGATGAGCGGAACAAGCATCTCTTCGAGTGAGATGCCTCCATGCTGGAAGGTGTTCTTGTAGTATGATACATAGTAGTTGTAATTATTAGGATAAGCAAAAAAGTCGTCACTGGTGGCAAATACGTATGCCGTTGATATGTTGGGTGCCGGCAGCTGTGCCTGCTTCGGGTTGCGAATGACGAAGAGTTCCTTCTCGTTGAAGGCGAGGTTCTTACCCAGCTTGTACCTGAGGTTGGTGTTGGTGTTTCGGTCGCCTACAATCTTCACGGGACGGTTGGTGCGTATGGAGCCGTGGTCGGTGGTAATTACTACCTTGTATTGGCTCTGTGCCAGAGCCTTGAACAGGTCTGCCATCACCGAATGTCTGAACCAGCTGAGTGTGATAGAGCGGTAGGCGGCTTCGTTGTTGGCAAGTTCGCGCACCATCTTCGACTCTGTGCGGGCGTGCGACAGCATGTCGATGAAGTTCACCACCACCACGTTGAGGTCGTTGGTGCGTAGGTTATTTAGGTGTTGCATGAACTGTTCGGCACGTTGCGAGTCGTTTATCTTATGGTATGAGAAGGTGTTGTGTCTTCTGTATCGTTCCAGTTGTGTGCGTATGAGCGGCTCTTCGTTGAGGTTTTTTCCTTCTTCCTCGTCCTCGTCTACCCACAGGTCGGGAAACATCTCGGCTATCTGTCGCGGCATCAGTCCGCTGAAGATGGCATTGCGTGCGTATTGTGTGGCAGTGGGCAGTATGGATAGGTACAGCTGTTCGTCGATATCGAAACTCTCGCGCAGTTCGCCGGCAATGGTCAGCCACTGGTCGTAGCGCAGGTTGTCTACTACGATAAAAAAAATCTTTTCGCCTTCGTTGAGGCTGGGGAAGATGTGGGCCTTGAATATGTCGGGACTCATCAGCGGAATGTCGGCATCTTGTGCACGATTGGTGCGTGCTTCTATCCAGTGTACATAGTGCTTGCTGATGAAGCGGGCAAACTCCTGGTTGGCTTCACTCTTCTGCTGCATGAGGAGCTCTGTCATAGCGCTGTCGGTGCTACTCAGGTCCAGCTCCCATCGTACCAGCTTGCGGTATATGTGCTTCCAATCGTCTATAGTGCGGCTGTCCATAATTTGCATTGATAGCTCACGGAACGCCTGCTGGTAATTGGTATTCACTACTTCGGTGACGATGTCGCGCCGGTGGATGTTCTTCTTCAGCGTGAGCAGTATCTGACTGGGGTTGACAGGCTTGATGAGGTAGTCAGCAATCTTGGATCCTATCGCTTGGTCCATGATGTTTTCTTCCTCGCTTTTGGTCACCATCACCACGGGGGTGTCGGGTTGTATATCCTTGATGTGTTGCAGGGTCTCCAGTCCCGATAGACCAGGCATCATCTCGTCGAGCAGGATGAGGTCGAAGGTGTGTTTGCGGCATTGCTCAATAGCGTCGCTGCCGTTGGTCACGGTCGTCAGGTTATAGCCTTTGTTTTCGAGGAAGAGGATGTGTGCGCGAAGCAGTTCCATCTCGTCGTCGACCCATAGTAGTGATGCGTTGGTCATGGAGGTTGAAGGGTTGAGGGTTTGAAGGGTTGATGGTAGCTGTTGTTCTCTTAGAACGGATATCCTATGGCGAGGTGTATGCTTTGTCCGTCCTTGAACTTCGGTATGTTGTAGTATCCGCTCTTGCCTGTGTCGTAGGGCACGTGTATGCCGATACCCCAGTCAAGTCGCACGACGAAGAAGTCGAGGTCGTAGCGCAGACCTATTCCCGTGCCCAGTGCCAGCTGGTCGAGCAGCTGGCCGGCATTGAACTTTGAGCCTTCGCGGTATTCGTCTTTACGCGTTGTCCACACGTTGCCGGCATCGAGGAAGACGGCACCGTGCAGGTTACCGAAGAGGCGGGTGCGGTATTCCAGATTGAATAGCAGTTTTATGTCGCCCGTCTGGTCGAGGAACGAGTATTTCCTGTCGGCATTATGATAGGTGCCGGGACCTATGCTCCTCACGTTGAAGGCTCGTATGCTGTTGGCGCCGCCCACGTAGAACTGTTCGGAGTAGGGGCTGTAGGATGCGTTGCCGAAGGAGTAGATGATGCCGGCGCCGATGTGCCCCACGAGTTGCGAGTGTTCGCCTACCGACCATGTCTTGCGGAAGTCGGTCTCTACACGTACAAACTGTGCAAAGGGGTTGTTGAACAGTTTCTTATCCTTCTGTCCCCACTTCTTTCCGGCTATGCTGTAGCCCAATGAGAGCAGGTTGCCGGCTTCGCTCACCGAGGTCTCCCAATAGATGGGGTTGCGGTGGGAGAGAGGAGAGGTGTAGGTGTATATATAGCGCATCTTCGGCACAAACTGGTCTTGCATCGCCACTAAAAGATAGGGCGCATTGACAAGCACCTCGTCGAAGGCGGTGGTCTTGTGGCTCATGTAGTTGTACTCAAAGATGAGCGGGCTGAACTGGTGGCGCGACTGTCGTGAGGTCTGGAAGGTGTAGGTCAGCTCTCCCGAGGTGATGTGGCGACGGAAGTATTTTGCGCGATTCACCACGTTGAACGAGGCTTTTATGGTTGTCGACGGTTGCCAGCGGCGAAAGCGGCGGGTGCGCCAAGGCAGCAGCAGGCGGGGCATGTCCAAAGAGACGTCGGCTCCATACTCGTAGGAGTGGATGCTGTTAGACGTGCCTTCCGTCTCATGACGTGTTTGCCATTCGTAGTTGCCGTGAATGTTGACGTTGAGCAGCTCGGCACCGCGCAGGGCGTTCTTCTTGGTAAGGCCTATCACCAGTCCGGGGCCGAGGAAACCGTTGGTCTTACCGGTGAAGTTGGTTTCCAGATATACGTCATATGGTTTGTCGAAGATACAGTTGATGGTTACGTCCAGCGTATCTATCGTTGCGGTGTCGGATGTTAGTGCGCCGTTTTCTGTCTGGTTGCGGTTCTTTTCACTACGCGGTGTGAAACGGCAGTCTACCGACGAAAATACGCCTTTGCCGTTGAGGGCGGTGATGGTGCGTGCGTAGTTGTCGTAGTTATATAGCTGTCCTTTCCGCATGCGTACGCCTCTTGACAACACAGCCCATCGCAGCGGTATGCGTCTGCCTCGGTAGTGGGCAGTGAAGCGTCGTGTGCCTTGTTGGTTGTCGAGTTGCTCGAACATGCTGCGGCGCAGGTTGATATCGATGTTGCCTATATACCACTTTCTATATACGCGCGCGTCGAGGCTGTCTGCCATCTGCACACGCAGCTGCACGCGTCCAGGTACTGCCACGGTGTCGGCAAAGTAGGTGACATAGGCGGGTTGGAAAAAGTAGTAGCCGTTGTTTCTGAACAGGCGGCTCAGTCGGGAGCGTTCCTCGTCGAGGGTTCCTACGTCGAAGGGTGTATCGCGTTTCAGCAGTCTGTCACCGATGGTGGCTTGCATGAGGCTGTCGGTGGCGCGTGGGAAATTGAGGTAGGCTACAGAGTCGAGGGTGAAGAGGTGGCCCATGTCCACATCATAGCCTATGCGTTGTTTCTTTGGTTTCTTCGAGGGTACGATGCTGTGTTCCACCTTACCACGCAGGTAGCCGTGAGCCTGCAGTGTCGACTCTGCCACAGTGGATCGCAGCTCAGGGTTTACGCTGCCGATGGTTACTGGTGCCTTGCCGAATGTGTTGTTGAGCCACTTGCCCACAGCGGTCTTCGAGTCGGAAAAGGCATTCCACACCCACAAGGCGTAGGGGAACGGTGTGCGGTGGTAGCTGCTGCCAAACAATGCACCGTTGGGCTCGCACTCCAATACCGCCTCCACCTCTTCCTTGGTGAAGGACGCTTGGTCGTTGGGCTCATAGTTGTTGAAGCGGATATGGTCGAGACCGATGTATAGTTTCTCACCGTCTTCGAGCTTGCTGGTGGTAGAGCAAGCCGCTACCGTGAGGAGTATGGCGGCGCAGATCATAGTGCGCAGCAGGGTGGTCAGCGTATGGCTCATGGTTGCAGAATTGTTGTGGTGTATGTGGTATCACGCCGCAGCATGGGTGTTGTCGTGGTGCTGTCGCGTCGCATCATGCGCAGCGGCTGCTGGGGTGTTTCTTTCTTAAAGCGGAAGATGTCGCGGAAGTGCTGCACCTTGCGTTTCCACAAGAAGCCGGCACCGTACTTGCCCACGTTGCCTTCTATCCAGTCGTAGCTGTTGCGGTCGTAGAATAGGTTGACATATTTGTTGGATGTGGGGCTGAGGCGGTATTCGAAGTTGACGTTATCCAAGAAAGAGTTGTCTTGGTTGTATACTTCTGCGCCTGTTGATACCTTACCACCGATGCTTATTTTCAGTCGGTTGTTCCAGAAACGTTTTGCAAATTTGAACGAGTAGTCGGTGTGCAGTGCGCCTGTGGCATCGGTGGTGTTGTCCACGCCGAACTGCAGGTCGAGCGTGCGCAGTGCCTTGCCGGTGATGTTGTTGATTTCGCTCTGGAGGAATGCGCCGAGGGCATTGTTCATGTTCAGGTTGCTATTGGCGCTACCGTCGGCGAGATACATGCCCGTGGTGAGCATCGTCACGGCAATCTTACCGCGTTCCTCTTTCGACATGGTGTTGAGCTCGTTGCTCACCGTCATGTCTTCGGGAGCGTTGATGATGAACTCCAGTCCCATGTTCTGCAAGGTCTGAGTTACTACCACACCACATTCAAATTCTACGGAGCGGCTTACTCCTCCTCCGTCAGATACAGCAGCGGTCTTCTGTTCCACCGCGGTGATATTCAGTGTGGGGTTCTCCGGGTCACCGGTAAACTCTATGTAGCTGCCGTCTTTGATGTGGAAGGTCTTCAATGGTATGACGGGCAGCGAGTATTTCATCTCTCCATTGGCAAGGGTGTAGCGTCCAGTGAGGCGGAATCCCTCGGCGGCCGTCGTCTGCAGTCGCAGGTTACCGCCGCCTATCAAGTCAATGTAGTTGCTATGGTCGGTATTGAGGTCGCACTTGATGTGTGCTGCTTCATCGATGTTGATGGTGAGGTCCATGTCCATGCCGCTCAGTTCTGCCTTCTTGGTCTGTACGGCTGTGGTGTCGGCAAAGTCGACGAAGGTGACGAGCTCCTGCAGGCGGTTGTCGGTGGCGAGCGGGGAGTCGCGAAGCACGTAGGTCATGTCGGTCGAACCCAGAATATCGGTACGTCCGCGCATGGTGAGATTGTTTACCGGGCCGCTTATTACGCCGAAGAAGTTGATGAATGCCTTGCCGTATGCTTCCGATCGCGGTGTCTCCTTGGCATTGATAAGCTGGAAGTTGCGTGCCATCATGCGCAGCGACAGACTCATGTTATCGAAGCGGCGGAAGTCGAGGGTGCCATTCAGCGTCAGTGGCTCGTCGTTGTAGCCGTAGAGGTTGAACTTGTCGAACTTCAGCGTGCTATGGTCGAAATGCAACGGCTTCTCATCGAAACGCAAGGCAATGCCGTAGTTGGGCAGTTCTACGTATGCAGAGTCGGTGAGTAGCTCGCCGTCGATGTCGAGTTGGCTGAGCGGTCCTTTCACACTGATGTCTCCGTTGGCATATCCGCGCAGGGCAATGAAGCCGTCGCCCAGGAAGCCGTTGACCATGTCGAGCGGGAAACGCTGCATGCCCAGTGTGGCATCAAGGCCGCCTTCGCCTGCTGGCAGGTACGAGCCGTTGAGGGTGCATACCTCTGTGCCGTCCTTTGTGAGAATGCCGTCAACGTAGTGGCTTCCGTCGTCCTTCGGAATATATACCAGATCGGCACCAATGTTGCCCAGCTTGCTGCTCTCATACTCCATGTCGGCAACCTCCATGGCGGTGGACACAGACAACTGTTTCTCTGTCTGTATGATGTGGAAGTCGCCATTGAGCACGCCGCCCAGCTTAGGCAGGAATGGGAAGGGTTCGGTCATGTTCTTCAGGTCTATCTGTTGCATGCTGACGGTGAGGTCTTGAAGTGCCTCGGTATTTTCATCGTTGGTGTATACCTGTATGGAGGTACCATCGTCGGCACGGAGCATGAGCTGAGCCGACAGACGTTGGTCGGAAGCAAGGAAGATGTGGTTGTCGGCATTGACGTTGAACTCTTTGTAAGCCAGCACGGGATTCAGGTCGGTCATCACCAATTCCATGCCGTTGTCTTTCATCTCCGTGGCTGCACCGAGGCGCAGAGCAAGCTTGTTCTTGTCGTCGTAGAGCGAGGTGTTGAGCGAGATGCCGCGTTCGTGTTGTTGTCCGTCAAACAACAGGTTGAAGGTATAATAAGGATTTTCGGCATTGTTGCGCACCTGTCCGTTGAAGTTTAGTATGTTGTCTTTGGTTTGCAGACCCAGTCGCATGGTGTCAATCAGCATACCGTCGGTGGCAATTGAGTCGATGGCAATGTCGCCGTTGATGCCTGTCTTCGGTGCTGTGGTGAGGTGGATGGCAGACTGGCTGAAGCCAATGTTCTTGTCTTTCAGCACATGTGCCAATATGTTGTCGTTGCCAGCGTCGAGGTCTATGCGCATGTTGGGCAGCATATCGTACAGCTCCTCTTGGTTGAGTGAGCGTTCCTGATATTGTTTAGAAAACTTCTCACCTACCTTCTGCAGCTTGGCAAGCAGCTTTTCGTGTCCGCTATCGGCATTGAGTCGTAGTCTCATGTCGCCGGTGTTCACCCGTGCGCTGAGGGTGTCAGGACGCGACAGCAGGTGTAGGTTGATGTCGGCGGAGTGGTAGTCGCCACGGCGCTGACGGATGGTGAGGTCGCGTATGGTGCCGTCCACACGATAGTTGTTCTTTAGGTCTGTGCTCACGTCGGCGTGCAGATGTCCGGAGGTTATCATTTGCTGGTCGGTGATGCCCAGTGCCTGGAGGTCCATGTGCCCCATGTCGGCATCGATGAGTGCTCCCATGTTGCCGCCGCTTGTGGTGGCGGTGAGGGTAATGTCGCCTTGCAGCAGGGGATGACGGCTGTGAACATTGGCGTTAATCTTTCCGTTACGCACGTTGGCATGCAGCTTGGTGCCCGCCAGCGACTGTCCTCCATAGGTCAGTTGTTGTATGTTGGCATCGGCTATGATGTTGGTGTGGGGTGACATAATGTCGGTACCATTGCCGTGTATGTGTACTGTGCCGCTGAAGGGTGACAATCCTTGTCCGGGCAGGAAGTTTTGCAGGGGGAATTGTTGTGCGCTGACGTTGGCTTCGTAGCGTGTGGCATGGCTGTCGAAGAAGCCTTTTACCTTGGCTGTGCCACCGCCCTGTGATAGGCTGACGTCGCCCGAATAGGTGTCGCCGTCAATCTTCACACGTCCGTCAATGCCTATGCCTGGAGGTATGTTCACGCCCGTGGTGCGCGGGTCTATGTAGGGCTTGGTGAGCCATGAGGTGTTGCCTGTCTTGCCGTGCAGCGCCACGTTGGCACGCAGCGGGCCTTTGCCGCTGATGTTTTCGGCATAGCCAGTGGCTTGCATCTGCATGGTGCCAGGCAGGTTGATGTCGAGGTGGTTGAATTCCATGCGTTGCATATTGCCACGTACCAGTCCCTTTACGGTCATCGGTGCCTTCGGCCATTGTGTGACGATGCAGCGTGGCAGTGCTCCGCCGGCAAAGCGCATGATGTCGCTGCGTCCGATGCTGCCGTCAACGTCGGCATATAGTCCTTCGCGCAGGCTCTCGCCGAGGTTGTTGAAGTCTACCTGCATGTTGGCATCGAGGCGCGAGTCTTCGGTCTGCAGATGTAGGGTGGGCACCTTCAGCACACCATCGGCAAGGGTGACATGGCCCGACAGATCGTCTACCTGCAGTCCGCTCTGCTCACGGAAGGAACAGTGGCGCAGGTCGAGGTCAAGACGGCTGCTGGTCTGCTTGGGCTTATGGCGTCCTATCTCTGTCTCCTTGTATGCCAGCGAGTCGAAACCTATGTTCAGGTCGGTGAGCAAGATGTCGTCGGCATCGAACGCTCCGTTTCTGTTGGGTATCTTGTCCGCCTTGTTCTTGGCTCTGCGCGCTTCGGCAGCTGCTGTTCGGTAGCCTACGGTGCCGTCTTTCATCTCGAAGGTCTGCACGCGGTAGTCGCTTGTGCCAAGGTCGATGTATGCGCCCTTTGTCTGCAGGGTGCCGACGTCGGCTATTACTGTCGACTCGTTGCGTGGGGTGTGCAGGGTGAGGGCGGTATTGTTCAGTTTCAGGTCGTCGACCAATATCTTCCACTTCGTTTCGCTCTCCGTGGTGTCAGGCGGTACGGTGTCGCCCAGGCTTACGTCGAAGCGTCCGTCGCTCAGTGTAGCAGTGTTCAGGCGCACCACGTTGTTGTTCAAGTCTATGGAATGGCTCTCCAAATGTAGGTGATTGAGGTCGCCTTTCACCCTTGTGTCGGCTATGAATCCGTTGGTGTTCAGGCGTGTGCGGTAGAGGTCAAAACCGTCAATCTCTACCTGACTCTTCAGCAATGGCCATAACTTTACATCCACTACAAGCTGTCCTACGTCGGCAATGGTGTCGGTTACACCGGGCAGACTGTCGTTGGCTTTCAGCATGCGGAATTCGTCGATGGCGAGGTCGAGGGGAAACTTCAGACTCACGTGTCCCACACTGATATCCATACCAGTCTTTTCCGAGGCGTAGGAAGCCACTTTCTGTGCTACCCAGTTTTGAATGGGGGGGATGTATAGCAGGATGACCAGTAATATAAATAGCAGGATAGGGGAGAGCAGAGCTGTCCCTATCCATTTCAGTATTTTTTTCGGATTGACGGTCATGGTGTATGGGGTACGGATAAGTACACTTTATCTTGCAAAGTTACCCAATCCTACCTGTTAAGCCAACATTTTGACTCGGTTTTCTTATGCTGATGGACTCTGATAGGGTGTTATGTGAGGCGTGGGATATGTATGACAGATAAGCCATATCATCGAAATGCTTCGGCAGAATCGGTGATATGGTTCTCTTGTAGGGTTGCATTATTCTTGCCGTTTGTTGGCAAAAATGCTTGCAGTATGTGCAGATGGGGAAAACAACATCGCACAACGGGAAGTTAGTATTCACGCTGTGCGATGTTATGGGTATGGATATGTGCTATAGGGTCATTGTGCTTCTTCTTTCACTATCTTCTGTAAGATGCTTTCCAGTTGCAGGGTTCCGTCTCCGTTCGACTCCATAGTGTAGTCTTCAAAGACTGCCTTGAATCGGTAACTGGGTGCATCCAACAGCCGATATGGGAAGGAGTTGCTCTTCTTGGGCAACGTGAGCACGTTGCTCTCCTTCAACGCATTGATGATACGCTCTATGAAGGCATCGTCTACGCTGTATGTAGCAATGGCTTTGTCAAGTATTGTATTCTCGTAACTCGTGCCAGGGCGTATGGTCTTCAGCTCATAAGAGTCGTCCTTGGTAAGGAATAATTCGAAGACGTAGCGTCCTATGGTCATCCCGCCGCCGCTATAGTAGTACACGCTCTTCAGTTTTCCTGTGGGGAAAGTGCGCGATGCTATCTCCTGTTCCATGCCGACCTTGAGGTCTTGCAGTGTCTGGACAGCTCTGGGGTAGTAGGACTCTTCCTGCTGGGCGCAGTCTATCACCTCCATGGCTTTGGGTGCCAAATCTTTGCCAAGGGCTTTCTCCAGCGACTTCATGTACTTGGGAGTGCCCCATTTGCCCTTCATGTCTTTGGAGAATGCCACGATGCCTTTGTTGAGTATGTGGCGCTCGTTAAGAATGTGAAGCACCATCTCTACATTGTTGGGTGACAAGGTGCGCAACTGGCCGATGAGTACGTCTATCGCTTCAGCAGAGCGGAGGCTGATGTCAACTTCGGACTGCATTCTATAGTTCTCGATGGCTCGCGGAATGTCCAGCTGTACGTTGTCCTTCTGTGCGTTGATGTTTGTGCAAAGCAACAGCAGTACGACTGCAATGAAGCTTTTCTGCAGATGGTGTCTGCTGAAAGTGGTAGGGGTGTTTGTTGTCATGGTTGATATGATTTAGTTGTTAGCTTCGTCTCTGAGTATGGGCATTGTCATACAACGTGCTCCACCTCCTGCTCGTGGCAGCTCGCCGGCGGGGAAGGTCACCACGAAACGCTCGTGTGCGTTCATGTCTTCCTTTCCTGCCACCACGTCTTCGGCATTGAGAATATCGAAGCCAGCCTGATTGAGGGCATCGATGGTGTGGTTGTTGCGGCGGTAGCCTATGATGCGCTCGTTGTCGAGTGCGAAGAAGTTGGCGCCAGAATGCCACTGCTCACGAAGCTGTATCCAGGGGTCGTTGCCGCCGCAGAACACAGGTTCGAAGGTGTGTCCCACCTTCTTAAGGGCTTCGAGCACATTGGGCATCTCGTGGTAGCTGATGTTGCCGTTCTCTATGCGTATCAGGGTGGTGTGCTTGTTGGCGAAGAGTCCAGTCTTCTTCAGCATGGGTTCGAACATCATGCAGCGGTGGTTGCCCAGCATGGTGAACACCATGTCGAGGTGGATGAACGATTCGGGGCTGTGGGGCAGTTCCTGCACGATGATGTTAAAGTGGTCGCGTTCTTTGGCGTAGGTGTTAGCCAAGTATTCAATGCCGCGGCGGTTGGTGCGTATGCTCTCGCCAATGCAGAGAGTGTCTTGTGCGGTCACCTGAATGTCGCCTCCCTCGGTACGTGCCTGGCTGTCGCCGTTGGCAGCGCAGAAGGTTGTGCCTTGGAAGAAGTTGCTGAAGATTGCATCGTAGAGCAGTGTCTCTCGCTGACGAACACTGAAGCTCATGGTGTTGATGAGCACGCGGTTGTACAGTGTCGACGAGGCATCGCGGGTGAAGAAGAGATTGTAGAGCGGTGTGGGCATATAGCGGTTGGCGCTTTCGCCGTCCCAGTCGGGGTCTTCCACTCCTTCTATCAATGCGCGTGTGAGGTCCTGTGAGGTCATTGCCATGAGTTGCTCTGCCAGTGCCTCGTTGCCGTCAACGCTGGCATTGACGAGATTGCGGCGGAAGGTGTCGTTCTCCATCATGGCGCACATCACGTCGTTGACATAGTACACCTTGCACCAACGCTCAAGCACCTGGGCAAAGAGTTGGTGTTCTTGTTGTGCTATATGCTGATTGAGGATGTCGTTGTAGAGGGCATCGTTGGCTATCAGTGGCGGCATGCGCTCTATTTCAAGTCCTGGACGACGCAGTAACACAGCTCGGAGCCGTCCGGTCTCCGAACTGATATTGATAGAACAAGGATGTAATTCTTCTATATTCATCATTTCTGTTGAAACTAAATATTGCAAATTCAGTGCAAAGGTATAACAAAAAATCTGACCCACAAAATAGTTTTATTGATATTTTGCCCGTTTTTAACGGATTTTCGGCAAACGAGCGCCGACAATTCCTTGCCGACGCTCGTAGGGTTGAATACTATGTGTGACAGGTGTGTCACTTCATGTATGTGTAGCGATAGTCTGTTGGTGAGACGAGTGTCTCCTTGATGACGCGCGGGATGACCCAACGGATAAGGTTGAACTCGCCGCCAGCCTTGTCGTTGGTGCCGCTGGCACGTGCGCCACCGAAGGGTTGCATGCCAACCACAGCACCGGTGGGCTTATCATTGATGTAGAAGTTGCCAGCGGTGTAGCGCAGCTGGTCAGTGATGTGTTCCACTGCCAGACGGTCACGGCCGAAGACAGCACCGGTGAGACCATATGGAGATGTCTCGTCGCAGAGTTTCACTGTGGCATCAACCTGGTCGTCGTCGTAGGGGAAGACGGTGAGGATGGGACCGAAGATCTCTTCTTCCAGTGACTTGAAGTGCGGGTTGCTGGTTTCGATGATGGTAGGTTCAACGAACCAACCCTTGCTGTCGTCGCACTTGCCGCCCATCACTACTTGTGCATCGGAAGCAGCCTGTGCATGGTCGATGTAACTCTTGCATTTGTCAAACGCGGTCTTGTCGATAACGGCATTGACAAAGTTCATGGGATCCATTACGTCGCCCATGTGTATCTCGTCTGCCATGCGCTTGATGTCTTCGAGTACGCCTGACCACATGCTCTTGGGGATGTACATACGCGATGCTGCCGAACACTTCTGTCCCTGGAATTCAAAAGCTCCGCAGAAGGCTGCCGTAGCAACGGCTTTGGGGTCGGCTGAGGTATGCACAAAGATGAAATCCTTGCCACCTGTCTCGCCCACCAGGCGCGGATAGCTGACATATTCGCCGAGGTGTGCACCTGCCTGACGCCACAAGCTGTTGAAGGTGTCGGTGCTGCCAGTGAAGTGTATGCCTGCAAAGTGGCGCGAATGGGTGGCTACCTCGCCGATGAGGGCACCGCTGCCGGGAAGGAAGTTGACAACGCCATCGGGCAGACCAGCTTCCTTGTATAGTTGCATGAGATAGTAGTTGCTGAGCAGGGCAGTGGTGGAGGGCTTCCACAGTGCCACGTTACCCATCAGCACGGGAGTAATACACAGGTTGGAGGCGATACTGGTGAAGTTGAATGGTGTCACTGCCAGTATGAAACCTTCAAGTGGGCGATACTCGGTATGGTTGAGTTGTGCTGTGCCGTCCTTGGGCTGCATGGCATAGATCTTCGAAGCATAGTGCACGTTGTAACGGAAAAAGTCGATTGTCTCGCAGGCGGAGTCGATCTCTGCTTGGTAGAAGTTTTTACTCTGTCCGAGCATGGTAGCGGCATTGAGGATGGGGCGATACTTGGTGGCAAGTAGTTCAGCCATCTTCATTACTACAGCGGCGCGTGTTGTCCACGGTGCGCGGCTCCATTCTTTCCATGCTTCCATAGCAGCGGCAATGGCTTGTTCGACCTCTGCCTTGCCCACCTTGTGATAGGTGGCGAGCACATGGTTGTGGTCGTGCGGACAGGTGACAGTGCCAGTGTCGCCTGTGCGGATCTCTTTACCACCGATGATGATGGGAATGTCCACTACTATGTTGCTCTGACGCTTGAGCTCGGCTTCGAGAGCTATGCGCTCGGGAGAGCCTGCCAGATAACCCTTTACAGGTTCGTTCTGGGGAATGGGGAAACTGATAATGCTGTTGTTCATAGATTGATGTATTTGGGGGGAGTTGTAAATGTCGAATGTTAAGAGATTTTTGACGGGTTATGCCATTTCCTGAAGTGTCTTGGCAAACTCGCGTCCGTATTCGCGGCATTCGCTGAGAATGTTGCTGTCAGGCACCCACTGCTTCTTGATACCTTCGTTGACGAGTTGGAAGCCAGCTTCCTGAAGCAAGCTGTTGAGTTGTCCTACAGCGTCGCCGCTCCATCCATAGGAACCGAAGGCAGCACCGCACTTCTTCTTCAGCTTCAGGCCCTTGAGCATCTCCATCAGTCCAGCAATGGCGAAGGAGTGTCCGTAGTTGATGGTGGGCGAGCCGATGAGTAAGGCCTTGGAATGGAAAATCTCGGTTAGCACATCGTTTTTGTCTTCGTGTGCCACGTTGTACAACTTCACAATCGTCTGCGGGGTCACGTCGCATATACCGTCGGCAATAGCTTCTGCCATCTTGCGTGTCGACTGCCACATGGTGTCGTAGGCAATGGTGATTTGGTCTTCTTGATAGGCGTCTGCCCAGCGCCGATACTGCTCCACAATCTGCATGGGGTTGTCTTTCCAGATACCACCGTGTGAGGGACATATCATGTCGACGGGCAACTGCATGGCAAGCAGCTGTTCAATCTTTTTCTTCACCATCATACTGTAGGGGGCCAGTATGTTGGCATAGTATTTTTCTGCTTCGTGCATCATTTCGCTATGGTTTACGCTGTCGTTGTAGAGCGACGCGGTAGCGTAGTGTTGTCCGAAGGCGTCGTTGCTGAACATGATGCGTTCGCTGTCCATGTAGGTGAGCATGGAGTCGGGCCAGTGCAGCATGGTCATTTCAACAAAGGTGAGTGTGGTGTCGCCCAGGCAGAGGGTATCGCCTGTCTTCACGTTCACAAAGTTCCAGTCCTCGTGATAGTGTCCGCGGATGATGGATTCGCCCTTCTTGGTGCAATATATAGGTGTGCCGGGAATCTCGCGCATCAGCTCGGGAAGCGCACCACTATGGTCAATCTCGTTGTGGTTCATGATGATGTAGTCTATCTCCTTGAGGTCTATCTCCTCTTTCAGTCTACGGATAAACTCTTTGTCGTAGGGCTGCCAGACAGTGTCGATGAGCGCCACTTTCTGGTCGCGGATGAGATATGAATTGTATGATGAACCTTTGTGGGTACTGAGTTCGTCACCATGGAAAGTAGTCAGCTCCCAGTCGATCTTGCCGACCCAGCTGACTTTAGGTGTAAGTTGCTTTGACATAATAGTTGTTGTGTTGAGATAAGTAGATTTGCAATGTGTAGTGTGGTGGAAGCAGAATCAGGAAATCAGCGTTTAAGCTTCATTTTCGGTCACTTTCCATCTCGGCTACAAAGTTAAGAAAAAAATAAAAGAAGAAAAAAACTTGGGATTTCATTTTATGCATTATCTTTGCAAACTGAAGAAAGACATCTATATTTTTAATTCATTACTAATAACTAACAGTTATGCCAAGAAACCTTTCAGGTAGAAGTTTCCTTAAACTTTTGGACTTCACCACCGAAGAAATCCAGTATCTGCTGGAGTTGTCAAAGGACTTCAAACACATGAAGCGCACCAACACTCCGCACAAGTATCTCACAGGTAAGAACATCGTTCTGTTGTTCGAGAAGACCTCAACCCGTACCCGTTGCTCTTTTGAAGTAGCCGGCAACGACCTTGGAATGGGTGTGACCTACCTCGATCCCGGAAGCTCACAGATGGGTAAGAAAGAATCGCTGGAAGACACTGCTAAGGTGCTCGGACGCATGTTCGACGGCATCGAATACCGTGGCTTCGACCAGCAGATCGTAGAAGACCTCGCCAAGCACGCTGGCGTTCCCGTATGGAATGGTCTCACCACAGAGTTCCACCCCACACAGATGCTGGCTGACGTTCTCACCATTGAAGAAAACTTCGGATACTACAAAGGACTGAAGATGGTATTCATGGGAGACGCCCGCAACAACGTTGCCAACTCGCTGATGGTGGTAAGTGCTAAGCTCGGTATCAACTTCGTAGCTTGTGGCCCCAAGGCTCAGATGCCCGACAAGAAACTCGTCGACACCTGCAAGAAGATTGCTAAAGAAAACGGATGCACCATTACCCTCACTGACGACGTGAAGAAGGGTACCAAGGATGCTGACGTTATCTACACCGACATTTGGGTATCAATGGGTGAGCCCGATGAGATCTGGGCAAAGCGCATCAAGCTCCTCAAGCCTTATCAGGTGAACGACGCTGTGATGAAGAACGCTAACCCCAACGCTATTTTCCTCCACTGTCTGCCTTCATTCCACGACCTGGAGACAACCATCGGTAAGGACATCCACAAGAAGTTCGGACTGCCCGAGATGGAAGTTACCGACAAGGTGTTCCGCGGACCTCAGTCGAAAGTATTCGACGAAGCTGAAAACCGTATGCACACCATCAAGGCTGTGATGTACGCTACACTGAAATAATTTTTTAGTTAACAATAAGACAAGTAGACAAGTTGATAGGTTATAGCCCCGTGCGAAACTTACAACTTGTCAACTTGTTATTATATAGCAGCAAAATAAGTCAACTCAAAAAACAAATATGAACAAACGTCTTGTTATCGCCCTCGGCGGCAATGCCCTGGGCAATACCCCGCAAGAGCAGCTCTCGCTCGTCAAGCACACAGCATCCACCATTGTCGACCTCGTGGAAGAAGGCTACGACGTAGTTATCGGTCACGGCAACGGCCCTCAGGTGGGTATGGTGAACCTCGCCTTCGAATATTCAGCCAACAACGGTGGAGGCACACCAGCCATGCCCTTTCCCGAGTGTGGCGCCATGACACAAGGATACATTGGCTATCACCTGCAGCAGGCTGTGCAGCGCGAGCTGGCACAGCGCGGCATCAACCGCCCATGCGCAGCAGTGGTTACACAGGTAGTGGTAGACAGCAACGACGCTGCCTTCCAAAATCCAACCAAGCCCATCGGTTCATTCTATAGCAAGGAAGACGCCGAGCGCATCATGGCAGAGACAGGGTATACCTTTGTGGAAGACGCTGGACGCGGATGGCGTCGCGTAGTGCCCTCACCCATGCCTGCACAGATCGTTGAACTGCCCATAGTAGAACAACTCGTCGGCATGCACAGCATCGTCATCACCGTAGGAGGTGGCGGCATACCCGTAGTGAAGAAAGCCGAAGGCGACTATGAAGGTGTAGCAGCTGTCATCGATAAGGATCGCGCCAGTGCAAAACTCGCACTCGACTTAAAAGCCGACATGCTCGTCATACTCACTGCAGTGGAGAGGGTAAGCATCAACTTCAACAAACCCGACCAAAAAGATCTCGACAGCATGACGCTGGCTGAAGCACAGCAGTACATTGCTGAAGGACACTTCGCACCTGGAAGCATGCTGCCGAAGGTTGAGTCGTGCATCAGCTTCGTCAACCAGACCGAAGGAGCCACAGCACTCATCACCTCACTGGAGAAAGCACGCGAAGCACTGGCTGGAAAGACAGGCACACGTATAGTAAAAGGATAAGATCATACATTATCTTACAACAACTTACAACACCCAAAAGCGGCGCCGTATCCCGACGCCGCTTTTTGGGTGTTGTGTGGAGAAGTTAATGATCGGGGGCATAGACAATAAAATAACACGACCGGATGATAAGACAATAGAACAAAACAATATGTCCTTATGTCAAAACTTTTTCTATGTCAATCTGTGATCGGAATCTTAGTACAAGATAAAACACAAAAAAGGACTCGTGTGAGTCCTCTTTCGTACGCCTGCAGGGGTTCGAACCCTGGACACCCTGATTAAGAGTCAGGTGCTCTACCAACTGAGCTACAAGCGCAACATAAATACCATGAAAAATGATGGATTGGTGAAATCCGCGTGCAAAGGTATAGCAATTTCCCGGACCTACAAATTTTTTGACAGTTATTTTTCGTTCGCTATCCAAAAGCTTTGCAGCCTTTTTGATGTGCTGCCCGTCGTTATCTATATTGAGGAATATAAAGAACACATGCCGCGCAAGGTGTCTTGTGCGGCATGTGCGTATATGTGTAAGATGATTATCTTCTATGCTGTCGGATTACTGGAACCACTGTCTTGATGTGAGGTTATCCTTTATCCACCAGTGTTCAGGACGCTTGTTGGCAACATAGCCCTGCCAACGGTTGTTATTAAGACCCTGTACATGGTCAGCAGCACTGATACTCATGTAATTATATCCCATGTCATAGTAGAAGTAGTATGCAGAACGTGCGTCAAGACCCTCTTTTTCTTCCCAAATATATGGTGTTGATGTCCAATAGAAGGCGCGTGCTGCTACGAATCTGTATTGAGCAGGGGCTACATATTCAGTGTCCGCTGAATACTTCTTAACTTCGAAGCAACCCAAGAGGGGTAAGAAGAAATACTTGTGAATTTCACTTTCAGCAGGTTTACCTTTTTTAGGATTCTTCTTCCATCGTGCGGGATACTTATTATACATAAATTCTTCTGGGAAAGTTTGTGTCAGGTCACCAGCACTTGAGCCAGTGTTATCAACAGCCTCTTCTGCACTGAACCCTGCGATATATTCTCTCCTCAGTATCCAAAGTCCACCCTTAAAGATTGCTTTACCGTCGCGGAATGTTGCTTCTCCTCCACGGAAGTCTTGCAGTCCCCATTCAGTGTCTTTATCGTAGTGTACGTCACCGTGCATCATATACCAAGTCATTTCATTCACATTAGGTATGGAGACATTCATCTTGTCTTCGTCTATGGATTCACCCTCATTTTTATAAGTGTGATTGCAACTATATTGTCCTTCGTCTGTACCTGCACGATGGCAACGCCACTTCCAATACCATTCTTCTCCATTATTAACATATGCGTTTTCTATAAATCCTTTGTTTTGACAGTCAACACCATTGGTTTGAGAAATCTGGTTAAGTCCTTTTATATAATTTTTTTCATATGTCCCAGATTCATTCCAATGTCCTTCATGTTCACTGAATATCCATGCGCGGGCATCCCACTGGTAATATGCGTAAGGAATCTCAAAGGCGAATTCCACATCATAACCGTCGTAGGGTAATTTGTGTGAGATACGGGAGATTGCTCCTGGCTCGAATGAGTAATAGCTTTCTTCAGCAGATTCCACATTACTGTCGCTAGCGCCATCTTTTGTGCCTGCAGGCAGATATTTTGTGTAAGTCTTATAATTCTCAGCTTTAGTGTTATATACGTATGTGTTGTTTTTCCATTCAACAGCCCATGTCTCGCCATAGCCAATGGTGTATTCAATCTTCAGTCTGTGTTTTCCAGGCTGTATAACAACATAGCTTGCGTTATGTTTGGCACTCGTTACGTTCTTAACTTGAAAGAGTGATGATGACGTGGTGGGACGGAAAATGACTGTGGAGGACGCATTTTGAACAGTTTCATCCATAACCAAACCATTGTCGTTAAATGCGTATGTGCCAGCTAAAGTGTCACCATCCAAATCGGTGATTTTTATTTCCTTAATATAGCACATTTCAGGTTCACGATTAAGGTTGACACGTGGAGTAAATACCAATATGTGAGCCTTGTGTTTCAAGCCAAATATGAACTCGTTCTCTCCAGTTCTCTGTGCAGTAGCTACAGCACAGTCACCATCCTCAGCAATGTGATCGGACACATTTGGCAAATTCTGTTTCTGCTCAGATGCAATGGTTACTTCATTATAGTTGTTTTGTGAATAGTATTTAGAGTCCTCGTTATATGATCTACCAGTATAGCGTACTTTATATTCGTCTAAGCTACATTCTTCAGAGAATCCAAAATCTGCACCAGGCTTCTCTTCCCAGACATTGGACCAGTCATTTTGTACCCATCCTTCCGTTTCGTGATACATCCAAATGTGGTCATTTGTCATCCATGAGTAAAGACGGTCGTAGCTTACTCTTACTTTGTTGGGACCTTCGCCAGGGGTGTTGCTGGGGTCATTACTATTTTTACTTCCGCTACGGAAATAAGTCTTAATATTGCTGTTAGGTTTGTCCGTAGTAGTAGGTGTAATGTCATCACTGCAACTGCCTAAAAATACAGACAGTATGGCAAGTGTGAGTAAAGAATTTTTTGCTCTCATATTAAATAATCTTGGTTTATACTATTATAATGGGAAAAGAGTGGTAACGTATGTTATCACTCTTCTGTACTTTCACGGCGATTCTTATAAATCTTGATAAATGGTGTCATATCATGAAGTTTCAACATACGTGACTCAAAGTCTAAGTCTTCTTCAAATTCATGCTCGCGACCGCCACTGCCATCTTCATCATCACCTAAGTCTTCGCCGCCGCCCCAGCCGCCGGCATCACCGCCACCACCGGAAAACGCTTGCATGAGGTTTTCTTCTACAGATATCAGCTCTGATTCAGGACGCTGATATAATTTTTTTTGGATGGATTGATATAAGTCTTTCATCTTTCTTTGAAGATAGTCGAGAGTCAAGGTGTTACCTGAGACTCAAGAGTGTTTTTTGATAAGTGCACTAAAATAGATTAATTGCAACTTTAATTTTGGATGACAAAGGTACGGTTTTTTTTTGTATTGCATTTTTTTTTTTTGTTTTTTTTTTCTCGCTTACTATCAGTGATGTGTGTATTTTTAAGTCAATACTTTGTTGAGAATGGGAGAGTGAGTTTTTTTAGGTAAGTTTTTTTTATTGTCAAAGACTTGAGTTGCGTTTACGCCGTCTTTCGCCTTCCTTTCACCTTCTCACGCGCGCGCGTATATAAAGAGGAATAGAGGAGGATATTGTAATGAAATTGTACCCCAATATGTGTCTCTGCTTAGCAGAAAGATGTTACTTTTGCAATGCCAAAAGCATGGAAGGCTTTATGGTATCATCCATCAACAACAGACAAACGAACATGACAATCTCTATAGCATTCAAGCTCTTAGGTTCATTGGCACTGCTCATCTACGGTATGAAGATGATGAGTGAGGCTCTGCAGAAACTTGCCGGTCCCAGCCTGCGCCATGTGCTGGCAGCGATGACTACCAATCGTTTCACCGGTATGCTCACCGGCATGGTTGTCACGGCAGCCGTACAGTCAAGTACTGCCACAACGGTGATGACGGTGTCGTTTGTCAATGCAGCACTGCTCACGCTGGCACAAGCCATCTCCATCATCATGGGTGCCAACATCGGTACCACGCTCACGGCATGGATTATGTCGGCAGGCTTCACCTTCAACATCTCCGATGCCGTCTTTCCCGCCTTCGTTATCGCCATGTTGCTCATATACAAACGCAAGCATCGCATTGTTGGCGACTTCCTTTTCGGCGTGGCGTTCCTTTTCCTCGGTCTAGGCACGCTCCGGCAGACAGGTATGGACATGAATCTGGGCGAGAACGAAGCAGTGTTGGGATTCTTTGCTTCCTTCGACCCTTCGAGTTTCACCACCACGGTTCTCTTCTTACTCATGGGTGGCATACTCACTATGAGTGTGCAGTCGTCGGCAGCGGTAATGGCCATCACCATGATACTGTGTTCCAGCGGCGCTCTGCCCATCTATCAGGGTATAGCATTGGTGATGGGCGAAAACATTGGTACCACCGTCACTTCCAACCTTGCCGCCCTCACCGCCTCGACGCAGGCACGACGTGCCGCTTTCGCACACATGTTTTTCAACGTCTTCGGTGTGGTGTGGATGCTCATCGTCTTCCATCCTTTCGTCGACCAGGTGTGCCACTGGGTGGGTTATGACACTACTATGACGCGCGAGGTGACCGGACAGGAGGCATTTCTTGCCAACGCATCGAAACTCAGTATCGTTCTTGCAGCATTCCACACCTGTTTCAATATTGCCAATACCGCCATCCTCATCGGTTTTATCCCACAGATAGAGCGTCTGGTGTGTTATGTCATCCGTCCGCGTAAGAAGGTGGAAGTCAAGAACGATGCGATCGTGCGTTTGCAGTTTATAGAGAGCGGACTGATGGCAACGCCCGAAATTAGCGTCCTTCAGGCGCAGAAGGAGGTGCATCACTTTGCTGAACGCATGCAGCGCATGTTCGGTATGGTGCGTACCTACCTCGACGAACCCGACCGCAAAGAGCAGGAGCAGCAGTTCCAGCGTATAGAGAAATACGAAAACATTGCTGACAACATGGAGATAGAGATCGCTACCTACCTCGAAAAGGTGGGCAACGACCATCTGTCTGACGATACTAAGGTAAAGATACGCAGCATGCTCCGCCAGATTAGTGAGTTGGAGAGCATCGGCGACGGATGTTACCACGTGGCTCGTGCCATACGCCATAAGAACGAGACGGGCGAAGACTTCACCCCAGAACAGTATGAGACATTACATGAGATGCTGCGCATTGTCAACGAGGCTTTAGCACAGATGATTGTAGTCCTCGGTCAGCGTGGCAGCGAGCAGTCTATCACCCTTTCCGAAGAGATAGAGGCAGACATCAACGCCATGCGCAATAAGTTGCGCGCAGACAACCTGCAAGCCGTCGATACCCATCACTACTCCTATGGTCTTGGTTCCTTCTACACTGACATCATCAATGGCTGCGAGAAGGTGGGCGACTATGTGATGAATGTTGTCGAGGCGCGCCTCGGTAAGGGCACCGTGCAGTATGCCGGGCTCGTGATGCGCACCGAACGTAAAGCAGTGAGCGTGGACGGTATTCCCGCCAACCTCACACGTACGGAATACGACTTGCTCTATCTGTTGCTAACCCATCGTGGTGAGGTGTTCACCCGTCAGCAACTCCTCGATAGTGTGTGGAAAGGCGTGGTGGTAACCGACCGAACCATCGATGTCAACATCGCCCGACTGCGTAAGAAAATGGGACAATATGCCCAGAATATTGTCAGCAAACCAGGATTTGGATATACCTTTGAAGTGTAAAAGAGGAGGAATGTGGCGTATCTCGTAGTCAATAGCCTTCCTGCGAGTATATCAGGGATATATTTGTATGGCAGATTTATAAGTACACGGGTATTGCGAATTTGACAACTTTACCACAGATTTCTCAAGGAAGTTTTCCTAACTCTACTTTTCCTCGTAGGGTAGGGGGGCTATGTCCATCCGTTTCCATCCGTACTTAAACCTTCAGTGCGAGACAAAATTAAGCATACTCTTTAACCATTAACCTCTAAGTTAACCCCGTTTTTGCCCTTTAGTTGTTGATTTTCTGTGTGTTCTCCGTATATTCGTTTATTGAATTTTGAAGTACTTTTTTGTTTTTTTTTTAATAGTCCTTATCTTTGCAAACTCATAAGTATGTTATGTTGGTATGATGCTGCCCCGAATTGTGCCACCGCCATAGCTGTTCGCTGTGACCGCACTTTAAGGGGTTTCGGCAAACAGCTATACTTGTGAATGACGACAGATACAAATAACAAATAAAATACTAACAGTATGAAAAAGTTCTATCAACTTCATCGACAACAGATTATGATGAAGAGAATTTTATTATCTCTCTTTGCCCTGTTGCCGATAGCCCTGCAGGCTCAAACCGAGCCTGAGGGTACTACCTTCGTTAGTGCAACGAGTAAAAGTAACATCATTCTGGTAAAGGATAACGCTTCTGGATTGGAGTACCTTTATGACTCTACTGACCCCAATGGGCTATTCATTGATGTGGGAAGTAGTTCTTTGTGTATAATTAAAAATACCAATAGCCCATCTAATGCCTATTTTATGAAAGACGCTGGTTTGCGTCCAAATTGGAGGCAGAACTATAATGCTAATAATGCCCGATGGTACAAGACTGCCTTGGATTCTTACTCTATAGTGGATAAAGGTAACAAAGGACCTGTCACCTATAAAGGTGTGGAATATTTCCGTAATATAACGACACTCAAAGTTACAGCCACTTCAACATTGGAAGAACTTGATTTGTCAAAAAACACCAAGCTTACAACAGTCAATTTTGCAAGCAATAATCTTACGACTTTGGTGTTGTTAGATATAAGCAATACTAAACTATCATCGATACCATTGAGTGGCAACCTTTGGTATTATATTACCAATCTTTACGCCAACAACTGCCCGAATCTGACAAGTTCAGTTTCGCTGCAGAATGCTGCAAACTTGAGAGTGGCGGAATTTGAGAATAGCCCCATTACAGCATTGACATTGCCCACAGCAAAAGGTAAACTGGAGGCGTTGAACCTGTCTGGTACACACATTTCAACCCTCAATGTAACAGATTATAATGTTTTGTCAGAGCTCAAACTTAACAATTGTCACAACTTTACCAGCGGGATAGGTCTGCCCTCACAAACGATGTGTTTCAGGCTGCTGGAACTGCAAAACACCAACCTTGGAAGATTCTACACCCATGCAACTCCCCTTGACCTGACTTCGTATCCTATATTGTTGTCTCTAGAGGGCATATTGGTGTTTGACAACGAAGGCGGTGACGGTTTCATAGCATACTATAATGAAAACCTGCAGGGGGAAAACCCAGATGGCAATATTCTCATACACAACAACTATCTGGAAGAGTACACCTATGCACCTGTAGGACATGTGGAGAGTATAGACTTTTCCGAAGACGGCGATTTCTATATGCCCAGACTGAAGAAACTGCATGTGATAGGCGATGTCGACCTTGTGATAATCCCTTCTGACCGTACCGTATTTGATATCACTGCCGAAAATGCACCCAACCTCACGGTAGACCTCAGTACGCAGACACGTCTCAAGGAATTATTTGTAGAAGACGTTCCCACTCTTGACGTGAGCGGTTGTACAGCCCTGCAAAAGTTGGCTTATACCGGTCCAGAATCCAAAAATCTTATTTTGTCAGAAAACAACACTGCAATCACTGACATTAACCTGTCGTATAGTGGTATAGAGGAATTTGACATTTCCGGAGGGATAATACCCAATCTGACAACATTGCGCACCTCTTTCTCTCTACTCAAAAAACTTAATGTCAGCGACCATACCAAGTTGGCAAACCTAATCCTTATACCTAATGAGTCTGAAAGACCAGAAGAAATGAGTTCGAAGGAATGGAGTGAGTTGTTTGTTCTAGAAGAATTAAATATCAGTGGATGTACAGCGTTACCAGAACGATATAATCCTTCTTTCTCTGATGACTGGAAATATTTCTGCAATCTGAAAAAGGTAATAGCACGAAATTGTAGGTTTAGTACCTTCCAACTATACAACAGTCTTATTGAAGAGCTTGACTTGTCTAATAATAGCAACTTGAGTATCATACAGATATCACAGGGTAAGCTTATCGGTAAAAATGGCGATATCAAGATAGATAATTGTCCAATGATATCTAATTTTACAGCTCACCGTCATCATTGGGAGAGTCTCGACTTCTTGTTAGTACCCTCTGAACATCGTTTGCAGGAGCATATTGATATGCTTGAAGTGTTGCAGGTCAACGGTGGTACTTATACCATCCGTAATGAGTTGACAAAAGGCGGAACTACACTCTCCATACCACGTTCAGATGATCTTATCTATACTACACGTTTGAGAGAGCTGAATCTCAATTATGTAAAACAAGGTGTGTTCAGAAAGTTGCTCTGTGAAGATAATCTGCTTACACAATTGGATTTGACCCATATCGGTCCTTACCTTCGTTACCTGATGTGCGCGCGCAATATGCTTACCACTTTGGATTTACATATGCTTCCCAAAGAACTGACAACAGACGATAGTGAAAAGACAGGCCCGATAAAATTGTTTTATCAGAGCAATTGGAGTCCTCAGGTAGGATACATCTCCACAGAAATTATCCGTGCTCAGGGTAGTGATGAGGATCAGGATAATATAGAGGCTGTACGCAGGAAAGACTGGTTGGCACTCTTAATGGTCAACGGAGGATACACACACAAGTTCGACAACGAAGTGAAGCTCTATCCCAATCTTTACCACGCACGTAACAATGGTACTGCTATCACCACCGAGAGTAATCCCTGGATGTGTACAGTGGCACAAGCCAACAGTATCGATAAATTCTCTGGATGCAACTTCGACGCATCTCGCTACGATGAAAACCAACAGTACCTCTTCATACATTCCGCTGGAACACTCATCGACGAACAGGGTTGGAAAGATCATGAACTTGACGGAAAAGTAGTAATAGGAAAATTCAACACCGGCTTCAACCAAAATGTGGATGAAAATAATGTACCCATTCTCGGTTCTAATGGAGAAATCGAACCTGTTAATACAGCGACAGCCGAATTTCCAAATACGTTGTGTAAACCGCATATTGAGGTGCGCATGCACTTGTGGCCGCATATTCTGACTATCAATCCTGCCACCAATGCCCTCAATACGGTGACCAATAAAAAGGCCGGATACTATTCGTCAACCCTCATACTGGATTACGATGCCATGATTCCTGAAGGTGTTCAGTGCTATTTCATCGAGGGTCTGATGACCAAAAAAATTGAATCTAATGAAAACGTCAACGTGATGTTCAAGACCGCGCTGTTCGGTAAAGGGGGGAATGAGGAAGGAGTAAACCATGTGCTGCCTGCCAACACACCGGTGTACATCCGCAGCGACAAAGATCCAGGACTCTACGACTTCCAACCTCTGTGGGAGTTCGACTACTTAGGATGGGAAAACCTGCGCGGTACAGACTTCTGTCTTATTATTCCTTTTTTCTTTTGTCATACCAGCAGTGGTTTTGGTTAGAAAAATGGCGCTTCTTTTGCCTGACTGCTGAAAGATTTCTATTTTTGTATGCAGAAAACCAAAACCTTTTATATTATGATAGACGTTAAAGCAACCCTCAACGAGGCTGATGAACGCATGGAAATGGCGTGCATGTACCTTGACGACGCCTTGGCACGTGTGCGTGCCGGACGTGCTAATGTAGCAATCCTCAGCGGTGTGCGAGTAGATAGCTACGGTTCGATGGTGCCACTCAATCAGGTGTCCTCCGTCAGCGTGCCCGACGCAAGAACCATAGCCATCAAACCATGGGACAAGAAACAGATACGCGACATTGAAAAAGCCATCATGGATAGCGACGTAGGTATCACACCCGAAAACAACGGTGAAGTGATACGCCTCAATATACCGCAACCCACTGAAGAAAGACGCCGTGACCTGGTGAAACAGTGCAACAAGATGGGCGAAAAGGCCAAGGTGGAAGTGCGCAACGTGCGAGGAGACATCAAGGACAGACTGAAAAAAGCCATCAAGGACGGACTCTCCGAAGACAATGAGAAAGATGCAGAAGACGAACTGCAGAAACTTCACGATAAGCATATCAAACGCATTGACGAACTGCTTGAAGAGAAAAACAAGGAAATAATGACAGTATAAGATAATGGATAATTGGTAACGGAGACTTGATAAATATCCTTTATCAATTATCCATTTTCCATTCATAACTTGTGCAAGGACTTGTCATCAAGAATACCGGCAGTTGGTACATAGTGCGGACCGACGACGGTTCGAGCTACGAATGCAAGGTGAAGGGCAACTTCCGCCTTCGCGGCATTCGCAGTACGAACCCTGTGGCTGTAGGCGATAGGGTAGATATCGTTGTCAATGCAGAGGGACGCGCCTTCATCAAGGAGATTGCCGACCGCAGCAACTACATCATCCGCCGCTCAAGTAACCTCTCCAAGCAGAGCCATATATTGGCAGCCAACGTTGACCAGGCTTTCCTCGTCGTCACGGTAAACTATCCCGAGACGAGCACGACATTCATCGATCGCTTTCTCGCTTCAGCAGAAGCCTATCGTGTGCCTGTGGTACTGGTGTTCAACAAGTGCGACTTGCTTGACGAGGCTGAACAACAACTGCAAGATTATCTCATTGCCGTGTACGAAAGCATAGGCTATAGCTGTCTGCGTACGAACGCCACTGACAGTGTAACACGCAAGCAGCTGCTACCCTTGCTTCAAGGACGTACCACACTGTTCAGCGGCAACAGCGGCGTGGGAAAGTCGACACTGCTCAACACCCTCATACCCGGTGCCAACCTGCGCACCGCAGCCATATCGGAAGCGCACAACAAGGGTATGCACACAACGACCTTTTCGGAGATGTTGGCAGTGGAAGGAGGCGGATGGCTTATCGATACACCGGGCATAAAGGGCTTCGGCACCTTCGACATGGAACGCGCAGAGCTGACAGGATACTTCCGCGACCTGTTTCATTATGCTGGGCAATGCCGTTTCGACAACTGTACACACACGCATGAGCCGGGCTGCGCCGTGCTACAGGCACTGGAAGAGCACCGCATAGCGCCAAGCAGATACCAATCATACCTTTCCATGCTCGATGATAAGGACGAGAGCAAGTATAGGGAAGCGTATTGAAAACTATGAAAAAGCTAAAACTATGGGCTGACGCTCGGACAGGGGTAAAGCCCGGCAGATTTTACAGATTACCTTGATTTTTTCAAGTGCTCTGGTCTATGCAGCGTATTCGGATCTGTCTGCCACCTATGGCACAGTATCTCACCTCTCTCTTACTTTACTTTCCCTTTGTCATTCCGCTAAGTGGTACCCTCTTCGCTTAAACATTGAATGAATGGCTTAAGTTATAAACGATTGTTGCTGTCGTTGATGATGGCGTGGATAGTGTCGGTGTTGCCTGCCGCTGTCCCGATAACTTGTATGGATACCGTTGTCGTGCCGCTTCCGATGGATAGTGTTATTATACCCGTCGAAGCTGTGAGCAACACCATCGGCCCTACAACGCCTGACAGTACTTCAGAGTATGTCGCCAAGCGCCGGTCGTGGTTGGCTGTCGCTGAGGTGATAGGCTTCAACGTAGGACTGCTTGCCATCGACCGATTTGTGTTGAACGGCGACTATGCGCACGTATCCATGAAAAGTTTCCGACGCAACATAGGACTGGGACATTGGTTTTGGGACAGCGACAAGATGTACACCAACCTCTTTTCGCATCCCTATCACGGCAATATGTACTACAATGCTGCGCGCAGCAATGGGATGAACTACTATGTCTCCATGCTGTACAGCACTGCCGGTAGCCTTTTGTGGGAGATAGGTGGCGAGAACGAGTGGCTTTCCGTCAACGATTTTCTGTCCACTTCCATCGGTGGTGCAGCCATCGGTGAGACCGCTTACCGTCTCAGCGATGCCATATTGGACGATACCCAGCGCGGTGGCAGCCGTTTTCTGCGTGAGGCGGTGGCTTTTGTGCTCAACCCCATGCGTGGCTTCACCCGCCTTATCCATGGTGATAACCGGCGGCAGCGCAAAGAGCGCGTCACCTTTTTGCCGCAGCACCTGATGGTGGATGTGTCGACGGGAATACGACTGCTGCATACATCAGCACAGAAAAAAGCCAATATGCAGACGGCATTTGTAGGACTCGATATTGAATACGGCGATGTGGTGCAGACCGTTGTCGACCGTAAGCCGTTCAGCTATTTCCGTTTCGCATCCACGATGGCCATGGGTCAGCATCAGCCGTTGGTGAACAACATCGGACTGGTGGGGCGCGTGGCAAGCACGCAAATTGCCGAGGGAAAAGGAGCTTGCGAGGTGGGACTGTACCAGCATTTCAATTATATGGAGACTGATGCCGGACGACTCAACGTGATGCCTTACAAGCTGGCTGAAACCGTTAGCGTGGGAGCAGGTATTCAGTATACGACCGATACAGGCAGGTATGTCACCATGCGAGGGGGATTCTATGTAAATGCGATGGTACTGGGAGGCATGATGAGTGACATTCAACACGACTTCATCAACCGCAACTACAATGTCGGCAGCGGCTTTACCCTCCGTTATCATACTACCTGCGAGATGGGCAGGCTGCTTCGTCTGCGCCTGACTGCAGAATACTACAGGCTATATACGTGGATAGACTGTAGTGAGATAAACTTCAATAGAGATGCTGCTTCATGGAGCACGCAGGGTGATGAAGGCGTGAGTGGGCTGTTGGCGATGAAGAGTAGCGTCAACATTCGTTTGTGGAAGAAGTGGGGATTGTATGTCGGTGCCAACTATTTCAACCGACACGCACACTATAAGTTTTACCCTGCACAATCGCCCAGTTATTCGCATACATTTGAATGGCTGCTGGGAGTGTCAAAAGGGTTGTGATTCTCCTACCGATTGCCTTGTATGGTATTGGTGAGTAGCTCAAACTGTTCGATAGTGAGCTGCTCGGGGCGCATGGTGGGAAAGGGCTCGGGCAGTACCTGCTCTGCGGCGAGCATCTTCTTCAACGATACTCTTAACATCTTTCTTCGCTGGTTGAAAGCCGTTTTCACTACGTTGCGGAACTGCTTTTCGTCGCATGCCATGTTGTTGCGCCCATTGCGCTGCATGCTGATGACGGCACTCTGCACCTTTGGCGGCGGATTGAACACCGAAGCATCGACGCTGAACAGGTAGTCAATGTTGTACCACGCCTGCAGCAGCACGGAGAGCACGCCGTAAGCCTTAGAGCCAGGTGCCGATGCCATGCGCAGCGCCACCTCGTGTTGTATCATGCCCGTGCAGCAGGGAATAAGCTCGCGGTGCTCGGCAACACGGAAGAATATCTGTGATGAGATGTCGTAAGGGTAGTTACCTATGAGCAGGAATGGTTGTCCGTCGAACACCTTGCTAAGATCCATGCGTAGAAAGTCGTCGGAAATGATGTTGCCCTCCAGCTGTGGGAAGTGCTCGTGGAGATAAGCCACCGACTCACGGTCAATCTCAACCACCTTAAGCGGACGACCTTTCTGCATGAGATACTGTGTGAGTACTCCCATGCCTGGTCCTATTTCGAGGATAGGCAGGTCGGGGCGTATGTCGACGGTGTCGGCAATACGGCGGGCTATGTCAAGGTCAATGAGAAAATGCTGACCGAGGTGCTTCTTGGGACGAACGCTGTGCATGGGTAATGAAGATGGGAAAGGTGAATGATAGATTATGGATTAGTGATAGTGTGGCTATACGGGTATCAATGAACAATGAAAGAGGAGCAATGAACCAGCTGCAGCCAGGCTGCAGCGACACAATATGGCACTGAACGCTTCGTAGTACTTCGTCAGATTGTACACTCCCTTATTCTTCTTTCGTTCCGAAGGTGGGGTCGATCTTTACGAATGCGGTCACGATGAATGTAATGGCGCAGAGGAACATCACCACAATGAAGAATGCCCGGTAGCCTATAGTGTCCTTCAGCCATCCCGATATCATGCCCGGAAGCATCAGACCCAGATAGCTAATGCCGGTGCAGATGGCGTAGTGTGAGGTCTTAAACTCGCCTTGACAGATATAAAGCATGTAGAGCGTGAGAGCCGTGAAGCCCAGTCCGTAGCCAAACTGTTCAATGAAGAGGCAAAAGCTGATGATCCACAGGTTGTCGGGCATGGCATAGCTGAGGTACACATACACCAGGTCGGGCAATGTGAGTGCTATGACGAAGGGCCACAGCCAGCGTTTCAGTCCGTCGCGGCTGGCGAGCATGCCTCCAACGATGCCTCCGAGCAACAGTCCGATGAGTCCTACCGTACCATAAGCCAGGCCGAACTCTTGGGGTGCTAGTGCCAGTCCGCCCTCAGTGCTCGGACGTTGCAGGAACGTGGTGGTCATCTTGGTGAGCATAGCCTCGGGGAAGCGATAGAATAAGAGAAAGAGGATGACAAACAGCATCTGCTTGACGGGGAACTTCTTGAAGAATGTGGAGAACGACTTGCCTATGCCTACCATGATTTCCTGGGCATTCACTTTTTGTTTTCTGTCAGCAATGGGGTGGGGCAGGATGAAGCTGTGGTACAGCCACAGGGCAAGGAAGAGTCCTGCCAAACCGTAGAACACCAGACTCCATGTGTATGCTACTTTAGTACGGAGCAATACTTGCAGCATGCCGGCTGCAGCGATGAGCGGTCCGGTGCCGAGGATAACGGCAATGCGATAGAACGTATTGCGTATGCCGACAAAGAACGTCTGTTGGTGGTTGTCGAGTTCAAGCATGTAGTAGCCATCGGCGGCTATGTCGTGCGTGGCGCTGCTGAATGCCATCATGAAAAAGAAAAACATGCTGCCCTGAAACCAGAAATTGGCGTTGAGCGTGAAGGCAACACCGCCTAGAGAGGCACCGAGTAGCAGCTGCATGGCAAGTACCCACCAACGCTTGGTCTTGAACAAGTCGACGAAGGGGCTCCACAAAGGCTTGATAACCCAAGGCAAGCTAAGCCAGCTGGTGTACAATGCAATTTCGGTATCGCTCATGCCAAGCTGCATATACATAGTGACAGCAACGGTCATGACGATGACATTGGGGAAACCTTCTGAGAGGTAGAGTGTGGGTATCCACGCCCAAGGATTACGTTTCTTCATTAGAAGTATTTTTTTATAGTTGTTCCTTTATAGTAATGGTGTAATATCTCTTCGTATGTGAAACCTTTGGTAGCCATGTTGGCAGCTCCTATCTGACACAATCCGACGCCGTGTCCCCATCCGTTGCCGTGGAGGGTGAAGCGTGTCGCTGTCGGTATGTCGCCGTTTGTACGTTCTACGGTGAAGTTACTGCTCAGCAGGTGGCTGTCGCTCAGCATGCGCCGTATCTCCAGCTCTTTGCCAACGACGAGGCTGCCGTGCTGTCCGACAATCTTCAGCAGGGAAATCCTACCGCTCGCACCGCGACGCAGGGGGACAAGGTCTTCAATGAGTCCGAGGTCGATATGTAGGTTGTTGTCAACCAGTTGGGTCAGTTCCTCCTGCGAGTAAACCACCTCCCAACGATAGAAGTCTTGTGTCTCACGGTCATAGGCATTCAGCATGGTGGTAATATCGGCATGGTGGCAGTATGGACATGTCACCGGGGTGAGGTAGGGTACAGGCATATCTTCCCAACAGGTGTCAAATGTCTCCGTTGTTCCGCCGCAGCACTTGGCGTAGCGGGCATCGCAAATCTCGTCGTTGTAGGCGAGTACCATGCCACTGGTGTCTGCCACAGCCTTTTCGGCATTGGCATTGGTGGTGCGACGTATGCCCTGATAGCGCTGACAGTGGTCGTCGGCGCATACATCAAAGCGACTGTGGCCCTCGGCGTCGTACCATCGTAGTAGACACGGGGTGCCGTCATCCATGACGGTGCGCTCTTCGTGGCAGGGAGCAGGGTGTACACTCTGCCGGTAGCGCTGCATCATACGCAGAACCCAGGAGCGGGAGATGACGGCGTGAGCCTTAAGCAGCTCAAGAGGAGCATCGGCACTCATCTCACTGCTGATAACGCTGACGAGATAGCGCTCAATGGGAAGACGATTGACCACCTCCATCTCTCCCGTTTCATCAGCAGAGAGCAGCAATTCGTCCTCAAAAGTCTGTGGCTCGTTGCGCTGCCAGTGGAAATGTATGCCTATGGTGACATCATCGAGGGTGAACGTGCCCTTGTCGGTTTTGGGGGCGAAGCGCAGTTGATGGTATTTTTTTCCTTTACAACACAGCATTCCGTCCTTCATCTCTATGGTATGTTGCCCCTGCATGGTGCCGTCAGCATAGCTATAGGGGTCGTGGAAGCATACGGTGATGCGCTGTGCCGTCATCAGCCCTACGCTGATGGTAGGCTGCAGCAGGGCTGAGAGTTTTTCGCCGATGCGTCGCATGGTGTCGTCGTCGACACACACGTCGGCATATATGTGTGCCACTTCATCGTCGGTCAGGCTTATGTAGTCGTCGTGGCGTGGTACTGTCATCTGTCCAGCCATGTCGAGGGCTCCCGGACTGATGAGGCGTTGGCTCTCGTCGGTGGCGAAGAAGCAGGCGGGGCGGTGGGCCTTACGGGGGAAGATGCACACCCATTTCTCATCACCATGCCATGCCACAATATTCATGGGCGGCTCCTCCTGCGTGCCAAGGGCCTGTTGCATAGCCAGATACAGCGTGCTAAACACGTGTTGTGCCTCCTCGTTGTTGCTGAAGGTCATAGCAAAGGCGTTGGCGCAGTGTCCGTGCAGACGGAAGAGGGCTGTGCCATGCGGCATGGTAGTTACATGTTGCAGCTGTTGGCGCAGGCTGTGCCATCGTGTGAGCAACGGCAGACGGCTACCATCGCCAGCCTGTAGATGAAGGTGGTCGGGTGCTGAGGCTCCCGCACGCGGACCATTATATATTATTGTATGTTGCGGATAGTCCTCCGTCCACTTCAGCAAAGCATGGAAAGCACTGTCGTTGTGTGGCAGAGGAGCGAGTATCATCTGCGGTGTGTGCGTGCGCAGGGCGATGGTATAGTGTTCGGATAGAATGGGGTAGGGGTTGATGAGTATCTCGAAGTCATTGGCGAAGTCTTCTGCCACTTGTATGTCGGGCCTGTTGTGGCTGCACAGGAAACATGGGCGCTCGCCGCGCAGTGCCTTTGCCATATCGGCATTGGTAGAGAGCATGCGGCCCGGGTTATGTTGCAGCATGACGACAGCATTGCCGAAGTGTGCCTCGCGTGTCTGCACCTGTTGCAGGTCGTTGAAGCGCTGACGGGCGTCGGGCCAGACGCCGAGTTGACGGCGGAAGAAGTCGTGTAGTGATGTGTGCTTTAGTGTCATCGGAATCAGTTTTTGGCATTCTGCGCCTGTCTCTTATGTATCTCTATGGTGCGCAGCATGTCTTTGTAGCTATTGTTCGCATTCACCTTCTCCTGTGATAGGTTGGCGTCGCTGTTTCCGGTCCATCGTCGGCACTGATATAGTTCATCGTAGATGCGTGCTATGCGGTAACAGCGCGAGCAAGCCAGCGCCATGGCATAGTCTTCGCCGTAGCTGGTGTTGGGAAAGAGTATCTGTCGTGCTATGGGTGTGAAGAAGGCGCGTGGTGCTCCCAGTCCATTGATGCGCAGGGCATTGTTAGGTCCGTTCTGCGGGGTCCACGCGCGGTGGTCGATGAGTCCCGGCGGCAGTGGGTTGAGGGCGAAGTCGTACATGCCGTAGGAGCCTATCACGATGGCAGCGTTCTCCTTTCGGAAAGTGTTGACGATGCTTTGCAGCGTATTGGGCGAGGAATACAAGTCGTCACTGTCGAGCTGCACGGCAAAGCGTCCGCACTGTGGGTGCAGCAGGGCGTGGTTCCAGCATCCGCCGATGCCGAGGTCGGGGCGTTCGGGGATGAGGTGCAGCAGTGTTGGGGCATTGTCTGTCTGCGACAGTTCATCCTGCAGACTGTCGATGATGGCTGTGGTGGCGTCGGTGGAGTGGTTGTCGACGACGATGATGTTGAACTTGAAGTCAGTGTGTTGTGCTGCTGCCGAGCGTATGGCGTCGACGATGGTCTTCTCGCGGTTGAAGACAGGGATGATGACTGATGCTTCCACCTTGAAACTTGCGTCGGAGAGGTCGGGTTCAGCATATTGTGTGGTGTCTATCAGGGCACCGATCTGTGCCAGATGGTGTGTGGCTGCCTGCTCCATCTCCACCTGTACCTCACGGTTGCGGGGATTGACGTAGTCGAACTGACGCTCACCGCTCGTTCGGTTGTCGGTCTGCTGGGTGGTGTATAGCATCTCCCTGATGTGCTGCGGCAGTGTGTGGCGACTGAGGAAGAGGCGCAGGTCGTACCAGGCGGCATAACGATAGGTGTATATGTCGGCTTGTTCTGCCCACTGCTTCAGCGTCTCCGTGTGGATGAGCACAAACGAACCAAAATCGAAGTCGTCGCGGATGCTTCCCGTTTGGTAGTCGGTGACAGGATGCGGTGTGCATGTTTCTTTACCCTCTTGTGTCTGCTGGTCGCGGTAGTCGGAGTACACCATGGTGGCATCCAGCCCTTCGGCAAAGTATGCCATACGCTTGAGGATATGTTCACCGAGCATCAGTCGCTGGGTGGTGAGGGCCAAAGCGATATATGGCGTGGCTGCTTGCTGTGCCATCTGTTGCAGTGTCTGTGTGTCCCAAAGCATGTGTCCCATCATGTAGCGGCACCCTTCGGGACAGGGATACGTATTGCTGAAAGCCTCGCTGACGATGAAACAGAGTGTGCCCGCACACTCCTGACGTTGCCATTGAGATGCCAAAAGAGTCATGGTATGTACATCGTCGCAGGGAAAGAAACCGTTGATAAGCATAATTGTCAGTAATATACAAAGATGAAAGGCATACCTGACGAATGCCCTGTGCCCTACGCAGGAGCATATGGCACTGGCTCATGACAGCAGGATGCGATAAAGTCATGGCAAAGTTAACCACAATATGTAGAACTTTTACTATCTTTGCCCGCAAAAAGAGACAATTAGTAGATGTCATCCCGAAAAATTCCCCTTTTGGGTCTCACCCTCGACGGTCTGCTCGGCATAGCATCCGATGTGGGTATGCCATCTTTTGCTGCACGTCAGATGGCGGAGTGGTTGTATCATAAGCATGTGTCACACATCGATGAGATGACCAATCTGTCGAAAAAGCACCGTGCCGCCCTCGCCGAAAAGTACGAGGTGGGACGCCATGCGCCCCTGCTGTCGCAGCTCTCTGCAGACGGTACGGAAAAAATGCTCTTCGGCGTCACCACCACGACACCCTCCGACGACGACAGTCAGCGTGTGGAGACAGTATACATACCCGATGGCGACCGCGCCACGGTGTGCGTGTCGTGTCAGGTGGGATGCCGCATGAACTGCCTGTTCTGCCAGACGGGTAAGCAAGGATTCCACGGAAACCTCACCACCTGCGACATTCTCAACCAGATAGCCTCGCTGCCACAACGCGACTCGCTCACCAATATCGTCTTCATGGGACAGGGTGAGCCCGCTGACAATGCCGACAGCGTGATACAAGCTGTCACCATCCTCACCGCTCCGTGGGGATATGCATGGAGTCCACGGCGCATCACCATCAGTACAGTGGGTGTGCGAGATAAGAGCGAACGGCTGTTGCGCGAAACCGAATGCCATATTGCCGTGAGCCTGCACAGCCCCCTTGCTGCCGAACGTCACCTACTGGTACCGGCAGAGGGTGCCATGCCCATTGAGGACACTGTAGCCATGCTGCGCAACTACGACTGGTCGCATCAGCGCAGACTGTCGTTTGAGTACACCGTTTTCGGCGGACTCAATGACACAAGGGCGCATGGCAGAGCGTTGGTAAACCTCCTCGAAGGTCTAGACTGCCGCATCAACCTCATACGTTATCACCGTATACCGCTGATAGACCTGCCCGACACCAACGAAAAACGTATGGTGCAACTGCGCGACTACCTCACACAACATGGACTATTCGCCACCATACGCGCCAGCAGAGGACAAGACATCGACGCTGCATGCGGTATGCTCAATACCAAACAGGATGAACAGTGAATACCGCAAATTCCAACTCCAATAACTATAACAACCTAAAGATAAAGTACACACAAAATAATAACACTCTTAACCTTTATCAATGAATACTAAAAATCCAATCATCGCCATCACTCACGGCGATACCAACGGCATAGGCTATGAGCTGATATTGAAATCGTTTGCAGACAATAGCCTGCTCGAATTGTTCACTCCCATCGTGTATGGCTCCCCTAAAGTGGCTGCCTATCACCGCAAAGCCATTGATATCCCCGCCAATTTCTCCATCATCACCACTGCCGAAGAGGCACGCCACAACCGTTTCAACCTGCTCACCACCTTTGAAGAGGAGGTGCGCGTAGAACTTGGCGCACCTTCGGCAGAAGCCGGCAGCGCTGCTTTTAGGGCCATGCGCCGTGCCTTCGCCGATGTGCAGGAAGCCAAAGCCGATGCCCTTGTACTGTCGCCTGCCGACAACGAGAGCATGCACGGACCCGAATATCAGTTCGATAGTGATAAGAGCTACATGGAGATGATGTGCGACAACAAGGACAAGACCCTGCTGATGTACGTCATCGACCATGTGCGCATCGCCACACTTACCGACCATAAGCCACTGCGCGAGGTGCCTGCAGCCATCAATGAAGAAAATCTCACCCAGAAGCTGCAGCTCCTGCATGGCACGATGAAGCGCGACTTCGGCATCAGCGATCCCCGCATTGCTCTGGTGGCACTCAACGGCAACGACAGCAACGGACACTATTACGGCAATGAAGAGAACGACATCGTTGTGCCTGTTGTCAACAAACTCAATGAACAGGGTATGAAAGTGTATGGTCCGTATCCCACTCTTCAGCTGTTGCCCCCCCTCATGGATGGAGCCTACGATGCTGTACTCACCATGTACGACGAACAGGCAACCATGTTGATGCAGACCCTCACCGACCATGTAGGCTATCAATACATAGCCGGTTTGCCTAAGGTGGTGACAAAGGTAAACCACGGCACAGACTACGCTGCCGCCGGACGCAACACCAGCGACACCTCGTTGCTGCGTCATGCCATCTATGCTGCCATAGACATACTCCGTCAGCGAGAAGCTTATGACGAAGCACACGAGAATCCGCTGCCCAAACTCTACCACGAACGGCGCGACGAAGGAGAGAAGGTGCGCTTTGCCATACCGGGAAATCGCCGACGCAACTTCAATGCCGACAATGTGGAAGGCAACGGAAAAACAAATGCCGATAACAACGACATGTCTGAAACACCGTCAGAAGCCTCACAACCTGAAAATACTGTACAAGAGACAGAAGCATGAAGAAAAAATATCAGAACGGCTTTTTCCTCTTTGGCGCAGTGCTTCTGGCGCTCATGCTCTGGCAGCTCGACTATCGTGAGGTGTGGGCAGGACTACAACGTGCCGGCTATTGGTTCTTTGCCGTAGTGGCATTATGGGCCGGCCTCTATGTGTTCAACACCTTCACATGGTACATCATCCTGCGCTCGGGGACCGAAAAACCAGTGCCGTTCTGGTGGTTGTACAAAATAACCATCTCAGGCTTTGCTCTCAACTATGCCACACCTGGCGGACTGATGGGTGGCGAGCCCTACCGCATCATGTCACTCTCACCGCGAGTAGGGGCAGAGTGCGCCTCGGCATCGGTCATACTCTTTGTGATGACACACATATTCAGTCACTTCTGGTTCTGGCTCCTAAGCGTAGTGCTCTTCTTGCTGACACAGACCATCACCCTTCCCCTTGGCATCATGCTGGCAGCCGTGACAGCTTTCTGTTTGCTTGGCATTTGGTTCTTCATGAAAGGTTATAGAAAAGGACTTGCCGTGCGCGCCATGAATGTGCTGAAACATATACCCTTCGTTAAGCGTTGGGCAGCAAAATATATAGAGAACAACCGCGAGCAGCTCGATGACATCGACCGACAGATAGCAGCCCTGCACCAGCAGAGCCCGCGCATCTTTGCCATGGCACTCGGCTCGGAACTCACATGCCGCATACTTTCTGCACTGGAGATATTTTTCATTCTTCTGGTGCTCTATCCGTCTGTCAACTATATGCACTGCATACTCATACTTGCCTTTACCACACTGTTTGCCAACCTGTTGTTCTTCCTTCCTTTGCAGATGGGCGGACGCGAAGGAGGCTTCTATATGTCGGTCAAGGGTATGGGACTCACTGCCAGCGACGGCATCTTCGTGGCACTCATCGTCCGCTTCCGCGAACTGATATGGACTGCCATAGGATTGCTACTCATCAAAATCGAAAACACGACACACAATGAACCTCAACCAACTGCAACAGATAAAACAACGATATAATATCGTAGGTAACTGCGAGGCGCTCAATCATGCCCTTGATGTGGCTATGCAGGTGGCTCCCACCGACCTCAGTGTGCTCATAGTGGGCGAGAGTGGAGTGGGAAAGGAAATCATCCCGCGCCTCATACATGACAATTCGCCCCGCAAACACGAGAAATACTTTGCCATTAACTGTGGCTCTATACCCGAAGGCACCATCGACAGCGAACTCTTCGGACACGAGAAAGGCTCCTTTACGGGTGCCATAGGTGAGAGCGAAGGCTACTTTGGCACTGCCAACAAGGGCACCATCTTCCTTGACGAGGTGGGTGAGCTACCCCTTGCCACACAGGCACGCCTGCTCCGTGTGCTGGAGACGGGCGAATATATCCGTGTGGGCGGTCAGGAGATAAGAAAGACCAACGTCCGCATCGTGGCTGCTACCAATGTCAACGTGCGAAAGGCTGTCAGCGAAGGACGATTCCGTGAAGACCTCTACTACCGACTCAACACCATCCCCATACAGATGCCGCCACTGCGCGACAGGGGAGAAGATATACTGCTGCTGTTCCGACTCTTTGCCATGCAGATGGCAGAGAAATACCGCATACCGCGTATCACACTCAGCGAAGATGCCAAGAAGGTGATGCTGCGTTACAAGTGGCCTGGCAACGTGCGACAGCTGAAAAACATTACCGAACAGATGTCGGTGCTCGCACCCGAGAGAGAGATAAGCGCACAAACCATACAGGATTACATCCCCTCCGACCCCGAGAGCACGCAACTCGCCACCATACCCACCTCGACAGGACAACATTCCTACGAGAGCGAGCGAGAGATGCTTTACCAAATACTCTATGAGCTGCGCACCAACGTCTCCGAACTGCGCGCCGAGATGAACGGATTGCGCAAACAACTTGACGACGGCTCCCCCCACAGCACTACCGTCGTGCACGATGCTGGCAGCCGACAGCTGTCGACAACGCAACTTGTGTCCACCCATCATACCGCAAACGCACCGCAGCGTCAAACGGAAGAAGCTGAGGCAGAAGAGATTGATGAAGAAGAGACACTCAACCTCAATGAGGTGAGCCGCTCAACAATAGAGAAAGCACTCGAACGAAACCAGGGTAACAGAAGGAAAACAGCCGACGAGCTGGGAATATCCGACCGTACACTGTACCGAAAACTCAAACAATACGGACTGGAACACTCTTCCTGAACAGTCTACACCATATTCTATATAATATAGCCATGCAACACATGACAGCCCTCTTCCGCCATACGCTGCTGCTGCTTGCCGTCGCCGCCTGTACGCTGTGTCTCACGGCTTGTAAGGTGTCGTACTCCTTCAACGGAGCCAGCATTGACTACAACAAGACAAAAACCATTCAGATAGCCGACTTCCCCATACGCTCGGCATATGTCTGGGGCCCCATGCAGGGCATCTTCAACAACGAGCTGAAGGATATCTACGCCAACCACACAAGGCTCGAGCAGGTGAAACGCAACGGCGACTTGCAGCTTGAAGGCGAGATAACCAACTACCAGCAACGCAACCGAAGCGTGAGCAGTGAAGGCTATTCCGCACAAACGGAGCTCATATTGAGCGTCAACGTACGATTTATCAACAACACCAACCATCAGGAAGACTTTGAAAGAGTGTTCACTGCATCGGCAACATACGAGACAACGCAGTCACTCAACAGCGTACAGGAAGAACTCGTCACACAAATGGTGAAAGATATCACCGAACAGATATTCAATGCCACCGTGGCAAACTGGTAAATACCATTGCATCCTATCATGAACCTTTCCCATTACATACAACATCCCGCACAACTCAATAAAGACACGCTGCACGAGCTGCGTGCCACCGTGGCAGCTCATCCTACTCATCAAGTGGCACGACTGCTCATGTTGCAGAACCTGTACCTGCTGCATGACCCCACCTTCGACGAAGAATTGCGAAGAGCTTCGGTCTTTGTCACCGACAGAAATGCGCTCTTCAACATGGTGGAAGCCGTCCACCACAGCGTAGGTAAGAAGATGAAGCCGCCGAAGCCGGCAGCCCCAACACACAACGAGGCCGCACCTGTTGCCCACAATATCACCAAGGCAGCCTTGGTGGCAAGCGACTATGCCGCCTTTATGCTCACCGAGGGCGACAGCCATGATACAGTTGCCGACAACGCACCGACAACACGACAGCAACAGCTGATCGACGACTTCATCAGTCAGAGTGCCAACGGAAAGGCGAACACACCGCCTGCTGAACAGCCTAAGGAGAACAACGACACACCCGCTGCCGAAGAAAGCAAAGAACAGGGCGGATTCTTCACCGAAACACTCGCACGTATCTACATACAACAGGGACGTTACGATAAGGCACTGCAAATAATTCGGCAACTAAATTTGAATTATCCAGAAAAAAGCCGTTACTTTGCAGACCAAATCCGATTTCTGGAAAAAGTCATCATAAGTCAAAATCAATAAAAAGTCCTGCCCATGCGCCTTGCGGACACTACGAGCAGCAAGAGAGAGCACGGAGGATAAACAACAACACACATAACAGACAACAATATGTACACACTGTTCGTCATCTTCATCGTCATCGCCGCTTTCCTGATGATATTCATCGTCCTCATCCAAGAGTCTAAAGGCGGCGGACTGTCGTCCAACTTTGCAGCAGGCAATGCCCTTGCCGGCGTACGCAAGACCACCGACCTGATAGAAAAAATCACATGGGGTCTGGCTTGTGCCATGGTGGTGCTCAGCGTCATCTGCGCCTATGTAGCACCTCACGCATCAACATCACAGAGTGCCGTTGAAAAGCAAGGCATAGAAAACCCGCTCGCTAATCCGCGTCAGCAGCAGAACTTCGGTACCACACAGCAGCAGGCACCTGCGGCTGAAGGCACAGCGCAAGAGGCTCCCGCAGCTGAAGGAGCAGCTCAGACACCTGCACCCGAAGCACCCGCAGCTAACAATTAAGCGAAAACGTTTGCACGTTTGTAGGGAAACATATACCTTTGCAGACGCAAAAATAAAAATACTGTCCAAGAAGACACCCCAGGGCAGTTCTATGGTGGGTATAGTTCAGTTGGTTAGAGCGTCAGATTGTGGTTCTGAATGTCGTCGGTTCGAGTCCGACTATCCACCCAAAGCAAAGCGGTCGACTTCTAAAAGAAGCCGACCGCTTGTGTGTTTGTTATCAACAGGCAGTACACATTACCCCTAACTTCCCTCAGGCTGTTATCGTGGAATAGCTTGTTAGTCCTATTTGTATAAAACAATTTTCCCCTTCGTCCGTAAGGATGAAAGGGGGAAGCTGTAATATATACATTATATAAGGTGTGTTCCGTTTTATTCAAAGAAATGACTGAACACCTTTACACAGTAGTGATGGTCGGCGACGCTTCCTGTCTCGCGTATGCTGTGCATGGCGAGAATGGCGTTACCCATGTCGACACCCTTCACAGGCAGTGACGATGCCAGGATGTTGCCCAGTGTGCTGCCGCCTGCCACGTCACTGTGGTTGACGAAACGCTGACACGGAACACCTGCCTCACGGCACAGCTCGGCAAAGACGCTGGCTGAGAAGGCGTCGCTGGCATATTTCTGTGCAGCATTAATCTTGATGACAGGACCGCCACCCAGCATAGGATGGTTTGTCGGGTCATACTTTTCACCATAGTTAGGATGCCAGCCGTGTGCGTTGTCGGCACTAATCATGAAGGCATTCTCCACTGCCTGACTGAAGGCTTCGGGGGTGCCGTCCTGAGCCAGGGCGATACGCTGCAATATGGAGGCGAGGAAGGGGCTGCCTGCACCCTGCTTGGTCTGCGAGCCGGTCTCCTCGTTGTCAAAGATGGCGAGTACCTTCGTGGCTCCCTTCTTGCTGGAGGCGAGCATGGCTTCCAATCCGGCAAAACACATTGACAGGTCGTCCAGACGACCCGACGAGATGAACTCATCGTGCAGGCCGAAGGTGCATGCTGGTGTGGTGTCGGCAAGGTATAGGTCGAAGTCGAGGATGTCGGCAACCTTCAGGCGGCGCTGCTTCTTCAGCTCGTTGACGATGATGTTGAGCAGCAGGTTATCCTTCTCCAGCTCGTCGTTGATGATGCCGAGTATGGGCAGCATATCTTTCTGCTTCGACAGTTTCACTCCGTCGTTCACCTGGCGGTTGAAGTGTATGGCGAGGTTGCTTATCTGCAGCAGCGGGCGCTTGATATGCAACAGCAGTGTCTCCGGATGCAGGGCGTCGGCACCCTTAACCAGCACGCGGCCAGCCAATGTAAGCGGACGATCGAACCATGTCGACATGATGGGACCGCCATACACCTCGGTATTCAGTTTCACCATACCGCCTTCGCACAGCATCTCAGCTTTGGGTTTCACGCGGAATGTGGGCGAGTCGCAGTGGGCGCATATCATGCGGAAGCCTTCCTTAGACAGCGACTTGGTGCCGATGTGGAAAGCGTAGATTGACGAGTCGTTCTTCGTCACATACAGTTTATCGCCAGCCGTCACCTTACCCAGTGGGGCAGTGGGGTCTAAACGGCGGAAACCGGCCTTCTCCAACTCCTCAGCAATGTTGCGCACGGCAAGGAAGTTGACGGGAGAAGCGTCAAGAAATTTCAAAAGTCGTTTGGTCATAATGATTGGTATTTGAAATGATTATGTTGCAAGTGCAAATATACTAATCATTTCGGGAATGTAAGCATATCAAGGTAAGTTTGTAAAACAAAAGCGGGGACTTTGTGGAAAAAGTCGGTGAAAAATAAGATAGTGATACACTTAAATGTTTGTGTATCACTATCTTAAGTTTTTCCAGCGTAGTCGATAGGGGAATCGAACCCCTATGCCAAGATTGAGAATCTTGTATCCTAACCATTAGATGAATCGACCAGTTTGAATTGGAGGCTCACGGTGGCGGAAGCTGGGGGATTCGAACCCCCGGTACGGGAACCCGTACGGCAGTTTAGCAAACTGCTGGTTTCAGCCACTCACCCAAACTTCCATTCACATGGCTGTCCGGCATGACCGAAGCGCCTTCAATTGCTCGGCAAAGGTAAGGCTATTTTTGGTATTGCCAAATACTTTACCATGTTTTTTTCGTCAGAGCACTGCGTAAGCCTTGTGCCGAACTTTCGTCAGTGTTCTCTGCGGGACTATGGCCTGGTGCCTCGGAGTGGCTATTTGCTTGGTGTGAAGCCGTTGCCGTTCCACTTCAGCACGACGTTGGCAGAGGGCTTCGACTCGTTGGTAAGGATGATGTCCTTGCCTTGGCGTGGAAGTCGGATGTTGTAGTCAGCGAGTTTATAGTTTTTGCCACATATCTCTTTCATGGAGTAAGGTGTCCAGAGTGCGATGTCTGTCTTTGTGCGGAAGAACTGCATGGCGTTGATGTTCACTGTGGAGCGGTCTTCGCAGTCGCCATCGGTATATTCGTCACCTTCCACTGCTATGCCGATGAGTATGCTGCCGTCATTGCAACGCCAGTAGCGCATCTGCACGCCAATGGAGAGCTCTGTCATGGCTGTGGCACCGATGTAGCCATTCTGCATGTCGCATACATAGGTGTCGCCGAAGTAATTTTTACTGTAGGTTTCGTCCCCCAAACCAACCATTACGTCGACCATGCTTTGCAGGATGTCGTTGGGGTAGTAGTAGGAGAATCCGAGGAAGTACGCCTTGATGTTGGGTGTGTCTTGATTGCCGGCGGTGTAGACATGGTGTTTGCCCCATTCTTTTTCTATCTGAACGAAGCTGACATGGTGGTTGGGAAACGTGTATTGCGACTCTTGTGCCTGTACGCTGAGGGAGCCTGTGAGCAGTGCTGCGAGGAGGAGAGATAATACTTTTGCTTTCATAATGATGTGGTATTAGTTTGTTACAGTCTTTTTCGGTCATCGTGTGTAGCGATGATAGCATAGCAAAGTTACGCATTTTTCTGCTGTTCGTCTGCACTGATGCCTTTTTTTTGCAGGTTGCCTTCCGTTGAGGCTTAAAAAAGAATGTCCGGCAGGGCGCTGTGCCTTGCCGGACATGGTCTGTTGTTGCTTATGCTTTGCAGTAGAGGGGCTTGAGTTGTTTGAAGAAGTCGTTGCCCTTGTCGTCGACGAGAATGAATGCGGGGAAGTTTTCTACGGTAATTTTCCAGATGGCTTCCATTCCGAGTTCAGGGTATTCCACACACTCGATGCTCTTGATGTTTTCCTGTGCGAGTACGGCAGCCGGTCCGCCGATGCTTCCGAGGTAGAAGCCGCCGTATTTGTGACATGCGTCGGTCACCTGTTGTGTGCGGTTGCCCTTGGCTATCATCACCATGGAGCCTCCGTGTGCCTGGAACTCATCGACGTAGGGGTCCATGCGCTGTGCTGTGGTGGGACCCATGGAGCCGCAAGGCAGTCCTTCCGGTGTCTTGGCAGGACCGGCGTAGTAAACTGGATAGCGCTTGAAATAGTCGGGCAGTTCCTCACCAGCGTCGAGACGAGCCTTGAGTTTGGCGTGAGCGATGTCGCGCGCCACGATGATGGTACCATTGAGTGAGAGGCGTGTTGCCACGGGATACTGGCTCAGGGTGGCGCAGATGTCCTTCATGGGCTGGTTGAGGTCGATGCGTACGGCGTCGCCTTCGCCTGCCTGGCGCAGCTCTTCAGGAATGAGGGAAGAGGGGTTGTCGTCCATCTTCTCTATCCACAGTCCGTCTTTGTTGATTTTGGCCTTGATGTTGCGGTCTGCCGAGCAGCTCACGCCGAGGCCGATGGGGCATGATGCACCATGGCGCGGCAGGCGGATGACGCGGATGTCGTGGGCGAGATATTTTCCGCCGAACTGTGCACCGAGTCCGATGTTATGAGCCTCGCGCAGCAGGATGGCTTCGAGCTCGGTGTCGCGGAAGGCGCGTCCTGTTTCGTCGCCTGTGGTGGGCAAGGTGTCGTAGTAGTGTGTGGATGCCAGTTTCACGGTGAGCAGGTTGCGCTCTGCGCTGGTGCCGCCGATGACGAAGGCGATGTGATAGGGTGGGCAGGCTGCGGTGCCGAGGGTCTTCATCTTTTCTACGAGGAAGGGTACGAGGGTGTCGGCGTTCTGTATGCGTGCCTTGGTCTCTTGATAGAGGTATGACTTGTTGGCGCTGCCGCCGCCTTTGGTGACGCACAGGAAGTGGTATTCGCCGCCTTCGGTAGCTTCGATGTCTATCTGTGCGGGCAGATTGCACTTGGTGTTCACCTCATCGTACATGTTGAGTGGCGCATTCTGTGAGTAGCGCAGGTTGTCTGTGGTGTAGACGTTGTACACTCCGCGCGAGATGGCCTCCTCGTCGCAGGCATCGGTCCACACGCGCTGTCCTTTTTCGGCGTGTATGATGGCTGTGCCGGTGTCTTGACAGAGGGGGAGCTGTCCCTTGGCGGACACTTCAGCGTTGCGAAGCATGGTCAGGGCTACGTATTTGTCGTTGTCGCTGGCTTCGGGGTCGTGGAGGATGCTTGCCACTTGCTCGTTGTGACTGCGACGCAGGAAGAACGAAACATCGTGGAAGGCTGCCTCGACGAGGCGGGTGATGGCTTCGGGAGACACTACGAGTATCTCTTTGCCTTGGAAAGTGGTGGTGCTGATGCCTTCCTTACCGAGACAGTAGTATTCGGTGGTGTCGGCGCCCAGCTGAAACATGGGGGCATAACGAAATTCGGGAGTTGTTGCCATAATGTCTTTGATTTACTATTGGAATGTTTACTATGTACTATTGTCTGAGTATATGCTTTTTATAGTGCCTGTAGGGTTGTTATATATTCTTTGTGTGTGCTTTTGTGTTCAGCTTTTTAGCCTTATCGTGTGGCTATGAGCGATGCTACATTGTCGTGACGTCGGTGCATGTAGGTATCGCTCAGACGGCGTATCCACCAGCGGTGTGTGACAAGTCCTGGCAGACCGATGGCCATCAGCACTATGTAGGTGACGGTGTCGGTGAAGAACAAGCGGCATACGAAGATAAAGATGACAGGTACAAACATGATGAGCATCTGCGCAATGACCTGCATCCAGTTGCTCTCCATCGACCCTTTGCCTAGGAAACGTGTGTTAAGAGGCATGGTCTGTTTGTTGTATATGGAGAGATGGAGCAGTCCGCTGTTGATGATGCCGCCTGCAAAGACCATGACCGAAGCCACCTGCAGCAATGTCCATTTGCCAGCGATGACGGTGGGGAGCGTCAGCACGAATGGAACGAGGAGCATCGCCGTGCAGAACAGGTATTTGGCTGAGAACAATGAGGGGATGGTATTGCGGTGTGTCATCAGACACTCAATGTAGTTGCCCTCATAGCACATCGTTTTGGTGAGCAACATCGAGCCGTAGATGGCAAAGTTGTACACACACCAGAACTCATTCATGAACGGTGTGTCATAGATATCGCTCAGGGCTACGAGCAGGCTGATAAAGAGTACGAGGGCGTTGGCGAAGATGAATGTCTTTTTCACATTCTTGTTACGCATGATGCTTTTGGCTTCGAGCTTGAGGAACTCGCCCGTGGTACCGTAGCGGTTGAAGTATGACATGCGGCTGATGCTGTGCAGACGTGTCTGCTCTTTGTGGTTCAGCTCATTCTGAATGCAGCGGTATTGCACTTCTCTGTTGATGAGCACTGCTGCGGTTATCATGAGCAACAAGACCGCCCATGCCAGCACGTTGCCGTTGCTGAGACGGTCGCCACAGGATGCAAAGAAGTCGATGAATGCCAGTATACCTTTATCTGCCTTCATGATAAATAATGGTGAATAGAGTGCTGCATAGACAGCGATAGGCAGCAGCCACCACCACATGGTGATGTTGATGAGGGTGCGTACGAGCAGGTACCACTGACTATTGAGCAGCAGGCATATATAGCATGCCAGCAGAAAGAGCAGGGTAGTGCTTACACCATAGCTGAACACCACTGACACCAAGGCATAGGGGACGAACATAGCCATCCATATCAGGTTGCCGGTGCTGAGCAGGGAATTGAGAATAAAGGTGTCGGTACATGTCTTGCGTGGCAGGGGTAACAGCACGTAGGGCTTCACCATCTGTGTGGGAGTCTGTTGTGCGGTGAAACGCAACAGGAAGTCGAGGGTGAGCAGGAAGGGCATGATGCCGAACATCAGCTCGGGTGCTGTCACGTCGTCGATGTTGTTGGCTGCGAGTGCCAAGGAGATGCCGATGAAGATGAGATAAATCATCACCATAGCGACTACTATCCACACTACCGCCTTGACTGTACGATTCTGCTCCCACATGGGATGGCGGCGCTCATAGAGCTTGCGGTGGTGCCGGAGAAGGCGGAATATCTCAAGAAATGTCATTTGGGAGGGTTGTCTACATAAGAATATTATAGCAGAAAGAGATTATCTCAAGTCGATAATCTCTGCTGTGGGGTAACGCTTACTGGGAAAGACGAAGGTGGCATCGGACTGGTTGACCGCGCGGAAGTTGCGTATGGTGATGGTGAGCCATCGGCCTTGCTGCTTCATGCGTACCATGGTAGGCTGGTATGTGGTGGGATTCAGTGTGATGAATGCCTCCTGTATGGGCTGCTTGGCGTTCTGAGCCACGAGACGCACCTCGTGCATGCCCTTCACCTTGCGCGCTGAGAGGGCGTAACCTTTCTTATACAGCGAGAGAAAGGTGTAGGGATTGAGTTGTGTCTGCTGTGCCTTCGTGGGCTGACTGATATTTACTTCGTCGGTGTCTGCCACGTAGGTCCACTGTGTCTTGCCGTCGTACCATGTTGTGGTCTGCTGCGTCTGAGCGTAGAACTTACTGCCTTTGATGGCAATGGTACCGCTCATGGTGTGTTTGTCAGCTGTGATGGTGAACTGTGCAGTGGCTCCGCCTTTGCGTCCTACTACCGATGCTGCCTTGTCAAGCAGCTGTCGTGGGGTCAGTGCTGCCTGTGCCGAGGAGGCAAGGAACAGGAAACCCGTGAGAAGAATGAATGAGAAGCGTCTCATGATGGTGTGGGGTGTAGATTGTTATTTTCTTTTTATCTGATTGACAATTATCTCCAGACTTGCTTCGTCCTTTATGAGTACCTCTCTGGGCTTGGCTCCGCGCGGGGGGCCTACGATGCCTGCCTGCTGCAGTTCTTCCATGATGCGTCCGGCACGGTTGAAGCCGATGCTGAACTTACGCTGTATCATGGAGGTGGAGCCTGAGTCTTCGCTGATGACAACACGTGCTACCTCTTCGAAGAGAGGATCGACGCCGTCCATGTCGCTGTTGCCCAGTGCAATGGCACTCTCTTCCATGACAGGTTCGGGCAACTCCAGCGGTGCGGTAGGACCTGCCTGATTTGAAATGAATTCTGTAAGTCTCTCCACTTCAGGAGTATCGACAAATGCACACTGCACACGTATGGGTTCATCGCCCTTGGAGTAGAGCATATCGCCACGTCCTATCAGCTGGTTGGCACCTGTGCGGTCGAGTATGATTTGCGAGTCGATGCGCTGTGCCACCTTGAATGCTATGCGACCGGGGAAGTTTGCTTTGATGCCGCCTGTGATGACGCGTGCCGACGGGCGCTGTGTGGCGATAATCATGTGTATGCCAACGGCACGGGCCAGCTGCGCAATGCGTGTGATGGGGGTTTCTATCTCCTTGCCGGCAGTAAGGATGAGGTCGCCGAACTCGTCGATGATGACTACGACGTAGGGCATGTATTCGTGACCTTCTTCCGGATTGAGTCGGTGGTTGAGGTATTTGTCGTTGTATTCCTTGATGTTGCGTGCTCCGGCTGCTTTCAGAAGGTCGTAGCGTTCGTCCATCAGTGCGCACAAGCCATTGAGTGTTTTCACTACCTTTTGTGTGTCGGTGATGATGGCATCGTCGCAGTTCTCTGTCAGTGCCGCCATGAATGGCTTGGTGATGGGTGCGTATACGCTGAACTCTACCTTCTTCGGGTCGACGAGGACAAACTTCAGCTCATTGGGATGTTTCTTATATAGCAGCGAGGTGATGATGGCATTCATACCTACCGACTTACCCTGGCCGGTGGCACCGGCGACGAGCAGATGTGGAATCTTAGTGAGGTCGGCCATGAATATCTCGTTGGTGATGGTCTTACCCAGTGCCATGGGCAGTTCCATCTTCGTCTCCTGGAATGTCTTGCTGTCCAGTATGCTGCGCATGGACACTACGGCAGGCTTGGCGTTGGGCACTTCGATACCGATGGTTCCTTTGCCGGGGATGGGTGCTATGATGCGTATGCCGAGGGCATAGAGGCTCATGGCTATGTCGTCTTCCAGGTTTTTAATCTTACTGATACGTATGCCTGGTGCAGGTGTTATCTCGTAGAGCGTGATGGTGGGGCCGACGGTGGCTGATATCTGTGTTATCTCGACGCCGAAGTTGTGCAACACGTCGATGATGCGGTTCTTGTTGCGTTCCTGTTCTTGCAGGTCAATGACAGGTCGGCTGTCGTTCTCGTAGCTCTTCAGCAGGTCGAGCGACGGATATTTGTAATTAGTGAATGGCTCGCGGTGGTTGATGGGCTTCAGGTTCGACTTGTTGTCGGCGAGCGTCTTCTTGGTAGCACGCTGAGTCTCGCCTGTCTCTATGATGTCCATGCCTATCTCGCGCTTATTGTTGTCTGGCTCTTGTGTGTTCTCGGTACGGTGCACGACGGGCTGGTCGCCGGTGAATTCTACATGGGTCGTTTCGGGATTGTCGTAGGTCTCACCCTCGTTCGGATCGTAGGCGGTGTCGACGACAGGGGCTGTCTTATACTCAAACTTTACTTTCTTCAGATAATGCATCGGGTTGAGCTTATGGCTGATGAAGGTCACCACCTCCAGCCCAAGCAGCGACAGGAATACGATAGCCACGATGACAAGCAGGACAATGAGTCCCGGAGTGCCTATCACGTTTTCAATGTGCTGACTGATGGCGAGTCCGTGGTCGCCACCGGGGTTGAAGATACGGTCGCCGAGTAGGGGAGTAAGGAATTTGGCAAAAGCCACACTGCACCATATCGTGACGACGGCAAGAACGCAAAACCACTTCAGCAACGGCAGACGGCCCTGTCTGTTGATGAGCTGCACGCCACAAAGACCGATGAAGAAGGGAATGGTGAAAGCAATGATGCCAAATCCGCGTGCTATGCAGAAGTGTGAGAGCAGGGCTCCTGTGCTGCCGCAGATGTTGCGGAAAGCCTGTTGTGTGTTGCTGATGTCGCCTTCCTGCAGGTGGCGGACAAGGCTTTGGTCGGCAGCGCCGGTACTGAAATAGGAAATAAACGCCACAGTGATGTACAGGGCGATGAGTAACAGTATGAAGCCGAGCACAGACAGCAGGCTGTCGGTATGGCGGAAGCCAAGCACTTGTGCAAAAGGCTTGGATGACTTTTTCTTAGATGATTTCTTATTATTGCGTTTTACCATTATGATTCAATATGGGTTATATGTTCAGAACAACTTGCAAAGATAGGTGTTTCTCTGGACATGGGAGTGGTTTCAGCCTTTTTTATTCATCCTTCCTTTCCTCTGTGTTTGTGGCATTGTCTTCTGTTGTTACAGCTATGGTATCCGTGGTTTCGGGGCGTGTGTCCTTGGTGATGTAGCGTTGCCAATATGCCATGAGGATGGTGGTGAGTGGCAGGGCGATGATAAGGCCTATGAAACCCAACAGAGAGCCCCATACCGACAACGACAGAAGCAGGATGGCAGGGTTGAGACGCATAGCCTTGCCCATAATCTTCGGCGTTACAAACATATCGATGATGACTTGCACGACGCAGAATACCAATACCGCTGCTCCGAACACCAACCAGAAGTTCTGTCCGGTGTCCGATGCCTTCATCAGGGCGAGGATGGCGGTGGGTATGAGTGCCAGGGTGTGGAGGTAGGGCACCAGGTCCATGATGCCAATCAGGATGCCCAGACCTATTGCCATGGGGAAGTCGATGATGGTGAAGCCTATACAGAACAGCACACCCATGGTCAATGCCACGAGCGACTGGCCGCGGATGTAGTTGTTCAGCTCACGCTTCACGTCGCCCGACAGCTCGTTCCAGAACGGACGGTTCTTCTTGGGGAATATCTTAATCCAATTTTCGGTCAGATACTCGTAGTCCAGCAGGATGAAGAACATATACAGTATGGTGATGGCGCTTGCCACAATGCTGATGATGACGCCTGCCGTTTGGCTGATAAACGAGAAGAGGTTGGGTACGATGGTGGTGCGCAGCGTTTCAAGAAATTTGTCGCTCTGGCAGAATTGTTCTATCTCCATACGGTGTTGGGTAATCCAGTCGCGCACCATGTCGGGTATATTGTGCAGAGCAGCAGAGTGTTCCACATAGTTACTCACCACTTTTCCCAGCCGCTCAAACTGTTCTATCATGGGTGGAATGATGAGATAGACAACCAATGAGATGACGCCGATGACGAACACCAGGGTTACCAATATGGAGAGGATGCGGGTGGGCACGTGCAGGCGATACTGCACAAAGCGTACGATGGGGTAGAGCAGGTAGGCCGCCAGCCACGCTATGGCAAAGGGAAGAAGCACACTGCTCAACTCGTTGATGAAGTAGATGACGATAGCAATGATGGCGGCAGTGCCTGCCCAGCGTATGAAGCGGTCGAAAGTGATGGGTTGTGTTGTCATGTAGCGATAGAATGGGGACGGGGTGTTGCGTGGTGATGGTGGGTGTGGATGCAGAAGGGAAAAGCGCGTGTTAGCCGACGGGGAAGGAATGGGGATGCAATATCATCGATTTTGACAACCAATATCACTGATTTTGGTAGCCAATATCACTGATTTTGCATTGTCGTCGTGCTGTTGTTGTTCGCCTTACGGATGAAGCTGGCTTTTCAGTAGCGTTCCTAATTATATGACGGCTGTTGCTAAAGGGGGTTACTCGTATGATGTCGCAGTGTCGGCAGCGGGTTTATGGCCGTCGTCTTGCAGGGCTTTCTGGTAGCATTCGCGGCAGAGGGGTTCGTATTCGTTGACCTCGCCCAGCAGCACACGGCGGTCGTTGTCCACCAGTCGGTGGCTGACATACGCCAAAGCGCCGCAGCGAACGCAGATGGCATGCACCTTGGTGACATCGTCGGCTATGGCACACAGAGCAGGCATTGGGCCGAAGGGACGTCCCTGGAAGTCCATGTCGAGACCTGCTATGATGACGCGTATGCCGCGATATGCCAGCTCGTTGCATACAGCAGGCAGTTGGTCGTCGAGAAACTGTGCCTCGTCGATGCCCACCACGTCAATGTCGGACGACAGCAATAGAATAGCTGCCGACGAGTCGACGGGCGTAGAGGGAATGTGTTGCTGGTCATGACTCACCACATCCTCTTCGCTGTATCGCGTGTCGATAGAGGGTTTGAAAATCTCTACACGCTGTTTGGCAAACTTGGCGCGCTTCATGCGCCGTATCAATTCTTCTGTCTTGCCCGAAAACATCGAGCCACACACCACCTCTATGCGACCGGGTCGGCGTGTCTCACCGGAAATGTTGTTCATATCGCCACAAAAGTAACAAACAATCCGACAATGACAAAAGGCAAGGGAGAAATTCTTTACGAAAAATATTGTCCTAACAAATGCATTTCTTACATTTGTACACGCTATGGGAACATTATATATAGTACCAACCCCCATCGGCAACCTTGAGGACATTACCCTTAGGGCTCTTCGTGTTTTGCGTGAAGCCGACCTCATCCTTGCTGAAGATACACGCACATCGTCGCACCTGTTGCGCCACTTCGATATTCGCCAGCCATTGCTCTCACATCATAAGTATAACGAGCACGGCACGTCGCATGCTGTAGTGGAACGCATACTCAATGGCGAGACTGTGGCATTGGTGAGCGATGCAGGCACACCTGGTGTCAGTGACCCTGGCTTTTTCCTTGTGCGCGAAGCTCTGCAACAGGGCGCTCACGTTGAGTGTCTGCCTGGAGCAACGGCGCTTATACCGGCACTTGTGGCATCGGGACTGCCCACCGATCGCTTTGTGTTCGAAGGTTTTCTGCCACAGAAGAAAGGTAGACAGTCGCGACTGCAGGCGCTGAGCGACGAAACACGCACCATGGTGTTCTACGAATCGCCCCATCGCACCATGAAACTGCTTGAACAGGCTGCTACCGTATTCGGTGACGAAAGGCGTGTAAGCGTGGCAAGGGAGTTGACAAAGATACATGAGACCTACGTCAGAGGAACGCTGAGAGAGGCTATTCAATACTTCACCGACAATCCACCGAAAGGAGAAATAGTAGTGGTGATTGAGGGAATGCCCAAAAAAGGAGAACGTGGGGATAATAACGATAGTGACAAAACCGAATGATGATTATTATAATTCTAATTTGATATGAAAACATACACCTCTATTATATATAATAAAGTAACATTGTTTGCCATGATGCTTGTCACGCTGCTGATGTCGGCTTGCGGAGAGGACAAAACCAAGCCTCAACTCATCAACGACACGGCAGAAGACTCTCTGCGCAAGGTGATAGAGCAACGCGAGAACGAAATAAACGACATGTTTGCCACCCTCAACGAGATACAAGAGGGTTTCCGTCTCATCAGCGAGGCCGAAGGGCGCGTGGCATTGGCAGACAACAGTGAGGGAACAGACGCCACGGGGAAGATGAAGAAGGACATCATCTTCATACAAAACCGCATGGACGAGAACAAGAGACTCATCGCCAAACTGCAGCAACAGCAGAGGGAAAGCTCCTTCCGCAGTGACGAACTGAAGAGGACTATAGAAAATATACAGGCTCAGCTCGTGGCGAAAGATAAAGAATTGAACCGCCTGCGCGAACAATTGGCAGAGAAGGATGTACACATCACCGAACTTGACGAGGTGATAGCCGACCTCAACTCCAGTGTGGAAAACCTGAAGGAGGAAAGTAACCAGAAGACGCAGACCATTGAGAAACAAGACAAACAGATGCATCAGGCATGGTATGTGTTCGGTACCAAGGCTGAGCTGCGCAAGCAAAACATACTGACTAAGGAAGGAGTATTGCGCCAAAACTACAACAAAAGTTATTTTACTCAGATAGATACGCGCGTAGATCGTGAGATAAAGCTGTACTCCAAGTATGCCAAGATGCTTACCAACCACCCCAATAGCAGCTATACTCTACAGAAAGATGCCAACGGACAGTACGTCTTCCGTGTTGTCAACCCGCAACAATTCTGGCAGACAAGCCGCTATCTTGTCATCCTTGTCAGATAAAGAGTAACCCGCACGGGCAGCGTTGATGAGACAATAGATGCCGATGGTGCCGACGGCAGACCTCTATCGTCTGTAATAAGAAGTGGATAAATAAATACGTGAAGGGTATATATATCGGTTGTCAGGTATAGATAAAGCTAAAAAATTGCCGTCAATCCTTGCAAGTTGAAAATGGAATGGTTAACTTTGCCACATCGTATAATACAAAAATGTGACGAAGATATAACCCAAAGGTCTTGATATTTTAGGGAAATTAAACGCTCTTGATGAAAAATACTAACATTATCGAATACAATGTTTAACTAAACTTTTTATTATGAAAAAATCTTTACTTCTTTTAGTTGCTGCCATCGGTCTTACAACGACCGCACAGGCTCAGGTCGCCGTCAGTGCAGACGACATGAAGAAAGAAGCAATGTTGGCAACTGCACCCGTAGCTCCTTTCTCATGTGAGGCTCCAGCTGACATGGCTCAGGTAAACGCAAACGGACAGAAACGTTCCAAGGCAACCGGGGTATGGTACAAGCGTCCCGCAGGTACATACCTGCAGACAGGCTCTAACTACAAACAGATGGTTGTTCCGCCATTCCTTCCTATGACTTATACCAACATGTACGAAGGTGCTGCTACTGTGGCATGGAAATATGGAGCTGATTTGCAGTATGAATGGGATCCTGCTCGATACGTTGTTGATGGAAACTACGTTTATTCCTATCCTAAAAACGTTGGCACCGGCGCATGGTGGGGCACATACATGTGTGTTGAAGGTGTAGACACCTTCTCTTTCCTTGACACTCAGCTTGCTGATGCCAACCCTATCGTAGTGGCTCCTGATTCCATACAGACCTTCATGCACGTCCCGACGATTGTGAACTATTCAGGTTTCACCACCTTTAGTTATGGTACCAACCAGCCCATCTCTGCATCCAGAGATGGTGCCACAGATACTTATCTGCCCAGAATATTCTATGAGTTCTATAGAGCTCCGGCTGCTCCTCTCTATCTTGAGGGTATTACGCTCTATGCAAGATTAGGCGATGGTAAGACCGAACCTGTTGAAGCAGGTTCTGAAGGTGTGACCGTCTATGTAATTCAGGCAAATGATGATAGTTATGCATCTCTTTCACACTATACTGATACTGTTGCAGTCATTCCCATCAACCCCACTTATGCCGACATCTCAGAGTATCAGGAAGGTTATCTGACCACTATCAAAGCTTTCTGCATGCAAGAGGATGATTTTGGAGACATGGTACGCAAGCCTGTTGTTCTGGAAAAGAGTTTTCTTCTAGCATTCGAAGGATTCAATAATGAAGGTGTTGACTTTATTGTTAACATGAGTAAATTGCCAGAAGAAGAATTGTATGGCAATGGTGGTCCCTATGCAACATTGTATGCTACTTATTGGACCAGCGATAATACCTTTAGAGGTAATTATTTTAATTATAATTATGCTAATGCCTCCCAGTACAATATGCATGTTCGTCTGAATGGTATGTTCGACGTGGCACATATTATAGGTGATGCCGTAGAGTACACTGCTCCTGCAGCTGGTGGTAACATTGAGGATGTAGACGGCTACAAAGGTTTATACTTCCACAGTGTGATGCCTTATAAGACAGAAGGCGTTCGTGTTCCTAACTACCAGATTGAAGGACTTCCCAACTGGCTGTCTGTAGCAGACTATGACGACTCTAACTACTCTGCTGACAAACAATGGTATACCATTCTTAACTTTAATGCACAAGCATTGCCCGCAGGTGTTGAAGGACGTCAGGCTACCATGCGCATAGTAAGCGAAATGGGAGCTAAGTCACAAGAGTTTACGGTAACACAAGGTACTGTGGCCACAGGAATCAATGATATTACTGACAACACTAAGGAGACCAAGACTGGCATGTACAACCTCAACGGTCAGCGTGTAGGAAGCGACTATAAGGGTATCGTAATAGAAAACGGTAAGAAAGTTATCCGTAAGTAAACAACAGATACATATGGGAATCTTCCCGTACTGTATTGAATAAAAAAGAAGAGGGTGGAGACACGTTAAGTGCTCCTCCTCTTGTTTATTATACCTGTTTGTTATACCTGCAACAGGAATAATGTATAACGTTCTGACAGCATCAAAGTGTAAAATATTAAAGTTCTAAGATGCGGTTAATGAAATCTTTCTTATATTTGTCGCCAAATAATCTTAATATTCATATAATGAAAAAATTATCTTTACTATTCATTCTGTTCCTGATGACAGCAGTGGTTTATGCCGGCAATGTCACGGAACAGCAGGCCTGGCAGAAAGCACAGGCATTCTTGAAGACAACGAACCGTGCCAGTCTTAAGGTGCAGGCTAAAACGGCTGCCAAAAAGGCACCACGTAAAGCACAGGGAATAGAAACACCCTGTTACTATGTCTTCAATATTGAGAACAATCAAGGTTTCGTTATCGTGTCTGGTGACGACCGTACGGAAGAAATCCTTGGCTTTGCTGACAGCGGAAGCTTTGATGCGAACAACATCCCCGATAACCTACAGTATGTCCTTGACGGATTGGCAGAGGAAATAGCTTGGATGGAAGCCAACAACTACATTCCCGACACCGCTAAACGTAAAGTTCCTACAACAGTCGTTGCACCCTTGATGAAGAGCAAATGGAACCAAGGATCACCCTATTACAACAACTGCCCGATGCTCAACGGAAGTAGATGTGTGACAGGATGTGTGGCTACAGCAATGGCGCAGATTATGTATTATCACAAATGGCCTGAGAATGCTGTAGCAAAAATTAATGGATATACATGCTCAAGCGGTGCCAAAGTGGAGACGTTGGAGTCTGTCACCATGGATTGGGCTAATATGAAAGATACATACAATAACAACTCTTCAGCAGCCAGCAAGGACGCCGTTGCGCAGCTGATGGTATATTGTGGTGCTTCTGTAGGTATGAACTACCGACCCAGTGGCTCTGGTGCATCATCATCCAGCGTGCCTGGTGCCCTCGTTAACACTTTCGGTTATGCAAGCTCGGCAAAGTTCGTAACCCGTATCGGATATACCATTGACTCTTGGGATGCACTTATCACCAACGAACTGGTAAACAACCGTCCCGTCTACTATGCCGGAAGCACATCTTCCAACGAAGGTCATGCTTTTGTTTGTGACGGTCGTCAGGCTGATGGTATGTTCCACATCAACTGGGGTTGGGGTGGTTCCTGCGACGGATATTATCGTCTCTCACTCCTCGATGCCAATGGACAAGGCATTGGAGGAAGCTCTACCGATTCGAAATATTCTATGAGACAAGGTGCCGTGATCGGTATTGCCAAGACATCTGTTTCAACGCCTAACGTGGCAAATCCTGCCATAACGGCTGCAAGACCCAGTATCAAAACTACAAGGGAATATACCCGCATAAGCACAACGGCAAACTTCCCCTCTATAACAATATCAGCTCCCTTCTGGTATGCACAGGGTAACTATATAAGCAGAAACTACGGATTGGCACTTTATAAAGACGGAGTGTTCAGTAAAATTTTGGCAAGCAAGAATGGAACAATATATAACACATCGTATAATGTAACACCACAGGAATTCTCAATCCAGTTTGGATCGGGCCTGGCGAACGGAACCTATCAGATCGTACCCGTTTATTATGAGTCTAGCAAATGGTTAAAGGCAAATATGGCTGATAAGAACTATATTGAGGCTGTCATCTCTGGAACCAAACTGACTCTGAACATATACCCACAGGGAGATTTCGAAGTGACAAGTACAAGCTTTACGAAGAAAAATCTCATCGTGAACTTTATCAACCATTCTGAAGAGTACAACGGGTCCCTCTATCTCTTCAAGCAAGATGGTACCCTGTTGGGTCAAGAGACTGTTGCTGTTCCCGCCGGTGCTAATGACAAGATTAATATATATGTGGATGCCACCGATTTCTCAATGGACGAGCCTTTCTTCCTCTCTACCGATTACTATCTGAGAGAGTATTTCTATACCAACCTTACCACAGCGGATACTGATGTTGAGAAGACCGTTGACGTGCTCAATGCAACTGAGGATAAGACGGTAGTTTATGGCAAGACAATACGCTACAACGTTAAGCTGACTAATAACGGAACAGGAAAATATTGTCATAACGTAATAGTGGAACTCTTCGAGAAGAATACCCCCACTACACCGCTCTTCACCAACAAGAAGATTGTGGAAATTCCCGCAGGTGAAACTGTTGACCTTGAAGAGACATTTACTCTCACCAACGAAGATATGGGTAAAGAGTTTCAGATAAAGGCAACTCACTTCTTTGGCGAACGCGAAATTGTTACAACAACCAACTATTTTATGGTTAGCTTCGGTGCCACTGCATGGGATGGTAGCGGTAAAATGGTCCAGATTCCAGGCAATGAACATTTTGTTGTGCCTGATAATGTTGCAGCTATTGACCTGCGCGCAGTGGGAACAGACGATATCGTGCCCAACAGCAACCCCAACACTATCTATCTGTTGGAAACCGTTCCGACAAGCCTGAAGGGAAAGAATGTGGTCAACTCACTGGGAAGAACCGGTACATTGACATTCTATGATGGATATCCCTACTATGTGCCTGAGAATATTCAGACCAAGAAGATTTACTACAAACGTACTTTCACCAGCGCAGAGGCTGGTAGCTGGACAACCATGGCATTGCCTTTCGCTCCCAACGTAGTGAAGAACGAAACCGACAATAAGTCGCTGACATGGCACACTAGTGAGAGCGACACGGGTAAGGATATCTGGGTACAAGAGCTGACAAGTGTGTCAGGACAGAACCTCACCTTCACAAATATCGCTACTTTCACCGAAAAACGTCCGTATATCATCTCTGTTCCTGCATCATTAGCAGGCAAGACTATATCCTTCCAGAAGGAACTCTCCAGCGCTTACATCGATTTGGATCCCACACCTATCAAGCAGACTGTCGGACAGGTGACACTCTTCGGAACAAGCGGAAATACTGATGCCAGTGGTAAGTATATCTATGGATCTGAAAAGTTCATCAAGACCGGCGGCAGCTCACAGGTATCCCTCATGGAAGCCAGCGCCAACTTCATCGTTGCACCATTCAGAGTATATGCTGACATGTCAGGAGCTACCTACGATGTGTTGGTTATCAACTCTTCGCACACAACAGGTATCTCAACCGTTGTGACTGGCGACACAGTACAAGGAAAAGAAGAGTGGTACACCCTCAATGGTATGCGCCTCAATAGCCGTCCTACAACAAAAGGCGTTTACATCATGAATGGAAAGAAAGTCGTACTGAAATAATCATCAGGTACAACAATATATAAGAGACAGGAGTCGCCAGTAGGACGACTCCTGTTTTTTGTTGATTTACTTCAAAATCCTCGATGAGACAAAGATATGTAGGATATATTTAGAGAACAGAATATGTTCAGCGTAATTAAAAGATTTAAAATTATAGAATTCAATAAAGGTAACGTATTCCAAGGGTAATGCAAGTTGAACTTTTTTTATCTTCACCCTTACCGTTTGGCTTTGAAAAACTGCTGCATCAGTGTGGCGCACTCATCATGCAGCACGCCCTCTGTCACCTGTGTCTTAGGATGCAAAACGCCATGAGTACACTGTGTATAGCCTCGCTTAGGGTCGGGGGCACCATATACGATGCGCTTCACCTGTGCCCAGCCGATAGCACCGGCACACATTGGGCATGGTTCCACGGTGACATATAGCGTGCAGTCGGTGAGATATTTGCCTCCAAGGGCGCTTGCTGCCGCTGTCAGGGCCAGCATCTCGGCATGCGCTGTGACATCGTTGAGGCGCTCCGTCATGTTATGTGCCCGTGCCAGGATGCGTCCGTTAGCTACAATGATGGCGCCAACAGGCACCTCACCCTCGGCATAGGCAGCCTCGGCTTCAACCAATGCCTTGCGCATCATAGCCTCGTCGGTCTGTCGTTGTTCTTCTGTAAGCATCGTATGGGTTGATTGCGGCTGCAAGCATATAAAACGGGCAGCACGGTTATGTCCTACAAATGTACGCGCATTTATTGGAAGTACGGACAAAAACACCTATTTTTGCAAAGATAACCCATCCAAAGCAGCGCAACCATCATGCCCGACGTGCACACCATACATCTCACGGAGACCGACTCCACCAATCGTTTTCTGCTCGACGCCTACCGCGCTGCGACAGAAGACGACCCTCTACGCATGGCGAAAGTGGCAGTGGCGTATGCCGACTTCCAGACTGCTGGACGCGGACAGGGCTGCAACAAGTGGGAGAGCGAGAAGGGGAAAAACCTCCTCTGTTCCCTCCTCGTCCGTCCGCAGGGTGTGAAGGCGACGCAGCAGTACATCCTCTCCATGGCAGGGGCACTCGCACTCTACGATGCCCTCACACCTCTGGGTGAGGGATTGGCTCTGAAGTGGCCCAACGATGTCTATTGGCACGACAGCAAACTCAGTGGCACACTCATAGAGACGACGCTGAAGGGCGGTAACATTGAGGCGTGCATCTTCGGCATAGGGCTCAACATCAACCAGCAACACTTCTCTGCCGATGTGCCCAACCCCGTCGCCCTGCGCCACATATTGGGCCACGACACCGATATTGCCGACTGGCTCCAACGCATCGTGGCAGCATTCCGCCAACGCATGGACGCCGTCAGTGGGGGAGAGTACGCCGACATACGCACCGACTATCACGCTGCACTCTACCGACGAACAGGCACTCATGCCTACCGCGACAGCCAAGGCACCTTCCGTGCCACCATGCAGGGCGTGGCAGACGACGGTCATCTCATTCTGCGCGACGAACAAGGAGCGCTGCGACAGTATGCCGTGAAGGAGGTGCAGTGCATCTTATAAGACACACCTATATAATATAGTATAAACTAAATACCAAATACTTATGAAACGTTTCAACCGAATACTTCTCAAGCTCAGCGGCGAGAGCCTCATGGGCGCACAGGGCTACGGCATCGACAGCGAACGACTGGCAGACTATGCCCGACAGATAAAAGACATTCACACCATGGGTGTGCAGATAGGCATCGTCATCGGCGGTGGCAACATCTTCCGCGGCATGAGCGGAGCAGCCAAAGGCTTCGACCGTGTCAAGGGTGACCAGATGGGAATGCTCGCCACCGTCATCAACTCCCTCGCACTATGCTCCGCCCTCAAGGCTGAAGGTGTGCCCTGTCAGGTGCTCACCGCTATACGCATGGAACCCATAGGCGAGTTCTACAGCAAAGACCGCACCCTCGAATATCTTGAGTCTGGCAAGGTGTGCATCTTCTCCGGTGGCACGGGCTCACCCTATTTCACCACCGATACAGGCTCTTCCCTGCGTGGCATAGAGATCGAAGCCGACGTGATGCTGAAAGGCACACGCGTCGACGGCATCTACACTGCCGACCCGGAGAAAGACCCCACGGCGGTGAAGTTCGACGAGATAAGCTACGACGAAGTGCTCGAGCGCGGACTTAAGGTCATGGACCTCACAGCGGTAGTGATGTGTAAGGAAAACGGCCTGCCCATCTATGTCTTCAACATGGACCAACTCGGCAACCTGCGCCGCGTCATGGATGGCGAAAACATCGGCACACTCGTACATCCGTAGGCAGAGTAGACTGTAACCGGACTCATGCGATGGTCCTTATAGCATACTATATATCATATATCATCAGTAATGCAAAATCGGTAATGCTGGTCACCCAACATTACCGATTTTGCATTATGTATATAAGAAAGAGTTGTGTAAGAAACAGTGGTAGCGGTTTCTCTATTGCACCTCCTCGAAATCAATATATTCACCTTCGTTAGCCACTTCTTCAGCCTGTCGTTGTCTTTCCTCTCGTTCAACAGAGTAAGTGTCCTGTTGTTGTCGCTGTGTGTGTTGTCTTCTGCCGAGGCTGTCAAGTTGGCGCTTGGTGCGTCGTATCCACAGCCACATGCCTACAAAGAAGATGAACGCCAACAGGACGGCGAAGAAGAAGAGGCCTGCAAGGAGCTTAAAGATGATCATGTCGGTATTTTCTTTGGTATGTGGACTGCCACCATGCTTGTCAGCGGCGTTGTGTGAAGAGTGAGATGATGATGTAAAGCACCACGATGAGTGCCAGTGCTACGATGCCCAGCAGGATGATGAGTGCGGCACTGACGAGGATGAAGGAGTAGCGCAGTTCGTTGCCACGCCATCCCCATTGCTTGAACTTAAGTGCGAAGAGCGGCAGTTCGGCAACAAGCAGCCAGCAGCTGAGGGTAACAAGGACGAGTATCAGTGGATAGGCATATGGCTGGTTGACGATGTGCTCGCTGCCTCCTACGATGAGTGCGCCCCAGAAGAGAGCGTTGGCAGGTGTCGGCAGCCCTATGAAAGAGGTGGATTGCCGCTCGTCGAGATTGAATTTTGCCAATCTATAGGCGGAAAATCCTGCCATGACGAATACCAGGTAGGGCAGCAGGCGTGTTGCGATGGGGACGGAGCCCCCCATCCATGCGGGCACTGTGGCTACGTGCATCATATGGAACACCATCATGGTGGGGGCCACACCGAAGGTAACCACGTCGGCTAGTGAGTCGAGTTCCTTCCCTATGGGTGAAGACACATGCAATAGTCGCGCTGTCATGCCGTCGAAAAAGTCGAACACGGCTCCCATAATGATAAATAAGAAAGAGTGTGTCATGTCGCCGGCGAGTGCTGCATGGATGGCTATGCAGCCGCAGATGAGGTTGCAGCAGGTGATGATGTTAGGTATTTGGCGTTTCATCGTTGAAAGTCGTGAGGAAAGATGTGGCGCAGTACTGTGCTTATGCCTGAAATACTGTTTCTCCTTCGGGCATCTTGGCAATGACCGTCATGTCGCCAGTGGTGAATTGTCCCATGCGTACGCATGGCACGGAGCCGGCCGGCAGATAGACGTCGACGCGTGAGCCGAACTTGATGAATCCCATGTGGTCGTCGATGTAGCAGTCTTCGCCCTCTTTGGCGTAGGTGACGATGCGTCGCGCCATGGCTCCAGCTATTTGTCTGCATAGCACGGTGTGTCCGTCGGGCGTATCAATGAGCACATCGGCATGTTCGTTTTCCTCGCTGGCTTTGGGCAGCCATGCCTTGTGGTAGTTGCCTTTGTGGTGGCTCACCTTCTTCACTCTTCCCTCAACGGGAAACCAGTTGGCGTGCACGTTGAGCGGACTCATGAAGATGCTTATCATCAGTCGTTTGTCGTGGAAGTACACTTTCTCTTCCACCTCTTCGAGTACGACGATTTTTCCGTCTGCCGGTGCTACTACGATGCCTTCGGCTTCATCTCCTGGGAAACGGCGTCGAGGGCAACGGAAGAAGTTGAGTACAGCCAGATAGAGTGCGCTGGCAACGATAACAAAAAGCCAGAAGGGCCACTTGGTGTCCAGCAGACGCCAAAGAATAACGGCTATTGCTATGATGATGAAGATGCCGTAGAAAAGAGTATTGGTACCTTCGCTATGTATGCGGATGTCTTTCAGTTGACGAATCTTTCTTCCCATAGGTGTGATATGGTTGATTTATTTCAATCAACAAAGGTATGTAAAGTTTTAGTTTAGGGCAAAATTAGGATGTGTTTTTGTGAAAGAGAGGAATTACTACTCGTTGAACGAATGTTGGTTGCAGTGTGAATGCAGGTTTGGAAAAAAGAACATAAATCTGGTCGTACTTCATTTGGTGCAACACAAAAATGTCAGTAACTTTGTTGCTCACACGTCGCCCTCCTTTTTTCTCTTTTTATAGGTCTTTCCCTGTGTGGCGGCGCTGTCTTTATTATCTTCTTCATCTCTTAATACTCAGTACGTTATGCACGACTTCATACATCTCCACGTCCACACTCACTACAGCCTCCTCGATGGTCAGGCGAGCATCTCCCGTTTGGTGCAGAAAGCCATCGACGACGGCATGCGCGGCATGGCTATCACCGACCATGGCGTGATGTATGGCATCAAAGAGTTTTTCGATACCGTCAACAAGGTGAACAAGCAGCGTAGCAAGGAGAACCTCCCTGCGTTTAAGCCCATCTTCGGTTGTGAGATGTATGTAGCCTCGCGGCATAAGGAAGATAAAGACAAGGAGCAGGGCGACGACAAGCGCTACCACCTCATTGTGCTTGCCAAGAACGAGCAGGGCTACCACAACCTCATCCGATTGGTGAGCCGTGCGTGGACTGATGGTTTCTACTACCATCCGCGTACCGACCGCATCGACCTTGAAAAGTATAAAGAAGGACTCATAATCTGCTCGGCTTGTATTGCCGGCGAGGTGCCTTCAAAGATTCTGGCAGACGATATCGCTGGTGCGCGCGAGGCTATAGAATGGTACCATCGCACCTTTGGCGACGACTACTATCTGGAGATACAGCGCCACCAGGTTACCGACCCCAGCATCGTTGCCAACCGCGACATCTATCCGCTGCAGCAGAAAGCCAACAAGGTGTTGCTTGAGCTGGCAAAGGAGTATGGCATCAAGGTGGTGTGCACCAACGATTCCCACTTTGTTGACCGCGAGGATGCCGAGGCCCACGACCACCTGTTGTGTATCGCAACGGCACAGAATGTGGACGAGCCCAACCGCATGCGCTACAGTAAGCAAGAGTGGATGAAGTCGAGAGAAGAGATGAATCGCATCTTTGAGGATTTGCCAGAGGTATTGGACAACACCATCGAGATTCTCGACAAGGTGGAGACGTACTCGCTTAATCACGATCCCATCATGCCCTTCTTCCCCATTCCGGAGTCGTTTGGCAGTGAGGACGATGTGCGTGCCCAATACAGTGAAGAAGACCTCTACCGTGAGTTTACTACCGACGAGAACGGGCTCAATCCGATGAGCGAAGCCGACGGCAAGGCACGCATAGCACATCTGGGAGGCTACGATAAGATATACCGCATCAAGTTTGAGGCAGACTATCTTGCCAAACTTACCTACGATGGTGCCGCGCGCCGCTATGGGACACCGCTGAGCAAGGAGGTGGAAGACCGCATACGCTTCGAGCTGCATGTGATGAAGACTATGGGTTTCCCCGGCTACTTCCTCATTGTGCAAGACTTCATCAACTCCGCTCGCGATGAGCTGGGTGTGATGGTGGGTCCCGGTCGTGGCTCTGCTGCTGGGTCTGTCGTGGCTTACTGCCTTGGTATCACACAGCTTGACCCGTTGAAGTACGATTTGCTGTTCGAGCGTTTCCTCAATCCCGACCGTATATCGCTGCCCGATATTGATACCGACTTCGACGACGACGGACGCGGTGACGTGCTCAAGTGGGTGGAAGACAAATACGGGCACGACAAGGTGGCACACATCATCACCTACAACAAGATGGCAGCCAAGAACTCCATCAAGGACGTTGCGCGTGTGGAAGGTCTGCCACTGCCCGTTGCTAACAATCTGTGCAAAGCCATTCCCGATCGTCTCTCTTCTGGATCCAAGATGAATCTGGTCAATGCCATCAAAGAGATTCCCGAGCTGCAGAAGGCGGAGATGTCTGATGACAAGAAGACAAGCAACACCATTCGCATAGCCAAGCGTCTGGAGGGCACCGTGCGCAACACCGGTATTCACGCCTGCGGCACTATCATCTGCCGCGACACCATCAGCGACTGGGTGCCCGTGTCTACCGCTGCCGACCCCGACAATAAAGGCGAAAAGGTGCTCTGCACGCAGTATGACGGACATGTCATAGAAGACACCGGACTCATCAAGATGGACTTCCTCGGACTGAAAACCCTCTCCGAGATAAAGGAAGCCGTTGAAAACATACGCCACAGTACCGGCGATATCGTAGATATAGACTCCATTCCACTGGATGACGAGGCCACCTACAAGCTCTATCAGGCAGGTTCCACCGTGGGAACGTTCCAGTTTGAGTCTGCCGGCATGCAACGCTACCTGCGCATGCTTCAGCCCACCGTCTTCGAAGATCTCATCGCAATGAACGCCCTCTATCGTCCGGGCCCCATGAAATATATCCCCGACTTCATCGATCGTAAGCATGGGCGGCAGAGCATCACTTACGACTTGCCATGCATGGAGAAATACCTGAAGGAGACATACGGCATCACCGTCTATCAGGAGCAGGTGATGTTGCTGTCGCGTGAGATAGGAGGTTTTACGCGAGGCGAGAGCGACCAGCTGCGTAAAGGAATGGGTAAGAAAATCGATGCCATCCTGAACAACCTGAGACCCAAATTCATGGAAGGAGGCAAGAAGAATGGCTACGACATAGCCGTGCTTGAAAAGATATGGAAAGACTGGGAGAGCTTTGCCAGCTATGCTTTCAACAAGAGTCACGCTGCGTGCTACTCGCTGGTGGCTTACCAGACAGCCTATCTCAAGGCACATTATCCTGCTCAATACATGGCTGCCGTAATGTCGCGACGTAAGGATAAGATAGAAGAAATCACCAAACTGATGGACGAATGCCGTGCCATGGGTATCAAGACGCTCGGCCCCGATGTCAATGAGAGTTTCCTGCGCTTCGATGTCAACAAAGCAGGCGACATCCGTTTCGGTCTGGCAGCCATCAAAGGCATGGGTGAGGGTGCCGCACGTGCCATCATCTCCGAGCGCGAAGAGAATGGCCCCTACCGCGACCTCTTCGACTTCGTGCGCCGCATTAACTTCACCAACGTCAATCGCAAGGCAATGGAGAGTCTGGTCATGGCCGGCGCCTTCGACAACTTTGGCATCGACAGGGCATGCTACTTCGGTTCCAACATACGCGGCGAGGTGTTCCTCGACACCCTCATAAAGCATGGCACACTCTACCAGAAAGAGAAACAACAAGTGCAGATGTCCCTCTTCGGCGAGAGCGGTGAGAGCGACATACCCACACCGAAGATACCCGAACCTATGGAGATAAGTCATCTGGAGATGCTACGCAAGGAGAAAGAGTGCATCGGCATGTACCTTTCGCAGCACCCACTCGACCCGTACAGCCTGCTGCTCCGCATACGTTGCAACACCTATTGCAGCGCAATCAACCAAGACACCGACTTAAACGAGATGAAGAAACGCGGTAAGATAATCTTCGGCGGCATGGTGAGTGAGGTGGTGGAGCGCTATACCAAGAAACAGGAAACTTTCGGAATCGTCAACATCGAAGACTTCAACGGCTCGGGACAGATAATGATCTTCGGTGAAGAGTGGAAGAAATGGAAGCCAAAGTTTGCCAACGAGGATCGCATATTGATAACAGCACAGGTGCGCGCAAGGTTCTACAAATCCGACAAACTGGAACTGGTGATCAAGAGTGTGCAGAGCTTAGAAGAGCTCAATGAAGCACAGTCGTTCAGCAAGCTTCTCATAAAGTTTAGCGAAACCGAATTTGAAGAGGTGGAAGAAAAAGACAATTACCTTGCCGACGACAACGATGATGCCGATATGGGCAACGATGATGGCGATGCCGACGAAGCCCAAGAGCTGAAGGCTGTGCAGCGCGGTCCGGAGGTGTTGGAAGATTTGATCACGCTCATTGCCGACAACCCTGGCGACATAGAGTTATACATACAGGTAATCTCTGCTAACGAATACAATAAAGTGACTATGCACGGCCGAGCAGGCAACGTTAAACTGTCGGGAGCACTTGTAGATTTCCTCATGGAACATCCTCAACTACAATGGGAAGTCGAGTGATTGTCAAAGAAGAAAATAGTTTTGGCACGCTATTTGATGTAAGTAAATCAACGATCACTATTAATAATTAATCATTATGGAAGTAAAAATTACAAACGAGAATTTCGAACAGTACCTCAACGGCGACCTCCCCTTTGTAGTTGACATGTGGGCAACATGGTGCGGTCCCTGCCGCATGCTCGGTCCCGTCATCAGCGAATTGGCAGAAGACTACGACGGCCGCATAGTAGTAGGTAAGTGCGATGTGGAAGAGAACGATGACATCGCTATTAAGTACGGTATCCGCAACATTCCCACTGTTCTGTTCTTCAAAGGCGGACAGTTGGTGGACAAGTTCGTAGGAGCAGCACCGAAGGCAATGCTCGACGAAAAGTTCAAGGCACTGCTGTAAGAATGCAAAGAGTAGGGTATAGAACTACTGCCCGACAGACATAACGCCCGCTGGCAACACTCCTCACCATGATGGAGGGTACGTCGGCGGGCGTCGTTGTGTGCTGGCGGGTGGGCAACAGGTGCACAAGATGCACTGTAGCAAAGCCTGCCTGTCATGCAATGTTACAAAGATTAACGACCATTGGTAGTGATGTCACTTGCCAATAGCGGTAAGATGGTATTGCCAGTAGGGAACTTCTTGGTAGTGGATGGGGAATGGTTAAAAGAGGTCGTGTCAAAAGTAACCGACACGACCTCTTTTCGTCTTACCACTTCACCTTCCATTGTAATATCTCATTATCAGGCTGCGATTCTATAAATGCGT
>ONTS01000037.1 GCA_900320845.1 uncultured Prevotellaceae bacterium | reverse complement strand
ATGACGGGGGTCTCTATCTCGTGTGCCCATGTCAGTAGCGGCATGTTGAGGAACGACTGACATCCTATGGTATTCCATCCGTCGTTGCTGTTGCCGCTACGTTTGTGGTATCCTCTCGGTGTCTTGTAGTAGTCGTAGTAGTCTTTTGCGAACTGCGGTGCGTCTTCGGGCATTGGGTCGACGACACCTCCAGCCCTCAGATAAGAGCCGTTCCTGAAGTCTTCGGTGCGCTGGCGTGAGAGCGCTTCGCGTTTCGTCTTGCGTTGTGCCTGTGAGTCTTCGCTTTGGAAGTATCCTTCGACATTGACTTTAGACATGTCGTACATGGTTACGGCTATAGTTGCCTTGATGCGCGTGTCGAGTGCCGCAGCATTTATCGCCATGCCGCCGAATCCGCAAATACCTATGATGCCGATGCATTGTGGGTCGACATTGTCCTGAACGGAGAGGAAGTCGACAGCAGCGAGGAAGTCTTCGGTGTTGATGTCGGGCGATGCCATGCGTCTGGGTTCGCCTCCGCTTTCACCCGTGAACGATGGGTCGAAGGCAAGGGCAACGAATCCACGTTCTGCCATGTGCTGAGCGTAGAGTCCGCTGGACTGCTCTTTCACAGCTCCGAAAGGTCCGCTGACAGCTATTGCCGGCAAACGCTGCGCGGTGGATGCTGTTAAGGGTGTGTACATGTCGGCAACGAGCGTGATGCCGTAGCGATTGCGGAATGTAACCTTGGCGTGTGCCACTTTATTGCTTTTACGGAAAGTCTTGTCCCATTGCGTTGTGATGTTGTTGTCGTTCATGACTTTGTCGGTTTGTTGAGCATATATGTGAGCCGTCAGCAGGCAGAAGATGACGGAAATCAGCGTTTTGTTCATTGTATGGTTTGTTTAAGGATTTGTATGATTTCGTCGCGGGTCATTTTATGGTAGCCCGAGTCGAAGATGAGTGTGCTGTCGGCAATGGCTTCGATGTTGTTATTGGTAACTCCGAGTTCAGCAGCATTGAGCACCACTCCAATTTCCTGCATCCACTTCTGCAGTGCATTGATACCCTCGTCGGCAATTTCTTCGGGCGTTTTTCCTTCCGTGTTCACGTTCCATACGTTAGTGGCAAACCTTACGAACTTATGCATGCCGAACTGTTTTACAAATCTATAGTAGGGTAGTGATACGGCAGCGAGCGTCATTCCGTGCGTGGCATCGGTGTGTGCTCCTATGGCTTGTCCAATCATGTGTACCATCCAGTCGCCGCCTTTTCCGCATTTGAGCAACGTGTTGAGTGCCCATGTAGCCGTCCACATGATGTTGGCTCTTGCCTCATAGTTGTGTGGTTCCTTGACGGCTATGCGCGAGGCATGTATCAACGAACGCATGAGTCCTTCGGCGATGTAGTCGGTGGTGTAGTCTCCGTCGCCCTGAAAGTATTGTTCCATGATGTGGCTCATGATGTCGAAGAATCCTGCCACCATCTGATATTGAGGCACTGTGAATGTGAATGTGGGATTGAGGATGGTGAATTTGGGGAATGCGTATGATCCGAACACCTTTCCTATCTTGAGTCCTTCTTTCCTGTTAGTGATGACGCTTCCTCCGTTCATCTCCGATCCTGTACCCACCATGGTTAGCACTGCGCCTATGGGAATCACCTTGCACGATGCTTCCTGCTGCTGTAGGTAGTACTTCTGCCACGGGTCTTCGTCGCACCATGCCGAGCAGCTTACTCCTTTGGCATAGTCGATGGTGGAGCCTCCTCCTACAGCGAGGATGAGGTCTACATTATGTTGCCGTGCCATTTGTGCTCCTTCGTAGAGCTTTTCGATGGTCGGGTTGGGCATCACGCCAGCATCTTCTACGACAGTCTTTCCTGCTTTATGGAGGATGTCGATGATGGTGTCGTAAATGCCGTTGCGCTTGATGCTGCCGCTGCCATAACAAAGCTGTACGGTAGGGCCGTATTGTTTGAGTTCGTCAGCAAGATATGCGAGTGCGTTTTCACCGAAATAGAGTTTGGTCGGGTTGTGATAGACAAAATTTCCTTTCATAGTAGTTGTAGTTTAATAATAGTTGAGTGTATAATGATATCAAGTTGTAAAGGTACATACTTTTTTCATATTACAAGATGGCAATTCAATCATTTTGATGTGGGAGCTCCCTTTTTCTTATTTTTTACTATCTTTGTATGGTCTTTCAGACACGACATGGTATTAGCAAAATACAGGTAACACAATATGGAATATACACAACTGAATAATGGTGTCAAGATGCCGATGGTAGGACTGGGAGTTTACAATATTGCGGACAGCGCTACGCAGGGCGTGGTGGAAGAAGCCGTGAGTGTAGGATACCGCAGCATCGACACCGCCGCCATGTATGACAATGAGCGTGGGGTAGGTCAGGGTATTCGCTCCTGTGGAGTAGCACGAGAAGAGCTGTTTGTCACCACCAAGATATGCGAGCCATGTTTCAGTCGTGACCAGACACTACACACGGTGGATGCTTCGATGCGCCGTCTGCGGCTTGACTATGTAGATCTCATGCTTTTTCATTGGCCCGTGGGCGATACAGAGGTGATGTGGCTGACACTGGAAGAGTTATACCACAGCGGAGTGTTCAGAGCCATAGGCGTGTCAAACTTCTATCCAAATACGTTTCGGCAGATTGTGGAATGTGGCACGGTGATGCCGGTAGTGAATCAGTGTGAGGCACATGTGCTCTACCAGCAACGCCGGATGCGAGAATACCTGAAGCCCTATGGTGTGGCGTTCGAGGCTTGGAGCCCGCTTGCCGAGGGACGTCGCGGCATACTTAGTGACACCACGTTGCGCACTATTGGTGACAGGTATGGTAAGACTCCTGCGCAGATAGCACTAAAATGGCTCGTACAGAACGACATCATCGCGATTCCGAAGACAACGCAGAGGGAGCGTATGAAGGAGAATATCGACCTGTTTGACTTTACCCTGTCCGACGACGATATGCAAGCACTGCAGAAACTGGACACAGGTCATAATGTGACTGGTTGGCCTTCGGATGCGCTGACTTATGAGGTGTAGAATATGATGACGATGAACATAGAGGACTACCGCCAATACTGCCTCTCCTTGGGAGACGATGTCGATGAGAAACTGCCCTTTACTGCTTTCCCCTCGGCACAAGCTGTGCTCGTCTTCTATGTTCACGGACATGTTTTTGCCTTTTTCAACTGCGACGACTTCAGGCTCATCACGCTCAAGTGTCAGCCGGAACGCATTGCGCAGCTCTACGAGAACTACCCATGCATCGGCAAACCCTTCAATATGTCTTCCAAACATTGGATAGGCATCAACCCCCATACAGCACCCAACAGCCTGCTCTGCGAACTGACACGCAACGCCTACGAAATCATAAAAACTAAATACAAGTAACAAACCATATTATTTTAAACTATTATGAAGAAGATAATCATCGTCGATGGCGGACCGAGAAAGACTTTCAATACCGCCTCCTTACTCCAAAAGGTTGTCCAGGGAGCTTCCTCCGTAGGCCAAGACATCGAAGTGAAGACTGTGCGCCTCTACGACACCGACTACAAAGGGTGTATGTCCTGCATGGCATGCAAGATTAAAGGTAAGGCTTCTAACGTATGTAAGTTCAAAGATGCACTCACTCCTATACTGCAAGAGATTGCCACCGCCGACGGACTCGTACTGGGCTCCCCCAACTATTTCGGCGAGATAAGTGCTCAGATGCGCGCATTCCTTGAGCGACTCACCTTCCCATGGCTCTCCTACAACGACTACAGCATCACCGCACCAAAGCGAATTTCCGTGTTGCTCGTGCTCACGCAAAACGGAACATTCGAAAACAACAACTGCAACGGCTATGGATCCATGGAATACTGCATAAGTCAGGCAATGGGAGAACCCGACCGACTTTTTGTCTACAACACCTATCAGGTAAAAAACTACGACCGCTACGAACTGGCGGGCTTCTCCGAAGAGGCGAAGAGAGCCTACCGCGAACAGCACTGGGAAGAAGACCTCCAGAAAGCATACGATGCAGGACGCAGAATGGCACAAGCTATATGACATACCCTAAATTTATCATTACCATCGACGGCTACATACGCATGGGAATGGTCAATCAGCATAAAGAACTGCTACTCCCTGGCGATCAATGTATCGGAGGGGGATACTACACCTTCGACTACATAGCCAGCAGCATAGTGCTCGATCGTAGCTCATACGACTTCGGTAAACCCAAGTGGCATCTGCTTGACACACTCAAAGTGCCGGCCCGATATCAGGGTATGAAGCTCGTATATGTCTATGACGACGGATGGAATGACGACTTCCTCGTCAGCCAACAACTCAACATAGAATACTACGAATGAAACACCGATGCGTTACCAGTTGACAACAGCACCGATGCCAACGATGCCGGTAAGCCTCAACGGCGCAGAGCCATACACCAAATTGGCACAATGAATGTAACAATGGAATACAATACAACGATGATAGACACCATCATAGACTACAACAAAACTTTCGTAGAGCAGAAAGGCTACGTCCAATATGTCACCGACAAGTATCCAGACAAAAAGCTTGCCGTGTTGTCGTGCATGGACACCCGACTGACAGAACTGCTCCCTGCTGCATTAGGACTGAAGAATGGTGACGCAAAAATCATAAAGAACGCTGGCGCACTGGTCATGTCACCCTTCGATTCTGCCATACGCAGTCTCGTAATAGCTGTCTATGAGCTTGGAGTGGAGGAAATCATGGTGGTGGCACATTCCCATTGCGGAGCATGCCACATGGGTTATGACCATTTCCACGATGCCATGCTACAACGAGGTGTCACACAAGAGACGCTCGATGTTATACGAAACAGCGGAATCGACCTGCACCATTGGCTGGAGGGATTTAAGGATACACCGACGTCAGTGCTTAAGACCGTGGACACTATCAAGAATCATCCCTTAATACCAAAGGATATTGTGGTGAGAGGGTTTATCATTGATTCAGAAACGGGCAAACTGGAGGAAATAAAATAAGGCGAAACAATGTTGCCGATGATCTCGTAGTCACGCTCCATACGGATATAGTATGTGTCGCCTATCTTCTGTAATCCATATTCTTTTATGAATAGGTTATCATAACTTAGCCATAAAACGCTCAAGGTCTACAATGAATCTCACGTGAGTTCCCTCACCCAGCAGCGTGTCGCCACAATATGCTGCAATGCGGTACGCAATCTTCTTTCCCTCAATTTTTGTTACTTCTGCTACGGCATGTACTACAGCGCCAATTTTCGACGGCTTCAGGTGCGACGCTTCGATATATCCTCCGACAGTGGTCTGACCATCTTCTAAAACGTCCTGCACGGCAAGCATGGCGGCATTTTCCATCAGGGCCAACATCATCGGCGTGGCTAATACGGGCAAGTCTCCAGAACCTATCTTCATGGCGGTCATCTCCTCTGTGACAGCGATTTGTGAAGTATGTTTTATTCCAATTTCTATCATAACATTTTTAATTAAAGATGCTTACTTGTTTCCTAACCGTTATTCCTTCATTTTTTTTAGTGTCATTGTCTCGCAGTTTATTATAATTTAATAACGTGATGCAACGCTGTTTATTATATAGCCCCCATTTCTATTGTCACTGCATATTCATCGTGCAACTTCTATTTTTTTATATATTATCTTTTTGTCCAAGGAAAAATTTATACTTTTGCTCTAAAGGAAATGGAAGGACTGAAGAAAATTATCAAAATAAATAGGAAGAAAATGAAAATCTATCGTGCTAATATCATATACACCCAGCAAAGCGACCGATTCGAAATTATCCCCCATGGTTATATCGCCGTGGAGAAAGGAAAGGTTGAAGGTGTCTATCCTGAGATGCCTGGCCATCTGCAACAATGTGAGGTTGAGGATTTGGGAGACCGACTGCTCATACCGGCAATGAACGATATGCACGTTCATGCGCCCCAATACCGCAATCAAGGCATAGCTATGGACCTTGAGCTCATGCCTTGGCTAGAGAAATATACCTTCCCCGAAGAACAAAAGTATGCGGATACAGCTTATGCCGAGCGTATGTATCGTCGCTTTGTACGCGACTTGTGGCGCTATGGCACCATGCGTGTTGTAGCATTCGCCACTGTTCATCTTGATAGCACACGCTTGCTCATGCGCTTGTTGGAAAAAGCCGGAATGGCCGGACTGGTCGGAAAGGTGAACATGAATCGTAATTGTCCCGAAACTTTGACAGAAACGGTAGAAGATGCGAACAAGGCATGCGAAGCACTCGTTGATGAATTCGGTGGGTGTGATTCTCATGTGCGGCCCATCGTGACACCGCGTTTCATACCTTCCTGCACACAAGAGCTGATGACGGCATGCGGAGAAATGGTGCGCAAATACAACTTGCCGGTGCAGTCACATCTCTCCGAAAATCACGATGAAATAGAATTTGTCAAACAACTTGAGCCTGAGAGCCGCTTCTATGGTGATGCCTACGACCGCTATGGACTGTTCGGTAAGACACCAACAGTCATGGCTCATTGTGTGTGGACGGGCGAAGAAGAACTCCAGCTTATCAAGGAACGTCGAGTGATGGTCGCACATTGTCCTACTTCAAACCTGAACGTGTCGTCCGGCATGGCACCTATCCGACGTTTTCTCAATGCTGATGTGTCCGTGGGACTGGGTAGTGACGTGAGTGGTGGACACGACTTCAGCATCTTCCGAATGATGGTCTATGCCATCCAAGTGAGCAAGATGCATTACTGCAATGACAAGTCATGTGCATTTCTTACTTTGCCTGAGGTGTTTTGGATTGCTACTAAATCGGCTGGCAGCTTCTTTGGCAAAGTGGGAAGCTTTGAACCAGGATACGATTTCGATGCGCTTGTCATTGATGACACCGAGCTCAACTTTGACAACTACACCTTGCCACAGCGTCTCGAACGCTTTATCTACATTGGCGACGACCGCCAGATCGTGGCACGCTATTGTCAAGGCCGCCTTATCTCAGACCCTGGTGCTTAATGTGAGACGTTACGTGCATCGTAACACACCGTTCGAAGGCAGGAAACATTAACGGAATGCCAAGACTCATTTATAGTTATGAAAAAACTGAACTCATACATTGAAGGTCTTAACCTATCGCCATTGATAGAGTATATTGTAAATCATGGACGCTTGACACAATATGCTAAAGGCGATTATTTTATCAAAGCAGGTGTAGAATCTTGGTATATTGGGTTTGTTGAATGTGGCTACTTCAACTACATAGTACATAATTCTTCTGAACAAAAAGACTATATTACAGGCTTTGCTTTTGATGGTGAATTTGTGGGAGATTATCCCAATTGTCTTTTGGGGAAAACGTCTGAAGTGGCTATCGTCGCTGGAACATCATGTAAGGTATATCAAATAGATGGTGGAGAATTACGTAAACTGTTAGATTCCGATGGTATGAGTAATCTCAAACAATCTATATCCGACCATCTCTTTTCTCAGGTCTATACACAATACCTTGATACATATCGAGTGACAACCAGAGAACGTTATAAGCGTTTACTCTTTCGTTGTCCTGAAATAGTGCAAAGTATCAACCTGAAAGATATAGCCTCCTATCTAAAAGTTACACCTACAACTATCAGTAACATACGTAGAGAGATAACTTTTGGTCTGTAAATTCTCAAAATGTTTTGAGAGTTTGCTGTTATAAGAGTTCTTTTGTTTTCTTTTGATCATAGGCTTACATGTAAGCTAATACCTTTGTACAAAAAACGCAATATGAATATCGTAATCATCGGGGCAACCTCTGGCATTGGTAAAGCTCTTTTCGAAAAATATGCAAATGAGAACAATAGAATCGGCATTATTGGCCGACGTGCACATTTGCTTGACAAATTGTATCAGAAATATCCATCCAAGACCATTCCTGTTAAAGCAGACATAACCAATTTAGAAGAGATTGAACAAACGATTAATACGCTTTACAAAGAACTGGAGCACATAGATATTGCTATTGTTTGTTCTGGTGTCGGTGATATTAACGCCACGCTCGACTATTCCATAGAACGACCTGCCATAGACACAAATATTGTTGGTTGGACGTTTGTCATAGGCATGTTTTATCATATCTTAGAACAACAAGGTCACGGCCATCTTGTTGCAATCACTTCCGCTGGTGGACTGCGAGGTGAAGCAATGGCTCCAGCCTATAGTGCAA
>ONTS01000023.1 GCA_900320845.1 uncultured Prevotellaceae bacterium | reverse complement strand
TTTCTGATTCTCTATGCCGAGCACAAGGGCTTCGCGCGGGTTGGCGAAGGTGGTCGGTGTTGCTGAACCTTGCAGCAGGTTGCGGTCGCCGATTTTTGCCCGTTGCGCTGCCAGTTTCTCAATCTGTTCATTAGTCAGCACTTTGTCATACCACAGTGTATCCTCGGGGACAGATGTGGCGGAGGGTCCGTCCCAGCCCAACAGTTCGTGTTTCCATGCCTTTTGGAAAGCATAGAGGCCGGCTTTCGTGTCGGAGCGTACATACATGGCAGTGCCGGCAGGTATCAGGTCGCCTTCTGATCCAATCGGCTCCATGACCAGCTGATTGCCGACCTGTGTCGTGCCGCCGCTGAGGACTTTGTCCTTGTGAATATCTGTCACAATCCATACTGTCGTTCCTTTGGGCACGACGGCATCATAATCCAGCCACAAAGTGCCAGAGTAGTAGTTGACGCCTGCTCCGGACTTGGTGGCGGGATGCACGTACATGATGTAGGGATAGGTCTTGACCTCCACTTCCATGTCTCTTACATTGTCTTTGTTTTGTGGTCAGCGCCGGACGGGTGTTATACTGATAGTTAAAGCCGTTGTGCTTTGCATAAAGGTCCATGTCGGCATTTATGTTGTCTTCAGCCACATGTGCCACCTTGAAATACTTTTCTGTCGGTGTTCCCAAAATGGCCTGAGTGCTTACGGGCTGCCCCAGCAGCTTCACACTGCCATCTACCAGACGGGACTCGTCGAACAGTTCCGACTGTCCTTCGGGAAGATAGAGCCGCACCTCGTCTTGTGAGCCATCAACGGCATCGCCCTTCACCACCGTCAGGTCGGCATAGGGCTTTTGCGGACCGACACGATAACTTTTTGGTGTTGCCGTAAGATTCGAAAGATCTAAAGACCACATCAGGTTGTTGTTCAACTCTAAACCATTGATTGTACTTTGTGTGATGTCTGTGATTTTTTCCAACAGATTATGTCTGATAAGGATATTCGTCATTATCTCAGAAACAATCTTGGTCATGTCGATTTCCCTTATCAGATTGGTGGGATTGTATGTGCCGTCATCCACACCGGCGTAAGTCAACCGATGATATTTACCTCCGTTTAGCTGAACGTTTTGTGCGAGGCTTATTAGGGGATAAAGAGCCGTTAAATCAGTGATATTATTTCTTTTAAGGATCAGTTGACCAAGAACTGTTCTTTCACCGTTTGCCTTAACAAAGCCATTACCTTGGAAAATAATATTTTCGGGTGTCAGGAAAGCATTGTCAACAGTTATTTTCAGGTCGTTAGAATTACAACCGGCATAAGTATTGGTGCCATTTTCTGTCCATAATACTAACCTCTTCAATTTCGTGCCACCCTGTATAGTTAACTGACGAACAAAATATCTATTATCACTATTCACCAAATACACGGTCAGTTCTTCCAAATTGGCCAATGCGCTTGCCCCTTGTGAGTGAATAATGTATACGTTTCTGTTTGTTCCACCACTGGTCGGTAATGACGATATGGTTATTTTTTTTGCATTCCTCAATTCATCTATGTCTTTGAAATGCCAGTCCTTTCTGGTACCGTTTTGTACATCTGTAAAATATGTGTCCCAATTGGCTGCTGTAATGGTTATTTCCTGTGCCTGCAGTTGCGACACTAAGGAAAACAGACAGGTTGTAATAAGTAGTAGTTTTCGTCTCATAGTTTTTTTGTATTATTAAGTTGTTACTATAATTTTAGGTTAATTGCATAATGGTAAACAGGGTTACATGTCGGACACATGCACCTGCCTGTTATTTTTTCGCCCACAAAAGAACAATGAATGAATCATTAAAAGAGCAACATTTGTTACATTTAAGGATTATTAACAAAACGAGACCATGAAGCGTCAACGCTGTTTGCCGGACGATTTCAACGCACGTACACCATTATTATATATAAGGGAGATTGGATGGAGACATAAAAACCGGCGTCGCAAACTCAAGACGAAGCAGATGGTATCATCTCGTCCGGCAACATTGGCGCAGCAAAACAGCCGAAATGCTTTTGTGTTCATATTAATAAGTGGCTGATTAATTATCTTTACAGATAAGCGGCTACAAAATGGATTCTTTGTACCTATTGTATGCTTTTTCAAGAGGACTCTTGCCAAAAATCTCGAAAAGGTGTAAAACATAACAGGGGAGAAACCTGAAAAAGGTGTATACAACAACTTTATGAATCGGAAAATATATGAACAGCTCTTTGATTGGAAGGAGAAAAGAAACGGTGAGGTGGCACTACTCGTAGAAGGTGCACGACGCATCGGAAAGAGCTATATCGTAGAAAAGTTTGCCAAGAATGAGTACGAGTCATACATCCTCATCGACTTCAATAAGGCTCCCCAGATGGTCAGAGACAGGTTTGACCTCTATATGGGGAAGACCTTGACACACTTTTCCTATACCTGAGTCAGCACTACAAAGTGAGACTCCATGAGCGCAAGTCGCTGATCATCCTTGATGAGATACATCTATGTCCCAGAGCGAGAGCAGCCATCATGTTCTTGGTGGCTGACTTTACCAGAAACTGCTCTTTTGGAAACTGGAGGTGAACGAGAGAATGCTCATTGAGAATATCGTAGCCCAGGTGTTGGCAGCCGGCGGCAACAAACTCTTTTCCTATAACATGTCATCAGAGACAATGAATATAGACTTCTTGCTTCAAAAGGACAAAGTGACAAAGTGACCTGTCGCCACATCCGTCCGATAGAGGTGAAGAGCAGCAAAAACTACACGTAGTCTTCCCTACAGAAGAGTATGAATAAGTTTGGAGAGTATATGACCACTCCTACCGTACTTCATACTGTCGACTAAATGGCAGAATGGTATCACATATTTTCCGCTTTACATGCCCCCATTATCAATTGGTCTGTAATGACGGTTGGACTCAACCATTACTTTCTCGCCATGGCATAAATAAGTTTTCTTTGCTCAAGGCTTAACGAAGATGTTGAACGATAACACCTTCATCCCAACCTGCCCAACAATACTGGAAAAGATGGAATGGGAGCGCTGCCAATTTCGAGACAACACTCCGCAAGCAAGTCCCCTGATCAACAACGCAGCATAGACAAAAAAACATCCTGCATCATCGGTGTTGATGCAGGATGTGACGAAGTGTGTTTTTCATAGTTGTTTTTTCAGGATCAGTCCCTCATAGTTACGCTCGATGACTCCTTCTTTCTTCAGGGCAGACAACACCCTCGAGACAGATGGGCGCGCGACACCGAAAATGCGAGACAGATGGGCTACATTATCTATACATCCTTCCTCCTTCAGGTAGTTCAGAATTCTTTCCTTTAACGACTCCAGGGCAAAAGCGTGGATATATTTAGTCAGTGTTTTTCCACGATTGGAGAGGATTGTAAGGTAATTTCTCAACACTTCATGGTGGAATATCAGCCAGTCGAAGAAAGACTCTCTTTCGAGAAACAAGATCTTACATTCTGAATCTGCAGTGATGGTACATGGCAAATGATTATCTTTGGCAAAAGTGATAACCTTCGCCAATATTCTCGGACCGGTAAAATGATCAATATCAACACCATCTTTTCCAGGATGTGTCATGGTGGTATGCACTCTACCGGATATCAAGATTATTACCTCCGTCACTTCAGAATGTGCATAGGCTATGCGGGAATCGGCTTTCTTGTCCACTATCCTATGCTGCACTTCAGACAACAAGGAATCTGCATCATAGTCGGAGCAGCCTTTGAATAAGGGCATCTTCAGAAGACGATCGCGAACATCTTTCATAAGTAGTGTATTAATAGTTCTTTTTGATTGGCTAACTGTTGAAATGCTATGCAAATATCCGATTTTTATTTCTATAATTCGTAACATATGTTACATTTTAAGTTCTTTAACACAACAAGCAATTTCGATGTGTTCGCACAACGGGCAGCCAGCATCATCTACATTTCGGAAGAGCGGCTCACACAGGGAGACTTCAGCATTCCTGTTCATTATACGAAACAAAGACCAACTCTTGAATGATAATCCAGAGGAGAGAAGAAAATGTTAAATATATTTAATCGTAACATTTGTTACCTTATGATCAGGCAAAAGATGTTTTATTTGCATGTAGAAAATAGGGACACTACATATGATTGGCAAGCGAGAATAAAACTCTATTATATTCACGATTTTTGTTATTTACCAGCGTTCCTCTGTTGTGAAACAGGGGAACCTTTTTTAATATACTGTATAACGAAGGGAGAATGATATATAAAGGAATGGGCAGTGAGTCTGGCACTATCAGCGACAGCCATCAAAATGCTTTACCCTTCAGTCTGCTACTGTAGGTTCGTCTGTGACGAGAGTTTGTCATGTGAACCTATGGCAGCTTACTGAAGGGTAAAGTTATTGGACGAGTCTAAAAAAGGAGACGAAACGATGACAACGGTCTGGAAGACGAATGTCAATCTAACACTCTTTTTGGCTTAAACCACAGTGGCAAGATTTGTCTGCGTCGGTGATTTATATCTATTATCACTTCATCATTCATCTCTTCATCATCCCATATCATCGGTGGTGCTTCAGCACCGCCTCCGCCGATAGGGTCATCGGGGTTGAACCAATAGCCATTACCTGATATCTGTGGACCGCCGCCCCCCTGCATGAGGTGCTGACAGTTAATAACTACGATGTCGGGGGTATTATATGTCTTCTTCATTTCACGGCCTCCTTTCTTCCATTATGTATGTAGATACCCGGCTGTGTAGGTTTGCCGGTGAGTTGCACGCCCTGCAAGGTGTACCAGCCGCCACGCCACTTATCGTTCTTTACATCGTCAGCTGTCGCGGTGATACCAGTTGTACTGCCGTTGTCTTCAGGAATGATGAAGAGTGAGAGTTTGCCTGCCCCGGCTCCTCCTTGTTCTGCCTCCCTGATGAGGTGCGGTATGTGGTTACGACTTACTGAGAAGTAGGCACGGTTGGGTTGCGTCCAGGTGGCATTGATATAGTTGGCTGCATCAGAGGCAAGGGGATTGGTGTTTATCTGCACAAAGTAACCTTTGCTGATGACAAAGTTTACATAGTGAATGTCATTGTCCACATACGACTCTGTATTCTTGGGGTCAATATCGCGGAGGTTGACGAAGGAGCCATAAGCGGTGGGCATGCCACTACCATCGAGCACTACTCCCTTACCCATACGTCCAAACTTGGTGTAGTCGAAGTTGAGCGGATTGTTCACACCACCTTCAAGACTACCCGGGAAGCGTTCATTGATATCGCTATGCACCACATCGTGGGCTGCATCCTGGAAGGGATAGGGACTCTCTGCCCAATAAGGGAAGATGGGATATCGGTCGGGCAGGCCGATGATGACGTTATGGTCGTTCTCCGAATCGTGGTTTGTAGCAAAATAACTTCCCAACGCATTAAAATCGACAAGAGGATTCCATATATCAATCCAGGTTTTGTAAACAGAGCCTTCGTAACTTTGTTCCTCCCAACTTCCGTTCATGAATTCATCAAAAATCACACTCCATGGCACATATTCTTCCGTATATCCGTAACCACTCTCTATGATTCCCACCATTTCTGAAATAGATGAATAGTTGTCGAAACGATATAACTTGTAGAAGGTCATGGTAACCTGCTCTGTTTGCTGGACGTAGGCAACTTCGTCCTTGATAAAACTCTTGTAGTCCGTGTAAGTGTCATAGCCTACAGTATATGGTTCTGAAACCATATCGGACACCATTCCCAATTCATTCCACCAATACACTTCCAAATCATTCGTGCTGAGTAAGCCTGAAGGGTTCTCTGCATCCTGGTAATACAGACGATCCACAAAATGGGCAACATACTCCACTTCTGTTTCTCTGTTTTTAATCACCTTGCCGCTTACATAAGTTCCATTTATATATTCACCAAGATAGCGAGAGTGGTTACTTAAAAAAGCATTACTCCAAGTATAATAATAATTATTATCGTCAGGGTAATAGTCAGAGGTGGTATAGTCGTAACCTATATCGAAGCCTGTATAATATCCGTTTTCATCCTGTATATAAATCAAGGCATTTGCAAATATGGCCTGAAGACCTTCTACCGTCACTTCAGATTCAAGCGCTACGAGATCATCTTTACGGAAAAGGATGAGTACATCTTTTTCTTTTTGTACCAACAGGGTATCACGGATAATGAAATCTCTGAAATTTGGATAATTGTAGAAATATGGATTTTCATTATACAGGTTTACCTGTGTCTTACTTTCCGGTGAAAATGGCACATGTTTTTTATCAATTGAATACTTCCACCGATATTGCTCTCCGAATTCCATTATGGCAGGCGGCACAAGATAATAACCAGGTTTGGGGAAGTCGATGATAATACCTGCGTTTGCGGGTACCATGCCGTCAGGCACGGGTTTCCTTCCAAGTTGTTCCACCTGTTCTCCAGTTCCTGCAGAGTTTGGATGATAAGTGTGTATGGTATAGGGCATCAACGACTGTGGGTAACTGGTTTCATTCTTTGCAGCAACGCTTGCTTTAAATGTATTCAGGTCCGTGATGGTCTTCGGCATATTGAAAGCAAAGGCATCAGTACTGAAAAAATTATCTTCAGTCTCTATGACAGTCGCTGTCTTGGCATCCGAATCCCAATAGTCAACGGTGTTGGCATACCAATACCCAGTTATTGGATTTTCGTATTCTGGATGCTCGGGATCAGGTTCTTCGTTTCCTCCTGTCCCATTAGTTAGAATTTTATAAGGGCGGAAGCAGAGTGCGTCGTTTTTCCACGCGCTGGTCGCAATCAGTCGCTGCTGAGGAGTGATGTTGTACAAACCGTAGTAACTGCGCTGATCAAAATTCTTAGCCAGATCTTCATTGAGTGTAGTCTGATTGGCAAACGTTCCCCATTTGAATTTCACACGATAGTCATGTAACGGTATCTGTCCCATGACATGATCTGCGCGATAAGTTGATATACAATTGATTGGAACTATGACACGCAGACAGTTAGGAAGAGAAATCTTGTTACCGAAATCATCTTGGCTCAATACTATTTCTTCTGTCTGTCCTCCGAAAGGCGGATTATATCCGGAATATCTCAGATACTCAGGCACAGTTGTGCATGCTGCATCCATCTCCACCGTCAGTTCACACCGCTGGCTATAAAAAGCATTTGAACCGATACGAAAGTTTTCGTGATATTTGTCTGCCGTTTCCCATTTCAAATAAGAAATTTTATTTGATATGAAAGCATCTTCGCCAATGTATTGTAAAGTTTTGTTTTGCGTCAATGCAGTATAAAGACTTTCAATGGATGTCAATCCACATCCCACAAAAGCACGATTACCAATGCTTTCAAGATGAGTCGGGAAAATAACATTATTTAAACCGCCACAGTAACTGAATATACCGTCTCCAATATTTTTGAGGGAATTGGGAAATGTCACAGAAGACAGATTGGAACAATACTGGAAAGCGGAGTATCCTATGCTTTGAAGAGAATTAGGAAATGTCACAGAAGTCAGACTGGAACAGTTATAGAAAGCGGAGTTTCCAATACTTTGAAGGGAATTGGGAAATGTCACAGAAGTCAAGCTATTACACCAGTTAAAACAACTGCCGGCAATCTCAGTCAACAACGGGCTGTTGGAAAAATCTGCAGAAAGGAGACTATTACAACTTGAGAAAGCATATTCGCCTATCGTTTGTATTTTACTTCCTACAGGAAGCGTCGTCATCTTACTGCTGCCAAAAAACGCTGACTTACCTATTTCCGTCACGTTATTGCTATTGACATCTTCAATAGGATTGCCACTGCCATCCAATGAGGAATAAAACTTATAATGGGTGATGTTATTATTAACACCGGTACAAAATGCATTGTTTCCTATTCTTGTTATGGTTGAAGGCAGCCAGCATTCTACAGTCGTACTGGAAGAAAAACCCATATTGCGGATGTTTTTAATACAATCATCCGACACTCCAGTTACTGTAAACATAGCACCGGCAAGGTTGTTTCCCTGATAATAGCCTGCCCAATTTCCGTCTGAAGTAATGGTGATTTGGGCAGGTATGACAATCCGATCTAAGTAGGAAGGATTTTCATCGACATTACTAGGATTATAAGTGCTTTTTATTCCAGTAGTCTTACTAAACTGTCGGGTAAACAATTTCACATTGTAATTGGAGGCTGTACTGTATCGGGAATATGTACCACCAAGTTCTACCGTACCTGTATTTGTTGATTGGTCATAACTTGTAATGGTGAACAACAACTGTCCGTAATAGCCTCTGGTATTGGTTGAAGAATTACTTAACGAGTTATATTTGACAACGACGCCTTCGCTACCATCGGTACGGCGAAACACTTGAAGGTTGGCATCTGTGGGCCAAGCCTGCCATTTCTCTTTGGTAGTCTTGGTACCACCAGTGGGCAACGGTCCATGAAAACATTGGATGACACCTTGTGGATACGTATAACCATCATCTTTATACGTACCGTTGGTTTGCGGTTGCGCACTTACCACTATCGGCATGACAATTGCCGACAGCAAATAGAGTAAATATTTTCTCATAATTGCAGAATTATTATTTACAATGTTGGCAAAAAAAAAAAAAAATAATCTCATTGTAAGTTCCTCGTGTATCACAAAACACCCTTGGAAACCATTACAATATCACCACTATTTAGTATTTGGCTGCAAAGATAAGAGTATGGATTCGATTCCCAACAAAGCCTTAGGAAAAACTTTAATAAATGCAAATATAAATAATATATAATACACTAAGCAACGAGAGGACGTGTTCTTTAAGTTTTAATTGGATGTTTAGGAAAATTGAACGTCTTAGTTTAGCCGAATGCAATGCCAAGTTTACTTGTGCTATGATGAGGTGTGAAAAATTCTGTATTTATACGAACGTTTGCCCGTTTGGGAAATTTATTATTTAAGTACCTATATTATATAGGCATGTTCTATAAATAATCTTCTGTCGATTTGTAGATTTTTGTTGAACAGGTTTTTTGTTCTTTGCTTCCGCAGACGTATAGCGTGCTATAACATTAAGGACAAAGTACAAAAGATGCCGACAAAAAGTACAAAGCGGCGAAGCCATAGAATAATAGCATAATAAAGCAATTAAACTAATCTATAGAACATACCTGAACGACATCCCAATAATCACTGTTCAAGATTAGGTATTAATGTGACTTTACTAAGTTTTACAAAAAAGCGGAACACCGATGTTGATGTTCCGCCTTATGGGTTATTGTGCTACACAGGAGACGCCTGCGCAGGAGTGTGCGATATTATTTCTTGAAGAAGTCCTGTACTGCTTCGTTGGGCACCATTTGCTCATCGAAAACATAAGCACCGGTCTTCGGGCTCTTTACCATTTTGATAACTTTGGTATATGCTCTGCCATCCTTTGAGCCTTCGTGCAGGGTGGCGACGGTTTTCTTTGCCATACTTTAGTGATATTGCTTGTGGGTTATTTGATTTCCTTATGCACCGTCATCTTCTTCAGTATGGGGTTGTACTTCTTCAGCTCCATACGGTCGGGTGTATTCTTACGGTTCTTCACAGTGACGTAGCGGCTTGTGCCGGGCAGTCCACTATTCTTCATCTCGGTGCACTCCAAGATAACTTGGATGCGATTGCCTTTTGCTTTCTTGTTTGCCATGGTGTTATACTCCTATCACTTTGATGTCTTTCCAATCTACATATCCGTTGGCGACAGCTTGCTTCAAAGCTGCGTCAAGACCTAACTTATTAATGGTGCGCAAACCTGCGGCACTGAGTTTAAGACTAATCCAGCACTGCTCCTCTACATAGTAGAACTTCTTATTGAAAAGGTTAACGTTGAAGCGGCGCTTTGTGCGATGTTTCGAGTGCGAAACATTGCATCCTACCTGGGCTTTCTTACCCGTAATCTGACAAATCTTCGACATGGTTATCTCTTGTTTAATTGCTTGTTACATGATAATCTGCCCGCGTAGTAGGGATACACCTACACGCAAGCAGGGTGCAAAGTTACTATCTTTTTGACAACCACAAAATAAATAAATAAAAAATTTACCTCTTTACTACTTTTCTTTAGAGATATTGCTACCTTCGCAGACGAAAAGAGAGTATTTGACACTTTCGTCACTTCGTTTCTTTGACAGTTGCTCTTGACATGCCCCGTATGCGGAATCATGCTGAGAGATCTGTGATATGTATCTATTCCACCAGCCTAATCAACAACACATCATGCTGACACTAAAAACCATCAATACCGACACGGAGCGCGTGATACATGCGTTGGAGAAGAAACACTTCAACGAAGCGCGCCAAGCCATAGGACAAGTGATTGCCATCGATCGCCAACGCCGCGAGACGCAGCAACAGCTTGACGCCAACAAGCAACAAGCCAAACAGGCGGCTGCACAGATTGGAAAACTTATGCAGCAAGGACAACGACAGGAGGCGGAGGAAGCCAAGAAAGCCGTGGCTGACCTGAAGACAAAAGACCACGAGCTGCAGGAACAACTCAACAACATTGAAGGGCAACTCACCGACCTGCTCCGCACCATTCCCAACACACCTGCCGACATTGTGCCCGAAGGAAAGGACGCTGCCGACAATGTGGTAGTGAAGGAAGGCGGCGAGAAGCCACAGCTGCACGAAGGAGCACAGTGCCACTGGGACCTGTGCAAGAAATACAATCTCATCGACTTCGACCTGGGAGTGAAGATAACAGGCGCGGGTTTTCCTATATATATAGGTAAGATGGCACGCCTGCAGCGTGCATTGGAGAACTTCTTCCTTGACGAGGCTCGCAAGAGCGGATATCTGGAGGTGCAACCGCCCTACATGGTGAACGAGGCTTCAGGCATAGGCACCGGACAGCTGCCCGACAAAGAGGAACAGATGTACCATGCCACTGCCGACAACCTCTACCTGATACCCACTGCCGAGGTGCCCGTGACCAACATTTTCCGCGATGTCATCCTCAACGAAGGCGCCCTGCCCCTGAAGCGTTGCGCCTACTCGGCATGTTTCCGCCGTGAAGCCGGCTCCTACGGAAAAGACGTGCGCGGACTGAACCGTCTACACCAGTTTGACAAGGTAGAGATAGTACGCATCGACACACCAGAACACTCCTACCAATCGCTCGACGAAATGCTTACACACGTAGAAGGACTGTTGCAGAAGCTTGGCCTACCCTACCGCATCCTGCGTCTGTGTGGCGGCGACATGAGCTTCACCTCATCTTTATGCTACGACTTTGAAGTGTGGAGTGCTGCTCAGGAGCGATGGCTGGAAGTAAGCAGCGTATCCAATTTTGAGAGCTATCAGGCCAACCGTCTGAGATGCCGGTATCGTCGTGAGAGTGACAAGAAGATTGAATTGTGCCACACCCTCAACGGCAGTGCCCTTGCCCTGCCCCGCATCGTGGCTGCCATCATAGAGAACAACCAAACCCCCGACGGCATACGCGTACCCGAATGCCTTGTGCCTTACACTGGTTTTGAGATGCTGGACGGGAACCATTGATAACCGAAAATAGACTTAACTACAAATCCACCATGATACAGATTACCTTTCCTGACGGTGCCATACGCGAATACGCTGAAGGCATCACCGGCATGCAGATTGCCGAGAGTATCTCTCCTGCCCTGGCACGCAGCGTGGTTGCCTGCGGCGTAAACGGCGAGACGACGGAACTCAACCGACCCATCAACACTGACGCCACCATAGCCCTCTATCGTTTCGACGACGACGAAGGAAAACAGGCTTTCTGGCACACCAGTGCCCACCTGCTGGCTGAAGCACTGCAGGAACTCTATCCCGGTATACAGTTCGGATTCGGTCCGGCTGTTGAAAACGGATTCTTCTACGACGTAAAACCGCCGCAGGGCATCAGCATCAGCGACACCGACTTGCCCAAGATTGAGGCGAAGATGATAGAACTGGCACGTAAAGACGAGCCGCTGGTGCGTCGCGAAGTGTCGAAAGCCGATGCGCTGAAGGAGTTTAAAGCCGACGGACAGGAATATAAGTGCGAACATATTGACCTCGACTTGGAAGATGGTACCATCAGCACCTACACACAAGGTAGCTTCACCGACCTGTGTCGCGGTCCGCACCTCGTATCAACAGGTGCCATCAAGGCTGTGAAACTTACTGCCGTTGCCGGTGCATTCTGGCGCGGTGACGCCGAGCGCGAACAACTTACGCGCATATACGGCATATCATTCCCGAAGAAAAAGATGCTCGACGAATACCTCGTCATGCTGGAGGAAGCCAAGAAACGTGACCACCGCAAGATTGGTAAGGAGATGGAACTCTTCATGTTCAGCGAGCGTGTGGGTAAGGGTCTTCCTATCTGGTTGCCCAAAGGTGCCGACCTGCGCATGCGTCTGCAAGACATGCTGCGTCGCATTCAGCGCAACTTCGGTTACCAAGAGGTTATCACCCCGCACATTGGCGGCAAGAACCTGTACGTAACCAGTGGCCACTATGCCCACTACAGCAAAGACGCTTTCCGCCCCATCACCACTCCTGAGGAAGGCGAAGAGTATATGCTGAAACCCATGAACTGCCCCCACCACTGCGAAGTGTTTGCCAGCAAGCCCCGCTCCTATCGCGACCTGCCGCTGCGCATAGCAGAGTTCGGCACCGTTTACCGCTACGAGAAGAGTGGCGAGCTGCACGGCCTCACGCGCGTGCGTTCCTTTACTCAAGATGATGCTCACATCTTCTGCCGTCCCGACCAGGTGAAAAACGAGTTCCTCCGAGTGATGGACATCATTCAGACAGTGTTCACCATCTTTAAGTTTGACAACGTAGAAGCACAGATCTCTCTGCGCGACCCGAAGAATACGACGAAGTATATTGGTTCCGACGAGGTTTGGGAAGAGAGCGAACGCGCCATCATAGAAGCCTGCAAGGAAAAAGGTCTTGACGCCAAGGTGGAACTGGGCGAGGCTGCCTTTTATGGACCTAAACTCGATTTCATGGTAAAAGACGCTATCGGCCGTCGCTGGCAGCTCGGCACCATTCAGGTGGACTACAACCTGCCGCAGCGCTTCGAGTTGGAGTACACTGCCGAAGACAACTCCAAGCAGATACCCGTCATGGTGCACCGCGCACCGTTCGGCTCCATGGAGCGCTTTACCGCCGTGCTCATAGAACACACCGCCGGTCACTTCCCATTGTGGATCACACCAGAACAGGTAGCCATCCTGCCCATATCGGAGAAGTTCAACGACTACGCCCGCGAAGTGGCAGTCTTCCTTGACAGCCATAACGTACGCGCCACAGTGGACGACCGCAACGAGAAGATAGGCCGCAAGATACGCGACAACGAGTTGAAACGCATCCCCTACATGCTCATCGTAGGCGAGAAGGAGGCTGCCGAAGGCCTTGTCAGCATGAGACAACAAGGAGGCGGCGAACAAGCTACCATGACGATGGCAGAATTTGCACAAAGAGTGAACGACGAAGTGGCGGAACAACTGAAAGCCACAAACCTGAAACCGTCAAAATAACACTTGACATGACATTGCCTCCGAACTTAGGTTAACCCCGTTCGGAGGCAACTGCATTTTATAATTAACACCATTAAAAAATTTTATATATATGAAACGTATCCTGATTTTTGCCTTGTGTCTGCTTACTTTTTGTCGTGTCCATGCGCAGTCGGCAGAGAATGACTCCACACGCACCCACGTCATCGACTCCTTGATGCAGGCTGGCATTCAATACATCACCGGCGATATTCAGTCACAAAGTGCCGCCAAAGCCATCGCCCTTTTCGCAGAGGCAGGCGCTATGGGCTCAGCCGATGCATACTATCTGATCAGCAGAGTGTATGAACTCGACGACCTAGGCATGGTAGACCCAGCGAAAGCCACCTCATACTGCATCAAGGCAGCGGAGATGGGCAGCAACACCGCCCTAATACACATGGCAGTGCGCTACGAATACGGCAACGGTGTGGAAGTGGACCTCGACAAATCGTTCCGGATGATGAAGGAAGCCGCTGACCAAGGCAACCAAGGTGCGAGCTACATGCTGGCTCACTATTACTTCAACGGATGGGGAACAGCCACCGACAGAGATGCTGCCAAGAAGTGCCTAAGCAGCATCACAGACAAGAACTATGAGGAGGATGCCAAGAAAGCCCTGAAGACAATCGAACAACGCGACACCATGACTACCTATGAGTTGCAGTTTCGTTGGATTCCACAGATACTGTGGGACACGAAGAACGACAAATGCGGTGCTGAAGAGCTTATCGACATACACCGATGGAAGCATCTCTTGGGCACTATGTTCATCAGCCACTACGAATGGAACTGGGACGATATGTCGTGCAACGTGCTCCACTGGAAAGACTACGACATCGTGGTATACACATTCAGCGAACCTATGCGTATACCACTTTGTAAGTATAGCGCAGCCTTTATTGATAAAAAAGGTAAGAATTATGCTTATTTTACATTAGAAAAGACTACCTTTAACGGCTGGATGTTCTGCGGCATGTCGCCCGACAACAAAGCACATCTGACCTATCGCATCTACAAGGGCAAAGTCACGGAAGAGGGCTTCGTAAAAATGGCGAAGAAATATATACACAAAACCCAAAAATACGGTGCTTCAACCGTCGTGCCCGAATAGCTCACCCCACACACAATCGTCCATGAAGAGCCGCTACCCCATCGTCACCCTCTGCGGCAGCACACGTTTCAAAGATGCCTTTCTTGCCGCACAGAAACGCCTCACGCTCGAAGGCAACATCGTCATCAGCGTGGGACTGTTCGGTCATTCTGGCGACGACGAGGTGTGGACTGAAGGCACCAAAGCCATGCTCGACGACATGCACCTGAACAAGATAGACATGGCAGACAGTATCTTCGTCGTCAACGTCGGCGGATACATTGGCGAAAGCACACGACGGGAGATAGCATATGCCATACAAAAGGGCAAAGGCATCGAATACCTTGAGCCTCCGCAATAATACCAACGGCACCATCAGTTGACCCCAACCTTCAGACATCACACCCATACTAAATAATATTTCCCTCTCTATGCCAAAGAAGACAAGCTATATGCGTTTTGAGAAAGCCAACATGGTGAATCTCGAAGAGTCGCTGCCTCGCGAGCTAATACGTACCAATCGCTCGGGAGCATACTCCTATACTACCATCGTTGACTGCAACACACGCAAATATCACGGACTGCTTACCGTTCCCATGCCCAACATGGACGGAGAGAATCATGTACTGTTAAGTATGCTTGATGTGAGCGTGGTGCAGCATGACGCAGAGTTTAACCTCGGACTGCATCAGTACGACAACGGCATATTCAGCCCGAAGGGACACAAGTATATCCGTTCTTTCGACTGCGACAAGGTGCCCACCACCTACTATCAGGTGGGCAGCGCCCTGCTTAAAAAAGAAGTGGTGTTCGAACACTACAGCGACAGACTCCTCATACGCTACACTTTGGAAGAGACCCACTCGCCGCAAACCTTGCTGCGTCTGCGCCCATATCTCGCCTTCCGCAGTGTGAGGGCATTCACCCATGCCAACGGAGCTGCCAACACCGACTACACACCCATAGCCGGAGGTATTAAGATGCGCCTTTACGACGGCTACCCCTACCTGTGCATGCAGATCTCCAAGCGCAACACCTATGTGCACCAGCCCGACTGGTACCGCAACACGATATACATTCGCGAACTGGAACGTGGGTACGACGCCCGCGAGGACCTGCTCGTGCCAGGCTATTTTGAAGTCAACATCCGCCAAGGCGAGAGCATCGTGTTTGCTGCCTCCACCCAACCCTACCCTTCACGTAGCCTGCTCGCACTGGCAGCCGAAGAAATTGACGAGCGCAAACCACGCGACAGCTTCTTCCACTGTCTGGTGAACGCAGCACACCAGTTCCACAACCGAAAGCCTAACGACGAGCGATACCTCATCGCTGGATACCCATGGTACAAGACAAGGGCACGCGACACCTTTATTGCCTTGCCCGGACTGACACTTGCCATAGGCGAGACCGACTATTTCCAACTCGTGATGCACACCGCACAACGAGCGCTGCGACAATTCATCAACGGTAAACCCACCGACCCGAACATCGAGGAGATAGAGCACCCCGACGTACCGCTGTGGTGCATCTGGGCAATACAACAGTACACCAAGCAGGAAGGCTGGGACGATATGAGAGAACAGGGCTACGACAAGCTGATAAAAGACCTGATGCGGTACATTACTGCCAACAAGCATCCCAACCTGCGACTGATGACCAACGGCTTGGTATGGACCGACGGAAAACAACAGCCTGCCACATGGATGAACTCCATACTATATGGAAAACCTGTCAACCCACGCACCGGCTATGTAGTGGAAATCAACGCACTGTGGTACAACGCACTCTGTTTCGCAGTAGAGATACTGAAAGAGAGCGCCCCGCAACAAGCCAAACAGATAAACGCCATTGCAGCCAAGTGTAAGGAGTCATTCTGCAAGACCTTCTGCAATGCCTACGGCTACCTATACGACTACGTGGAAGAGGGCACAGAACAGGACCTCAGCGTACGCCCGAATATGATTTTTGCCGTAGCATTAGACCACTCACCGCTGAATAGGGAATGGCAAAAGAAGGTTCTCGACATCTGTACACGCGAGTTGCTCACCCCGAAAGGATTGCGAACACTCTCCCCAAAGAGCGAAGGCTACCGCGGTAAGTGTATCGGAACACGTGACGAACGCGACTATGCCTTCCATCAGGGCACAGCATGGCCATGGCTCGGAGGATTCTATATGGAAGCCTGCCTGAAGTTTTATAAGATGTCAAGGCTAAGCTTTGTGCAACGTCAGATGGCAGGCTATGAGAACGACATGTTCAATCAGTGTATCAGCACTATTTCTGAATTTTTCGACGGCAATCCGCCCTATCAGGGCAGAGGAGCCATGTCGTTTGCCATAAACGTGGCAGAAGTGCTGCGAACATTGCAGATACTGGAAGACAGTAACGAACACCCACAAACAGGAAAGGAGGAGACTGCACGATGAAAGTTCTAATGTTTGGATGGGAATACCCACCGCACGTCTATGGTGGTTTAGCTACTGCCAACTTCGGCATTTCCCAAGGTCTTCATGCTCAAGGCGACATCGACATCACCTTGTGTCTGCCCCACCCCTTCGGCGACGAAGACCGGACAGCAGCCAATATCATAGCCATGAACGCTGTGCCGCTCGTTTATCACGACATCGACGTACAGACACTGCAACAACGCATAGGCAACATCATGTCACTGGAGATGTACTATCGTCTGCGTGACAACATTTATGCCGACTTTCGCTATCTGCATACCAACGACTTAGGCTGCATGGAGTTTGCCGGCGGATACCCCAAGAACCTCAATGAGGAGATAAACAACTACAGCATCATATCTGGTGTGGTGGCACGCACGCTCGACTACGACCTTATCCATGCCCACGACTGGCTGACATACCCTGCCGGCATCCATGCCAAGCAGATCAGCGGCAAGCCTCTGTGCATCCATGTTCACGCTACCGACTTCGACCGCTCACGCGGCAAGGTCAACCCCATCGTCTACGGCATAGAGAAAGACGGCATGGACCACGCCGACTGCATCATGTGTGTGAGCGAACTGACACGCCAGACAGTCATCAAGCACTACCACCAGCGCCCTGAAAAGTGTTTCACCATGCACAATGCCGTTTATCCCTTGCGTAAGGAGCTACAAGACATGCCACGCCCCATCCATAATAACGGCGAGAAGACGGTGACCTTCCTAGGACGCATCACCATGCAGAAGGGACCTGAATACTTTGTCGAAGCTGCTCAGCTCGTCATCAACCGCACCCGCAACATACGCTTCTGCATGGCTGGCAGCGGCGACATGCTGCAAGAGATGATTACCCTTGTCGCCAAGAAAGGTATTGCACACAGGTTCCACTTCCCAGGTTTCATGCGCGGCGACGACGTCTATCGTTGTCTGAAAGCCAGCGACGTGTACGTGATGCCGTCGGTAAGCGAACCCTTCGGCATCTCGCCTTTGGAAGCCATGCAGTGCGGAACACCTACCATCATTTCCCGACAGAGTGGCTGTGCAGAGATACTGAATACCTGTATCAAGACCGACTACTGGGACATACACGCCATGGCTGACGCCATTTATTCCATCTGCCGCAATCCGGCACTGTTCAACTATCTGCAGACGGAAGGACTGAAAGAGGTGAACAGCATCACTTGGGAGAAAGTGGGAGAACGCATTATGAACCACTACAGGCGACTGGTACACTGAACAGACAATACAACCATACGATACAAAATAATCCATCCCCTAATATTTACGCCATGAAGACCATCTGTCTATATTTTGAGATTCATTTACTCAATCACCTTCGTCGCTACCGTTTCTTCGACATCGGTGCCGACCACTATTATTATGACGACTATGAGAACGAGCGTTCGGCACAATACTTAGTTGAGACATCGTACATGCCCGCCCTCGACACGCTGCACACTATGCTGGAACAGTACCCTGACACGTTCCGTGTGGCATTCTCCCTCTCGGGTATCGGCATTGAACAGCTTGAACAATATGCCCCCGAACTGATTGAGAAACTGCAAGACATGAACAGCACGGGCAGAGTGGAGTTTCTGGCTGAACCCTACTCCCATGGTCTGGCTTCGCTGATAGCTCCAGAGAGCTTTGCCAACGAGGTGCGTCGTCAGTGCGATAAAATTGAGGAACTCTTCGGCCAACGTCCGACAGTGTTGCGCAACTCCTCGCTCATCTACGACGACGAGATAGGACGTCTTGCAGCACGCATGGGATTCAAGGGTGTCATCACCGAGGGCGCCAAGCATGTATTGGGCTGGCGTTCGCCCCATTTTGTCTACCACTGTCCCGTCGCCTCGAAGGTACGCCTGCTGCTGCGCGACTACACTTTCTCCGACGACATCAGCCTGCGCTTCTCCAATCCGCAGTGGGAGGGCTATCCCCTGCTGGCAGACACGTTCATGCGACGCATCACGCAGCTGCCCGACGAGGAGCAAGTGGTGAACATCTTCATGAATCTGGCTGCCATCGGCATAGCACAACCTCTCTCTTCACACATCACCGACTTCTTGCATGCTTTGCCACAGTTTGCAGGTAAAGACATTACCTTTGCCACACCGTCTGAAGTCATTGCCCATTATCCTTCCGTCGGTCCTCTTTCGGTGCCCGAAGCTATCAGTTGGCTCGACGAAGAGCGTGACCTGAGCCCCTTCCTTGGCAACGCCATGCAGAAAGAGGCGTTCAACAAGCTGTATAGCGTGGCAGAACGCGTGCAGATTGCCAACGACCCTCTCATCAACGAAGACTGGGTATACCTGCAGGCATCGGACAACTTCCGCTTCATGAGCACCAAACACACGCTGGTGGACGACGGTCGCTACATATACAGCGACCCCTTCGACGCCTTCACCAACTACATGAACATACTGGGCGACTTCCTTAGACGTGTACAGGCGCTCTATCCCGACGACATCGACAACGAAGAACTCAACTCATTGCTCACTACCATACGCAATCAGGGCGACGAAATTGAGCAGAAAAATAAAACGATCAGCCGCCTGCAAGCCAAGATAACAAAGCTGAAAGGCTCAACAAAAACTGAAAAGAAACAAGGTAAGGCATAAAACCATGCCCCACCGCAATATATAACAAGATAATAACCTCTCAAAAAAGAAATTATGCAACCTACACCTATTCAGAAATCCATCATCGATGGCGCCATCCACGACTTCGGCATTCAAGACTTTTCGCAAGCCACCATCCGCGAAGTAAAACAAATCGCAGCCTATGCCGAGAAAGTTTCGGGCAAGGAGTTTATCAAGATGGAAATGGGTATTCCCGGCCTGCCCGCTGCCAAAGTGGGCGTTGAGGCTCAGATAAAAGCATTGCAGGACGGCATTGCCAACCTCTATCCAGACATTCAAGGTCTGCCCGCACTGAAACAGGCCGCCTCACAGTTTGTGAAAGCCTTCATCAACGTTGACTTGGCTCCCGAAGGCTGCATCCCCGTGGTGGGATCCATGCAGGGGGCCTTCGCATCGTTCCTCACCTGCTCGCAAGCAGACTGCCATAAGGACACCATCCTCTTCATCGACCCCGGATTCCCCGTACAGAAGATGCAGCTTCAGGTACAAGGTGTCAACTACAAGACCTTCGATGTCTATGACTATCGCGGCGACAAGCTGCACGACAAACTTGAAGGCTACCTCAAAGTGGGAAACATTGCTGCCATCGTGTACAGCAATCCCAACAATCCGTCGTGGATCTGCATGACAGAAGAAGAGCTGCGCACCATCGGTACGCTTGCCGCTCAGTACAATGCTATCGTCATTGAAGACCTCGCCTACTTCGCCATGGACTTCCGAAAGGACCTTAGCACTCCTTTCCGGCCTCCCTACCAGCCCACCGTGGCACTCTACACCGACAATTACATACTACTCATCAGCGGTTCGAAAGCATTCAGCTACGCCGGAGAACGCATTGCCGTGGCATGCATCAGCGACAAGCTGTTCCACACTCACTACGACGACCTGGCTGCACGCTACGAAGGTCTGCCCTTCGGTCTGGTGTTCTCCACACGTATGCTCTACGCCCTGTCCTCAGGCACCAGCCACAGCGCACAGTATGCCATGGCTGCCATGATGGAGGCCGCATGCAAGGGCCTATTCAACTTCCGCGATGAGGTGAAGGTGTATGGTGAGCGCGCACACAAGCTCAAAGAGATATTTGTCAGACATGGATTCCACATCGTCTACGACCGCGACGGCGACGAACCCATAGCCGACGGATTCTATTTCACCATAGGATACAAGAAAATGACAAGCGGTGAGCTGGCACGAGAGCTGATGTACTACGGAGTGTCCGCCATCAACCTGGGAACCACAGGCAGTGAACAACAAGGACTGCGCGTATGCACATCGTTCATCACCGACAATCAGTACGACCTGCTTGACGAACGTATGGCTATATTCGAGCAAAACAATCCTTAAACTAAGCCACATGCAACGGCGGTCAGCAGCATTGTATTAATGCTTACTGACCGCCGTTTGCTGTTTTATCTTATGACTTAACAACACGCACAGCCCCATCATAAGACTATCATTCGTCATCGCCTCCGCCCTACTCTGCTTCGGTTCGGCTGTTCAGGATGGAGTGCTGGGTTTCGGTACTGCTATCTACGACAATGCGCGCTATAAATTCATGCCAGAACATCCCAGAAATACCAGTGGGGCTTCACCCTGCATCCCAAAAGATAGTCTGACAGCGACGCTATCCTATAACACGGGAAAGCCTGACGCTGCCCCGAAACACGACACAGACATGAAACGACTATCATCCGTTTCATGCCTGTATCGTGTTTGTGCCTATTTGTTGTCGGCCAGCGCCCAGTCTTTGGTAAGTGCAACTGGTTTTCGGATTTCTGTTATTGGATATTCCTTGTAACAAACTGATAGCCGTTGTAACATAGAAGGGACACCCTTACTCCCACAAGTCTCGGAACTTAATACGCCCGTCGAAGGGCTGCATCGGTTTCAGCAGGTTGTTATCTTCGAATACTTCATCAAGGCCACCTTCCTCTTCGTCTTCGAAATCGGCATCTTTACCGCCCACGTCGCCAGGACCAAAGGACAATACGACAGGGATAGGATCGTCGCAGAGATATGCGCAGTGTACTATTGAGGTGCTGGGGGTGATATATGGTTTACATTTCATCGTACCACCTCCTTTCTTCCGTTGCGGATATACACGCCTCGTTGTGTAGGTTTACCGTTCAGACGTCGCCCATCGAGGGTGAACCATGCGTCGGCAGCCTCGGTTGGTGGCAGTATCCAAGTGCCATTGATACCCGTTATAGTATTGTCGCCATCGTCAACGACGTACTGTATCTGCTTAGCATCTGCCACCATGGACTTGGGCAGTGCGAGGTATGCCCTACCTACGGGTATCACCGTATTGTTGCAGAGGTAGAACTGCTGCTTGCTGGCTGAGAAGTAGAAGTTATAGCAGTCGTTGCTCTCCGTGGGAATGGCGACACCTGTTCCCGCTTTGAAGTAGTTGGTGTCAGTATACTTTGCCCTACTGGTATGGACTGGCAGATATATTACATCATCTCCAGTTCCTGTGAAGGCGGGTCCTTTCAGCAGGAATCCCTCGTCGGGAGCTATTCCCATACGCTGGCCAGGCGCACTGGGAGCACTGATAGTCACCGTTCCGTTATTAAACGCTGTTGCTGCATACCATGTGTAAGGATAGCTGTCAGCGTTATATATGGAGGAATAGGTAGGATTGGTTAAACAATCAGCCTTTATCAGTGCGTGGTTGAAGTTGTAGTTGTTGACATATGTTGTTCCTTCGTAGGTGCATGAGGCTGCATCAAAGCTGCCAGGAATGGTCATGGTGCTATAGCCGTTGCCTGTCTTGCTAAGCGGAACGGGCGTATATATCTCATGGTTGATACTCTTGTTATTCAACCACTTCACAATAATCAGCGTAGCCTTTCCCGGTGGTACTATGAAACGGTCAAAACGGCTTTGGAAGGAATACTCCCCTGACTGATAAATGACATCGGCATCGGAGATGTGGTAGATGGGTTTGCCTCCGCCAACGAAACATCGTGTGCCACTCACCTTGCATGCCATAGACAGGTTGATGTTCTTCAGTCCCACGAAGGCATTGCGTGCTCCGCCGTCGCTGAACACGTTGTTGCCGCTCACGGCTGTCAGCCCATTCAGGTCCAGTGTTGTCAGGGCGGGGAAACTCTGCTTGCCGTAGAAGTTGTCGGAGCCTGTAATGGTCTTCAGAGCAGGAAGGTCGAGTGTTTTGAGGTGGCTGAAACTGCTGTTGGCATGAAAAACCTTGCTGCCAGTGAGTGTGGTGAGTGCGGGCAGGCTCACGCTGGTCAACTTACTGCCAAAGTCTGGCAGCGACGAATAGAACACACTGTCACCGATGCTGCTCACCTTGGGCAGGCTCACGGAAGTCAGCTCACTCATGTCGATGGCATCACCACCTGAGCGGGCGAACACTTTGTTGCCTATTGTTGTCGCTTCTGGCATGTTGATGGTTTTAAGTTTGTCGAAACGTGCCGCTCCGTCGCCGCCGGCTACAAAGACATGGTTGCCAACGGTCTTCACATCAGGCAGGTTTACGGCGGTGAGATTGTTGAATTTGTCACCGGCACTGCCTTCTACAGCAAACACATTGTCGCCCACTTCGGTCACGGTATACGTCCTTCTGTCCCAAGTGAAATTGTCAAAGGTCACCGTTCCCGAGATGTTGGGATTGTTACACTTCACCACTTTAGCTGTGAGGTTGGTTTTATCTACCAAGTATGTGAAATCGCCTTTGGTGACATAGTTATCCATACTGCCATCTTTGGGCACCGACTTGGTAGTAATAGTTACTTTATTCCTGCTCACGGGCGTCACAGTAGTTTTTACACCGGTGTTACCATTGACTAGTTTTGCTTCAATCAATCGCAACAAGCACGAGCCGGAGCTACGCCACACAAGTGTGATACGCTTAATCGGTTTCTTGGGAACATTGTTGAAATACAGCACCTGACTGAGCCGAGTGATATTATCAAGGTTGGTGTATGCATCGTCAGCCGTGTACGTCCTAATTGACAGGTCTCCACCATCGGTGTTAGGCAACTGTGCAAGTTTAAGCTCTATTCTGGTATATTTCTTTTCCAATCCGTTGGCATCATACGCCAGTTCCACCTCGCTGTATTGCTGTGTGAACTCCAACTGGTGCTCAGTATTATAGTCTGATGACTCGGGCAATAGCGAGGTGAAGCTGCTTCCGTGCCAAGCCTTCAGCATTCTGTTTGCCAGGTCTTTCTGATTGAAAGCTGGTATGCCACGGACAGAGCCGTTGGAAAGGCCCATCCAGAATATGGACGACATGTTGTTTTGCTTGATGTAGGAGAGGAACATGTCTACGAAGTTGAACATGTGTGTTCTGTTGGCAGCATAGTCGGTAGGATTGGCATCTACATTGGATGTACCCCATTCACTTACGATGACAGGACCGCCTTTTTTTACAAGGTTTTGGTTCAGGTTGGTCATCATCTGTTGCAACAGTGCCTCCACCTCGGTCAAGGGGCGTTCGGTCCTGTTGTTGTTTTCATCGACGTTGACGATGATAGGATAAGCATGCACACCGAAGATTATATGTTGTTTTCCAGGCTCGGGGTTCAGCATATTTTTCGTTGCTTGACTGCCGTAAGACGTTGCATAGGTATTGAGGATGAGGTTACGCTGCTGGTTTCTTCCCCCTGTGCTGCGCACGGTTTCCACAAAGTCGCGGGAGTAGTTATTGATGGCATTGTAGGCAGATGTGGCTATAGCCTCATCATATCCATTTTCGGCTTTTGACGAAGCCCAGTCCCAAGAGTCTATGGGGTCGAGCATCTCGTTGAATGATTCGAAGAGAAGCTTATGACCATAATTTACAAAGGTCTCAGCTATTTGTCTCCAAATCTTCTTGAACAGCTCCTTGTTGGTTTCATAGTTGTTCATATCAGCACGCAGCCATGCCTTATATGGGTATCTGCTGTCAGTCTTACCCGTGTCGTGGTGCAGGTTGATGATGCAATACATATCTTGTGCAAGTACATAGTCCACCACTTCCTTCACCCTTGCCATCCATGCCGGGTCTATATTGCCCTCGTTGTCCAGGTGCGGATACCAGGTGACGGGTACGCGGATGGTGCCGAAGCCGGCTTTCTTAAACATCTCCATGAGCTCGGGGGTAGTAACAGCCTGCCCGCGCATCGTCTCGGTCTTAATTACGTCGGTCACGCCTTTCTGATGGCTATCGAGAGTATTGCCAAGGTTCCAGCCCAGCCCCATGTTTTTCACAGCCTGGAAAGAAGTCTCAAAGGTTGGCACCTGTGCATGTATTGAGATAGCGGTAGACAACAATACGAGGATGATGGTGTATTTCTTCATATTCTGTAAAAAGAGGTTATAAGGTTGTTTGACTATAGTGGCAATCAGTCATTAAAGGGTATGGATACTTTTTTCAACCTTCAAAGGTAAGAACAATTTCCCGTATGCAATAATTTATTGCTGGAAAACAGCAAGTTCTACATACCTTCACATCATCGACAGACGATATTAAGGTATGTAGAACTTGCTGTTTGAGACGTATACTGTCGGATGAAAACCTTATATTTTCTTCTTGCTCTAAGGATTTGTTGGTATGGTTTCCTCGCGCAATAGTGAGCTTTTCCTGCCCCGCCGCTCGTCGGTTGTCATTGAGCGGTGTCTTTGCTGCTCCGCTTGTTTCGGTGGTAGCTGCGATAGTCGTCCAACGGTATCTCTGCTCCGCTCTCTGTGAGCTCTCCCTGTTGCGGCAGTTCCAGACACAGGTACTTGATGGTGATACCACGGCTGAGCCATTGTTTTTCATAGTATGTCTGTATGGGCGGCACAGGCAGCGCTGAGGCGTAGAGGTCGTCGGTCTGCATGGGAACGGGCAGGTAGTTGTGCTCTGCCATCAGACGGGTGTAGGTGTATAGGAAAAAGGAGTCGGTCTTCACATGTATCTGCCCTCTGTCAACGAGGAAATGTCGGTAGCGGTTGAGGAAGAAGGTACTGGTGAGCCGTTTGCGTGGGTTCTTCATCTGCGGATCGGAGAAGGTGAGCCACAGCTGCTCCACCTCGTCGGCAGCAAAGAAGTGTTCGACAAACTCAATATGTGTACGGAGAAATGCCACGTTGGTCAGTCCCTCGTCGACGGCCTGCTTGGCACCAGTGTACATACGCGCCCCTTTTATGTCGATACCTATGAAGTTGCGGTTGGGATATTGCCGCGCCAGCCCCACCGTGTACTCGCCCTTGCCACAACCCAGCTCAAGAGTGATGGGATTGTCGTTGTGGAAATAGTCGGCATGCCAGCGTCCTTTCAGGGAGAAACCCTCTTCTTTCAGTACGGCGAAAGGATATTGGAAGACATTAGGAAATGTCTCCATCTCAGCAAATTTCTGTAGTTTTCCTTTACTCATAGCATTGGTATGTGGTGGAGTTGTTATCAGAAGAAAGCCCGGGCCTATGTGTGCACAGTGGTGAGCACACCTGCCCGAGCTTGGTGTGGGTAAGTATATTTATTTGAACACTTTAGCTTCGCGTTCGCCTTTCAGTACTGCCAGTGCGTTGTCTGCCAGTGCCTGCATTTCGTCTTCGCCAGGGAAGTTGAACACCGGGGCCAAGTAGGAAACGCGCTTGCGTATCTCCTCTACGACGTATGTCCAGTGAGCGATACCGCCTGTGAGCAGTATGGCATCAATCTTTCCGTAGAGCACAGCACCCTTGGATGCTATCTCTTTGGCAATGTGGTATATCATGGCATCGACCATGAACTTGGCTTTCTCGTCTCCGTTGTTCACGCGATCCTCAATGGCGCGCATGTCGTTAGTGCCGAGGTGTGCTGCCAGTCCGGCGTTGCCTGCCACCTGCTTAAGCAGTTCTTCCTGTGTGTACTTGCCACTGAAGCACAAGCGTATGAGTGCGCCTGCCGGAACGGAGCCGCAGCGCTCGGGAGCGAAGGGACCTTCGCCGTCGAGGGCGTTGCTCACGTCGACGGCCTTGCCGTGCTCGTGGGCTGCCACGGAGATACCTCCACCGAGATGGCACACCACAAGATTCATATCCTCATACTTCTTGCCCTGACCTTTGGCAAAGCGGCGTGCGATAGCTTTCTGATTGAGCGCATGCCAAATACTGATGCGAGGCAGCAGCGGGTTGCCACTTACACGGGCGTAGTCGCACAACTCGTCAACGATGACAGGGTCGGCGATGAACTTGCGGCAACCTTCAATCTCGTCGGCGATAGATGCTGCGATGATGCAGCCCAGGTCGCTGGCATGGCTATGCTCGTTGCTCTTGATGTCGGATATCATGGCTTCGTTCACTTCGTAGACACCGCCGTCGAGGGGTTTGGTAAGACCACCACGGCCTATCACTGCGTCAAACTGCAGAGGGACGTCGGTGTGTGCCAACTCTTCGAGAACCATGTTCTTGCGATACTCAAACTGGTCGATGATAGTGGCAAACTTCTTCAGCTCTTCAGTCGAATGAGATATGTTACGCTTGTGGAAAAGTTCCTTGTCGTGAAAGATGGCTATTTTAGTTGAAGTGGAACCAGGATTGATGACTAAGATGTTCATATAAGATGCTTGTATATGTTACGTTAGAGGAAAATGTTAGCAACTGATGATGGCGAGAGAGAGGCTGTAGAACTTCGATATCACGCTGTCGCCTCTCGATGTGAGCACCACGGGTGCGAGGGGGCCCTTCAGCATGGCTGCTATTTCGCCCGGGCAGAAGGTAGTAACGGCTTTGTAGAATGCGTTTCCGGCCTCGATGTCGGGGAAGATAATGGCGTCGGCCTCTCCCTGTATGGGTGAGTCAATGCCTTTGGTCTGCAGGGCTTCAAGGTTGCAGGAGGTCTTCAGGTCGAGTGGTCCGTCGACGATGCACTTACCAAACTCACCAGCAGCTGCTTTTTCCTTAATCTCTGCATAGCCAAGTGTGAAGGGGAAGAACTTCTCATTGGGTTTCTCTGTGCAGTGATTGAGTGCGATGCGCGGTTCCTCTATGCCGAAGCTGTGGCACAATTCGCTCACATAGCGCACCTGCTCTATGCGTTGCTCGTGTGTGGGATAAGGGATGACGGCCGCGTCGGTGAAGAAGAGCAGTTTGGGATAGGTAGGCACCTGTACGGCTGCAATGTGTGTCAGCACACGACCTTTAGGTAGAATGCCCTTTTCCTTGTTGAGCACTGCGTGCAGCAGGTTGTCGGTGTTGATGAGTCCTTTCATCAGTACGTCGGCATTGCCTTCGCGCACGATTTCCACGGCCTTTGCTGCAGCTGCATCCTTATCGTCGGCATCTACAATTTCGATGTGGTCCATGTAGGGACGCAGATACTCGCTCTGCTCAATTTCTTTGCGGGCACCCACGCAGATGGCGTGCATGAAACCGCCCTTCAGAGCCATGCTGATGGCTTCCTGAGTGTGATCATCACTTGCCCATACCACAGCCACACGCTTGCGGTCGGCATTGTTGGAAAGATGACGAATGAGATCGTCGAAACTCTTGATATTTTCCATTACTTTTTTTTAATGTGTTTATGTTATTGATATTATTTCAACAGGGTCATGCTTCCTTTCGGAAGCGGCACAAAGGTAGACAATAGTTTTTATCCGTTGCACACTTTTTGCTAAAAAGTGCAATTTCTGCATTGCTGACACACAGCGCACGCAGAAAGGGAGTTGGCGAAGCTCATACCGATGGCATATTGCAACAAAATAAATGATACATATTGTATGCCGCCATCGGTTTATTCTCGCTATCTTTGCAGCAAGAGTGAATTATAATTGTAAAACCTATCTTATTTCATCCGACATGAAGAAAGTACTATTCCTTTTACCACTCCTTGTGTATTGTCTGAGCAGCGGTGTGGCTTTAGCCCAGAACGATCAGGCAAACCCTGTGCGCGAGCACCTCTATCGTGTGTACCTCACCGACAAGAAAGGCACACCCTACAGCATAGCCAAGCCCCAGGCATTCCTCTCTTCGAAAGCTTTGGAGCGCCGAGCACGTCAAGGCATCAGCATCGATGCTACCGACCTGCCCGTAAATCCTAAGTATGAGAAGGCTGTCGAGAAGCAAGGCATGAAGGTGGTGGGCAAGAGCAAGTGGCACAATACCCTGCTGGTTGCAACCACCGACTCAGTAGCAGCCGAGAAACTCACCGCCCTGGCATGTGTGAAAGAGGTGAAACGAGTGCATTCCTATAATATAAAGGAAGAGAAACTGACACGTGCCAAGCTGGTGGACTCCTCAAATGCTGTGGCTGACACTACCTACTACGGCAAAGCTTTTGCCAACATCAACACCATCAACGGCATTCCCCTGCACAATGCGGGCTTCAAAGGTGCCGGCATGACTATAGCCATCTTCGACGGAGGATTTATGAACACCGATGTCATCCCACTCTTGCAGAACGTGAAGGTGCTCGGCACACGCGACTTCGTCTATCCGCGCTCTACGGACATCTTTGCTGATGCCGACCATGGCACAATGGTGCTGTCGTGTATGGGAGCTAACCAGCCAGGACTGATCGTGGGCACCGCACCCGAAGCCAGTTACTACCTCATCCATACCGAAGAGGGTCCCTATGAGAGCTGGGCAGAAGAAGACTTCTGGACCATGGGCGCTGAATATGCAGACTCTATAGGTGTAGACATCATCAACAGCTCGTTAGGCTACCACTCCTTCGACGACAAAGCGCAGAACTATCGCCGCCAAGACCTCAACGGACGCACTGCCTTCATCTCACAGACAGCGTCACGACTCGCTGACAAGGGCATCGTACTGTGCAACTCAGCCGGCAACTCGGGTCAGGGAACATGGAAAAAGGTTGGTGTGCCTGCCGACTCACACAATATTCTGGCAGTAGGAGCACTGAGTCCCAACCGCAACAATGCCCTGTTCAGCTCGGTTGGTCCCTCCCACGATGGTCGTGTGAAGCCCGACGTGATGTCGCTCGGTGCACCGGCAACCGTAATAGGCGGTACCGGCAAGATAGAAGGTGCCAACGGCACATCGTTTGCCTCGCCCGTGCTCTGCGGCATGGTAGCTTGTCTGTGGCAGGCACTGCCCCACCTCACAGCACATCAGATACTGAACCTCATCAGACAGACCGCCAATCAGGCAGACGACCCCGACAACATTTTCGGATATGGCATCGCCGACTTCGAAAAAGCCTACAACACCGGCAAACAGCAATAACCCCCCTCCCCCACAGCTTACCCTACATGGCACAGGAACGAGATATCTATCGCCTATCGGACGTCAACGGCTTCGTACACGACATCATCCGTCTCGAGCTGCCCGACAGCTACTGGATAGAAGCTGAGATTGCCGAGCTCAACGAGCGCGGAGGACACTGCTACCTCACCCTCATTGAGAAGGATGACAACAGCAACACGCCCATAGCCCGAGCCGGGGCGCGCTGTTGGCGTAACGTGTGGACGGTGGTAAAGAGCCACTTCGAGCGTATGACGGGGACTCCCATGCGCGCAGGCATCAAGGTGTTGCTCATGGCGCATGCCGAATTTCACGAGGCATACGGCTTCTCATGGATTATCACAGACATCGACCCCACCTACACCCTCGGCGACCTGGCACGCAGAAGGAAGGAAATCATTGAGCGACTGAAGGCTGACGGTGTGTTCGACCTCAACAAGCAGCTAGATCTGTCGCCTTTTACACAGCGTATAGCCGTCATCTCCAGCGAGACAGCAGCTGGCTATGGTGACTTTATCAACCAACTGCACCACAACAGCCGACACCTGCGCTTCACCACACACCTCTTCCCCGCCATCATGCAGGGCGAACAGGTGGAACAAAGTGTCATACAAGCACTCAACGACATCAACGACAGTGAGCTGGAATACGATGCCGTAGTCATCATACGCGGCGGAGGTTCTGCGGTAGACTTGTCGGGATTTGACACGCTCAGCCTGGCGGAGAACGTGGCAAACTTCCCCATACCCATCATCACCGGCATAGGACACGAACGCGACGAAAGCATACTCGACCTTATAGCACACTCGCCGGTGAAGACGCCCACGGCAGCAGCAGAGCTGCTCATCAACAATCTGGAACAGACATGGGACATTGTGGCAAAGGCGGAAAGCGACATCATCCGCCTCGTGCAGCAACGTATGGAATATGAAAGGCTGCGCCTTGTCAACCTGGTAAACACCCTGCCACACGCCACACGACGGATGTTAGAGCGTCAGTCGACACACATCGCACAGCTGTCGGCACGTATGCTGCCTGCCATACGCCAACAGTTTGCCACACAGCAACACCACCTCGCCATGATACAGACACAGATGAGCAATGCCGTTCACCAACGTATGGAAAAAGAGCGTCACCGCCTCACCCTGCTCGAGCAGCAGACAAAGGCACTCGACCCGCAACAACTGCTCAAGCGCGGATACTCCATCACCATACACAACGGACATGCCGTGAAGGATGCCACAAAACTGCAACAGGGCGACATTCTCGTGACACGCACGGCAAAGGGAGCAGTGACATCGGTGGTGAAAACGGAATAGCCTCTGCCAGCAACATGAGAACACGGCAACCCGGCTACATGTAGGAAATAACTACACACACGGGGGAAGCGTCGACAGGCGTTGCCCCTCCTTATATATAATAAGTGGTGTGGTGCCCTACATGAGCGGTAGCCTACACGGTCATCATAGGAGGAGCCCTCTGCTCAAAGTGGCACCTGACACGATGATATGCCCTACGTCTCTCAAAATCATTGGCAACGGGTCGGGGCACCTTCACATACCAATTTCGGTGATTTTGGTTACCAATTTCAGTGATTTTGGTCGGCAACCGTTCACCAATAGTTTTCAGAAAGCACTCCAACAGGAATGAAATACTACAGGCTTTGCTTTCCATCGAGACATCGTTGCCCATGTCATCGTGGTGGTTGTGTGCCGGCGTCTCTGCCCTATGTCACCGCAAGGGTTCACCACCGGACACCGCAGGGATTCACCAGCCGACATTATTGCGAAGACATACAACAAAAGGGATGCGCCTATGCACATCCCTTTTAGTAGTTTGCTGCCTTGTTACAGCTGTCGGTTGAGAGTCAACTATTATTCCGTTTCCTCCTCGTCCCACAAGTTATGCATTGTAAATTTGGGTGTTTCCTCTCCAATTTCAGCTGTTCCCGGATCTACAGGAGGATTGTCTCCAACGATAGGCAGTGACAAGGCAAAGGGCATCTCAGAACGCATAGCCTGCTTCTTGATGACAGGGGCATCGTACGATTTTGTTTTCTTGTATTCCATAATATAAAACTACTTCTAATGATTGATGATAATGTGAATTGGCTGTGATAGTTATTTCACTACCACTTTCTTACCATTGAGGATGTAGATTCCCTTCTGGTTGGGTTTGCCGTTGAGTTTCACACCATTGATGGTGTACCAGTTGATAGCCTTATCCACTTGTTTGTCGGTCACAGCATTGTCGATGCCTGTTGTTCCTCCTAAGACAAGAGCCAGTTCAGTGGTGCCTTCCACCTCTTGCCAAGGCAGGTATGCCAGTCCGGCAGCGAGTGTGCCGTCGGTGGCTTTCACAAATTTGCCATCGTTCATAATCATATTCCAGGTGTTGCCTTGCTGACCAACGAAATTGGTATTCTCTGCAACATTGGCAACAAGAAGGTTATCTTGATAAACCTCTTGCTTAGCCGAGTTGTCGAAGAGCACCTGCACCTGTGTGGAGGTGTATTGTTCCTGTGTGGAAGTGTTGACACCCATCTCGATGATGGCGCCAGTATTGGCAGGCAGACGACGTGCGCCAGCTTCCAAAGTGGCCGATGTGTCATCGGTGGACACCACCTTGTAGACGTTGGCCGTGCTACTGTAGCGGAAGTAGAGAGGCACATCGCACGACACGGTGCCATACAGCTTCGACTTGTTGACATAGGCGGAGAACGTATTGCTGGCCTTAGTACCATCGAAATACACCTTCCATGCGTCGTTGAGTGCATAGGAAGACGCTGAGGTGTAGCTATTGGTTGGTATCAGATAGAAGTTGCTTCCTGCTGCTATACCAGTAAAGGCGTCGACACCCAGCGTAGGAGCAGTGAGGTTGTAGAGGTTGACTCTGTTGATCGTAGCACAACCGAAGAAAGCGCTGTCGCCGATGGCGGTAAGGTCGTCGGGAAAGATCACTGAAGTATTAGTAGAGCTATTAATCATACCATAAGTGGCCAAAACTGCGCAACCATTGAATGCCTTGGCGCCGATGGTGGCGATGCCGTTGAGGCTGCCGTAGTAGTTCTTTCCGTCATCTATATTACGATACGTGCTATAGACCTGCTTAAGCGCTGTGCAACCATCGAACATGCCTGCCGGTATCTCGGTGATGGGGCGGCGCATCTGGTCGAACACGAACATGGTGAGCGCCGTGCAGCCCTTGAAGCAGTTGGGACCGAAGGTCATATTTACAACAGAAGCCGATGTTGTGGTCACGTTAACCGATGTTAGCGCAGTGCAACCTTCAAAGGCACTTTCGCCTACCGAGCTAGCATTGACAAGGTTAGGAGCAGTCAGAGCGGTACAGCCTTTGAACATACGGGGACCGATCTTCGTCTGGCTATATCGATAGTTTATTCCTTGTATTGATGTGCATCCCATGAACACTTCTTCTTGTTCGGCGGTAAGATTATTGGAGAGCTGCACTCGGTTGGCGGTAGCACCCACCTGTGTCAGTGCCGTGCAGTTCTTGAATGCGCGGCTGTAGTAGTAGCGATTTTGCGAAGCATTCTCAAACAACACCTTCTCCAAGGTGGTGCATCCTTCGAAGCAGCTGGGCTGAAATGTAAAATAGCGAGTGTTTGTTGCCACTGTCACTGTCTTCAGCCCACTTTTATTTAAGAAGGCACTCGGGTAGATACCGGCTACGGGTGTAGTAGTCTCCGTTCCGTTATTGACGTAAGTGATGGTTGCAGGAATGGTTATCTCGGTCTGTGAGTTATCAGTAACACCAGATAAATAAGCCAAATTGCTTGAAATTCTGTAGACAAGACCATCTACGGTTACTTGTGCCTTCACGCTGCTCACTCCTGCACAAAGCAGGACAAACAACAACATGGTTAAAGTGTAAGTTTTTTTTCATAATATCCACATTAAAAATTCATATTGCATAGTACTTATAGTTGATGCCAGCAGGCATGCAAGCCTTTGTAGTAGAGCAACATACTTCGGCAAAGATAGGAAATAATGTTTTAACCGTCAAACAATTGAACTATTATTTTTGCATCTGCATTATACATTTTCCCAAAAAGCCTTTTCCTATGGGCTTATGCGCGCTTTGGGAGAATGGATGACGGGGGAGTTGTTGAGCATCAACGATAAAAACCATGTCGCATGATTGCATATGTCGCGAAGAATTGGTACATTTGCTTCGTCATTTCACAACACGAATCGACACTTCTATATCACATCACAACAATAATGAAATACGAAGAAGCCCTGCACGAACTGGAAACCATCGTGGAACAGATGGAGAGTAACGACCTCGACATTGACACACTGAGCCAGCAGCTGCAACGCGCCAAACAACTTATCAAGCTCTGTAAGGAGCGATTGGCATACACCGACAAGGAAATACAGCAGCTGCTCAACGAAGAAGAAGAAGAAGAAGAAGAAGAAGAAGAAGAGAAGTAAGTCGGCACCGCAACAGGGTGCAAGACTGCTTTTTTCTGCCTATATAGTTGTGAAGATAAGAAAAAACACTACATTTGCGATACTCTTACACAAACACATAAAAACAATTGATATGAAAAATCTTGAATGGGCAACGCTGCCCTTCGGTTATGTACAAGCCGACTACAACGTACGTTGCTATTATCGCGATGGCAAATGGGGAGAGATTGAAGTAAGCTCCGACCCCAACATCACAATGTCTATCGCTGCTACCTGCCTGCACTACGGTCAGGAAGGTTTTGAAGGTATGAAAGCCTATCGTGGCAAGGATGGCCGTGTGCGCCTTTTCCGTGCCAAGGACAATGCTGAGCGTCTACAACAGACTGCACGTGGCATCCTTATGGCAGAAGTGCCAACCGACCTCTTTATAGAGATGTGCGAGACTGTGGTACGCCTCAACGAGGAATGGATTCCCCCGTACGAGACCGGCGCCACTCTCTATCTGCGTCCGCTGCTCATCGGTACTGGCGCACAGGTGGGCGTAAGACCCGCTACGGAATACTGCTTCCTCATTTTCGTGACTCCAGTAGGCCCCTACTTCAAGGGTGGTTTCCAGTGCAACCCCTATGTTATCACACGTCAGTGGGACCGTGCTGCACCGCTCGGAACAGGACGCTACAAGGTGGGTGGAAACTATGCTGCTTCCATGCAGGCCAACCACTACGCACACGAAAAGGGTTATGCGGCAGAGTTCTATCTCGACGCTAAGGAAAAGAAATATATGGACGAGTGCGGTGCTGCCAACTTCTTCGGTATCAAAGACAACACCTATGTTACTCCGCTCACTGACTCCATCCTGCCCAGCATCACTAACCGCAGCCTCATGCAACTGGCTGAAGACCTCGGCATGAAAGTGGAACGTCGTCCCATCCTCGAAGAGGAACTCTCCACTTTCGAAGAGGCAGGCGCCTGCGGAACAGCTGCCGTCATATCACCCATCTCTTACATTGACGATCCCGACAACGACAAACGTTATGTCATCTCCAAGGATGGCAAACCAGGTCCGATATCGCAGAAACTCTACGACATGCTCCGTGGTATTCAGTACGGAACGGAAGAGGACAAGCACGGATGGGTAACCTTCGTGGAAATGTAAACCAAGAAGTATCATAACTTTTAACGGGCAGACAAGTTGATAACACAACTTACCTGCCCGAATTTCTTTTTATAATTATATAGAGTAAAGGGGAAAGGCAGAGAGCCCTATCCTCTATTATTTTATATTGCTGTCCGGTAAAAGTCAAAAAAACATTAATTATATTCCGCGATGCCTATAAACAGGGATTGCGGACTCATTTTTCAAAAAGTAAGCCCCCTCTATACATTATATCCTTCTTTATTTAGCGGACAGCCGATGAAATTTGCTGAATAATAAGCGATTGGGGCGTACTTTTGAAAAGAACAACTCACAGTCGCATATAATCAGAGATTGATAGCCAGTTCTTCGGCAGTAAAAACTTTTAACGGACACCAATAGTTGCAAAACTTCCCACGCTGCGTGGGGTGAAAGCAGCGTGGGAAGAATGCAACTCTGTAGAATCGTCGTCTTGTCACTAATTCGCAGTATTATAATGACGGCCTATTTTATGCCACTGTATGTCGCTGGCATCTGTATCATCCTCAAATTCGGAAGGCTTACCGAATTCGTCTCCTGTCCACTCATCATTGCTTGAACTGAGTAAGTTGCCGGTTGAAAACGGAATGACTTCAATTAACGGGGAGATATATGCTTTCTTTTTCATCTTTATAAACTTGTTTAAAAATTATCAGGATAGGTTGTTGAAGCAGATGTCCGCGTGATGGATGCAGGTGTGGTCTCTTCTTGCACAAGGACTTTTTTGCCGTTGCAGATATATACACCTGCCTGCGTGGGTTGCGCTGAGAGGCGCACGCCTTGCAGCGTGTACCACACATTGTCATGAGGGTGGCTGTCAGCC
>ONTS01000024.1 GCA_900320845.1 uncultured Prevotellaceae bacterium | reverse complement strand
TTTCTGATTCTCTATGCCGAGCACAAGGGCTTCGCGCGGGTTGGCGAAGGTGGTCGGTGTTGCTGAACCTTGCAGCAGGTTGCGGTCGCCGATTTTTGCTCTTTGGGCTGCCAGTTCTGCTTCCTGCTCGGGAGTATATACCTTATTATACCACAAGGTGTCTGACGAAACTGAAGTTGCATTAGGACCATCCCAGCCTATCAGTTCGTGTTTCCATACTTTTTGGAAATCATAAAGTCCCGCTTTGGTGTCTGAACGCACATACATAGCTGTACCTGCGGGAATCAAACTGCTTGGGTCGCCAATCTTCTCCAGCGTCAGCTGGTTGGCAACCTCCGTCGTTCCTTCTCTGATGACCGCCTTTTTGTCGATACCAGTCACCATCCACACTGTGGTTCCTTCTGGTACGATGGCATCGTAGTCCAGCCAAAGTGTGCCAGAATAGTAGTTGACGCCAGCTCCGGACTTGGTGGCTGGATGGATGTACATGATATATGGATAGGTCTTGATTTGTACATTCATATCCCTTACTGGGTCAGCGCCGGACGGGTGTTATACTGATAGTTAAAGCCGTTGTGCTTTGCATAAAGGTCCATGTCGGCATTTATGTTGTCTTCAGCCACATGTGCCACTTTGAAGTATTTCTTGTCCGTTCCCAGAACGGCTTGTGTCTTTATTTTTTTATTCAGCAGTTTCACACTGCCGTCAACCAGGCGTTCGCTGTCAAACAATTCTGACTGTCCCTCGGGCAGGTAGAGGCGCACTTCGTCCTGAGAGCCATCAACGGCATCGCCCTTCACCACCGTCGCTGATAGCATAATTGGGATTTCCAAGAGGTGAGGTAATTGTCAAAGAAGACAAGTCCAATGACCACAAGAGGTTGTTTCTTAACATCAGATTATTAAGCAAGGGCTGGTTGATATTGTCTATGCGCTCCAATAGGTTAGTAGCCAAATGTAAAGTCTTTAATTTAGAAGGAATTCGTGTCATATCTATTTCCCGGATTGAGTTGGTGGGATTATACGTTACTACACGCCCCATTTCATTACGATTGTATTTTCCACCATTGAGTTGAAGTTCGTCACAATCCTCCCAAAGCAAAGGGTAAATAGGGGTAAGATCGGTTATTCTTTGTCGTTTCGCTATAAATCTATAAAAAGGTGCACCTCTTAGAATGATACTATCCTGCGACAAAAAACCATTATCCATTTGAAAATCAAAAAGTGAATACCTAGGGTGGACGTCTATAGTTACTTTCCGAAGTTTTGTGCCATGCACAAAAACACCGAAGAAACATTTATCTATAACAAGCTCCTCTAAATCTTCTGCTCCTGTAGTTAGATTCAGATACGAATATAACTCACCTGAAATAGTTAGTTTTTTTACTCCTTTTAAAACGGATTTATCTTTAAAAACCCAATCAGCCCTGCCGTTCTCAGGATTGGCGTTTTCCACATATACTAAATACTCTTCATAGTTGTTTTCGTCAATCACTAACTCCTGTGCTTGGAGCGGGGAGTAGCAGACGATGGCGAGCAGTGCTGCGCAGAGCGCACGCCGGAAGCATTTCATTGTTTTCATTTCATTTATTGTTTGTTGAGTTATTGTTTGTTGTTCTTTTGTCTCGCTGCCGCCGGGTTGCCTGTCGTTCAGCGCTGAATGCGCCGCAGCTTCAGGGATGCCAATCTTGAAAAAGCCGAATCACTCAAGCTTCACGCGATGCCCCTCCTCGAGCATCCTGTTCATCACGTCGGGCAACCCGGTGAGCACTGCCATCACGTCTGACTTGCGTACAGAGGCTATTTCCTGAATTTCCTTGGTGATGTCTTTCATCGTCATGGTGCCCTTTTCTGTCCATAATACTGATTGTACCACCTGAAAAAGTTAGTCTGTGTATATGCCCTCTATTCACAATGTTAACCAAATACCACTGTCAGTTCTTCTGAATGGTTCAAAGCATCTATATCTATCCCTGCCTTTTCCATAATTGGTTGCAAAGGTTTATAAAACGTATTGGGGGGGGGGGGGGGGGTAACAAATGTTACATTTAGGGTTTATTAACTAAACAATTCCTCCAGAAGGACGGATGAAGCAGCGTCGGCATGTGTGAAAGCGTAGGAAAGTGGTAAGTGGCTCCCTTGGCATTCTTCCACAGGCACATGGGAATTTCAATATGGAACAGTGCCGGTGGACCTTCTCTTTTCTATCAAATAATTCGTGTAGTTTGAAGCGTGGATGGCAATGACAGGGTGTGATAATCATTAGAAAACGCGAGTAAACATAGTTTGCCGTGAGAAGGGTGATATTTTGTATCGTTTAGTTTGTGGATTAACGTTGTTTTTTTCTATATTTGCAGTATCTTAGTCTGTCGTATTTGGTAATCGGTCCTGCCATCGGCATGACAATGTATACACTACAGGACTCCTAACACAAAATAAATGCTTATGAAAAAGTTTACTCTTTTCACTCTGTTGCTCACCATTGGCTTGAGTATCAATGTTGCAGCTCAGAAGAAGGATGCAACTCTCGGCGAGATAAAGACTCGTCCCGGAGTGAGCAAGAACATGCCTGCCACCTTGGCACAGCCTAAGCTGAAGCTGACAAAGGTGAAATACAATGCCGATGTGCCCGAAGGACAAGCCATGGTGACTCTTGCTGCCGGTAATGTCTGGGGTGACGGTAGTGGATATCAGATGCTGATTGACGCTGACGCTACTGCCTACGGTGCAGAAATTCCTGCACAGGGAGCTCTGACAGCCCAAGGCGCTGACGCTACTGAGGCTGTGTACGGTGCGTTTGAGTACAAGATTCCTGAGAATGCCGACGGTAGTCGTTCCACTACCAATATCATCCTCAATGGTCAGGGGTCGGTGACAATCCCTGCCGGAATCTACGACTTTGTTATCACCAATCCTACACCTGGCGATCGTATTTGGATACCTGGCGATGCTGGTACAGGTCCCGTCCGTGCTGACAACTACGAATTCAAGAGCAAGTGCGAGTATACCTTCACTATGGTGCTGGTCAGCGGCTCGGGTGACGGTGCCAACTTGGAAATTTATGACCCTGATCAGGTGACAAAGCCTACCAACTTGACAGTAACGCCCGCTGCCACTTCAGCTTATGTGTACTGGACGTCCATTGAGAATGAGTTTAACCTGCGTTACAGAGAGTATGTTAATCCTGCTCTGACCAACCGTCTCTGGGATCTCGACCCCAGTACTATCGATGAACAGATAGAAGGCTGGCGTATTATGGATCACGATAATGACGGTCAAAGCTGGGGATTAGGTAATATCGCAGGGGAAGGTCAAGCTGACAATTACGCATTCGTATCATCAAGTTGGAATAGTAAAGCTCTTACCCCTGACAACTGGCTGGTATCTCCCGAAATCAAGCTGGGCGGTACCGTGAAGTTTGAAGCATGGGGATTAGACCCAAGCTATAGTGACGAGGTGTTCAAAGTGTATGTTCTTGAAGGAACGGAATGGGGTTCTATAGACGACTTCATCGAACTCTCCGAAGACATTACTGCTACCGGAACACCCACAGAGTACAGCTATAACCTGAGTGCTTATGAAGGTATGGGTGTCATTGCCATCCGTCATTACAATTGCACTGACCAGTTCCGCCTGGTGGTAGACAACTTTGCTGTTACCGTTCCCGATCCTGCAACAATTCCCGAGTGGACGATTGTTCCCAGCCTCACAACTAATGAATACACCATCAACGGTCTGAATGAAGAGACTGAGTATGAAGTTTGTGTTCAAGGAATCCGTGGCAGAGACATTAGTCCATGGACAGATGTGGTACGCTTCGTAACCAAGAACGCTACAGGCATCAACACCATCGGTAACGACAATAAAGCCGACAGCAAAGACTACTATACGCTGACCGGTCAGAAGGTGAACGGCACACTGCCCGCAGGTATCTACATCCACAACGGAAAGAAGATCATCGTGAAGTAATCATTCACCTACATACACCATGAAGGGATGTGTCTCCACAAGGGGGGCGCATCCCTTTCGCTTTGCTGTCAACGGAAAAAAGATGGAAGCACTGCCGGGACATGGGAAAACACTACAGGAACAAAGCTCCGAAGCTGACAGGCGAGAAAATAAACTTGGCAAAACATTTTGCTAAACCGAATGTTCATCATACCTTTGCACGCGCTTCGACCAAAAAAAGAAATATTAACAAAAACATAAAAACAAAAGACACATGATTATTGTTCCTGTAAAAGAAGGCGAAAACATTGAAAGAGCGCTTAAGAAGTTTAAAAGAAAGTATGAAAAGACGGGTATCGTGAAAGAGCTCCGTCGTCGTCAGCAGTACGACAAACCTTCTGTACTCAAGCGCCTGAAGATGCAACACGCTGTTTACGTGCAGAAGCTCCGCGCTACCGAAGAGTAAGCGCCCTATATAATATATAAAAGGAACGCGCACGCGCGAAAGTGTTTTCTGATATGCCCGGTGCAGAGCCGAACGGTTGACCACTGCCCGACGAGAAAACAATCCTTTACACATGGCAACCTCTATGACGCACATACGTCATGGAAGGTTGCTGCTTTTGTGTGTGTTAAGTAAAGGGCGATGACAGGCAGAACTCGCCCCTACGCAGGTAAGCGGCCCGTACTCCCATACAGGGGAGAGGAGGGCAGTGGGCATTCCTTTGCTTGAGAAATCTGCGCGAGAAGGGTCAGACTTATGTTATCCGTGTCCTTCCGTGGTCAATAACAGCGCGAGAATTGCCAACTCCGTGTCAGTTTGTCGGCGAGACCACTCAGTCGTGTGCCAAAGGCAAAAAGTCACGATATATGACCACCCCTTTGTGCAGTGAGGGAAAAATAAGTAACTTTGTTGCATTAAATCTATAACATCTCCCACATGGCAACACCCGAGCCCGACATTATTGCTGCCTTCCTCGACTATCTGCGCTACGAGCGCCGCTACAGTCAGAGCACCGTCGACAGCTACGGAGAAGATCTCCACTTGTTCGAAGTATTCTTCCGAGCGTTGGACGAGGGACTGTCGTGGCAGACCATAGACCACGACGTCGTCCGCGACTGGGTGGAGCGGCAGATGGACAACGGCAACAGCGCCGCCACCGTCAACAGACGCCTCAGCGCACTGCGCTCACTCTACCGCTATGCACTGAGGCAACGCTATGTGGACAGCGACCCCGTACGCATCGTGAAAGGACCGAAGAAGACCAAGCCTCTGCCAAAATTTCTGAAAGAAGGGGAGATAGACGCACTCATCGACGACTATGAGTGGCAAGACACCTTCGTAGACCTGCGCGATAAGACCATGATACTCCTCTTCTATACTACGGGCATGCGCGCGGGCGAACTCATCAACCTCAACGATGCCGACATCGACTTCGTCGGTCGCGAGCTGCATGTCATAGGTAAGGGCAACAAGCAACGCAACATACCCTTTGCCGACGAGCTGTGTCAGGCACTGAAGACGTATATGGCGCGCCGCAACCACGACGTGGCACGCAACAGTACGGCACTCATCGTCAATGAACAGGGTAAGCGGTTGAACTATTACCGCGTGCGTAACCTGGTACGCAAGCGCCTGGCTGCCGTCACCACGCAGAAGCACCGCTCGCCGCACGTGCTGAGGCATACCTTCGCCACAGCCATGATGAACCACGATACGGGCATAGAGACGGTGAAGGAACTGCTCGGACACGAGAGCGTGAGCACTACAACCATCTACACACACACCACCTTCGACCAACTGCGCAAAGCCTACCAGACAGCACACCCGAGAGGGAAAGGTAACAACATGATGAAGGATGAGGTGGGGGAAGGAAACGGGTAGAGCAGTGTTCGGCGTTTTATCTCACGCAGGAGAGCTGAATGCGGGTGACACAAATTTGAAATTCAGCATGAGGCTTGTCCATCCATGGTCGGTATCTATGCGCGAAGTTTCGGATCCGTGTTCTGTAACTGGGCAAGTTTTGTCACCTCGCTGTTACTCCGTGTTATCAGCATTCGGTTCGCTTTGCTCCGCTTTCGCGCCTCCTTCATTCAGTGAATGGGGAACTTTCGTCTGCCAAAGTCGTCGAGATTGGGTTGTGACGGGGCTGTAAGTGGGATACAGATGAAAAAAAACATTGCCACAGTTTGGAAAGTTGCTCCTTTCTTATTACATTTGTCGTATGAGAGAAGAAAGTCTTCTCCAACAATGCCAACAAAACAGACAAGTATATGGAAATTAAGATTCAAGCCGTTCGCTTCGATGCGACTGAGAAATTGCAAGCCTTTGTAGAAAAGAAAGTAGAGAAACTCAGCAAGTCGTTTGAGGACATCAAGACCGCTGAGGTAACCCTTAAGGTGGTGAAGCCTGCCACGGCAATGAATAAGGAGACCGCTCTGCAGGTTAGCGTGCCCGGCAGTCAGCTGTTCGTTGAGAAGACCTGCGACACCTTTGAAGAAGGTATCGATCAGTGTGTGGATGCCATGAAGGTGCAGCTCACCAAGTATAAGGAGAAGATGCGCAACAAGTGATGCTTGCTTTGCCTGCGCGTTGCCTTCGGGGTGTGTCGCGGGGCAAGGAAGTAAAAAATAAATGAAAAAATTTGGCGAATGAAATAAACTCCCTATCTTTGCAGCCGCTTTCCGATAGAAGAACGTGTTCTCTATCCACAGCGGCTGCAATATTGTTCGCCTCTTTAGCTCAGTTGGCCAGAGCACGTGATTTGTAATCTCGGGGTCGTTGGTTCGAATCCGACAAGAGGCTCTGACGACGGCTGGGAGTAGGACGATATCGGAATAAGCATAACACGGGTGGTTACCAGAGTGGCCAAATGGGGCAGACTGTAAATCTGCTGGTTTTTACCTTCGGTGGTTCGAATCCATCACCACCCACTCGTCTGACGGCGGCAGCGTGGCAACAATGTCGCTGTAGTGGCGTACACTGCGGAAATAGCTCAGTTGATAGAGCACTAGCCTTCCAAGCTGGGGGTCGCGGGTTTGAGCCCCGTTTTCCGCTCGCAAAAGGCTGTAATAGCTCAGTGGTAGAGCACTTCCTTGGTAAGGAAGAGGTCCTGAGTTCAACTCTCAGTTACAGCTCAAAGGTGTTTCGGGGAGGTTCTTCGAAACTGCTTTGTGACGAAATAGATATCTCATTCAATTAAAATAAAAGTTAAGCTATGGCTAAAGAGAATTTTGTACGTACGAAACCGCACGTTAACATTGGTACCATCGGTCACGTCGACCACGGTAAGACAACCTTGACAGCAGCCATCACCAAGGTGCTGGCTGAGAGAATCGAGGCTAACAAGGACAAAGTGAAGTCCTTCGACCAAATTGATAATGCTCCTGAGGAAAAAGAGCGTGGTATCACCATCAACACCGCTCACGTGGAGTATGAAACAGAAAACCGCCACTACGCACACGTAGACTGCCCGGGTCACGCCGACTATGTGAAGAACATGGTAACTGGTGCTGCTCAGATGGACGGCGCTATCCTCGTAGTAGCCGCTACTGACGGTCCTATGCCTCAGACTCGTGAGCACGTACTGCTCGCTCGTCAGGTGAACGTTCCCCGTCTCGTTGTATTCCTCAACAAGTGCGACATGGTGGAAGACGAAGAGATGCTTGAACTCGTTGAAATGGAAGTTCAAGAGATCCTCGGTCAGTATGAGTTCGAAGACGAAACTCCCATCATCCGTGGCTCTGCCCTCGGCGCCCTGAACGGTGTTGCTAAGTGGGAAGAGAAGGTTATCGACCTGATGAACACTTGTGACGAATGGATCCAGGAGCCCCCGCGCGACACTGAAAAGCCCTTCCTGATGCCTGTCGAGGACGTATTCTCCATCACAGGTCGTGGTACTGTGGCTACAGGTCGTATCGAGACTGGTGTCATCCATGTTGGTGACGAAGTTGAACTGCTCGGCCTCGGTGAAGACCGCAAGTCGGTTGTTACCGGTGTTGAAATGTTCCGCAAGCTGCTCGACGAAGGTCAGGCTGGTGATAATGTAGGTCTGCTTCTCCGCGGTGTCGACAAGAACGAGATCAAGCGCGGTATGGTGCTCTGCCATCCGGGTCAGATCAAGCCCTTCAAGCGCTTCAAGGCTTCTATCTACGTGCTGAAGAAGGAAGAAGGTGGCCGTCACACTCCGTTCGGCAACAAGTATCGTCCTCAGTTCTACCTCCGCACCATGGACTGCACAGGTGAGATAACTCTCCCCGAAGGCGTTGAAATGGTTATGCCTGGTGACAACGTAGAAATTCAGGTTGAACTCATCTACGCTGTAGCTCTCAACAAGGGTCTGCGTTTCGCTATCCGTGAAGGTGGCCGCACCGTAGGTTCAGGTCAGATCACTGAAGTTTACGAAGACTAATAGACAATAAGACTGACTCCGGACGTCTGCATCACAGCGCACAACCTATAATAATAGGTACGCGCGTAGACGACGAGAGTAGAGATACGGTTCCCGCGACTGCGGCCGCGGGAACTTTTCTACGGGAATAGCTCAGTTGGTAGAGCATCGGTCTCCAAAACCGAGGGTCGTGGGTTCGAGTCCTCCTTCCCGTGCTAACGATAGACATAAGATGTAGATTATGTTCAAGAAAATCATCAACTATTGCAAAGCTTGTTACGATGAGCTTGCGCATAAGACAACTTGGCCGACACGTCGTGAGTTGACCCACAGAGCAATGGTAGTATTATCAGCTTCCCTTGTCATTGCGCTGGTGGTGTTCGCCATGGACTCGGTTTTCCGTTTCATCATGCAGACAGTGTATCCAGGTTAATTCAAGCAATCCATCATGGCTGAGACAAAACGTAATTGGTATGTCCTCCGTGCCGTAAGCGGTAAGGAAGTGAAGGTGAAAGAGTATATTGAAGCAGCAATGAAGCTCAATGAGACTCTTTCCAAATATGTTTTTCAGGTCAAAGTGCCTACGGAAAAACATGCCACTACCCGTAACGGTAAGCGTGTGGTCAAGGACAAAGTGTCCCTGCCCGGTTATGTGTTGGTTCAGGCCGAGTTGGTGGGTGACGTAGCTCACATGCTGCGTTTCATCCCCAACGTGTTGGGTTTCCTTGGAGGTATGGATAATCCTTCTCCTGCCCGCGAAGCCGACATCAACCGTATGTTGGGTAATGTGGAGCAGACAGAGCTTGAAGAAGACGTTGCCATCGACTATCTCGAGGGCGACGCCGTAACGGTTACCGACGGACCGTTCAGCGGTTTCAGTGGCGTTATCGAAGAGGTGAACAAAGAGAAACGCAAACTGAAGGTGATGGTCAAAATCTTCGGGCGGAAAACACCGCTTGAACTCGGTTTTATGCAAGTTGAGAGAGAGTAGGCTTCGTGGTTACGCACGATGAAACAGACTCTCGCATATCATTCACTATTATTATTACAAACAAATGGCTAAAGAAGTTGCTGGATTAATCAAATTACAGATTAAAGGCGGCGCTGCAAATCCTTCTCCCCCTGTAGGACCGGCTCTCGGTTCGAAAGGTATCAACATCATGGGATTCTGCAAGGAGTTCAACGCCCGTACCCAGGATAAGGCTGGCAAGATATTGCCCGTCGTTATCACTTACTATACCGATAAGTCATTCAGCTTCGTCATTAAGACTCCTCCTGCTGCCGTACAGCTCATGGAGGCTGCCAAGGTGAAAGGTGGCTCATCAGAGCCCAACCGTAAAAAGGTGGCTTCAGTGACATGGGATCAGGTGCGTGCCATTGCAGAAGACAAGATGACCGATCTGAACTGCTTCACAGTCGAGTCAGCCATGAAGCTGATTGCTGGTACAGCCAGAAGTATGGGTATCACCGTAAAAGGGGACTTCCCTGGATAACAATCAAAAACTTTCAGAACAATGAGTAAACTGACCAAAAATCAAAAATCAGTAGCCGAGAAAGTTGAAGCAGGGAAAGCATACACCTTGAAAGAGGCAGCCGAGCTGGTGAAGGAAATCACCACAACCAAGTTTGACGCCTCTCTCGACATCGACGTACGTCTTGGTGTCGATCCCCGTAAGGCCAACCAGATGGTGCGCGGCGTCGTGTCGCTGCCCAATGGTACCGGTAAGGTGACACGTGTGCTGTGCATCTGCACACCCGATGCTGAAGCTGCCGCTCAGGAAGCAGGCGCCGACTATGTAGGTCTCGACGAATACATCGAGAAAATCAAAGGCGGATGGACCGATGTGGACGTTATCATCACGCAACCCTCATGCATGGGTAAGCTGGGTCCCCTCGGTCGTATCCTCGGTCCGCGCGGACTGATGCCTAACCCCAAGAGCGGAACGGTAACAATGGATGTTGCTAAGGCAGTGAAAGAAGTGAAACAAGGTAAAATCGACTTCAAAGTTGACAAAACCGGTATCATTCACTCTTCCATAGGAAAAGTGTCATTCACACCTGAGCAAATCTGTCAGAACGCGAAAGAGTTTATCTCTACAATTATCAAACTGAAGCCGGCTGCGGCTAAGGGAACATATATTAAGAGTATCTTCCTTTCGAGTACCATGAGTAAAGGTGTGAAAGTCGACCCCAAGTCGGTTGAGTAATTATTCTAAACGAACGCAATCATGAGAAAAGAAGTAAAAGATACTATCATCGTCGAGCTGGGCAAACAGCTTACAGCATATCCCCACTTCTACTTAGTAGATCTCTCCGGACTCAATGCTGAAGATACCAGCGACCTGCGTCGTAAGTGCTTTAAGAAAGAGATTAAGCTCGTTATGGTGAAGAACACTCTTCTCCGTAAGGCTTTTGAAGCTTCCGACGTTGACTTCGAACCCTTGTACGACAGCCTGAAAGGCAATACCGCTGTGATGTTTGCCAATGTGGCCAACGTCCCCGGACGCCTGCTGAAAGAATACACAAAGGAAGGAATCCCCGCATTGAAAGCTGCCTATGCTGAAGAAGGTTTCTACGTAGGTGCTGACAAACTCGAGGAACTCGCCTCTCTGAAGAGTAAGAACGAACTCATTGCAGAGGTTGTGGCACTGCTCCAGTCTCCCGCAAAGAACGTTATCTCTGCTCTGCAATCAAGCGCCGGCACCATTCATGGTGTGCTCAAGACCCTGGGCGAGCGGCCTGAATAATATAAACATTACACAAAAACAGAATTACAAAATTAAAAAACTTAATAAAAAATGGCAGACATTAAAGCTATTGCTGAACAGTTAGTAAACTTGACAGTAAAAGAAGTAAACGAGTTGGCAAACGTCCTCAAGGAGGATTATGGTATTGAACCCGCAGCTGCAGCTGTTGCTGTTGCAACCACTAGCAGCAATAATGGCGGTGGCGAAGCTGCTGAAGAGAAGACCGACTTCAATGTCGTTCTCGCTGAGGTAGGTCCCAACAAGCTGAAGGTGGTTAAGGCTGTCAAGGAAGCTTGCGGTCTTGGTCTGAAGGAAGCTAAGGATCTCGTTGACGGTGCTCCCTCAACTCTGAAGGAAGGCATGGCTAAAGACGAGGCCGAGAACCTGAAGAAGACCCTCGAGGCTGAAGGTGCTAAGATCGAACTCAAATAAGCAACGAATAGACGAAAAGTAAGACTGTCAACGTCTTACGATAACACCGCAAACATTGGTTAGGATTTTCCCAGTAGGAGAGTCCTAACCAATTCATGTCTTTTCATACACAAGACACCACACACCCCAAACGACAACCTCAACACCCCAACCGACACTTGAATAATCCAAAGAAGAAGACTCAACCAGTCCGCTACATCAGCGCCGACAGCGCATATGACGGACAAAGCCTTCTTCGTTTTTTCATCATTATATATTAACGATATGGCAACGCATACGACAGAAGAAAGAATCAGTTTTGCCAGCGTCAAGAACCCGATGCCCTTTCCCGACTTTCTTGACGTACAGTTGAAGTCGTTCCAAGACTTCCTGCAGCTCGACACCCCCCCCGAGCAACGCAAAAATGACGGCTTGTACAAGGTGTTCTCCGAGAACTTCCCCGTCAACGACACGCGTAACCAGTACAAACTGGAATTCCTCGACTATTACATCGACCCGCCCCGCTACACCATCGATGAGTGTCTGGAGCGCGGACTGACCTACAGCGTGCCCCTCAAAGCACGTATGCGTCTGTCGTGTACTGACCCCGACCATGTAGATTTTGAGACGGTAACATCTGATGTCTTCCTCGGCTCGATACCATACATGACCAACAACGGCACGTTCATCATCAACGGCGCCGAACGTGTTGTGGTAGCACAGCTGCATCGTTCACCAGGCGTATTCTTCAGCCAAGGAGTTCACGCCAACGGACGCGTGCTCTACAGCGCACGTATCATCCCATTCAAGGGCTCGTGGATAGAATTCTCCACCGACATCAACAATGTGATGTACGCATACATCGACCGAAAGAAGAAGTTGCCCGTCACAACATTGCTGCGCGCCATCGGATTTGAGCAGGATAAAGACATCCTTCAAATCTTCGATCTGGCAGAAGAAGTGAAAGTAAATAAGAAAAACCTCAAGGCTGCCATCGGCCGTAAACTCGCTGCACGCGTGTTGAAGACATGGAACGAAGACCATGTTGACGAAGACACCGGCGAACTGGCTACCATCGAACGTAACGATGTGCTCCTTGAGCGTGAAATAGAAATCACCAAGGACAATATAGAAGATATTCTGGAGAGCGGCGCTTCCACCATACTGTTGCACAAAGACAGCGAGGTAGCATCACGCTACGACATCATCTTCAACACATTGGCTAAAGATACGAGTAACAGTGAGAAGGAAGCCGTCGAATATATCTACCGTCAGCTTCGCAATTCCGACCCCGCCGACGACAGCAGCGCAAGAGAAGCCATACAAAACCTCTTCTTCTCAGACAAGCGTTACGACCTCGGCGATGTAGGACGCTATCGTATCAACAAGAAATTAGGTCTCAATACAGATATCGACACACGTATTCTTACGAAGGAAGATATCATAGAGATAATAAAATACCTTATACAGCTCGTCAACAGCAATGCAACCGTTGACGATATTGACCACCTCAGCAACCGTCGCGTGCGCACCGTAGGCGAACAGCTCAGCAACCAGTTCTCCATAGGCCTGGCACGCATGAGTCGTACCATCCGCGAACGCATGAATGTACGCGACAACGAGGTGTTCACACCCACCGATCTGATCAACGCCAAGACCATATCCAGCGTTATCAACTCATTCTTCGGCACCAACCCTCTCTCACAGTTCATGGACCAGACCAACCCGCTGGCCGAAGTGACACACAAACGTCGTCTCTCTGCACTGGGTCCTGGCGGTCTGTCACGCGAACGTGCAGGCTTTGAGGTCCGCGACGTGCACTATACACACTACGGACGACTCTGTCCTATCGAGAGTCCTGAAGGTCCTAACATCGGACTTATCTCCTCTCTCTGTGTATATGCCAACATCAACGACCTCGGATTCATTGAGACTCCCTACCGAAAGGTGGAGAATGAGAAGGTAAACCTTGACAACAACAAGGTAGTTTACCTCACCGCTGAAGAAGAGTCGGAGCACATCATCGGTCAGGGTAATGCTCCGTTGCGCGAAAACGGAACCTTCATCCGTGACGTGGTGAAGTGCCGCCTCGACGCCGACTTCCCCGTAGTGCCGCCTTCACAGGTGAGCCTCATGGACGTTTCGCCGCAGCAGATAGCATCAGTATCGGCAGCTCTCATCCCAGCGCTCGAGCATGACGATGGTCACCGCGCACTGATGGGATGTAACATGATGCGTCAGGCTGTGCCCCTGTTGCACAACGACGCACCCATCGTCGGTACCGGCATCGAGCGTCAGGTCTGCGAAGACTCACGCACCATGATTGTTGCCGAAGGCGAAGGCGTAGTTGAATACGTAGACGCCACCATCATCCGCATCCTTTACGACCGCACCGAAGACGAAGAGTTCGTAAGTTTCGAGCCCGCACTGAAGGAATATCACATTCCCAAGTTCCGTCGCACCAACCAGAGCATGGTCATTGACCTGCGCCCCATCTGCGACAAGGGCCAGCGCGTGCATAAAGGACAAATACTTACCGAAGGTTACGCCACCGAAAATGGTGAGCTCGCCCTCGGCCGTAACCTCCTCGTAGCCTACATGCCATGGAAAGGCTACAACTATGAGGACGCCATCGTGCTCTCCGAGCGTCTGGTGAGCGACGATGTACTTACATCTGTGCATGTAGACGAGTACATGCTCGAGGTGCGCGAGACTAAACGCGGCATGGAAGAGTTCACTTCCGACATTCCTAACGTAAGTGAGGACGCCACTCGCGACCTCGACGAGAACGGTATCATCCGTATTGGTGCACGCGTGGAGCCTGGCGATATCCTCATCGGTAAGATTTCGCCTAAGGGTGAGAGCGATCCCACACCTGAAGAGAAACTGCTGCGCGCCATCTTCGGCGACAAGGCTGGCGATGTGAAGGACTCTTCGCTGAAAGCCAACCCGTCACTCTCCGGCGTCATCATCGACAAGAAACTCTTTTCACGTGCCATCAAGACACGCGAGGCAAAAAAACTCGACAAAGAAGTTCTGGCTAAGATAGACGAAGAATACGAAGCAAAGAACAAGGATCTGAAGGATATCCTCATCGAGAAACTGAAAGTCCTCACCCGCGGCAAGACATCGCAGGGAGTGAAGGACTATGCCGGTGTAGAAGTTATCACCAAGGGTTCCAAGTTTACCGAAGCCGCTCTGCGCAACCTTGAGTACGAAGGTGTGCAGTCGATAGGATGGACCAGCGACGAGCACAAGAACCAGCTCATCTCGCAGCTCATTCGCAACTACATCCGCAAGTACAAGCTGCTCGATGCAGAGAAGAAGCGTCGCAACCTCGCCATCACCATAGGCGACGAGTTGCCCTCCGGCGTGCTGCAGATGGCTAAGGTTTACGTTGCCAAGAAGCGTAAGATCGGTGTTGGCGACAAACTCGCTGGCCGTCATGGTAACAAAGGTATCGTCTCTAAGGTAGTACGTCAGGAAGACATGCCGTTCCTTGCAGATGGTCGTCCCGTCGACCTCGTGCTCAACCCGCTGGGCGTGCCTTCACGTATGAACCTCGGACAGATTTTCGAAGCTATCCTCGGTGCTGTTGGTAAGAAGCTCGGTGTGAAGTTTGCTACACCTATCTTCGACGGAGCTAAGATTGACGACCTCACCGAGTGGACCGACAAGGCTGGTCTGCCACGTCTGTGCTCCACACGTCTCTACGACGGTGAGACAGGTGAGCAGTTTGACCAGCCTGCAACAGTAGGTATCACCTACTTCCTCAAGCTCGGCCACATGGTAGAAGACAAGATGCACGCACGTTCCATTGGTCCGTACTCACTCATCACGCAGCAGCCTCTCGGTGGTAAAGCACAGTTTGGCGGTCAGCGTTTCGGTGAGATGGAGGTTTGGGCACTCGAAGCCTTCGGCGCCAGCAACATCTTGCAGGAGATCCTCACCATCAAGAGTGACGACACCGTAGGACGTTCTAAGGCCTACGAAGCCATCGTCAAAGGCGATCCTATGCCCACACCGGGAATACCCGAATCGCTCAATGTACTGCTCCACGAACTTCGCGGTCTCGGACTAAGCATACGTCTCGACTAAATCGCCTCTGACAGAGGGTGACACCCCTATACCCTTTATATATAAGTGAGTTGCTGGCGGCAACAACCGCTGCCACTCACACATAAGAGAAAGACTTTTTCCCAAAAAAGAAAACACCATGGCTTTCAAAAACGACCTTAAAGTTAAGACCAACTTTACAAAGATAACCATCGGACTGGCCTCGCCTGAAGAGATACAGAAAAATTCGTACGGTGAAGTTCTCAAGCCCGAGACCATCAACTATCGCACCTATAAGCCCGAGCGTGACGGTTTGTTCTGCGAACGCATCTTCGGTCCTTCCAAGGATTTCGAATGTGCGTGTGGTAAGTACAAGCGCATACGCTACCGTGGCATTACCTGCGACCGTTGCGGCGTCGACGTAACCGAGAAGAAAGTACGTCGCGAACGCTCCGGACACATTGAGCTTGTTGTGCCCGTGGCACACATCTGGTACTTCCGTTCACTGCCCAACAAGATCGGTTACCTGCTCGGACTGCCTACCAAGAAGCTCGATTCCATCATCTACTACGAGAAGTACGTTGTCATCAAGCCCGGTATGCTTGCCGGACACAAAGATGCCGACGACTTAGAGATCAACGGTTCGCACAAGTACGACCTTCTCACCGAAGACGAGTACATCAACATCGTTGACAATCTGTTGCCTCAGGACAACGACCAGCTGCCCGACGACGACCCCAATAAGTTCGTTGCCAAGATGGGAGCCGAGGCCATCTACGACCTGCTCGTCGACCTCGACCTCGACAGCCTGTCCTATGAGCTGCGCGACCGTGCCAACAATGACTCCTCACAGCAGCGCAAGAGCGATGCCCTGAAGCGTCTGCAGGTGGTAGAAGCCTTCCGCTCTAGCCGCGAAATCAACCGTCCAGAGTGGATGATCATCAAGATACTGCCCGTCACCCCGCCCGATCTGCGACCCCTCGTAGCCCTCGACGGTGGACGTTTCGCCACATCCGACCTCAACGACCTCTACCGTCGCGTCATCATACGTAACAATCGTCTGAAGAGGCTCGTTGAGATTAAGGCTCCCGAGGTCATTCTCCGCAATGAGAAGCGTATGTTGCAGGAAGCTGTCGACTCATTGTTTGACAACTCACGCAAGGCATCGGCAGTAAAGAGCGAGAGCAACCGCCCGCTCAAGTCCCTTTCCGACTCACTCAAGGGTAAGCAGGGACGTTTCCGTCAGAACCTGCTCGGTAAGCGTGTCGACTATTCAGCACGTTCGGTTATCGTTGTAGGTCCTGAGTTGAAGATGGGTGAGTGCGGACTGCCCAAACTCATGGCAGCCGAGCTCTACAAACCCTTCATCATCCGTAAGCTCATCGAGCGCGGCATCGTAAAGACCGTGAAAAGTGCAAAGAAGATTGTCGACCGTCGCGAGCCTATCATCTGGGACATCCTCGAGAATGTCATGAAGGGTCATCCCGTATTGCTCAACCGTGCACCGACACTGCACCGTCTTGGTATCCAGGCCTTCCAGCCCAAGCTCATTGAGGGTAAAGCCATTCAGCTCCACCCGCTGGCATGTACCGCCTTCAATGCCGACTTCGACGGCGACCAGATGGCCGTACACCTTCCCCTGAGCAATGCAGCTATTCTCGAGGCACAGATCCTCATGCTCCAAAGCCACAACATTCTTAACCCCGCCAACGGAGCGCCTATCACCGTTCCCTCACAGGACATGGTGCTCGGACTCTACTATATCACCAAGCTGCGTCCCGGAGCCAAGGGCGACGGACTCACATTCTACGGCCCCGAAGAAGCCATCATCGCACATAACGAAGGCAAGTGCGACCTCCACGCACCCGTTAAGGTAATGGTGGAAGACCGCAATGCCGACGGCACCTTCACCAAGCGCATGGTAGATACATCGGTAGGACGTGTCATCGTCAACCAGCTCGTGCCCCATGAGATGGGATTTGTCAACACCATCATCTCGAAGAAGAGTCTGCGCGACATCATTGCCGACGTCATCAAGGCAGTAGGCTTTGCCCGTGCCTGCGAATTCCTCGACGGAATCAAGAACCTCGGTTACCGCATGGCATACCTCGCAGGTCTTTCCTTCAACCTCGACGACATTATCATCCCGCCAGAGAAGCAGGCACTCATCGAGAAAGGTAACGAAGAAGTGCGCCAGATTCTCGACAACTACAACATGGGTTTCATCACCGATAACGAGCGTTACAATCAGGTCATCGACACTTGGACCCACGTCAACAACGACATCTCCAACATCTTGATGAAGGAAATGACCGAGGCCGATCAGGGCTTTAACGCCGTCTTCATGATGCTTGACTCCGGTGCCCGTGGTTCTAAGGACCAGATCAAGCAGCTCTCCGGTATCCGTGGTCTGATGGCGAAGCCTCAGAAGGCCGGTGCCGAAGGCGCACAGATTATCGAAAACCCCATCCTCTCCAACTTTAAGGAAGGTATGTCAGTGCTGGAATACTTCATCGCCTCTCACGGTGCTCGTAAGGGTCTTGCCGACACCGCCATGAAGACAGCCGACGCCGGTTACCTCACACGACGCCTTGTCGACGTCAGCCACGATGTTATCATCAACGAGGAAGACTGTGGCACCTTGCGCGGATTGGAATGCACCGCACTGAAAAACGGTGAAGAGGTCATCTCTACCCTCTACGAGCGCATCCTCGGCCGTGTATCAGTACACGACATCATACATCCCAACACCGGCGAAATCCTCGTTCACGCTGGCGAAGAAATCACCGAGCCCATCGCACAGGCCATCGAAGATTCACCCATCGAGAAGGTGGAAATCCGTTCGGTGCTCACTTGCGAGAGCAAGCACGGCGTCTGCATGAAGTGCTACGGCCGCAACCTTGCCACTGCCAAGATGGTACAGAAGGGTGAAGCCGTCGGTGTCATCGCTGCACAGGCCATCGGTGAACCGGGAACACAGCTCACACTGCGTACCTTCCACGCCGGTGGTGTGGCTGCCAACGCTGCTGCCAATGCTTCTATCGTAGCAAAGAGCGACGCACACCTCGAGTTCGACGAACTGCGTACCGTGCCCTACACCGAAGAGCAGGACGGAAAGAAAGTGAAATGCCAGATGGTAGTCAGCCGACTCACCGAAGTTCGCTTCGTCGACAACAACACCGGCATCGTACTCTCCACCGTCAACGTGCCCTACGGTAGCTCACTCTACTACAAGCAGGGCGACAAGGTGAAGCAGGGCGACCTCGTAGCACGATGGGACCCCTTCAACGCTGTCATCGTCACCGAGTACGAAGGCAAGCTGCGCTTCAACGACGTCATCGAAGGCATTACCTATAAGGCCGAAACCGACGAGACAACAGGTCTGAAGGAAATGATCATCATCGACTCTAAGGACCGCAACCGTATACCGACCTGTGACATCCTCGACAAGGATGGCAACATCATCGGTACCTACAACTTCCCCGTAGGTGGACACATCGTCGTCGTCGACGGTAAGAAGGTGAAGACTGGTACTACCCTCGTCAAGATACCGCGCGCCGTTGGTAAGGCAGGTGACATCACCGGTGGTCTGCCACGTGTCACCGAGCTCTTCGAGGCACGCAACCCGTCCAACCCCGCAGTAGTTTCCGAAATCGACGGCGAGGTGACCATGGGTAAGGTGAAGCGCGGCAACCGCGAAATCATCGTCACCTCCAAGACTGGCGACCAGCGCAAGTACCTCGTTTCGCTCTCCAAGCAGATCCTCGTGCAGGAACACGACGCCGTACGTGCTGGCACACCGCTCTCCGACGGTGTCATCACACCCAACGACATCCTTGCCATCAAGGGTCCCACTGCGGTACAGGAGTACATCGTCAACGAAGTACAAGACGTATATCGTCTGCAAGGTGTGAAGATCAACGACAAGCATTTCGAGATCATCGTACGCCAAATGATGCGCAAGGTGCAGATCGACGAGCCCGGCGACACCACATTCCTCGAGCAACAGATTGTCGACAAGCTCGACTTCGCAGCCGAGAACGACCGCATCTGGGGTAAGAAGGTTGTCGTTGACGCTGGCGACAGTACCGTGCTGCAACGCGGACAGATTGTCACAGCACGCAAGCTGCGCGACGAGAACTCATCGCTAAAGCGCCGCGACATGCGTCCCGTAGTAGTACGCGATGCCGTGCCTGCCACATCAACACAGATACTGCAAGGTATTACCCGTGCAGCACTGCAGACCAAGTCATTCATGTCGGCTGCGTCCTTCCAGGAAACAACCAAGGTGCTCAACGAAGCCGCCATACGCGGAAAGGTCGACAACCTCGAAGGCATGAAGGAAAACGTCATCACTGGTCACCGCATACCAGCAGGAACTGGTATGAGAGAGTACGACAAACTTATCGTCACCTCTATGGAAGACCACGATAGACTCGAAGCTAACAAACGCAACATCCTCGACTTCGTAACCGAAGAAGACTAAACAAAGATATTGCAACCGAAAAAACTCCCCTCCAAGGCAACAAGGAAGGGAGTTTTTTTTATTGAAGACAGCTTGATGCTCAAAGGTTAAACTGCGGAGATGGCAAAGTTTATAGTTTACCGATTAAAGGTTAAAGAGTGGGGTAGAGTATAGGGAACGATTGCGGACCAAAGTCGATGAGATTGGTGCCCAAAGTCAACGAGATTGCGTTGCGAGTGTACGCTGACGGATATCCGACCACAGTCCACCGGCAATCCGACCGGTGCTGACCTGTTCGTGCCTCCTTTCCGATAGCGCAGTCATTGGTTAACGATAGACGTCAGGCAAGAGCTTCGGGCTACAGCGCAGGCAACATCCCTCCCTCTCGCCAAGGGAAGGGATATTTTTGTGTCAGGCGCTTCTTTGCTTCTCGCAGTGAAGCTCTTTCCTCTTTCTTATATTCAAAAAAAATGGCGCAAACTTTTGTCTTTCTCGCTGTTTGCCGTACCTTTGCAGCCCAATGTGCGCAGTTTCCAACATACAGGTTGACCTCTCCACCTGGCAACACGATGAGGAGGCGTTTCGTTTCCGTCTTGACAATGTGTGGTTTGGCGCTATCGCCAATGCCGTGGTACAGGGTGGCACTGTGGATGCTGTAGCATTGTTGCGCCGTGTGGGCTCTCACTTCCTGCTGACGCTCGAGGTGAGCGGCTCCGTGTGGGTGCTCTGCGACCGCTGCCTGCAGCCGCTCACCATGCCCGTGGCGTCCGACAACACCATGGAGGTGCAGCTGGGCGAGCAGGATGAGGAAGACGAGCATCTGCTAATGCTTGACGAGCGTCGCCCTGTGTTAGACCTCAGCTGGCTTGCCTACGAACAGGTAGCGCTCACCCTGCCCTTGCGCCATGTGCATGACGAAGGAGAATGCAGCGGCGATGTGGCAGAAAGGCTGCAACAGTTTGCCGATGAGGCAGAAACAGCCGAACAGGCTGAAACGGAAACAGACCCGAGATGGGACAAGCTGAAAAGCCTCACCGACAGCACAAACAACGAATAGAACAGAAACAGTAAATAGTTAAATCGTAAATCATATTCATTATGGCACATCCAAAAAGAAGACAATCAAAGACCCGTACTGCAAAACGCAGAACCCACGATAAGGCTGAGATGCCAGCATTGGCAGTATGCCCCAACTGCGGTGCTTACTACGTGTATCACACCGTATGTCCCACTTGCGGATACTATCGTGGCAAAGTGGCCATCGTAAAAGAACTTGCTGACTAACGATGGGTAAGCGCAGAGCAATCATCGCTGGGCTCGGTGGCTATGTTCCCGACTATGTACTTGGCAACGATGAGTTGGCCCGTATGGTCGATACCAGCGATGAATGGATTACCACCCGTGTCGGCATCAAGGAACGCCACATCCTCACTGAGGAAGGTCTCGGCACGTCGTACATGGCGCGAAAGGCTGCCCGACAGCTGCTCGACAAGACGGGCGTTGACCCCGACACTATCGATGCACTGTATGTAGCTACTACCACACCCGACTACCGTTTCCCCTCCACGGCATCTATCGTGTTGGGTAAACTCGGGCTGAAGAATGCCTTGGCATTCGACATCTCGGCTGCATGTTGTGGATTCCTCTACACCCTCGACATGGTGGCTTGCATGATAGAGAGTGGACGCTACAACCGTGTCATTATCATTGGTGCAGAGAAAATGTCGTCGATGACGGACTACCGCGACCGCGCTACCTGCCCGCTCTTTGGTGATGCCGCTGCAGCTGTGCTCGTCGAAGCCGCCGAAGAAGACGAAGACAATCTGGGATACATCGACTCATACCTGCGTACCGATGGAAAGGGACTTCCCTTCCTGCATATGAAAGCAGGAGGCTCGGTATGTCCCGCTTCGCACTTCACGGTCGACCACCGACTGCACTTCATCTATCAAGAGGGACGAACGGTGTACAAGTTTGCTGTGTCAAACATGACATACGACAGCGAACTCATTGCCCAGCGCAACGGACTGAACAAGGACAATATCGACTTCATCGTACCTCATCAGGCCAACCTGCGCATCATCGAAGCCGTGCAGAAGCGTCTGGAGCTGCCCGACGAGAAGGTCATCGTCAACATTGAGCACATAGGAAACTCCAGTGCTGCCTCCATACCGCTCGCCCTATGGGAGAACGAGCACCGGCTGAGGCGCGGACACAACATCATCCTCACCGCTTTCGGAGCAGGTTTCGTGCACGGAGCATCCTACCTGCGATGGGCTTATGACGGACAAGAATGCACAAAGCAGGATTCGTAAACATTGTAGGAAATCCCAATGTAGGAAAGTCGACGCTGATGAACCGCCTGGTTGGCGAGCGCATCAGCATCGCTACTTTTAAGGCGCAGACCACGCGCCACCGCATTATGGGCATTATCAACGACGATGAGTGTCAGATAGTGCTGAGCGACACACCGGGCGTGCTGCAACCCAACTATAAGCTGCAGGAGTCCATGCTCGCCTTCAGCGAATCGGCGCTTGTCGACGCTGACGTATTGTTGTATGTCACCGACGTCGTCGAACAACCCGACAAGAATGCGGACTTCCTTGAAAAGGTACGTACGCTCGATGTGCCCGTCATACTGCTCATCAACAAGATAGACCTGAGCACTCAGGACCACTTGGCGCAGCTCGTTGAGCAGTGGCATGCCCTGTTGCCCAAGGCAGAGATACTGCCTATGTCGGCACAAAACAGCTTCGGAGTCGACATATTGTTGCGACGCATCAAGGAACTGCTGCCCGACTCACCGCCTTTCTTCGACAAAGAACAATGGACCGACAAGCCCGCACGATTCTTTGTGTCCGAAATCATACGCGAGAAGATACTGCTCTACTACGACAAGGAGATTCCCTACTCGGTTGAAGTGGGCGTGGAAGAATTTAAGGAGAGCGACAGACTCATCCACATCCGCGCTGTCATCTATGTGGAACGTGAGTCGCAGAAGGGCATCATCATCGGCCATCGCGGCGTGGCGCTCAAACGGGTGTCGATGGAAGCACGACGGGCTTTGGAACGATTCTTTGGAAAAAATATCTATCTTGAGACTTATGTCAAGGTAGATAAAGACTGGCGCAATTCGCAGAAAGAACTTAATCTCTTCGGATACAATCCTGAATAAAACGAAAGCCCGGCAATTGCCGGGCTTTCGTTTTATATGTTTTGTTATGCTTCCCCAGGATTTCCCATGCCGAAGGGGTTGATGGTGCGTGGCTGTTGGTTGGGCAGCTGTATGGTGCCGAACTGCTGCTCGTAGCGGGCAATGTTCTCTTGCAGTGCATGCAGCAGGCGCTTGGCATGTTCGGGAGCCATAATGACACGGCTGCGTACCTGAGCCTTGTCAACACCGGGAGCCATCTGAGCAAAGTCCATGATGAACTCGGCGCTGGCGTGGGTGATGATGGCAAGGTTGGCATACACACCTTGGGCGACCTCGGGAGAGAGGTTTATCTGTAACTGATTGTTGTTGTTCTGGTTGTTGTTGTCGTTGTTCATGATATGTGTTGTTTAAGTTTTGCAATATCGCTTAACTCCTTTATTACTTAAGCTTTCGATCTTTATCAACTTTTCCAGCTTCCTGCCTTTTGCTGCACATTGCAGAACTCTTGGGTAAGTCTTTGCATGACATCGGCGACGCTGTCTATGGAGCGTATGGCTGAAGCTATCTGTCCTATTTCCACTTCGCCGTTCTCGATGTCGTCTTCGAAGATGCCGCGTCGTGCCGAACCTTTTGGCACCAGTTCGAGCAGCTGTTCAGCTGTAGCGCCTTGCTGTTCGGCTTCGGCTATGCGTTGATAGAGCTCATTTTTTACCAGTCGGGTGGGGGAGAGGGCTTTCAGCGTGAGCATGGTGTCGCCTTCTTCGAGTGAGGTGCAACGCTTCTTGAATGTCTCCGATGCACTGCTCTCCTGTGTGAGGGCAAAGAGGGTGCCTATCTGTACTCCGTCGGCGCCCAATGCCATCATGGCAAAGATGGCTTCGCCGCTGGCTATGCCACCGGCAGCGATGAGTGGCAGCGTGGTGGCGCGTCGCACCTGCGGGATGAGTGTCAGTGTGGTGGTCTCTTCGCGACCGTTGTGCCCGCCGGCTTCGAAACCTTCGGCAACAACGGCATCTACACCAGCTTCCTCGCACTTGCGGGCAAACTTCGAACTCGACACAACGTGAGCCACTTTTATGCCGTGTTCGTGCAGCATGGCGGTGTACTTCTTCGGACTTCCTGCCGAGGTGAATACTACGGGAGCCTTTTCGCGGATGGCGATGTCGACAAATGCTGCCGAAATGGGGCTCATCAGCGGGATGTTGATGCCCCATGGCTTGTCGGTGGCGCTTTTCAGCTTCTGAATATGTTCTGTTAGCAACTCTGGGGTCAACGATCCGGCACCGATAAGTCCCAGTCCGCCGGCGTTACTTACGGCAGCCGCCAGCCGCCAGCCGCTAATCCATACCATTCCGCCCTGAATGATGGGCTTCTCAATGCCGAAAAGGCTGCAGATGCGATTGTCTGTCATTGTGTGTATAGGGTTTTTGTTGATGTGTTGGTGTTAATGATGTATGTGTGAGGGGAGCTATTGTTCTACTAAATGACCATCCTTATCCCACAAGTTGAAGGCACCGATGTCATCCTTCATGCCTGTCATCCTGAAATAAGTGTTCTTTGAACCAAAAAATTCAGCTTGACACCCGAAATTTTCCGGATGGTCTACAAGGTTGCAGTAAGTGCGTCGAGGGCCTGTTAGCTGAATGGGAATGATGCTGTCAAGGTCTGTCTGGCCAGGACGGTCGGCCAATAATAAAGCCGAAGAGCCATCAAAGGGCGGGGTGAAGTCTGCATTCTTGATATTGCTGTAGCATGAGCCTACGATATAACCCTTTACCCATACTTGATATGAGAATTTTCCGTTGATAAATTCCATCACGGTATACCTCTTCTCGCGGTCATTTTTTCCGTTGTTTCCGCCTCCGCTGCCTCCTCCGTCATCGTCATCATCGTTGCCAACAACATCTTCTACGTCGTTGTTAGGATTCTCACATGCCACAAAGAAGGTGAACGAACACAGTGCTATAAGCAGATGAATAAAGGTATATTTCATGATAGAAATTAAATTAAGGCGAAAACTGATAAGGCAAAGGTACGAAGGTTTTGTCTATATTATATAAGGGTGCGGGATTTTTATTACCTTTGCGCGCAAAGAAGAACAAATAATAAAGCAATACAACCCCCTATGGCAAACTTAGTAGCTATCGTAGGTCGCCCCAATGTGGGCAAGAGCACGTTGTTCAACCGCCTTACCAAGTCGCGTAAGGCCATAGTGAGCGAGCACGCAGGAACCACGCGCGACCGTCAGTATGGAAAATGTGAATGGAACGGCCGCGAGTTCTCCGTTGTTGACACTGGAGGATGGGTGGTAAACAGTGAGGATATTTTCGAAGAAGAAATACGCAAGCAGGTAGTCATCGCCACTGAGGAAGCCGACGTGGTGCTGTTCCTCGTCGATGTCACCACGGGTGTCACCGATTTGGACATAGATGTAGCCAAGATATTGCGTCGTTCCAAGCTGCCGGTCATCGTTGTGGCCAATAAGACTGACAATAACATCCAGCGTTACGACTCGTATGAGTTCTATCAGCTTGCATTGGGCGAGCCTTTGTGCATCAGTGCTGCCACAGGTAGCGGCACCGGCGACCTGCTCGACCTGCTGTTGACCAAGCTTTCGGCCGACATCGCCGACGAGCTGGAAGAGGGCATACCTCGTTTTGCCATCGTGGGACGTCCCAACGTGGGCAAGAGCAGCCTCGTTAACGCTTTCATAGGTGAGGACCGACATATCGTCACCGATGTGGCAGGCACCACGCGCGACTCCATCTACACCCGATACGACAAGTTCGGATTCGACTTCTACCTCGTAGACACCGCAGGCATACGCCGTAAGAACAAGGTGACGGAAGACTTGGAGTTTTACAGCGTCATGCGCAGCATACGTTCCATAGAAAACAGCGATGTATGTATTCTGATGATAGACGCCACACGCGGCATTGAAGCGCAGGACATGAATATCTTCCAGGTCATACAGCGCAATAACAAGTCGCTTGTTGTGGTAGTGAACAAGTGGGACTTGGTGGAAGACAAGGACCAGATTGTGGTGAAGACCTTCGAGAATGCCATTCGCGAACGCATGGCTCCATTCACCGATTTTCCCATTATCTTTGCTTCGGCATTGACCAAGCAACGCATCTTCAAGGTGTTGGAGACCGCCAAACAGGTCTATCTCAACCGCACAACACGCATCGGTACCACCAAGCTCAACGAAGTGATGCTGCCGCTGATAGAAGCCTTCCCGCCACCATCCATGAAGGGTAAGTACATCAAGATAAAATACTGCTCGCAGCTTCCTGACACGAAGATACCCTCCTTCGTCTTCTATGCCAACCTGCCTCAGTATGTAAAGGAACCCTACAAGCGTTTTCTGGAAAACAAGATACGCGAGAACTGGACACTGACCGGGTGTCCCATCAATGTATTTGTACGACAGAAATGATGATGAAAAAGCTATGGCTGTTGCCCTTTGTGGCTCTGATGATGAGTCTGTGGGCGTCGTGTGGGAAAGATGTCACCGAGCGTCAGCATGTGGAAGAAGCTGTGCTGGCGTCGTACGACATGCTGCTCAACGGCCGTTATACCGAATATGCGTCGATGCTGGCAGGTGCTTCAGCCCGCAACGACGACTACAATGCGCAACTGGCAGACAACGCTGCCATGTTTATCGAAGAACAAAGACGACTGCATACCAACATCGTTGATGTGCGCGTGGCGGATGTAAAGATAGGTAAAGGCAACAAGACTGCCGATGCCTATGTGGTGATATGCTACGCCGACAGCACCAACGAGGAAATAGTCATGCCCATGCTCAAGGAACAAGGAGTGTGGAAAGTGAAATGATATGAATCCACTGCTGACTAAGATATTCACCAATATATGTCGCATTTTGCGACTGGTGTGGCTTCCGGTGAGGCGCAATATGGTGTTCTTCGTGTTTATGTGGTTGCTGGGCATGCTCTGCACGGTGTTCACTGCCGACCCGCATGCACGCTATGTGCGCTATCCCGATCCGCTCGTTGAGCTCACCCTCGACCTCTATGTGGTCTGTGTGTTGCTGCTTCTTGTCCCCCGCTGCGCCAAACGGTGGGTGCGTGGCACGCTGGCAGTACTGCTTTACATCATTGCCATTGTCGATGTATACTGTTTTCTGAATTTCCAGTCGCGCATCACGCCCACCATGCTGTTGCTCGTAGGCGAGACCAATGGCCGCGAGGCAGGCGAGTTCTTTAGCTCTTATCTCTCCATTGGTACGCTGTTTACGAAAGTGGGGTGGCTGATACTGCTCGGCGCCGTACACATAGCCGTCAGTGTGTGCCATCTCAGGCCGCGTCGGCATGCCTTTGCGCTCATACGGCGCATCCCCTATAGGCTACCGTTGCAGGCATTGATCGGCGCTGTCATGCTGCCATCGCTCATCTATGGCGTTCATGCTTCATGGGAGAATAAGAAAACAATGTGGCAGACGCTCAATTCGAACACGATAGGAGGCGTAGAGAGAACACTCGTGCGCAGAAACAGCAACGATGTGATGTATTTGCCTGTCTATCGGATGATGTTCAGCCTTAAGTCCAACCAGCTTATTGCCCGTCAGCTCGACGATCTTATCGAAGCAGAGAGCAATGCCAAAGTAGACAGCTGCTCGTTTACCTCCCCCAACATCGTACTCATCATCGGCGAGAGCTACAACAAGCACCATTCCGCCCTATTTGGTTACGAAAAGCCCACAACACCAGAACAGTTGCGCCTGGCTCGAACCGGACGCCTCATCCCATATACGGATGTTGTGGCGCCATGGAACCTCACCAGCTTCGTATTCAAGCTCATGTTCTCGACATACACCGTCGATGACGACCTGAATATTGACTGGTGCAACACGCCCATGTTCCCTTCGCTCTTCCGTAAAGCCGGATACAAGGTCGATTTCTTGACAAACCAGTTTCTCCCGCGCTCCAAAGAGGCGATATACGACTTCAGTGGCGGCTTCTTCCTCAACGATGAGACGCTGAGCAGCAACATGTTCGACCATCGCAACAACCAACTGTATCAATACGATGAAGGATTGCTGCACGTCTATGATAGTCTGGCAGCCAAGCGAACCAACGACACGGTGCCGAGGCTCACTATCTTCCATCTCATGGGGCAACACACAGAGTACAGTCTGCGCTATCCGCTGGCACGTACTGTCTTTCACCGCTCCGATTACGACCGTCCCGACCTGAAACCGCGCGAGGTGCAGTGGGTAGCGGAATACGATAACGCCACATTGTACAACGATGACATCGTAAATCAAATTGTTCGACGCTTCGACGACAAAGAAGCCATCGTCATCTATCTCTCCGACCACGGCGAAGAGGTGTACGACGGCATACGAAACAAGCACGGACGCGTGCATTCCGACCGCATCAACGCCCGGCTGGCGCACGAAGAGTATGAGATACCGATGTGGATATACTTTACCACCAGCTACCAGCGCAAGCATCCCGACATCTGTCGGCGCATCGTAGAGCAACGCGACCAGCCCTTTATGAGCGATGCCATGCCGCATCTGTTGCTCTGGTTGGCTGGCATTCATACCCCGCACTACAAAGCCGAGCGCAACATCCTGTCGAAAGATTTCGACGCTTCGAGACCCAGGATGATGAAGAAGCGCAACGACTACAATAAACTTGATATGAAATACTACCGCCGTCATGGAAAACAACAACAACCAGCACGCCCTTAACCGCCTGCAGTGCACAGCGTTGCGTGGCATAGCCATCCTCGGCATAGTGCTCCACAACTGGACACACTGGCTGCCAATGGCGGTGAAAGAGAACGAATATACCTTCTCGGCACGCAATGCCAAGCGGATGATGTATGTGCTCAACCATCCCGACAGCGACATCGTCGTACACCTGTTGTCCTTCTTCGGACACTATGGTGTTCCGCTTTTCCTCTTCCTCAGCGGCTTCGGACTGGTGATGAAGTACGAGCGTCAGTCAGCGCCTGTGCCTGTAGTGCCTTTCATAGGCACACACTTCGCCAAGCTGTTTCGCATGATGAGTATCGGCTTTGCCCTCTTCCTCGCCGTCGACGTCCTGACACCGCAGACACGAAGCTACACGGCAGTGCAACTGTTGGCGCAGCTGTTCATGGTCAACAACTTCCTTCCCGAGCCGCATCACGCCATATGGCCTGGACCTTATTGGTACTTTGGGCTCATGTTGCAGCTCTACATCGTCTATCGTCTGCTGCTTTTCCGCCGTGACGACAAGGTGTTGTGGGTGCTTATCGTTCTGGCTTGGATGGTGCAGGCACTGCTCCCGATAGCCGAACGCGACACCCTCAACTACCTGCGCTACAACTTTGTGGGCAGCCTCCTGCCTTTCTGTCTCGGCATTTGGGTAGGCCGTCATGGCATACCATGGCACGGCCGTCTGGCAGACGGCGTAGCATTGGTGGCAGCTCTCATACTTATCGTCGGCGGAAGCACTGCCTATCAGACGTGGTTGTGGGTACCTGTCGGCGTGTTGGTGGCTGGCATCAGCATGGTACGGCTCCTTCCGCAGTGGTCGTTGCGCCCCATGGTATGGACGGGAGGCGTGTCGGCGGCACTCTTCGTCGTGCATCCCACGGTGCGCAAGCTGTTCTTGCCTGCCATGCATGCCGACGACGTGTGGCCAACGCTCATCATCTATCTGCTCATAGCGCTGGCAGCAGCATGGCTGATGATGCCGTTGATGAAGAAAAGCTAACCCCATAACCCCTTAACCATTCCCCCTATGCGCCAATACATACAGCTTCTACGTCCTCAACAGTGGCTGAAAAATATCTTCGTTTTTCTGCCTGTCTTCTTCGGTGGAGCCCTACTGCACAGCCGTTCGCTGCTGCTTGGCTGCATAGCCTTCGTCGCTTTCTGCCTCGTGGCATCTGCCATCTATTGCCTCAACGATGTCATTGATGCTCCATCCGACCGTCTTCACGAGAAGAAGCGCCACCGTCCTGTGGCGAGCGGAGCCGTCAGCACCACCCGGGCGTTGCTCCTTGCCGCCGTGTTGTGCACCGCTGCCATTGCTCTGCCGCTGCTCATACCCGCTACAGGGTGGCAGGTGGCAGCCGTCATAGCCGCCTATGCCCTCATCAACGTGGCTTATTGCCTGTGGATAAAGCAAGTGGCAGTGGTCGACGTGTGCGTCATTGCCTTCGGCTTTGTGCTTCGTCTGCTCGCTGGTAGTCTTGCCACGGGCATTGTTCTCAGCCATTGGATAGTGCTGATGACCTTCCTTCTCACGCTGTTTATGGCACTTTCGAAACGCCGCGACGACGTACTGAAGTACGATAACACCGGAGTGAAGTTGCGCAAGAATATCACTCGCTACAACATCTCGTTCCTCAACCAAGCCATTACCATCACCGCCACGGTCACATTGGTGTGCTACATCATGTACACCGTAAGCCCCGAAGTGGTGAGTCGTTTCCATACTTCCTACCTATACCTTACCTCCATCTTTGTCATCGTCGGCCTGCTGCGCTACATTCAGCTCACCGTCGTCGATGAGAAGAGCGGCAGTCCCACGCACATCATGTTGCACGACTTCTTCCTGCAGGCTGTAGTGGTGCTCTGGACACTTTCCTTCTTCCTTATACTTTACGTATGATGCCACGTTCCTCCCTTTACGTCTTCGACTTCGACGGTACGCTGACGCATGGCGACACGTTCCTTCCCTTTGCCCGTTCGGTAGTGGGATGGCGGCGTGTGTCGCTCGTGTTGCTGCGTTTTCTGCCTCAGCTCATAGGCATGAAGCTGCGCTTGTGCGATAACGGCGGGCTGAAGGAGCGCGTGGTGGGTGCCCTCTTCGCAGGACGCACAGCCGAGGAGATGGACGCTGCTGCCCAACGCTTTGCCCAACAGAGCGATACACTCTGGCGTTCAGCCGCCCGCAGCGAACTCGATAGGCTCACACAGCAGGGCGAAAGGGTAGTGGTTGTCACTGCAAGTCTGAGCTGTTGGGTGCGTCCCATCGTACACCGGCACTATCCTCAGGCTGTCATCATAGCCACCGAGCATGCCGTCGACGACGAAGATAGGTGGACAGGGGCTTTTAGCACGCCAAACTGCTACGGAGAGGAGAAAGTGCGGCGACTGAAGGAGGTCTTTCCTGATATAGAACAGTATCATGTCGTGGCATACGGTGACAGCCGTGGCGACAGTAACCTTATCTCTTATGCCGATGAAGCGCATTACCAATCTTTTTGATCGTGAACATCGCGGTGAGATTCTACGTTTCGCCGTCGTCGGTGTGGCTGCCACGCTGCTGCAGTATGGGCTCTATCTGCTCTTCATCCAACTGCTGCACCCAGCCATAGCCAATACATTGGCATACGGACTGAGCTTCGTGTTCAACTATATTGCCTCCACACGCTACACCTTCCGTGTGAAGAGTACGGCGCAACGGGGCGCAGGCTTTGTCGTAGCCCACGCCACCAACTACACACTGCAGACCGTTCTGCTCACGTTCTTTATCCATCTCGGCCTGCCTAAGAGCTTGGCGCTGCTGCCTGTGTTTGCCGTGTGTGTGCCTGTCAACTTCTTCCTGGTGCGTTTCTTTATGAAAGGCAAAGGTCTGCGCGGACTGTTAGGGCGCAAAGGCGAAAGCCATGCGCTGTCGTCGCAACCCGTTGCGCGCCGTACCCTGCTCGGTGCTTTGGCAGACCAGCTGCGTCTGAGTCGCGACGAGCGTATGCCTGCACTCATTGCAGCCATCGTTTCTACAGCACTCAATGTCTTGGTCATAGCCAAATATGCCTCACTCTTCACGGTCTATATGAAAGGTCCGTGGGGACCGTTCCTCCGTAACTTCCACATCAGTGGCTTCGACCCGTTCAGCTACACCATCATCTCACATTGGTCGAGCTTCTACCACATTGGCGTGCGTCATCCTTTGCTCGTCGTCTTCTTCTGGCCGCTGAGTCTTTTCAACCGATTGCTCTTCTACATCACAGGCATGAACTGTGTACAGTTCGTCTATGCCGTGGTGCTCGTGGCTGCATCGGTCTATGCTTTCATCTTCCTCACGCGTATATTCAATAAGGTTCTCGGCGTGAGTCGTCGCGAGTCGTGGCTGCTGGGAGCCTACACGTTCTCCTTTGCCTACATGATGCTCACTGTGTGTGTGCCCGACCACTTCTGCCTGTCGCTCTGTGTGCTCACCTTTATTCTGTGGATGGCGGGCAGAAAGGGCTCATCGTCGCCCGACGGATGGTCGCCTTGGCGCACCTTCTGGCTCGTATTCCTCACTGCCGGGCTCACACTCACCAACGGGGCAAAAGCCATGATGGCGTCGCTGTACGTCAACGGCAGGCGCTTCTGGCGACCGAAACATATACTTATTGGCCTTATGCTGCCCATCGCACTCAACTTGCTGGTCACCCACTTGCAATATCAGTTTGTCGGACGTCCCGCCGAGAAGGCACGCGCTGAACGTAAGGCGCGCTACGAGGCTTGGCAGCGCAAGAATCGCCATGCAGAGGTGACGCCGAAGAAGAAGGTGAAGAAGAGAGTGAGCAGCAAGAAGGGCAAGGCATTGGCCAAGGACGGGATGTTGCAGTGGAGCGATGTCTCTACACCGCGTATGCCCGCAGTCGTACACAACATCTTCGGCGAGGGATTGCAGCTCCATGCCGACTCCTTGTTGCAGGATGTGGGGCAGCGGCGACCCGTCATTGTGAAGTATCATACACCGATACCCTATATTGCTGAAGCGCTCATCGTACTACTCTTCCTCGTCGGCGTGTGGTGTGGACGCCGTAGCCGTTACCTGTGGCTCGTGTTGGCATGGTTTGTGAGCGACATGGTGATACATGTCGGCTTCGGCTTTGCCCTCAACGAGGTGTACATCATGACAGCGCACTGGGCATTCATGCTGCCCATAGGCACCGCCTACCTGCTGCGCACACTGGCTGTACAACGTAAGCCTGTTTGTGTACTACATGATATAAAGATGTGTGGCGAGTATTTCACAGGATGTATAAAGAGACATTGATATGCGTAAAGAGCAGGGTATAGTAGGTCTATAGTGATAAGCGTCAAAAACTCTAAATTGCCAAAAACGCGGATAAACAGCAGTGCGAACAGTGTTTTTTCTTTTGTTCATCCGTGTTCTGTTATCCGTGTTCTTTTTTCACAGTACACTTTTTTCATGAATTTCCGCGAAAAACACTCCTGTTGAAAGGAATATACATTGTTGTTTAGTTAATAAACCTTAATTGTAACATATGCGCGCCAATGTTTCGGAGCGTACTGTCTACTTTTGCACCCGCAATTCTGATGGCGGCATGAGCGTGTTGCCATTTCTCAACATACATAAAAGTCTTTTACTCGCAGACAAAAGGGGCACCATATAAGGCACCATGTCTGTCATAAATCAATAAACGTGTCACCTTCCCCCACATCGGCTCTATGTCTATCATGCACGTTCGTCATCATCAAGCTGCTGTCCTGCACCAAGCAGGCTGCGGTCTGTCGTTGGGTAAGGACTATTTCTCTCCCCCCCCATATTAACAAATCTTAACAGTGCAGTTCTTTTGCAGAGTATTACACCCGTAGGGCATATGCTTGCGGGTTTTCTGCGTTGCTGTTGTTCAAGGTATAATGTCCTTTTGGTATTAACTGTAAAATTTTATAATTATGAGAACAAATGTTTTTTCAGATGACAAGAATTTCAAACGCTACATTCCTCCTGTGTGTGTGTTGTTAGACTCGAAGTTGCATTCCCTGCTGTTGATGGCCAGTGGAAATGGTACCGGTGCTAATGCCGGCGACGATGGTCACAACGACGGAGAGTTTGACGACGACGACAACGGAGGCAAGCCGTTTGGCTTCGAATATGATATGGAAGACAGAAATTTCTTTGATGCGAAACCAGCCTGGAATGATATCAAGCACTAGTTTCGTCTCCCTTGCTTCTTTTCTTTGTCCACCGATTTCCTAACCATGTATTAATCAATCATCAATACCTTATGAATACAAACCTCGTTATCTCTCTGCGGTCCCTCCGCCGGGTGTTGCTGTTGTTTTTTTCTTCAGCTTTATTTTTGTTTATTTCTTGTACAGACGACATGTACGACGATGGCCAGCACCCTCGTACGTTTGATTTCAGCGACTATCCGACGCGT
>ONTS01000026.1 GCA_900320845.1 uncultured Prevotellaceae bacterium | reverse complement strand
GTAGATGTTGCCGAGAATCTCGATGCCGAGCAGCTGACATCGCTTGATGTGCTCAACCTTTGCGGCGAGGGCGTCGGCATCCTTGATGTTCCGCTTCGCATCATCGATCATTATCTCCATCGCTGACACGAGGAAGCCTGCAGATCCCATGCATGTGTCCCATACGAAGGAGTCCATGTCCGTTCGCGTAATGCGTGCCATGAGTCGCGTCACGGGGCGCGGTGTGAGGACGACGTCGTTGAGTCGGTCGTTCTCGATGGAGACCCAGTCGTTCAGGCTGTTCAGGATCTTGCCGGTGAAATCTAGATGCACGTTGCTCTCGAGCAGTGGCAGGATTTCCTGCTTCACCTGCCGATAGATCGACTTGATGACGCTCTCACCGTTCACTGGCTGCCACAGCTCGCGTTTCTTGAATACGGGCGTGAGGTATCTCAGCACGATTTCGATCTTGTCGTCTGCGCATCCCTTCTTTCGCAGGAAGGCTTTCGTCCTTCTCAGGATGATGAGCCCGTCGTTATCGTATTCATCGTCGTTGCCGTAGAAGTCATTCACCTCGAGCGGGCGTATCCCGTTCGTGGTCAGTCCTGCCATGATTAGTCCGCAGAAGAGGTATAGCTTCTCATTCGTCCCGAGCAGCGTCTTGATGTTGGAGTCATCATAGATGCGCTGGTGGATGTCCTTGATGCTTCTTTCGAGCGTCTCCTCCTTGTCCCGCTTCACGCGTTCCCGTTCCTCTTCGGTGAGCGTCATGTTGTCAAGCTCCTCGTAGAGGCGGTCGATGTTCTGCCTGCGTGTCTGCACGAGGTCGAATCCAGCGATTTCCTTCGGGACACAGTCGTTCTTCTTTGCGACGTAGTATGCCTTCAGCTCCGGGTCGATTACCGTGCCGTCTTTCCTGAGCGTGGTCCCGTTCACGCCGATTACGATGACCTCGTCATACGTGCCTTCGTCGAGGATTGCCATGCCGTAGTGCAGTGCGCCGTTCACGGCGTATTGTTCGACGGCATAGTGTGGGTTCTTGCCGCCGCTTGTGAGTTCGATGCTGCCTTCCTTGGTCAACTTCTCGAGCCTGTTCTACGACGGAGACTGTATTAAAGAACCCGGTGTCCCATCGTCAGCTGCAACGACGGCCTTCGCTCTGTTATTATGAAGCTGGAAGCACTAATGAAGAAGCTAAGATTGAATATACACCAATAGACAGATAAATAGGAATTAACATGGATAGAAGTTCGCTGATAATCCGCACCAGCATCATCGGCATCATAGCCAATATATTGTTAGCAACCTTCAAGGCCATAGTGGGACTTTTAGCCAGTTCGGTTGCCATTGTGATGGATGCCGTCAACAATCTTAGCGATGCCTTGTCAAGTGTCATTACCATCGTAGGCACAAAACTCTCCAAGCTGCCACCGAATAGAAAACATCCCTTTGGATATGGGCGCGTAGAGTACTTCAGCGCCATCATCATTGCTGTCATCATACTCTCGGCAGGCATCACATCGCTCATCGAGTCTGTGAAGAAAATCTTCCATCCTACAGTGCCAGAATACTCGGCTACGACACTCATTGTCATTGTGGTAGCCATCGTGGTCAAACTCATTCTTGGTAAGTATGTCAAGAAACAAGGTGAGCAGTTGCAGAGCGATGCACTGACTGCCTCTGGCTCCGATGCACTATTTGATGCCATTGTCACTTTGACCACACTGGTGTCGGCAGGCATTATGTTGCTGTGGAGCGTTTCGCTTGACGGTATCTTAGGAGCGTTGATTTCCCTTGTCATCATCAAAGCGGGTGTTGAGATGATTGCCTCGCCCGTCAATGAACTGCTGGGCGTAAGCATACCGGCAGAACTTTCCAACCAGATAAAGAAAGAGGTATCCGACTTCGACGGTGTTCACGGAGTCTATGATCTTATTCTAAATAACTATGGACATGAGGTAAAAATCGGCTCACTGCATATCGCTGTCCATGATACGATGTCCGCCCATGAGATTCATGGGCTAACACGAAAGATAACGATGTACATGGTGGAGCACCACAATATTATTATGACCGTTGGCGTATACGCCATTGCTACAGGCGAAAACAGCAATACTGAGTTGCAATCGACAGTGATACAGGCTCTCTCGGCTCACAAGAGCATCGTTCAGGTGCACGGATTCTACTATTCCGAGAAAGATAATTATCTCTCTGTTGATGTGGTTCCAGATATGTCCATCCACGACGACGCCACCTTCACTGAACAGCTCCGCAATGAAATTAAGCCATTGGCACCTGGACTTCAGATTGAGATCATCGTGGATCATAATTATAGTGAGTAAAATCTTAATTAAAGATTAAGATAAATTCCAATTTAGCAAACTATAAAAAGTGCCCTACGGGCAGAAATCGTACAAATCTATACAAATTTAACAAATACGTTTTCAAATGGATTTGATTACTGATATAACAAAAAATATGAGTTTTTCCATGAAAATACATGAGTGGCTATGAAGGTGCATAAGGCAGGAAGGGTTGTAGCTGTTCACGAATGTTGTCTGGGCACAACATCTCACAAATAAAGAAAAACCATCATTTTTAGGTATTGTATTGTTGAATTATCCTCACTTCCTTTGCCTCAGTAAACTGTTCTTCACATGAGACATTCGCAACATTATAAGCAACTGTCAGTCAGCGAATTTACCCGCGCTGCCGACAAATACGAAACCAACCATGCAGGAGTCTACAACATTTGCAAAAAAGACTATCCAGATATTTTGGCAGAAATCACATCGGAACCTTTCACCGACTTACTTGACGCAGGGTGTGGCACCGCCCCTATGCTCTCATGGCTCACCGAGCGTTTTACCGATGCGCACTTCACTGGAATAGATATCACCCCCAAGATGATAGAGGTGGCGAAAGAAAAGCATTTGCCCAACACCACTATGATATGCGGCGACTGTGAGAACCTACCCTTTGATGACGCGTCTTTCGATGTCATCATCTGCTCGCAGAGTTTCCACCACTACCCCAACCCCGAAGCTTTCATGCACGGCGTCTACCGCTGTCTGCGCACACAAGGACGCCTCATCCTGCGCGACATGACGATGAGCAACAGAGTCTTACATTGGTTTGTCAACCACATTGAGCTGCCGTTGCTCAACTGTTTGGGCTATGGCGATGTGCATTGTTACAACCGCAAAGAGTTGCAGGCTCTGTGTGATAAGGCGGGGCTGATACTGGAACGCTGCGAACGCAGAAAAGGCTTGCGCCTTCACGCTGTCATCCGTAAGCCATAGACAGCACATTTGTTGGTACCAGACAGTACTTTTTCATTGCTACATTTCTGCAATAGCGCTGCAAATAAGGAAAAAACCATTTTTCCTTTGACAGCTTACAATCTTATTGTATCTTTGCATAATAGTGTGGCAATACGGTTTGTCACGCACTAACATATAGGATATATCACACATTATGACAATAAAAGACTTTCTGAATAAGTTTGCGAGTATGCACCTATGGGGCAATCTGTTAGCCATGTTGCTTATGATAGTGATGTTGGCTGTGATCATTAAGTTTGGCACAGACCTCTACACGCGTCATGGCAAGGTCATCATTGTCCCCAACGTCGAGCACAAGCAATATTCCGAAGCCGTGAAACTGGCAGAAGCTGCCGGCATCAAGATAGAGGTGAGCGACACCGGCTATGTAAAATCGCTCCCACCCGACTGCGTGCTGACACAATCGTTGACTGCCGGCGACGAAGTGAAGCCTGGACGTATTCTGCATGTGACGGTCAATGCATCGTCTCCCAAGAAGATTCCCCTGCCCGACATCATCGACAACTGCTCGTTTATTGAGGCTCAGGCCAAGCTAAAGGCTATGGGATTCAAGCTGGGCAACCCTCAACTCGTTCCAGGCGAGCGCGATTGGCTCTATGGCATACGCTGCCAAGGCAGAGCACTGCGTACCGGAGATAGGGTATCGGTGGAGGATCTGCTCATATTGCAAGTGGGTAGCGGCAGCCGAGACCCCAACGAGAACATTGAAGTGGAAGAGTCGGAGTTCATCTACAAATACGAAGACCCCACCTCGCAGCCAAGAAGCAGCTCCAGCTCCTCAGAGGAAGAGACTGAAGTAGAAGTTGACGAGTTTGAAGTAGTGACCGGACCTGAAGGCAACTGACTATGGCAGCTTACCAAATAGCCTCCCCTCTGCCTTCGGCTCCACAGCTATCCTCAGACGACGAGCTGTTGGAAGAAGAGCAACCGCTCTTTGAGCACCACCGCATCGTGGTCGACGGCGTCGGCGCAATGGGACGCGTAGACAAATACATGGCCGACCACATGCAGCACAGCAGCCGCAGCCGTATACAACGTGCCGCCGATGCAGGATTTGTCTATGTCAACAATGTTGTCGTACGCAGCAACCACAAGGTGAAAGGCGGCGACATCATCACCCTGATGCTTGACCGTCCGCCCTTCGACACCAGCATAGAGGCGGAAGACATACCCCTCGACATTGTCTACGAAGACGACGATTGCATGGTGGTAAACAAGCCGGCAGGCATGGTTGTTCATCCCGGATGCGGCAACTTTCACGGAACACTGGTCAATGCAGTGGCATGGCACCTGAAAGATGTGTCGAGTTACGACCCCAACAACCCCGAGGTAGGCCTCGTACATCGCATAGACAAAGACACGAGTGGTCTGCTGGTGGTGGCAAAGACGCCCGAAGCGAAGTCGAACCTCGGCATGCAGTTTTTCCGCAAGACCACCCATCGCACCTATCGCGCCCTGGTGTGGGGAAACTTTGTAGAAGACGAAGGACGCGTAGAGGGCAACATAGGACGCGACCCACGCGACCGTCAGCGTATGGCGGTGTTCCCTGCCGACAGCGACATAGGCAAACCGGCGGTGACACACTACAAGGTGTTGCAACGCTTTGGCTACACCACATGGATAGAATGTCGTCTGGAGACAGGCCGTACGCACCAGATACGTGCCCACATGAAGCATCTGGGGCATCCACTATTCGGGGACGAGCGCTACGGTGGCACACAGATACTGCGCGGACAGCGTACCGCGAGCTACAACGCCTTCATACACAACTGCCTGCAGCTATGCCCGCGCCAGGCACTCCACGCACAGACACTGGGCTTTGTGCACCCACGCATGCATGAAGAGATGAACTTCAGCGCACCACTGCCCGAGGATATGGCTGCACTGCTCGAAAAATGGCAACGGCTCTGACAACACATACCCCCACACATTGAAACACAACAACGGATAGTAAACAACCTATTAAACAGCTAACACCTATATGAAACGTCATATTGCTATAGTATGCGGAGGCGATTCCTCCGAACACGATGTCTCACTGCGCTCGGCACAAGGATTGTACTCTTTCTTTGACAAGCGGAAATACGAAGTGCACCTCGTTGAAATACGCCACACCGATTGGCGCGTGATGCTGAAAGACGGCAGCAGCGCTCCCGTAGATATGAATTCGTTTTCGTACATGCACCAAGGAGAGCAACGTTTCTTCGACTACGCATACATCACCATTCACGGCACACCGGGCGAGAACGGCATCCTGCAAGGCTACTTCGACCTGATAGGCATCCCCTACAGCACCGGAGGTGTATTGGTGGAAGCCCTCACCTTCGATAAGTTTGCACTGATACAGTACCTTCGTTCCTACGGCGTACGCGTCGCCGACAGCCTGCTCATACGACGTGGACAGGAGAGTAAGGTGAAGGAGCAAGACATCATAGACCGCATCGGCATGCCATGTTTCGTGAAGCCCGTCACTAACGGAAGCAGTTTCGGTGTTTCTAAGGTTAAAAACTTCGACCAACTGGCACCGGCTCTGCGCAATGCGATGATGGAAAGCGACAGCGTAATGGTGGAACAGTACATGAAAGGTACGGAGATTACTGTAGGATGCTACAAGACACGCAACAAGAGTGTGGTATTTCCAGTGACCGAAGTGGTGACCAAAAACGAATTCTTCGACTACGATGCCAAATACAATGGTCAGGTAGACGAGATAACCCCTGCCCGAATCCCCGACGATGTAGCTGAACGGGCACAGAAGCTCACCCTCGCCATCTACGATATACTACGCTGCAACGGCATCATACGTATAGACTATATCATCACTCAAGGCGAAGATGGACATGCCAAGCTCAACATGCTGGAGGTGAACACCACTCCCGGTATGACTGCCACAAGCTTCATTCCGCAGCAGATACGCGCAGCAGGACTTAACATCGGCGATGTGTTGAGCGACATCGTGGAAAACCAACTCTGACAACCATCCCTATATCCTCCCCCATCCACAGACCATGGCAAGCATTTACGACTTTGACGACATACGCCCCTTCCTCCCCGAGGAACTTCCACACGTGTTCGACCAGCTGCTGGCAGACCCACAGTTCCGACAGGTGGCAACCGTCGTCATGCCTGGCATACCCTTCGACATGTTGTCTCAGCGCATACGAGCATGCAAAGACAGCTTAGCGTTTCAGCTCAACATCGGCCATAGCTTCGTCGATCAGCTACTCAAAGAGCACAGCACAGGCGTAGAAGCTGACTTCAGCAAGCTGGACATCGTCAACAACCGATTCACCTTCATCTCCAACCATCGCGATATCGTGCTCGACTCAGCCATCCTTGCCAAGATGTTGGTAGACAACGGTTGCCCGACGACATGCGAGATAGCCATCGGTGACAACCTGCTGAGCCTGCCATGGGTGGAAAAGCTGGTACGCATCAACAAGTCGTTCATCGTACATCGGTCGTTGCCGCCGCGACAGATGCTCCTCGCCAGCAAGCACATGTGCGACTACATACACTTTGTGGTGGGCGAAAAGGACGACAATGTATGGATAGCCCAGCGCGAGGGACGTGCCAAAAACTCAGACGACCGCACCCAGCCGGCACTCATCAAGATGCTGTCGATGACCCCTAAGGAGCTTGCCCCCCTGCAACGGCTGCAGGAACTGCACATCGTCCCTCTTGCCATAGCCTACGAATACGACCCGTGCGACTATCTCAAGGCCCGCGAGATGCAACTGCGTCGTGACTGTCCCGACTGGAAGAAGAGCGCTGCCGACGATGTGCTGAGCATGAAGACGGGCATCATGGGATACAAAGGACGCATATCCTACACCTGTGCACCGTGCATGGACAACACCCTGCAAGCCATGTGGGAGGCAGAAAACGCTGCCGACAATGCTTACCGCGAGAAGGAACACGCAGTGTACGAAAAGGTAGCGGCACTCATCGACAAAGAGATACACCGCAACTACACCATCTTCCCCTCCAACGCCATCGCCCTGCAGTGGCTCACCGAGCTCCAACAAGACACAACCGACTACACGAGGGGAGTAGACCGCCAACGCCTGTGCCAATACACGGAGAAAGACATGGAGACCTTCCGACAGTACATACAGCAGCAGATAGACCTCATCGACCTGCCGGAAAAAGACGACCCCTTCCTGCTCGAGCAGATGCTGACCATGTATGCCAACCCATACAAGAACTATTTATATCAATGGCAACAAGCCTGACACACTATGACAACATCTACGCACACACCCTTTACGCCCCGTCCACTCTTCCTCTTCATGTGTCTGCTGCTCATGCTGACACTGACAACAGGCTGCGACAACGAGAGTTACGAGTCAGGCGACGGCAAATACAGCCATCTGAATGCTGACTTTGGCATGGTGCAGACCAAGCAGAGCCAGACACTTGTAGCCGCCACCTTCGACGATGGCAGAGCTGTGGAGTTTCAACCTACGCTGACCTGCGAATGGGCCGATGTGCCCGCTGCCACCTACAGGGCACTGGTATACTACTACCCCACCTCCAAAGACAATGTCGTGAAGCCCTACAGCGCCCTGCCCGTCTACATTTTGCGCTGGAAAGACAAAGACTACACATCCAACACCATGCTCACCGACCCGGTACATGTAGAAAGCTTATGGCTGAGCAAAAACAAGGAATACATCAACCTGCGCCTCGGCATCATGGTAGGAACTGAAGAAGACGGATCAAGACAGCAGCAACTGATAGGCATAACGCTCGACAACACACAGACAAACGCCGACAACACACACACCTACACTGTCACACTGAGGCATGCACAAAACAATGTTCCGCAATACTACACCTCGCAACAATACCTCTCACTGCCCCTCCATGAATGTCAGTCCGGCGACAACATTATACTGCATGTGAACACTTACGAGGGAGAAAAGACCTACAACATGACGATATAAGACATACTAACAGAAGAACCATAAACCATTACAACAGAGATAAAAAACGACTGAATTCAACACCCTTTATCGACAATCAAAAACAAACAACTATGATGGATAAAAGCAGATTAGAATTACTTCGTCACCAGTATGAGCCTCGCATCCCTATGGCCCTGCGCGGCACCGTGACATTTACCGAAGGCGACCCCACACAGAGCGCCGGACAGCAAGAAGAGATACGCAGCATGTTTCCGCATACCTATGGTTTGCCCACCATACACTTCCATTCTGTAAAAGAAAACTGTGAGGAAGAAGTCTTGATGCCCACCATCGACTTCAACGTCGGTGTCTTGCTGAGTGGCGGACAGGCCCCTGGTGGACACAATGTCATCACAGGTTTGTATGACAAGATGCAGCAGATTTCACCCTCTGCCAAGTTGTATGGATTCCTTGGCGGTCCCGATGGACTCGTGAAAGGCGAATACCGTGAGCTGACACGCGACATCATTGACGACTACCGCAACACCGGCGGTTTTGACATGATAGGCAGCGGCAGGACAAAACTGGAAGAGACAGAGCAGTTTGAGAAAGCCCGCAAGGTGATGGAGAGCCTCAACATCAAAGCCCTCGTCATCATCGGTGGTGACGACTCCAACACCAATGCCTGCATATTGGCCGAATACTATGCTGCACAAGGCATTGACATTCGCGTCGTAGGATGCCCGAAGACTATTGACGGCGACCTGAAAAACAGCGTCATCGAGACAAGCTTCGGTTTCGACACCGCCACAAAGATTTACGCCGAGTTGGTGGGTAACATCGAGCGCGACTGCCTGTCGGCACACAAGTATTGGCACTTCATCCGACTGATGGGCCGCAGCGCCAGCCATATCGCATTGGAATGTGCACTGCGTTGTCATCCCAACATCTGCCTCATATCCGAGGAAGTGGCATCCAACGACATCTCTCTCAACGACATCACAGAGCAAATAGCCGACGTTGTGGCACGACGTGCCGCCAAAGGCATGAACTATGGCGTAGTGCTCGTGCCCGAAGGACTCATCGAGTTTGTGCCCGCCATAGGCAGACTCATCGACGAGCTCAACAACATTCTCGCACACGAGAGCGACAAACTGCACAGCATGACACAGGAGGAGCGACGCGAATATCTCATGGAACAGCTCACTCCCGAGAACGCACAGACCTATGCCACACTGCCCACCGACGTTGCCGAGCAGCTGTCGCTCGAGCGCGATCCCCACGGCAACGTACAGGTATCACTCATTGAGACCGAGAAACTGCTGTCGTTCATGGTGGCACAACGTCTCAAGGAGATGAAGGCTGAAGGCAAATACACCGGAAAATTCTCCACACAGCACCACTTCTTCGGCTACGAAGGACGCTGTGGAGCCCCCTCCAACTTCGACGCTAACTACTGTTACGGCTTAGGTGCATGCGCCATGATGCTTATTGCTTTTGGCAAGACAGGCTATATGGCAGTGCTCAATCATCTTACCGACACCCCAGAAGAGTGGCAGGCAGGCGGTGCTCCCATCACCATGATGATGAACATGGAACGCCGTAGCGGCAAGATGAAGCCCGTAATCAAAAAGGCACTGGTAGACATGGAAGGCGCCCCCTTCCGCCATCTGCAGCGTATGCGTGAGGAATGGGCCGAAGAGACAGCCTACCTCTACCCCGGACCGATACAGTATTTCGGGCCCTCCGCCCTCACCGATGCCCCCACACGCACACTCATTGAAGAGCAAGGCAGCAACGACTGAGCACCGCAGCTTTCTTCCTTATATAATTAAGAGGACACTCGCCACTCGCCTTGTCGTGGGTGAGTGCCCCTATTACCTATTACAACGCGCATGAGCCGGAAAAAGACACGACGCAGAATATGGAAATGGAGCATCGGCATCGTATGTGCATGCCTCTATGTCTTCGTCTTCTACTATTTCTTTGTCGGTCCTTTCGGTTTCCGGTGGCATGCCCTTTTCGGCACACCCGACTATCCCGAGGGTTTCGACATTCATGGCATCGACATCAGCCACCACCAAGGCGACATCGATTGGGACGCACTCCACAATGCCATGGTGGCTAAGAGTCCGTTGCGCTTCATCCTCATCAAGGCCACAGAAGGGCAAAGCTATGTAGACCCGAAGTTCCATGAGAACTTCGCTCAAGCTAAAGACTACGGCTACATACGCGGTGCCTACCACTACATGAGCATCAAGAGTGCAGCCCGTGAGCAGGCGGAGTTTTTCCTGCAGACGGTAAAGCTGGAGCCCGGCGACCTGCCTCCCGTGCTCGACGTAGAGGAGAAGCCGCAAGACATGAGCACGCTCGACTTCCAACGAGAGGTCCTCACCTGGTTGCATACCGTGGAAGACCACTATCATGTGAAGCCGATACTCTACACCTACTATAAGTTTAAAGACAATTACCTGAACGATTCACGTTTCGACGATTATCCATTCTGGATCGCTCACTACTACGTTCAACGTCTCTCCTATGAAGGAGAATGGAAATTTTGGCAACATACAGATGCCGGACGATTGCCAGGCATCAAGGTAGATGTAGACCTCAACGTCTACAACGGCAGTTTCTACGACCTGCAACAGCTCACGCTGAAAGAGAGACAGTAGTGGGTCCTGTGCAATATATCAACACTACTCAACCTTACTTTATGCCTTTTTCCACCCCATACCTTCCCCTTACAGTCTACAAAGCCAGCGCTGGTAGCGGAAAGACATACACCTTGGCAAAGCGCTACATACAGATGCTGGTGCAACGCCCCGACGCCTACAAGCATATCCTGGCAGTAACCTTTACCAACAAGGCTACGGAAGAAATGAAGATGCGCATACTGAAAGAGCTCTATGCGCTCTCTCACGGACATGCCAATGCCGTCATGGCTGACATTGTCAGCGAACTGGGCGTCAGCGAGGAAGAAGTGAAGCAGCACACGGCTGAAGCACTCTCGCTGCTGCTGCACGACTATTCCAACTTCAACGTACAGACCATCGATTCTTTCTTTCAAAAGGTGTTGCGCAACCTTGCCCACGAGATGGGACTCAACACCATGCCACGCATCGAGCTCAACGACATCGGCATCGAAGAGCAGGCGGTGGACATGATGTTTCAAAGCCTGACAGACAACGACGAGAGAATGGAATGGATAACGGAATTTATCCGTACCAAGATGGATGAGGAGAAAGGATGGAATGTCACAAGCGAGATAAAACGATTCGGCAAGCAGCTTTTCACCGACGACTACAAACAGCACAAGCACGCGCTCAATGCAGTGATACATGAGCCTCACTTCTTTGATGAATATGTCAAGCTGCTGCGACAGCTGAAAAAGGAATATGCCACCAAGATACGAGCCTTCGGAACAACTTTCCTTCAGCAAATTGCAGAGGCTGGACTCAGCGTCAACGACTTCAGCTACGGCAACAACGGCGTGGCAGGCTTTTTCTTAAAGCTCAGCAAGGAGAATGGCTATCAGGATGTCAAATCCTACAAGAGAGCCCAAGAGTGTGCTGAAGATGAAGACAAATGGGCGGTAAAAAAGCATCCCAACAGACAATTCATCTGCTCCAAGGCTCAGCAGCAGTGGATACCATTGCTCAAGGATGCCTTGCAGACACTGCAAGAAGGCGTCGTAATAATCAATACTGTTGACCTGACAACAAAGAATATGCACCAACTCAGGTTGCTGCAGAATATTGATGAGACGGTAGAAGCATTAAGTAAAGAGCTCAACTGTTTTCTGCTGAGCAATACGCAGTCGCTGCTTCACGACATGTTGTACGACGAGCACGGCCACAGCACCGATGCGCCGTTCATCTTTGAGAAGATCGGCACACGTCTGCACCACATCATGATAGACGAGTTTCAGGACACCGGGCGCCTGCAATGGCAGAATTTCCGCATACTGCTCGAAGAGTGCATGGCCCACCGGCACAGCCAAAACATCATCGTGGGCGACGTCAAGCAGAGCATCTACCGTTGGCGCGCCGGCGACTGGCGACTGTTGCAGCACATACAGCAAAACCTCTCCACGCCCAAGGAAGACATGAAGGTGCAGGTATTGGAACACAACTGGCGTTCCGACGAGAACATCATACTGTTCAACAACACCTTCTTCGAGTTAGCCAAAGACATTGAACAGCAACGACTCAACACCAATTTGGAGCTAACCGGCAACACCGACATTCTTGATGCCTACGATAAGACAGCCCAACGCATTCCGCCATCGGCGCACAAGGGCGGCTTTGTCAGTATCCAATTATTCGATAAGGAATGTTACACTGAGCGGACCCTCAACCAACTTACCGAACACATTGTCTACCTACTCCATCATGGCGTAGCGCCTCGCGACATTGCCATCCTCTGCCGTCGCAACAGCGATTTGGCCACTGTGGCAGCCCACCTGTCACGTCATGTGCCCGACGTTGCCTTGGTAGCACGTGAGGCTTTCAAGCTCAGCACATCGTTGTCGGTGCTCACTATCATCGAAGCCATGCGTCTGCTGCTACAGCCGCACAACACGCCGACGCTGGCTTTCCTCGTCACGACCTATCAGCAACACATCCTCCAACAGCCTTATCTGGAGACACTCCTAAAGGCTGACGAGAGCCAACGCCGACAAATGTTGCCTGCTGCCTATACCGAGAAAGAAAAAGAGATGAGCAGCATGCCGTTGTACGACCTCGCCGAATACCTCTACAACACCTTCCAGCTTTACCGCCTGGAGGAGGAAAGCCCATACATCTGCGCTTTCTTCGACATGTTGCAGAACTATGTCAACAACAATGCTGCCGACATCACCGCCTTTCTACATGCCTGGGACACGCGACTGAAAGACGAAAAGGTGAGCACGGCGCGACACAACGGCATACAGTTTCTCACCATCCACACCAGTAAGGGACTGGAGTTCCCGTATGTCTTCATGCCCTTCACCGACTGGAACGACAGCCAACGCAAAAACGAGATACTATGGTGCGAGCCTACCTCCGAGCCGTTCAGCGCACTTCCTGCCATTCCCATCAACCTTGTCAGCACCCTGAACACCTCGCTTTACCAATCGGAATACAAAGAAGAGGAGATGCAGCGTGCCATCGACCGCCTCAACTTGCTCTACGTGGGCTTCACCAGAGCACGCAAAGGGCTCTTTGTCAGCGGACTGTACGACAGCAAGGAGTCACGCAGCGCACTCATACGAAGCATCTGCTCTACCATCAACGGGCAACAGGAAAAGTACGCTTCCATCCTCCCCGGCTATCGTTACGAGGACAGAAGCGATGTCGACGATAAACTTATCACCTTCCAATTCGGCGAACTCAACCTCCCGACAAGCGACAACACGGCTGAAGAGAAACCCACCCGGGACACCACGCCGACTCTCGCCGCTGATGCGCCGGACGACAACCCCTTTGAGGCGGACATCAAGGAACGGCACATCCGCATCCAGCCGCAACAGTCAGACATCTGTTTCATGCAGAGCAACGACAGCCGGCACTTCGTCGGTGGCGATGAGTCGCAGCAGCAACAGCACTACATCGAGCGTGGCAAGGTGCTCCATTACATCTTCTCCCGCATACGCACCCTCGACGACACTGAGACCATTCTGCACGAGTTGGAGGCAGAAGGCGTGCTCGGCAACGAAGGACTGTCCTACGACGACACCAAGAAGATGATCATGTCGGCGCTGCGACATCCCGAAGTGGCGGAGTGGTTCTCCCCTCATCAGCAGATCATCAACGAGCGCACCATCACCACACGCGATCCGCAGAGCGGACGCATACAACACATTCGTCCCGACAGAGTGATAGCCGACGGCAACAAAGTCATCGTCATCGACTTTAAGTTCGGCAAGGAACAGCCCCAGCATAGAGAACAGGTACAGAACTATATGTGGCATCTCAGGCAGATGGGATACACCGAGGTCAGCGGATACCTGTGGTATGTGTACCAGAATCATGTTTTCCCTGTCGAGCTGTCCTCCTTTCATCCTACTCCGCACCAACCATCATAATCCCCCACGCCCCACCCTATATGCCTCATGAGCCATTCTTTCCTTCACCATGTAGCCCGCGACTTGCGCCGACGTTTCGGCACCTCCTTCGCCGACGTCGTCATCGTCTTTCCCAACAAGCGTGCCGGTCTGTTCCTCGAGCCATCGCTCCTGAAAGATGTCGACACTCCTGTTTGGAGCCCGCGCTATATCACCATCAGTGAGTTGTTCCACACCTTGTCGCCCTTACGCAGTGCCGACGAGCTACAGCTGCTGTCCATACTCTACCAATGCTATGCCGAATGCACGCAGACCGACGAGTCGTTCGACTCTTTCTTCAGTTGGGGACAGGTGCTGATGTCCGACTTCGACGACATCGACAAGCACCTGGCCGATGCACAGATGGTGTTCAGCAACATCAGCCACCTGCATGAGTTTGACAGCATTGCCTATCTCACCGAGGAACAGAAACAGCGTATTGCGGAGTTTTTCAACGACTTTTCCGACAATCAGGAGTCACGTCTCAAGCATCGTTTCCTGCACGTCTGGAACCGTCTGGGCGCTGTCTACGACCACTTCACCTCGCTCTTGCTCAATGAGGGGATAGGCTACGAGGGACTCCTACAGCGACAGGCGGTAAGCACCGATGGCGAAGAAGACCATACCGACAGCAAGCTCGACGCCATGACAAAGCACTTTGTATTCGTAGGATTCAACTTCCTGCAGCCTGTCGAGCGCAAACTGCTGCAACGTGTGAAGCAGCACCACCACACACTCTTCTATTGGGACTACGACAACTACTACCTCAACGATATTCACGAGGCAGGCGAAAGCATCAGGGAGAACATACAACTCTTCGGCAATGCCTTAGCCGAAACTGACGAGAATGTGTACGACAATTTTTCTACAGAAAAGGACATCACCCTCATCAGCACGCCTTCCGAAAACATTTTGGCGCGTTATGTCACCCAATGGCTCAACGAGGAGGTGAAGGACAACATGTCTGCCTATCCTCCCAACACCGCCATAGTGTTGTGCAACGAGCGACTGTTGCCCGCTGTCGTCCACGCCATTCCCCAACAGGTAAGCGACACCAATATCACCATAGGCTATCCTATGGCAGAGACAGCAGCCGCATCGTTCGTCAACAACCTGTTGCTCTTCTTTCATCATGGTCATGGCAGTGACGGCCGGCGGCTGCGACTGAAGTATGTAGCCCCGCTGTTGGCGCATCCCCTCACACAGATTACCTCCACCGAGGCGCCACGGCTGCTGGCGACGCTGCAAAAAGAGTACGGTTTCTTCCCACCTAAGGAGGCGGTGACGGTCGACGAATACCTTGCGGCGATATTCACTGTTGAACCTACGAAGGAAAACGACACCAACGCCATCCTCGCCTTGTCACAGTGGCTGCTCCACATCGTCGACACCACAGCACACAGCATGGGCAATCAGCCTCAGCGCGACGTGCTTACCTTCGAAGCCCTCTTCAAGCTGCACACCCTCCTTACCCGTCTGCACAACCTCGTGCTGAGCGGCACACTCACGATAAACCTCTACACCTACGAGCAGGTGTTGCGACAGCTCATCTCCCAGGCCTCTATCCCCTTCCACGGTGAGCCTGCCATAGGACTGCAGGTGATGGGTATGCTCGAAACACGCAACCTCGACTTCGACAACGTTTTGCTCCTCAGCTGTCAGGAACAATACCTTCCCAACAGCAACAGCGACATATCTTATATACCATACATCCTCCGCAAAGCCTTCTCGCTTACCACACACGAGCATAAAGAAAGCATGCAGAGCTACTACTTCTATCGTCTGCTCCAACGTGCCAAGAAGGTTACCCTTGCCTATTGCGATGCTCCCAACGGGCTGTCCAATGGCGAGATGAGCCGTTTCATCCTGCAACTGCTGGTCGAAGGCCCGCACCGCATACAACGCCAGGCGCTCACCAACAGCATCGCCCTCAAGCCCTTCCTGCCCGACGATATAGAAAAGACGCCGACCATGATGTCGCTCCTCACACAAAGGGAATACTTCTCCCCTACAGCCATCAACAACTACCTGTCATGTCCACGACGTTTCTTCTACGAATATGTGGCAAACATCCGGAAACAGGACGACACCGACGAGGACAACATCGACCAACGCATCTTCGGAACATTGTTCCACAGGGTTGTAGAAACCCTTTACCGCTCTCATGCCGAGAGCCATATGCCCGTCACCAAGACCTTCCTCGAAGGCATCATCAAGCAACCATCCATCATCGAGCGCGCCATCGACGATGCCATGTACGAAGAGATGGGCGGCAGCAAACGACCATCACAAAAGAATGCCATACACTACAACGGCACACTGCTCATCATACGCAAAGTGTTGTTGAGATACACCCTCCAGCTACTGAGCACCGACAAGCAGTTTGCTCCCTTCCACATCCTCGGACTGGAACAAGACATCAGCACCTCCTTCAACATCACCACCTCCGACGGACAGCACACGGTACAGGTGCAGGGCATCATCGACCGTCTCGACGCCGTCATCGACAATGAAGGCAAGGTACGTATTCGCGTCATCGACTACAAGACTGGCAGCCCCGACAGCAAGGCCATTCATACCATCGACGACCTTTTCGAAAAGGGTATCGACAGACAACACAGGGGCTATTTCCTGCAGACATCGCTCTACAGCCTCATGGTGGCAGACAATATTGCCAACGGTAAGCTGTCGCTCGCCACGCTCATTCCCGGCATCACCCCTCAGCAGTGTCAAGAAGCGAAGATTGCGCCTGCCTTGCTATACATTCGCAACTACAACGACGACAATGCCGACCCCACACTATGTCTTGACAAGACGCCGATATACGACATCACCAAGTACACCGACGACATCAGGCAGGGCGTAGGCAACACATTGACAGAGATATTCGACATCAACGAAGTTTTCGAGGCAGCACCTGAAGACAGGACATGTGCCAATTGCCATTGCCGCCTGTTGTGCAACTTCGCCAAGTCAGAGAACAAGCGCCCGGCATAGGCGTCTGACACTACGCCTTCCACTGCCGGAGCAGACAATAAAAACGCCATCGACACGTTATAACAACAACCTGACAACTCTATCATCATGCAACAATCGTTTCCCATACCTCTCTCTCTCATCCGCCTTCGCACTGCCCTCATCATGCTCGCGCTCACTGTGGCGCTGCCTGGCAGCATCATGGCCGCCTCGCTGTGGGCTGACAAGACGGAAGAAGAACCCTACATCAGCCCCACCTTAGTATATACTAATAGTGAAGGCGTCACCGAAGAGGCGCTGACCTACTCCGGCAATGCGCCGTTCACGGTCACGCTGAAGGCCAATGCCACCCACACGCAGGGATGGACAAGCCACTTCGAGTGGCGCATCATGAAAGATGGCGACGACACACCATTCATTGTACGCTACGAAGAGGATACTGAAGTGACCTTCACCAACGCCGGTAGCTACAACATCTACCTCTATGCCACCTTCGCACAGGGCAATGACTCTATAAAATACGCCGAAGAATACTGGGCGCACGAAACTCCCTTACGCATCACCATCAGCGAAAGTAAGCTGGTGATGCCCAACGCCTTCTCTCCCAACGGCGACAACATCAACGATATTTACAAAGCCAAGGAGTATCAGAGCCTGATAGAGTTTCATGCGTACATCTTCAACCGCTGGGGACAGAAGCTCTACGAGTGGACCGACCCTGCTGACGGCTGGGACGGGACCATCGACGGCAAGGACGTCAAGCCTGGTGTCTACTTCTGCTTGGTCAAAGCCAAGGGTTCCGACGGACGAGAGTACAACATCCGCAAAGATGTCAACCTGCTGCGCGGATACACTGAGACCACCAACCGAGAATAAATGCTGTGTCTATCGTGACCAAGACCAACGACATACAGGTGTGGGGCGCCCGCGAACACAACCTAAAGAATATTGATGTGCGCATTCCCCACCACTCTCTCTGCGTCATCACCGGAGTGAGTGGCTCGGGCAAGTCGTCGTTGGCTTTCGACACCCTCTTTGCTGAAGGACAGCGACGCTATATCGATACCTTCTCTGCCTACGCCCGCAACTTCCTCATTAACATACAACGCCCCGACGTGGAAAAGATTGAGGGCCTCTCGCCAGTCATCAGCATACAGCAGAAGACCATCCACAACAACCCTCGTTCCACTGTGGGCACACTCACCGAGGTGTACGACTTCATGCGTCTGCTCTATGCCCGTGTGGCAACGCCCTATAGCTACCTCACCGGCGAGAAGATGGTGAAGTATACGCCGGAGAAGCTGCTCCACATGATAGCATCCGACTACAACGGCAGCCGCATCTACATCCTTGCACCACTGGTACGACAACGCAAAGGACACTACCGCGAGCTCTTCGAGAGTCTGCGCAAGAAAGGGTTCATCCATGTCCGTGTCGACGGCGAGATGCAGGAACTCGTCAGAGGCATGAAGACCGACCGCTATCGCAACCACAATATCGAAGTTGTGGTCGATAAGCTGAAGGTGAACAGCGACGACACTGCCCGCCTGAAGGACAGCATCGAGCTCGCCATGCGCATGGCGGAAGGCAGCATCGCCGTGTTCAACGCCGACAACGGCAGCATGAAGAGCTACTCGCGCCACCTCATGTGTCCCACCACGGGCATAGCTTACACCGACCCCGCACCCAACCTCTTCTCCTTCAACTCTCCCGAAGGAGCATGCCCGCGCTGCAAGGGATTGGGATATATTCAGCAGATAGACATCAACCGCGTCATCCCCGACCGACGGCTGTCCATCAGCGACGGAGCTATAGCACCCTTGGGCAAGGAGAAGAAACAGATGATATTCTGGCAGATAGCGTCCATCCTCCAACAGTATGACGCCACGCTCACAACGCCCGTCGACCAACTGCCCGAAGAAGCTCTCAGCGACGTGCTCTACGGCACCGTCAACAACATACGTGTCAGCAAGGAACTGACACACACCACCAACGACTACTACACCCGTTTCGACGGAGTGGTGAAATATCTTTCGCGCGTTGTCGACAGTGACGACAGCGCCAGTGCGCAGAAGTGGAGCGAACAGTTTCTTGCTACATGCACCTGTCCTGAATGTAAGGGACACCGACTGAAGCCCGAATCGTTGTCATACAAGATCGACACCATGAACATCGCCGACCTGTGCGAGATGGACATCAGTCAGCTGGCAGCATGGTTCGAGAAGTTGGCGTCCTACCTTCCTGCCAACATGCAGGAGATTGGCACACAGATAGGCAACGAAATCAGAAAACGTCTGACCTTCATGCTCGACGTCGGCCTCGACTACCTCTCCCTCAACCGTCCCACTGCCTCGCTGTCGGGTGGCGAGAGTCAGCGCATACGCCTCGCCACGCAGATAGGTTCGCAGCTTGTCAACGTGCTTTACATCCTCGACGAGCCCAGCATCGGCCTCCACCAGCGCGACAACATACGCCTCATCAACAGCCTCAAGCAGCTGCGCGACAGGGGTAACACCGTCATCGTTGTCGAACACGACAAGGAAATGATGCAACATGCCGACTACATCATCGACATTGGGCCTCACGCAGGCAAGAAGGGCGGCAAAGTGGTCTATGAGGGCACCTATGCCGACATGCTCAAACAGGACACCCTCACTGCACGCTACCTCAACGGACAGTGCGACACCTACGAACACACGCAGCGACACGAAGGCAACGGACAACGCCTTTCGCTGCGTGGAGCCACAGGCAACAACCTGAAGAATGTCGATGTCGACTTTCCGCTCGGTCAGCTCATCGTCGTCACAGGCGTGAGCGGCTCTGGCAAGTCAACACTCATCAACGAGACACTGCAGCCCATACTCTCACAGCACTTCTATCACTCGGTGAAACAGCCCCTCCGCTACACCTCTATCGAGGGATTGGAACACATCGACAAGGTCATCAGCATCAGTCAGGCTCCCATCGGACGCACACCGCGCTCCAATGCTGCCACCTACACCAATGTCTTCAGTGACATTCGCTCACTCTTCGTCAACCTGCCCGAGGCGAAGCTGCGCGGCTACAAGCCCGGACGCTTCTCGTTCAACGTGAAGGGCGGACGCTGCGAGGAATGCGGAGGCAACGGATACAAGAGCATTGAGATGAACTTCCTGCCCGACGTCTATGTGCCTTGCGAAGTGTGTGGCGGCATGCGCTACAACAAGGAGACGCTGGAGGTGCGCTTCCGCGGCAAGAGCATCGGCGAAGTGCTCAACATGACCATTGACCAGGCAGTGGATTTTTTTGAGAATGTGCCCTCCATCCTGCACAAGATAAAGACCTTGCAGGAAGTAGGCTTGGGCTATCTCACCCTCGGGCAGTCGTCGACGACGCTGTCGGGCGGCGAGAGCCAGCGCGTGAAACTCGCCACCGAACTGGCTAAGCGCGACACAGGACGCACCTTCTACATCCTCGACGAGCCCACCACCGGACTCCACTTCGACGACATACGCATCCTTATGCGCGTGCTCCACCGACTGGTAGACAGAGGAAACACCGTACTGATTATCGAACACAACATGGATGTCATTCGCCAAGCCGACCATATCATTGACATGGGACTGGAAGGCGGACGCAACGGCGGCACCGTCTTGGCACAAGGAACACCCGAAGAAATCGTAAAACAAGGTATCGGATACACAGCGCAATACCTTGAAAAGGAATTAAGTTAAGGTATGTTTTCGCTTAGCGAAAACATACATAAAGGGAGTGACATTCACTCCCTTTACTTTTTACGTTGCTTATTCAGCTCCTTATTCTATCACTTCCGCTTCGCGCCATTGCTCCACGAGGGTGTGTACATCGGCAGTGGCGGTGGCTTCGTCTACATCGTACTCATCGAGCAGGTGCAGCACGAGGTCTTTCTCCTCAAAGCTCTCCTCACCGATACACATCCACAGGAATGCTGCCGACTCATTCATGGATATCATGTTGCTGAAGTCGATGTTGGTTTCGCCTTCCGGCACCAGCAACTTTTCTCCACATACATCTCTGAGTTTGAATCCAGGTTTCTTTTTCATGATTTATTAAGTGTTATGTTTTTCTATTTGTTGTTTCTCTTCAGTTTCGCCATCAGCCTGTTCAGTCTTCTGTCTATGGCGAGTATATAGGGTCTGAGTGGCAGTGTGCGTGTCCAAAGGCAGGAGTAAGCTTTCCACTTCCAGCTGTCCAGTGTCTCCAGTTTCTTTCTGTCTTTTCGGTAGAATCCCACCGTCTGTGCTTTGATGTCACTCAGTTTGCAGTGCTCCACGCCAATGTTTCCGTCGCCGCGCAGGGTGACGTGGTCGCCTTCTATCTTTACGATGCGATGAAACACGAAGCGTTTGTTGGGCAGTTCCGCCAGCACGGGCTCCCACAGCTTCGGGTCGGTGCTCTTTCTCAGCACGGCGCAGTCGCGGTTGTCTTCCAGGAAGGGCCGCATGCTGATGCCGCGCAGACGCAGCGTCACCGTCTTACCCTCATTGAGCAGGGCGATGATGGTCGGCAATAGCACTTCGTTGGCTATGACTACTTCTCTGATTTGTGGATGGCGTTGTGACATATCATTGCAGCTTCTTCATCGGGCAGACAGTGCAGGATGTAGCACGGCACCTGTTCCACAAGTTTGGTGACATTGGTGCACACACGATCCCACAGGTCTTCATCCCATTTCATGGATGCACACGAGGGCAAGACGGAGATAAATGCCTCAATGGCATTTTGTTTTTCTATACTGTTCTCAGGAGCTCTGTCTATGCGCACTACGGCTCCTAATGGTGCTTTCACATTGCGGTAGCATGGTGTCTTGCCGCTCCATGGTCCGCCGTAGACACACACGCCGTCGTCCATGATTCGGATGATGGGGTTATCGTCGTTCATGATGTCACAGTTGGCAATGTGCTGCATCCACAGGCTCACATGTGTCGACTTGCCTGTGCCGCTCTTTGCCGTAAAGGCGTAGGCTCTGCCCTCATGTCGCACCAGCGAGGCGTGCATCAGCAGCGTGCCGTAGTAGCTGGAAGCGTAGGCAAACGAGAGCATCAGCGCATTGGTGAAGCCGAAAGTACGCATGCTGCGTGTACCGTTGAGGGCACAGTGGCAGTGACTGAAGTCCTTGTCGGCGACGAGCAGTGCACACTCCTCCTTGCGAAGGTCTTTGATGATAAACTGGTAGCCTCCATCGTCAAGCTTGTCTACGACGGTGTCGCCGTTGCCGGTGTCGAAGGTGCGGATGCGATGCCGCCGTTCCCTGGGCACAACGGAGCAGGTGTCGTCGATGGTCATCGTAAACAGAAGCGACACGTCGGCAGACATCGCGTCGGCAGACAGCAGAAACGGATACAGCGAAGACACCAGCGACAGGTCATTGGGCTGACCGTCGACAAAGTCCAGGCATATCGTAAAGTCGGCGATGCGGAAGTAGTGTTTCATGGTTGTCGGTGGGCTGAGGTGAGGCTATAGAAGTGGTGGGCAACGCTATTCTTCAGCCGATGGCACCTTGAACTGGAATGCCTCGGCACCTATCTCCTTCCATTCATAGTGCAGTTTCTGGGTGTAGCGTTTCTTCAACTTCTGCCATCGTTTTTCCACATTCTTTCTCTTCTTGTCCCAGAAGACGACGATGGTGCGGTCGGTAAGGTTTTGGTTGTTCAGGTAGTAGCGCATCTGCTCGCTGTACACTTTGCGCTGGTCGAGCAGATGGGTCCTTGGCAGCCATTTCACCGGCGACAAGGTCTGTATGGGTGTCACATACACCACGCTGTCCATGAACGAGGTGGCAAAGCCAAACACATACGCTTGCTTCTCGTTGCCGTCCTTGGCGATAGCCGTCAAGGTGCCGAGCACAAGCAGAAGGGTCAGTAGTCTGTATCTCATGATGATAAATAAATGCTTAAGGGTTATTGCGTAATAGCTTTTGCTTTCTGTATTTTTCTGATAGCATTCTTCAGTATCTGTCTCACCCGCTCACGCTTCAGGTCCATCTGCATAGCTATCTCCTGATAGGTCAGCCGTTCGGTGTCTAAGCCATAGAAACGTTTCACCACTTCCGTTTCTCTGGGTGTCAGCATGTGCATCTGTGCCAGCAGCTCGTCGGTGTCGCCTTGCCATCCTGCGGCATCGGCATCGCCCACCACATCGTGCAGCGTGGTGTGGGTGCCGGCCGACAACGGGGCGTCAAGCGAGGCGGGCATGGTGGAGCCCACGTGGCGCAACGCCTGTTCTATGGCCTGACGTACCTTCCACACGGCATACTGCACAAAGCGTTTGCCCTGACGCGCATCATACTGGCGTGCGGCCAGCATCAGACCTATATTACCTTCGTTGATCAGGTCTTGCATACTCATGCCTTGTCCGGCATAGCCGCTGGCAACGCTGACCACGAAAGGCAGGTTGGCATGCGTCAGCTGCTCTACGGCGGCGGCATCGCCGTCGAGGGCACGTGCCGACAGGGCACTCTCTTCATCGGCAGTAAGCGGAGGAAGCGTACCCAACGTCTTCAGATAGCGCTCCACTGCCATCCGTTCTTCAGACGTCAGCGGACGAGGTGTGTGTGTCATAGGCCACAAAGGTAGTGATTTTTTCTTTTCCACAACATTTTTCTAACCTTTGCAGCCCGAAGTCAGGACACAATAACGTGTTTCGGGCATCCCCTCAGTGCTGCCCGTGTAAGTCCGGTTATGAACAGAGACTTCACATGTATCCATTATGTTCATAACAAACAACAAATCATCATGCAACAAGTATCCCGCCGTGTGACATCTACCATTCTGTCGATGTCGCTTCTCACCGTCATGGCAGGTGCCGCCGTGGCTCCTGCTCTGGGGGTGGTGCGTCAGCACTTTGCCTCCGCACCTGTCCTCCTCATTCAGTTTATCGTCAGCCTGCCGGCCCTGTTCATCATTCTCACCAGCCTGTGCTTCCTGCCCATCAGCCGGCGCTGGCGCACACGACGCATTGCCGTCACAGGGCTCATCCTCTACGTTGCGGCGGGGGCAGGATGTTTCCTGGCCGACAATATCGTGCTGCTGTTGGTGCTCCGCGCCTTGCTCGGGGTCAGTGTAGGCCTCATCATGCCGCTCTCCACTGGGCTGTTGGCCTACTATTTTCCGCCTGAGGAGCAGGCACACCTCATGGGACTGTCGGCTGCCATGAACCAGATGGGCGGCGTGGTGGCGACTCTCCTCGCCGGCATACTTACCAACATCGGGTGGAACTGGGCGTTCCTGGTCTACCTGCTGGGCATCATCGCCTTGGCAATGGTATTGCGATGGTTGCCCGACGAGCAGCTGTCGGCCGACAACAAGCGCGGCAAGCCATTTGAGCCCAGGCAGCTGCTCAAGTTTCATCCCTCCGTGACGGGCATGCTGCTGCTCATGATCATCTTCTTCATCTTTCCCACCAACTTTGCCGTCACTGCACGACAAGGGGCACACCTCTGCCTCACCGCCATCACGCTCATCATGGTGGCACTCGATGTGGTGGCCTTCGCCGTAGGAATGGTGTTCGGAACGCTGATGACCCACTTCCGCACGGCCATCAAATACTTTGCTCCCCTACTCTTCCTGCTGGGTTATCTGCTGTTTGGCATCAGCCAGCACATCGTCGGCATCTTGTCGGCCTCTGTCTGTGTCGGACTTGCCAATGGTGTGGGTGTGCCCTATCTCAACACCATCGCCTCCATCAAGGCCGGGCGCAATGCCGCCACAACGGTGATGCCGCTGCTCTCGGCAGCGCTCTATTTGGGGCAGTTCGTATCGCCGCTGGTGGTGATGCCGCTCGGCAGGGCTGTGTTTGGCGATGACGACATGGCAGCACCGTATAAAGTTGGTATTGGCTTCTGCCTCCTCTTCCTGCTGCAAGTGTGGGCGACGCGCCATTTCCAAAGCCTGCCGCCGAAGGTGTCATAATGCCGGGTCGCCATCTGACAGCCGCGCAGGCAGCAAGGCCTTCACATGGGGATACTTGTCGGCGAAGGCCTGTATCTTCTCCTTCGTCTGACGCAGGAAGTCCTGATAGGTTTCCGATGCGGCATCGAAGGGCTGATGCGCCATCGCCCGCGCTATGGGCTGCCACTCTTCTACAAACCGTCGTGCGCTATCGCTGAGCATGCTCTCGCTCACGCGCTCCCACAGGTAGTCTACCGCCTGCCCGGAGGGGTGCAGCATGTCGGCAGCATAGAAACGGTAGTCGCGCAGTTCGTCGAGCACTATCTCGTAGGCAGGGAAGTAGCTCACCGTCGCTGCGTCGGCATCGGCAACCTGTTGCGCCGCCAGCAGCAGCACAGCCTTCGACAGCTGACTGCCGTGGTAGCCGTACTTGGCATAACGTATGGGACTGACGGTGAGCACCACGCGCACCGACGGGTTCAGACGACGCAGGTGGTCTACACAACGCTTCAATGCTTCGGCGCATGCCTCCACGCCGAGCACCTCTTCACGGAAGTCGCTCTGCGGACGTTTCGCACAGTTGTCAACCACCTCTTCCGTCTCCACATCAACATACACATGGTTGGTGCCCAAGGTGAGGAACACTACATCGTAGCTCGCCTTCTCGCTCTCCACGGTATGGAGCACACTGACGGGGTTGTACATCACGCCTCGCGGATTGACAACGGCGGAAAACATGTTGTCGGCAAAACGCTGACCGAGGTTCGTGGCGAAGCACGACCCCACGAAGAGCAAGCGCGTGGCAGGCTCTATGCGGAAGCCGAAGGGCGCAATGGCAACGGTAGTCTGTAACTGCATGAGGGTAGAAAAAGGTTCTGCTTGGACAATACGGATAACTTTACGGCTGCTAAGGTAGGGATTTGCCATGGATAATTGACCATGCCGATGCGAGATTTCCACCCCGCCCATGGGGAACAGTGCCAGACCAAAATCACCGATATTGGTGACCAAAATCACTGATATTGGTCTGCAGACAAGGCTCAATTATATTCCCAATGTTGCCTTAGCACGCGCAGGATGTTTTCTAAGCACGTGCAGAATGCTTCTTAAGCACCCATCGAATGTTCCCCGCTGCCGTCCTGCCGGCTGACAACATAGCCTATACACCACCACGATATCTGGCAGAAAGGCTACACGCACATGGCGTCAGCCTTTCTGCTTTGTCACGGGCTACAGCCCCCTTTAGGCGACGGTGGCTCGCACGACACAACCTCAACACCTGTCAGCACAGAAAAAAGTTCCCCTGTTTCACAACAGAGGAACCACAAGTAAAATAACAAAATAAAATACTAAATAATGAATGCTAATATTGAATGACTTCTGCAGTAGTTGGGGTGTACTATCGGATATTGTCTTCCGGTCGGTGCGCTGTGACGAGGCACGTCCTGCCCCGTGACCTGATGTTTACGCATGCAAAGTTTGAGAAAAACAGACAGTCAAAAGGTAACTTATGTTACAATTAACGTTAATTAACTAAACTGTTGTTTTGCAGGTTTTCGGAGAGGGCAGCATGGCTGCTATATATCATATAGGAACAGGGCGGAGCCATGAGTTGCAAACAATGCCGACAAGGAGTCTGTGGTGAAGCATTCGGCAAGCAGATGCGATAGGTTGGGCACCTGACATCATGTTTTCATTGCATAAAAGTTCCCCTGTTTCACAACAGAGGAACTTACCATAGCTTACTTCTTACATAAAATATTTCACATATCTTCCACAAAGTTTCTGTGATTTATCGGCTTCCGCCTTCCGGTCAGCGACCGGAGGCGTTGCCAATACCTAACCATAAAATCATGTTCACTATGGCAAAGATTGAGAAAAACTGACACAGGAAAGGTAACCCGTGTTACAATTAACGTTTATTAACCAAAACTCCATATTGCAGGATTAGGGATGAAGGGCAGCATGGCTATCCATATCATATAGGAACGGAGCCGAGCCATGAGTTGCCACAATGCCGACAAGGAGTCAGGGAGAGGAAAGCATTCAGCGAGAAGGCATAATCGTTGGGTCATCCTTCATCCTTTTTCCTATCACAAAAAAGTTCCCCTGTTTCACAACAGAGGAACGCATAGTATAATAACAATTTACTAAATAATGAGTGATAATATTGAATGCCTTTTTCGTTAGTTGGTGTTGTCTATCCCGTTCATGCCATGCGGCAGTCAGCGGCCATTGGTGGGAAGACGGGGGTTGTTGCTGCTTGCTGTGGTTGCAGCGAAGTGGTAGCCGTTTCTGCGAGGTTGCCCCGCTGCTGTCCGCATACCGGGCAGTATACGAACAGCAGATAGGGTCTTCACACCTATTGTTAATCTTCAAACATGGATTTCCTACGTATCCAAGTATCTTTCCTCTTCACTTTTTCTCTTTTCGTGTCTGTTTCCCAGTCTCTCCCCCAGTCGAAATCTTCGTTTTCAAAGTCGTCTTCCTTACCGAAAGGCTCTGTCGCACCAAGGGAATTGTTGAACAGCACTGCGCTGTTTTCTATGATGTGCAATTGCTCGCACTCAGGTGTCGTATATTTCTTTTTCATCGTATCACCTCCTGTTTTCCGTTATGTATGTACACGCCCTTATCAATTGGTCTGCCTTGCAGTTTTACTCCGTTGAGGGTGTACCATGTGTCTTTGCTTGTTGTTGTGCTTTCCATATCACTGATGCCTGTCGTGCCATTGGTGTTGTCATCTTCGAAATGGAACGACATGCCTTGCGCCGACTGGTTGCCAGCACCCATGATTTGGTTGTAGGTCTCTTCGGTTATGTAGCATCTGTGTGCAGGCACTACGGTTCCATTGTAGGGCCAGAAGCCAATCATATTGGTTCCTTTCTGACTTTCGATGCCCAATATCAGCACTTTTCGCGGTGCGCCGAAATCTATGGGCGTTCCCGATCCTTGCAGGATGTTGCGGTTGCCTATCTTTGCTATCTGGGCATCGAGTTCTGCCTGACGTTCTGGAGACATTGTACGTTCGTACGCCAGCGTGTCGGTAGTCTGAGACGTTGTTTCTTCTCCATCCCAACCTATGAACTCATGCTCCCATGCTTTGTGGAAGGCGTAGAGTCCTGCCTTGGTGTCTGCACGTACATAGATGGCTGTGCCGGCAGGGATGATCTGACCAGGATAGCCTATCGGCACAAGATTCAACTGGTTTCCGGCTTCACTACCTCCATTGTCGATACCTTTCTTAATGCCTGTTGCGATATATGCCACAGCACCTTCGGGAACGATGGAATGATAGTCGAGCCACAATGTGCCGGAATAGTAGTTGATGTCGGATCTTGACTTGGTGGCAGGATTTACATACATGATGTAAGGATAGGTGGTAACCTGCACATCGAGCTGGCGAGCGTTTTGGAAATTATTGATGAGTTCCTCCACGGTGTAGGGTACTCCGACCCTGGTTTTGGTATCGTACTCCTTATATTTGTTCACATAGCTGTTGGTCACTCTTTCCGGATCGCTCATTGCCTGTGTGTCGTACTTGTATGTGAAGGCATTCTTCTTGTTGTACATATCGTAGTCCTTCATCAGTCCGCCTGCCACGCTGGCAATCTTGAAGTATTTCTTCTGTCCGTCGTCGACGAAGGTAGCTTTGTTGTATGCTCCGTTCACCTGTATGGAAGAGAGCTTCAACTGGTCGTTGTTGAAGTCGTCGTACGTATCGTCGGGGATGTAGAGCCTTACTTCATCCTGTGAGCCGTCGGGGGCTGATCCCTTTTCCACCTGCAGATCAACATGTGGCGTTTGCGGGCGCACAGCAAGATAGTTGGTAGTCAGTGTTCCTTGCTGTGAAGACGTAGTATTCTGTGTTCCTTTTTTGGTCGTTGCCTGCACCGCCTGCAGACCGCTCAGGTCGGCACACCACAGCATATTGTTATTGATGTTAATCTGGCGAATATTTCCATGATTTTTGATGGTCAGCTGTTTGAGAAGGTTATGGCGAATCCAGAAAATCTCAAGTTTTTCGGGAATTTTGCTCATGTCTATTTCACGAATAGAGTTGGAATGCACAAAATAGTCATCGCCTGCACCTTCCCATTGCTGACGGTTGTATTTTCCGCCATTGACATGCAACTCTGTCAGGTTGGTGGCATTGGCTTGGGAGATGAAATCCAGATCGCTTAGCCTATGACGGTGCATGAGGATACGATTCAGGCTTGAGCATCCTTCGAGATTGATACTGTCGGAAGTAAGCCGCCCATTGGTTATAACAAGTTGTTTAAGCTTGGTACAACCTTTCAGGTTCAGTGAAGTCAGATAAGAACTGTAACAATGCAATTCAGTAAGATTTGTGCAGCCTTCTGCATTGATTTCTTCTATCACATTCCAAGCTTTCTCATAGTCCGTATTAGAACTTTCGGGAGATTTAGAATAAATTCTAGATATTAGTGAATTTGAGACATTAAGCTTTCTCAATTTTCTCAGATCCTCTTCACCCATAGTTATTGAAGTGATCTTTGAATTAGATGCATCTATCTCTTCCAAACTAATTAGACCTGTAGTAGATAAGCTCGTTATTTTACATCCGGAGATGTTTAAATACTGGAGTAATTCATTATTTTGGGCATGAAGAGTAGTCAGTTGCGGATTCGTAGACAAGTCTAATGAGGTCAGTTGATTATTTTCACAATACAAAGTAGTCAACGCTGCATTCTTAGACACGTCAAGGGAGATCAGTTGATTGCTATTACAGCGTAACGTCGTCAACGAAGTACACGTAGACACATCAAGGGAAGTCAACTCATTATCACAGCAATCCAACCAAAGCAATGCAGTATTCTTAGTGACATCAAGTGAGATCAGTTGATTCTTAAAACAGTCAAGGGTAGTCAACGCTGTACACTTCGACATATCAAGGGAGGTCAAATTATTGTTATAACAGCGTAACGTCTGCAACGCTGTACATTTAGACACATCAAGGGAGGTCAGTTGATTGTTATCACAGCGTAACGTCTGCAACGCTGTACATTTAGACACATCAAGGGAGGTCAAACTATTGTTATAACAATCCAACTCTGTCAACGCTGTATTCGTAGACACATCAAGGGAGGTCAAATTATTGTTATAACACCACAACTTTGTCAACGCTGTATTCTTAGTAACATCAAGGGAGGTTAGGTTATTTCCCTCACAACGCAACTCCGTCAACGCTGTATTCTTCGACACATCAAGTGAAGTCAACTCATTAGCATAGCAATTCAAATATGTCAAAGATGGGCACTTCGATACATCAAGCGAAGTCAGATCTGTCTGCATGGCGTTCAAATGTAACAGCGAAGCACTTTCCAATCCTTCAACTGAAACCAATTTTTTCAAATTGCCCAGATTCAAAAGTTCCAAAGAAGTAAAAAGTTCTATACCTTTTAAGTTCAATTCGGTTACATTATCTCCATTCAGTCCCGGCACAAATCCAATAACTTTTATTTGCGCCATTTCCTCCGGCGTTATTACACCATCACGAGTATATAGTCCCGGTTCATAGTTGGTCGTCAGCAGGTAGTTTCTAAAATAATCGTCGGGAAAATTGGTTTCATTGATTTCAATGTTTTGGGCATAGCCATGGCTTATACCCATGACTAAAAAGATGAAAAGGAGAATTTTAGTTTTCATATCATCAATTATTTGGTACATACTGTTATTCATGTGAATATTTTCGGACACAAAGGTTTATAAAAACGCATTGGGGGGGGTAACAAATGTTACATTTAAGTTTTATTAACTAAACAACTCCCTCAGAAGGCAGGATGAAGCGGTGTCGACATGCCTCAAAGCATAGAGAAGTCTGTCGAGCGTAGAAAAGCAAGGCAGAACAACACCATGAGCACGAAGCAGCATACGAAGCCGACAAGGAATCAGGGAGAGGAAAGCATTCAGCGAGCAGGCATAATCGTTGGGACATCCTTCATCCCTTTCACATTAACCGTAACCACTCATTTGGACAGTGACCGGTGCACATCTTTTTAATTTGACCGGTGCACATCATTGACGATGTCACAGAGTTTCCTTAAGTTTTATATAAAAAAGTCCCCCTGTTTCACAACAGAGGAACGCATAGTATAATAACAATTTACTTAATAATGAAGATAATAATGAAAGACTTATTTCATTAGTCAGTGTTGCCCATCCGTTCATGCCATGCGGCATTCTGCGGCTATAGGTGAGAGGCTGCGGCTGTTGCAGCTTGCTGTGGTGGCTGCTGCTGTGAGGTCGCCCACTGCCGGCAGCAAACGTGCTGCAAACCTTCGGGGGGGGAGACACCCAAGGACGCCTCCCCCTAATCTGTTAATCCCAAACGTTGCGCAGTTTTATCCAGCGCGTGATGTCGAACTTATCGTCTTCAAGGTCTTCTTCGGAATCGTCGAAAACGTCTTTATCTCCATCTTCCTCCTCGAAGTCGAAACCG
>ONTS01000035.1 GCA_900320845.1 uncultured Prevotellaceae bacterium | reverse complement strand
TCATTTTGTCTAAAACTCACGTTTTCGCTCCTTTTCGTTCCTCGCGCGCGCGTGATATTAATAATGGTGTAGAGTGGGGTCGTCAACATTCCGCCACTCGTCACGCTCCCTTCTCTCGGCAGGAACTACAAGCGGATGCGTCAAAAGTAGCTGGCACGACCTAATTTTTTCTTTCCCCTTGTGGCGGAATCGCCTGTAGTGCCAGTTGAATTTGATTTGTCCGAAAACAGCCTCTGGCGCTATCAGTCGCTGGCTTCTGTGCCTACGTCCTTCGTGCGAGATGAGCCATCTCCCTTGCCCTCCGTTTGTGCCTGTTGGGATTGCGGTTCACCTCTATAGTCCTTTGTCCTGTCTTTGACTTGTAGCATTGTGACCTCAGCAGACATCCCACACATTGCTGTGCGCGGTACTTGTGTGAGTAAGTACTTCATCGCATACTCAGTCTTGCGGCATAAATAAATATTGTTCACGTAGGCATAGAAAACAACCTTCAGTAATGTGCGGGGATGATAAGAAGGATAGCCGAAGGAATTATACGTTTCCAACAAATCGCTAATGTCAAGAGCGTCAACTATGCCGCTCAGAAGGCGAACATGATGCGTTTAAGGAATTTCCTCACCCAAGAACGAAGGAAACTGCTCCCCCTGTAATTGATTGTAGAATTCAAATTGTAACTTTGCCATGTAGTTTAAAACTATGTCCAAAGATATAACCATTTGGGACTGCACAATGCCTTGGCTTGCGAAAGTCGGGGCTTTATTTCATAAATAAAGAGGTCGTGCCAGGTACTTTGGGCACAACCTCTTTCGTATGCGTTATGGTGTAAAATTTTCGCCTTACTCGCGGATGCAACGGATGTAGTGGCCGAAGGTGAAGGCGTGGTTACCGGTCAATCCGATGGCTGATGTCTTCGACAACAAGACGCACTTGAGCACAGTGTTATCGGGTTTGCCGAAGATATCGGTACCGGTATCGGTGGTCCACAGGTAAACCTGGGTTCCCATCTTGTCGTCATCGGTAGCAGAAGAGAAGTATCCGCCGCCAGTAATGCTCAGTCCGGTCTTGTTGGTTGCCGTGGCACCATCCCAGGCGGCAACATCGGTGGAACGAACCTTACCACCGCCTGATGCGCCTACGTAGGCTTTCAGCTTCGTCCAGTCGTCCATGGTGGTCACACGGTAGCCGACGGGAGCTATCTTGTCGTTCGTTGCAGCATAACCGTTGTACATTACGCCGTGTACAGTGATGATGTCGTACTCGTCATTGATATCATCGGAGTAGATGTGATAGGCAGGTGTTGTGGCAGCATTCCACGCAGAGGTCTGGGTTGCCTTGTACATGGTGATGGCTGTGCCGTCGTTCAGACAATAAGCAGAAAGATTCTTACCAATCCAGTATTGCACACCCACTTTAACGATGGGATAGATATTGGTCTCTGACTGGCCACGCTTGTCTGTAAGCACGTCAGCCTGCATGGTTACGGTCTTAAAGTCGGTAGCAGTGGTTGTCAATTTCAGCTCACCACCTTCTATATATACCTCAGTTACGGCTCCTTCGCCTGCAGTGAAGCTCTGAACGCTGTCGTTTGCCATGTCCCATGTGAGCAGACTGCCGCTCTCTGTTATGATACCCTGGCTCAGGTCAGCCTTGCCTTCAGCATTCATGGGATAGATTACTGTGCAAACGGCGTCTACATTGCCGTAGCTGCGCACGTATTCCTTGCATATCTCAGCCACTTGCTTCTCGCCATCCATTACTTTTACCACCTTGCTGGTAGTGAAGTCGGCAGCGGCAATGCTCACTTTGTACACGTCGCCGGCAGGAGGTGTCACGTCTTCGGTCTCAAACCAGATGCTGTCGATGTCAGCCACATTGTAGGTCAGGACTGTCTTGTCTTTGAAAGTGATATTAACTTTGCTTGTATTGCTCTGTGCAAACGCGGCAGTAGCCACCACAGAGGCGATGATGAAGGTAAAAAACTTTTTCATTACTTACTAAATTTAAATGTTTGACCATTGATTGTTAAGATATAAACTCCCTTCGGCAGGCTTTCTGTGTTGATAGAGCTGCCGTTCCATTTGCGGTCAGCATAAGCTACAGTGCCGCCCGTGGAATAAATCATCACCGTTGCCAGGCGGCTGGAGTCCCATCCCTGCACGTTGATGGCGCCGGATGCGATGGAAATGCGCAAGGAAGAATTCTTGTCATTATCCAACGTACGTAAACCCGTAACGGTGCTGTCCACAAATTTGATGGACTGAACTGACGATAGGGGTATGCTACTGGTTGAAGCAGACTTCTGTCTGACAAGCATGTTTTCCGATTCGAAGAACAACTTGCCTATGTCTGCCAACATAAAGGTCTGCTCCGCACCGCCGTCATTCATGGCCACTATCATCTGATCCTGTGCTTGCACAGGAGACAGTACACCAACAACGAGGAACGAGAGTACACTTAGTTGTTTTTTGATGTTCATAGGTGAAATATTAGTTAAAAAAATGTGATTCCTGCAAAGTACAAATAACAGTTAGTAAATGCAAAGGTAATACATTATTCATAATTAAAGAAATAAATTTATACACTATCGCCTCGCCGTTGTTCCCCGGCAAATTCTCAAGCCTCCTTTCAGCAAGTGGTTTTACAAAATATCATCTCCAGATTTTAGACCAAGCTACATACTTCTGAAATTCCACTGAAATCTTACATTTCTCCCTTTAACTTTCAAAAAATAATCTTAATAATACTTAAACAATGACCGTATTTGTTAAATTATATTTAATTACTGCGAATTGTTTTAATATTATATCTTTCATTAGAAAAAATGCACTATCATTGCACAGCAATGGTATGCCATCTGCACAAGTTCTTGACATTTTATCAACAAGAATTGCAAGCAAAGCGCTTATAAAAAGGTAGTAATATCTTAACAAAACGCCTTACATCAGGCTGTCATGAGGCAACGATGCCACACGCCCAGACACTTGACACATCTATATACTACCCCTTTTGATAAAGAACAAACAAAATAATTAATACTAAATGAGATGAAGAAACATTTACTCTTTATTTTTGCTGCAATCTTTCTGCCCATGGGCATAGATGCACAGACGAAATTGGTATTCGATCAGGAATCGGGACTGGAATATCTGGACGATGGAGACGGAAAGTTGTACATTGATGTAGGTTCTTCAGCCATAACGACAATCAATGGAATTCCAAGTAACACATATTTCGTCAGCGACGGAGGTTTGCGTTCCAACTGGCGACAGAATGCCCCTTATCCAGAATTGAAAAACCAAGCCAAATGGTACAAGGAAGATTTGGATAAAATCACAGAGTGGAGCATAAGCAACAATAAGCCCAAAGAATACAAAGGAATAGAATATTTCAGAAATTTGGAACGGCTGACTATACCAGCCCAAATGTCAGATATGTCCAACCGATATCTGACTAAAGTAGATTTATCTAAAAACACGAAGTTAAACTATCTGTATTTCACAAGGTATCATGAGGGTGGATTGGAGTATTTGGACATCAGCAACACTCAACTGACTTCGCTTGACAACACTTCACTTCCCAGCGGTGCTTATTCCACTTTGAAGACATTCAAGGCAACAAATTCAAAGTTGACAGCGTTAAACCTGCGTGACAACCCCAATCCCTACTATGCTTTGGAAAACATTGACTTAAGTGGATCCGAGGATTTGGCAGAACTGAAGTTACCAGAATGGTATAGCAGCCGTAAGCTTTCATCCATTAACCTAGCTGGATGCAAACTGCTCGGAAATTATTTTACTGAAGATAATCCCTTGGACATCACCGACCAAACACCAAAAGATTATAGCAGCTTGTACTTTTTTAATTTCTCAAATACCGGTCTTCACTTTCCAACAACACTGAAAATCTGGAATGTTGACAATACAGATATAATCGTTGACACCGATTACCTGCCAAATACGGATATAGACCTTACCGAACATATCAATTTAAAGACCTTGACATGTCATAATATTACCATGTTGGATGTGTCCACTGTCGTTTCATTAGAAAAACTTACCATCAAAGATGATCCCGATTTGGACGATTTGGACCTGCGCTTGCCACCAAGCGGCTCTCAACTCAAAACATTAGACATCAACGAATGTCTTAACATCAAAGATTTGCAGGCACCCAACTGTACCAATCTGACACAAATAATATTTCCCTATGGCGGTTACTATACAAGTTTGGGCTATTGCCGCAATCAGCTTAGGAAGGTGAATCTGTCGGGATGCACAGCACTGACAGCCCTATACATCAACAACATTAAATCGGTTACCAATTATGGAAAGCCTTCTGAGCCTGTACCAGCTGGAAATATCATCATTGACAACGACTATCAAGAAGCCTACATTAATTTGGAAGAACTGAATGCTGAAGGGTGCAGCGAGCTGAAGGCAATCTTTTGTTTTTCCACCCTGCTTAAAAAGTTGAATCTGAAGGATTGCACAAAACTTACCACAATCAGCATGAGTCAGGGACGTTTGATATCTGACAGCATAAACCTCGAAAACTGCACAGCGATTGAAGAATTAACGTTTTACAGACATCAGTTGGAATCTCTTGATTTTCTCCCGTTATCAGAGAATCTGTCCAGGTTTAATCTAAACGGCGGCAGATATGACCGTACTTATTACGGAACGGAAGAAGGTTACTTTGTCAATACGAATCGTATTCGTCAAATTGATATGACGACCATTCCACAAAAAGTGGAGCTTTTCATGGTACGCCATAACCTGTTAGAGAGTTTAGATATAGAAAACTTCCCCAGTATTCGCCAGATTGAAATCAACAACAATCTTCTCTGGGCAGCAGATTTGAAAGGTCTGTATGGTATTCAATTGAATGAAAACTTTAAACCTTCTAATTTTAATCTCGGTCCGCAAAGACCTTTGGGTGACTTGAAAGTTCTAAAAGGAAATAAAGATGATGGCTCTGAGGACAAAGTGATTATGGAAATACCTCAGGATCAGTATAACATTTTCAAAAGCGATCAACTGATTGCTGGTTCGGTGAAATTCAATGGCGGTAGTGCATTGAGTCAGGAAATCATTGACGATGGTACAAAAAAATATTTTGTGCTCGCACAGAACATAAAAAAAGACCTTAACATGTATGGTAAGGTCAATGGCTTTTCGTATAAATACGATACCCAGGCCATGTCAGACGAGACAAAAGTTATCAACTGTTATAAAAATCCCAGAACCTATTCTCCAGCCGAATTGGTGAATACTTTCGAGGAACTCCGTAAAATGGATATTGAAGTGACAACTTACCCGTACATCATGTACATCAATCCCCTTTCCAAATCAGGACCTGGTGTAAATTACTATTCCGGAACCATATGTCTCGACTATCACTCCATTGTTCCTAAAGGTACGACTGTTTATATTGCTACCAGTATCAAAAAAGACTCTGTGACTATTGGCGGTACAGCTGAAGTCGCAGATCAGCTCCACTTGGAACCTGTCGGTAGTGAAGGCGATATCATTCCTGCAGGTACTGCACTCTACGTACGTTCTGATACAAAAGCTGGACTATACGCTTTTGACAAGGCATGGAAAGCTAAATATATAGGATGGGACGGTGATTATCCGAAGCCAAAGGGACACAAAACAGACACCTTGGTATATATTGCAGAATTAACACCGGAAGATTCGATAAGACTTCAGGAAAAACAAGACTATATTGCGTCATTGGGTAAAAACTTACTCAAGGGTGTGCCAAAGGGTGGAATGACAGTAAAGGCTAAGACCATATTGACATTAGGACGTGAATATAATAAAGGTGAATGGACCATTGGTTTCTGGCCGTATGGTGGCACATTCATTGATGAACATCGCTGCTACATCCCCGGTTCGTACGTGATAAACAATGAGAACGGAGGCAAAGGACTGGTGTTCAACTTCGACAACACATCTACAACAGGCATCAGCAACATCAACAACAGGGATGATGCAAACAAAGCCGACACATGGTACACCTTGCAGGGAGCAAAGCTACATCAGAAACCCACGCAGCAAGGAGTTTACATTCACAACGGCAAGAAGGAAATCATAAAATAAACACAGGCAAAAACAGCATAAGATGAAAAAAACATATTGTAAGCCTGAGACTGAAATACTATTGGTATACGACAAAGACCTCATGTACGATGACATAATCCCATCGTCGACCATCACTTATGACGACCCTATGGGAAAAGAAGATGAATTTGACGACGAAGATTTGGATGAGGATATCCAGCCTATCTTCATGCCATACAACAAGTATAAAGTTTTTGAAAAAGAATAGCAGTGTCGCACTGAACGCACACTGACAGTGCACAATAACACTCAAAAAATCGACGATATTGGTCATCAATATCGTCGATTTTATATTGCTGTCGTCTACCGACGAGCCATAGTGTCGGATCCTCAGTCTGTCCCTTTTCTACACTATATATTATATATGGTGTATGAATGCTTTAATTACTTCAAACGAATCTTCAGCCACATGGTCCCAGAAGTCGAAGTATTGCTGCGCCTTGTCGTCTCTCAATGGCGTGTCGCTGATAATGCGGAAGGAAAGAAAGGGAACATTAGTCAGATGACAGGCATGAGCTATTGCCGCACTCTCCATGTCTACAGCCTGCGCCTCAGGCACCAGGTCGAGGATGCTGCGCATCTTCTCCACGCTGTCGACAAACCAGTCACCGGTAACAATCAGTCCGGGATGTATGCGCACTGGAGTATAAAGCGTGCTCACCCTCTGAACCAGTTCGGCAGGCGACGTGAACTGCTGGGGCAGTCCTTGCATCTGACCATAGGCATTGTTGGGTCCGCAGTAGACATCATGATATTGGCATGCTGTGGACACCACCACATCCATCACTTCCACTTCGCTGCCGCAGCCGCCAGCAACACCGGTGGAGACTACCAACTCCGGGTGGGTGTAACGAATGAGAACGTTGGCACCAATGGCAGCATTGACTTTGCCGATGCCGCACTGCAACAGCACTAACTGATGCTGTCCGAGTGTTCCTGTATAACATTTGTAACCGTCATATTCGACTGTATGGCCATCAAGTAGAAGTCCCTGCAACTGACGCAACTCCTTCTCCATGGCAACAAGAATTGCTATTTTCATATGATTTAGTACTTAGGTTGGGACAAAGTTAGAAAGATTCTTCCTACTTTTGCCACCAAATTACTGATATTCTAACCTTACTTATCGCCATGGACAAACTGAAGAAATACCTACCCGACGTCATTGTCGTTGTAGTATTCATCATCATTTCGTTTCTCTACTTCTTTCCTGCCGACACGGAGAACCGCATCCTCTATCAACACGATGCTTCTGCAAGCCGTGGAATCAATGAAGAGGTAAACAAATACTATGAGCAGACCGGAGAACGCACTCGTTGGGTAAGCACTGTATTCAGTGGCATGCCCACTTATCAGACAGCACCATCCTACAGCAGCAGCGAAGGGCTGAAAACGGTGATGACTGCCTATCACCTCGGACTGCCGGAGTACGTGTGGTATGTCTTCGTCTACCTGCTAGGCTTCTACATCATGCTCCGCGCCTTCAACTATCGGCAGACGCTGGCGGCTCTGGGAGCCATTATATGGGCTTTTTCCTCCTACTTCTTCATCATCATTGCCGCCGGACACATCTGGAAGGTGATGGCATTGGCCTATCTGCCGCCACTCATCGGAGGCGTGGTGCTGAGCTTTAAGGGTAAGCTGCTGCCGGGATTCATCCTCACGGCGGTGTTCTCGGCATTCGAGGTGGCTGCCAACCATGTGCAGATGACCTACTACTATCTCTTCATCATCTTCTTCATGGTCATAGCCCTCCTCATCGAAGCCATACGAGAGAAACAGCTGCCGCGTTTCTTCAAGGCGCTGGCATGCTGCATCGTGGCAGCACTCATTGGTGTGGGAATCAACAGTTCTAACCTTTACCACACATGGCAGTATCAGAAAGAGACGATGCGTGGCAAAAGCGAGCTGGTGAAAACTGACAAACAGGAAGCCGCCAACATGACATCCAGCGGGCTCAACCGCGACTATATCACACAATGGAGCTATGGCATCAGCGAGACATGGACACTGCTGGTGCCCAACACCAAGGGAGGCGCCTCCGTACCACTCGCCAACAGCGAGACGGCGATGAAAAAAGCCAACCCCGAGTTTGCACAACTCTATCAGCAACTGACCCAATATTGGGGCACACAGCCTATGACAAGCGGCCCCGTCTATGTAGGAGCCTTCGTGCTGATGCTCTTCGTATTGTCGTTATTTATTGTCAAAGGTCCGATGAAATGGGCATTGCTGGGAGTCACCGTGCTCTCCATCATGCTTTCGTGGGGAAAGAACTTCATGGGACTCACCGACCTGTTCATCGACTATATGCCCATGTATGCCAAGTTCCGTACCGTGGCTTCTATCCTCGTCATAGCTGAATTTACCATTCCACTGCTCGCCGTCATGGCATTGAAACGCATCATCGACGACCCGCAATGGATGCGACAGCACATGCGCTACTTCTGGATAAGCCTCGGACTCACCGCAGGCGTGGCAATACTCTTCGCCATTGCGCCCACTATGTTCTTCAACGAGTGGGTGTCGCCCAACGAGCAAGCCATGCTCATGCAAGGACTGCCCGCTGAATACCAGCAGCCTGTCATGGCAAATCTCACCGAGATGCGCATGGCTCTCTTCACCACCGACTGCTGGCGCTCGGTAATCGTCATACTCATTGGCGCTGCCCTGCTGTGGCTCATGTTACAACGTAGCAAGAAACAGACCGAAAAGACCACACGTGAGACGACAATCCTAGTGGCAGCTATGGCTATCCTCTGCCTCATCGACATGTGGACGGTGAACAAACGCTACCTCAATGACGACATGTTTGTGTCGAAGAGTCTCAGAGAGATGCCCATTGAGCCGACACAAGCCGACATCGACATACTGAAGGACACCGACCCGAGCTATCGCGTAATGAATCTCACCGACCCATCAGGACCATTCAACGAAAATAACACCTCCTTCTTCCATAAGAGCATCGGAGGTTACCATCCTGCCAAGCTGCGTCGCTATCAGGAGCTGATAGAAACATACATTGCTCCTGAACTGCAACAGCTGCAAAATGCACAACTGGCATCTGCAGACAGCGTGCACTTCACCATCAGCGACGGCGATAGCATCTATCCCGTGCTCAACATGCTCAACGCACGTTACTTCATCCTGCCGCTCGGCAACACCCCCAGCGCCGTGCGCAACCTCAACGCTTACGGCAATGCATGGTATGTGGACACTGTACTCTACGCACCCGATGCTAACGGAGAGCTGGAGACACTGGCAAACATCGACCTGCGCCATGAGGCCGTTGCCGACAAGAAGTATGAATCGGTGCTGAAGACAACCCAACGACAAGACTCCACCGCCACAGTGGTGCTCAAACAGAGCCAGCCCAACCACCTCGTCTACGAGGCAACAAGCAAGAAGGGCGGTGTCATCGTCTTCTCAGAGGTGTTCTATCCTGAATGGACCGCCACCATCGATGGTAAACCTGCCGACATCGCATGCGTCAACTACATTCTGCGTGCCCTGCAAGTGCCGGCAGGAAAACACACCATAGAGTTTGACTTCCATCCCAAGAGCGTCGCCACAACGGAGACAGTGGCATACATCTCCACAGGTGTGTTCCTCCTGCTCCTCCTCGCCGCTGGCGTAATCACCTGGCGAAACAAACGCAAGGAATAAACAGAGGAAGACATAGCCAATAAGCACAAAAGGGACATAGCCTATGATGAGCCATGTCCCTTTTTGTTTACACAGATGCTGCCAGCGTATAGGCCTGTTTTCTTTTGAGTGTATTTATCTGCTGCAGTAACCCCATAGAGGTCATAGCTATTCTCCACTTGCATCATAAAAAAGACCTGACCACAAAGCAATTTCGACGAGATTGCTTCACAACTGCAGCTCTTCTATTTTCCAAAAGTTACTCGATGGGAATGCAACAGCATTGATATTTCCATTTGAAAGGAGAACACTCTGTCACACTTCGTCAGCGTTTACGTTGCAGTATAGACCGGAGGGCGTATGGGAGAGACTGCCATAGCGACGAAAAAAGCCCGACATGATGTCGGACTTTTGTAGTTGCGGAGGCAGGACTCGAACATGCGACCTCCAGGTTATGAGCCTGGCGAGCTACCAACTGCTCCACTCCGCGATGTTATTTGCGGCTGCAAAGGTAATAGTTTTTCACATTGTGAACAAACTTTTCTTATAATTTTTATTCGGCATCGTGCCTCAGAGTACATTCTATGCTTGCTTTTCGTCTGCGTTATTACCTTTTCCGCCTTTTCTCACCCTATTATTTATATACGCGCGCGAGGCTGTAAAGCGGTTGAAGGCGGCGGCTGTTGCCGTCTGAAAGCGGTTGGGATGTCGCCGTTTGGGGTCGGCATCGGGATTGACGACAACGTGTATGCCTTTTTCTATAAGGGCTATGTCGAGGTCGCAACCCATCTCGGTAGGGTCGCCGTCGTAGTGGACGGGCGCAGGAGAGGAACGATGGATACGCACACGTTTAGTCTTGTAGGTAGTCACCTTGCAACTCTTGTCCATCGTCTTATTCATCATGTCGAAGCCCATCTGCGGTGCATCGAGGAAGTTGAACTTCTGCATTACAACGATGTCCATGATACCGTCGCTCATTGATGCCTGTGGAGCTATGTACGCATTGTTGCCGTACTGCGAAGCATTGGCGCAGGTGATGACGTAGGCATTGTGCTCTATGGTCAGTTCTTCTGGCTGTGTGGGCTTGCCTTCATCGTCGAGGGGAAGGAAAGTCAGCGTATAGTTGTCGGGCTGATAGCGCAGTCCTTCCTGCAATACAAGTTTCACATAGCGTGCAGCTCCTCGCTTTCCGCCGTTGGCAAACTTCATGCTGATGAAGGCATCAAAGCCCATGCCACAGGTGCAGAAGAACGGATGTCCGTTGATGGTACCGTAATCGAGGGTGTGTATCTCCAGACTGTTGATGATTTCTATGGTCTTCTTCACGTTGAGGGGCAACATGAGGTGCCGGGCGAGTCCATTTCCCGAGCCACATGGTATGATTCCCATTGCCGTATTGGTATGTACCAATGCCTTTCCTACCTCGTTTATGGTGCCGTCGCCTCCTACCGCCACCACGATGTCATACCCTTGTCCGGCTGCTTCAGCAGCTATCTCCGTGGCATGTCCTGCATATTCGGTATAACGCACGTCATGCGCTATTACCGAACGGTCAACATATTGCTCTATCTGTTCGGCAACACGGGCTTTCTTCACACTTCCCGAGATGGGATTGAGAATAAACAGCACACGTTTTTGGACATCACTCATAAGAAAAATGCAATTAAATTTGTGCTGACAAAGGTAGCATTATTCGGAAATATAGCAAAATAACCAATACAGAAGGGGAAAGAAAACGCACTTCAACTACCATATTATCTGCATATTGCCTATGTCTGCTCAAACTTTTTTTGTAAAAAAAATGCTTAAAATAGAATAGAATATATACCTTTGCAGCCGATACCTTATATCGAACAGCTTATATCCGTGACATCAACGGTTTGTCTGACGCTATTTATAGGTAATGTCTTATACTACTGTAAACGCCCATGGGACCTCTTCAACAACGACTTAGCCAATATCGTGTACCTCAGCACTACATGGAGTTGGGTGTATATCCATATTTCCGTGCCATAACTGGTAAGCAAGGCACTGAAGTAGAGATGGAGGGACACAAAGTGTTAATGTTCGGTTCGAACGCATACACTGGCTTACCTGGCGACCAGCGCATCATCGATGCAGCCAAAGCCGCTCTTGACAAATATGGTTCTGGATGTGCCGGCAGCCGTTTTCTCAACGGTACGCTCGACATTCATGTGCAACTTGAGAAAGAACTGGCAGAGTTTATGCAGAAAGACGATGCCCTGTGCTTCTCAACCGGTTTCTTTGTAAACTCCGGTGTGCTGGCTGTAATAGTAGGAAAAGACGACTATATCATCTGCGACGAGCGCGACCACGCCTCTATCGTAGACGGCAGACGCCTATCGTTTGCTAAACAGCTGAAATATCGCCACAACGACATGGAAGATCTGGAGAAGCAACTGCAACGTTGCCGTCCGGATGCTATCAAACTGATTGTCGTAGACGGCGTGTTCTCTATGGAAGGTGACCTCTGCAACCTGCCCGAGATTATCCGTCTGAAGAAGAAGTATAATGCCACCGTCATGGTAGACGAAGCCCATGGACTGGGAGTATTCGGCAATGAGGGTCGCGGCGTATGCGACCACTTCGGGCTGCTCGACGAAGTAGATCTCATCATGGGAACATTCAGCAAGAGTCTGGCAAGTATTGGTGGCTTCATAGCCTCCGATGCCGACACCATCAACTACCTGCGCCATTTCTGCCGTACCTATATATTCTCAGCCTCTAACACACCTGCAGCCACAGCAGCAGCAATGGAAGCCCTGCACATCATGCGTGCAGAGCCAGAGCGCATCGAGAAGCTATGGAAGGTGACCAACTACGCGCTGGCACGCTTCCGTGAAGAAGGATTTGAGATTGGAGACACCGAGAGTCCTATCATACCGCTCTACGTAAGAGACATGGATAAGACCTTCACCGTTACCCGTCTGGCATTTGACAATGGCGTATTCATCAATCCTGTAATCCCTCCTGCATGTGCTCCCGAAGACACTTTGGTGCGCTTTGCACTGATGGCGACACACACTGAAGAGCAGGTTGAGCGCGGTGTTCAGGTGCTGAAAAAGGTATTCCAGCAAGAAGGCATACTGTAAATGCACGTTTCTACTAACGCTAAACGACATACGGGGTGTAGCGCAGTCCGGTAGCGCTCCTGGTTTGGGACCAGGCGGTCGCAGGTTCGAATCCTGTCGCCCCGACTATTTTCACAAAGGAATATGAACTCACTGCTTGCAGTGGGTTCTATTTTTTTATAGAGCTTATCTTTGGCGACATAATTTGCTCCCTCTCCCTAAAAGAAAGTAAATAAGTATGATAAAGATGAAAAGGATCATCAGCCTCATTGAACTGGCTATAACGATCATATATATAGCACTCTGTACGAAGATGAGTGGAAGCCTGCCCCATAGCATGTCTTGCACCTCCTACCTGATTCCCCATGAGATCGATTTCTCCATATACATTCTCACCGTGATTGCATTCGTTGCGTCAACCCTCTTCCAAGGCAGTGACAAGAAAAACCGAATCATGGTATGGCTGATGATCATTGGACTCCTTGATGTAGCACTCTCACCACATTATCACACCTCTAATACCTTTCT
>ONTS01000025.1 GCA_900320845.1 uncultured Prevotellaceae bacterium | reverse complement strand
AGAAAAATGACTAAATTTGCAGCGCCATTAGGCAAGTGAGACAGAAAAAGTGAACGGATATCACCGATTTGGGTGGGTGGATATCATCCGTTTTCAGCATTGCCCGTGCAAACCCGACGAAAAACCTTACCTGCATAATGACAATCGGCACAACCGACTACTTCAACCGTAATCCGATAGGCTCGGGAAGGCAGCAGGTGAACAAGTCGTCACTGACCGATATGACGGTACAAGTGCGATGGAAATTCTGAACATAAGCTTCGGACGGATGCCACGGCTTGACAACACAACTGCATACGTTTACACTTGATGTACTGTCAAGCCTTGTTTGTATACCAAAGTCGTTGAGATTGGTGACCAAGCAGGCAAGGATTCCACGGATATTGGGGAAGAAAAGGAAAACAAAAGAGCTACTGTAACAACTTCTCCAGCTCAGGCGTACACCACGTCTTGAGCTGTTTCTTATTGTCTTCGTAAATGAGCAGGGCCTGAATCTCGCTGTTGTATTGCAGCAACTGCTGTGCCTTGGTCAATCCCATCACCATAAAAGCTGTGGCATAGGCGTCGGCCAGGGCGCATTGGCGCGCAACGACGGTGGCAGAGAGCAATGTGTGCTCAACAGGGTAGCCAGTATGTGGATTGATGGTATGAGCATAGCGTCTGCCATTTTTATAATAGAAGTTGCGATAGTTACCACTAGTGGCTACAGCGCGATTTTTCAGCGGCAGGATGGTCTGGTATGCCACGCTGTCGCCCTCTGCCTGAGGATTCTGCACGGCTATATTCCATGTCTTACCTTTTGGATTGTCGCCCCGACAGATAACTTCGCCGCCTATCTCTATCATGAAATGTTCCACTTGGTGCCTTTTCATGGTGTTGGCAAGCGCATCGCAGGCATAACCTTTGGCTATAGCACTGAAGTCGAGCTGTATGTTGGGATGTGTCCGCCTCAGATGTTTCTGCTGAAGGGAAACTTTGTCATAGCCCACAAACTGCTTGATGCTGTCAATGCTTGGCTTGGAGGGTTTAGACTGGCTATCAATGCCGAAGCCCCAAAGGTTGACAAGCGGTGCAACAGTAATGTCGAAAGCTCCGTTGGTGCGCTGTGCCACCTGTTGTGCCATATTGAACACTTCGATGAAGTTGTCGTTGAGCACAGTGTCGATACCTGCGTTGAGGCGCGCGGTGAGCGATGACGGATTGAACATGGAGAAGGTGGCATCTACCCGTTGCAAGGTGGCTTTCACCTCATTGTCCAACGGCTTGCTACTATAATAAGTAATGTGGTAGGATGTGCCGAAAACGTCTCCGCTGAGCTGCAGATAACGCTTGTTTTGCGCATTGCGGAGAATGAGAATAGTACCAATGATGAGCAGGAGGAGAAAAGCTATAGATAGTATGGGACGCTTCATGGATAGAATATGTTATTCAATTCACTGTGGTTGGGTGATAGCATGCGTTGTTTCGGTCTATACGCGGCATGGCAAAAGCTATATACGGGAGCGCTGAGGTACAACTATGCTTCTACATGTATGGTCTTATCTATCTGGTAGTCGTTGCGGCTGTCGGCATTACGGCTGATGAGGTCGCCCAGAAAACCTGCCACAAAGAGCTGTGTTCCGATAATCATCATGGTGAGTGCGATGTAGAAATAAGGGGTGTCGGTGATAAGCCTCTGCGGATGTCCGCCGATGATGGCGATGAGTTTGTCTGCACCGATGATAATGGTGGCGATGAAACCAATGATGAATGTGATGGAACCGAGAAAGCCGAAGACGTGCATGGGTTTCTTTCCGAACTTGGAGAGGAACCAAAGTGTGATAAGGTCGAGATAGCCGTTGACAAAGCGGTTGAGGCCGAACTTTGATTTACCATACTTTCGTGCCTGATGCAGCACCACTTTTTCGCCAATCTTATCGAAGCCGGCATTCTTTGCCAGATAGGGAATGTAACGATGCATTTCTCCATACACTTCGATATTCTTGACAACGTCGTGATGGTAGGCTTTGAGTCCGCAGTTGAAATCGTGCAGGTTGCGTATGCCGCTAACCCTTCGTGCTGTAGCATTAAATAGTTTGGTGGGCAATGTCTTGCTTATCGGGTCGTAACGCTTCTGCTTATATCCCGACACAAGGTGATATCCTTCTTCCACTATCATGCGATAGAGCTCAGGGATCTCGTTGGGAGAATCTTGCAGGTCGGCATCCATCGTAATGACAACGTTGCCTTCTGCTGCTCTGAAGCCGCAGAACAGTGCGGGACTCTTGCCATAGTTGCGTCTGAACTTGATGGCCCGCACATTACTGTCTTTCATTGAGATGTTGCATATCACCTGCCATGAGCTATCGGTGGAGCCATCGTCGATGAAGATTACTTCGTAGGTGTAATGGTTTTCGTTCATTACACGTACTATCCACTGGTGGAGTTCGGGAAGAGACTCTGCTTCGTTATAGAGGGGTATAACAACTGAGATGTCTAGCATACGGCGGGAGAGATTGTTAGGTGTTAGTTATAAGTTATGAGTTTAGTGTTATAAGTTCTGTGTACAGCATATTGGCATATTCTTCATCCTATGGTATTCTATAATGGCAGGAGGTTGTCGCCTTCGAGTTCGCACTTGGTGAAACCCATGGATTGCGCCTGTTCTTCCTTCATGGTGCAATAGATGACCTCTGCTTCGGTACACAGTTGTCCATCGGCGTTTTCGAGTGTCACCTTGATGGTGGCGATGTGGTGGCGATGGTCCACGAGGTGGGCTCGGAGTGTGAGCTGCGGCTCGGTTGTCATCACCGCTTTACGATAGATGACGTTGAGACGGGTTGTCACGCCTGTCGTCTGCAGCCTGCGAAACACTACCCACGAGGCTATTTCGTCTATCAACGTGGCTTGTATGCCTCCATGCAAGGTGTCTATCCAACCTTGAAAGTGGGTCTGCGGCGACCAATAGCACCTCACTTCGTTGTCTTCTTCGAAAAACTCCATGTGGAGTCCTATGGGATTGTCGGGCGAACAGCCGAAGCAGTCGTAGCCTTTGTGGTTCTTCCAGGGGTTGTTAATCTTACGCATGGTGTGATGGTGTTAGATGTGTGTGGCAGACTCGTAACCTACCAAGAGAGGTCAGAAGGTGATGTTGAATCCGAAACGTATGCCCCACTTCTTGATATTGGGATGATTGAGGTAGGACAAACGGCGTACATAGTCAATTTCAAACACCTTGAAGATGTTGTGAACGCCGACCACAACCTCCCAGTATGGGGTGTTACTGTTCATATTGTAGGTGTTGTCGGGGAAATAGAACAAAGTGTTTTCAGGTCGTTGCGGGTCAAAATAGGTGGGTATGTTTTTCTTCGACAGATTACTCCACATGCCGCGTACGGCAACGTACTCTCTCCATTTCAGCTTATGCAACAGAGGAATGCGGTTGAAGATTTTTCCGTTCAGGTCCCATGAGAGGCACCAGAAGGCGTATCGGTCGCTGAGAAATTCCATATTATCCATCAGCGAGAAAGTGGTCTCGTGGTCGAAATAAGAGAGATTGACGGGAGGCATGATGAGTAAAGGGAAGGGCACTTTGCTCCACTGTATACCTCCTCTGAGGTTGACATTGATTTTACCCCAACTTCCCATCCAGAATCTTTTGTAGATAGATGCTTCGGTGTAGTGGTAATTGTAGTCGGCACCGAACACGCCCTTCATGCCTATCGTATGCGACAGGGCGAAATGAGGCGCATTGTGGTTGACTTCAATACGATTCTGTTTGCTGTTGACGAAGGTCTGTCCAGGACGATAGTCGAAGCCAAAGCTGACCTCAGTGGTACGTATCTTTCCTACATAGGAGCCGTCAATGCGCTGGAAGATGAGCTCGCCGGCGGGACGATTGCTCTCAGTCTTGACGTTGACATTGGTGGTGAAGCCGCCATCTGTCTCCCACTTGAACGTGAGTTGCTGACGATTGAGGAAGTACATCTGCTTCACATCGCGAGCCCTGAAGGCCATAAATGCATTGTCTTTATTGTGTACGGTAAACTTATCGGCTGGCGACATCACATCCTTTGTGCTCTCAAAGGAGATATATCGCGACGGGAACTCTACAGGCTGATATTCTGGTGTAGCGAAAGAATAGGTCAGTTTGCTCTGATAGTAGTGCTGTTTGGAACGAGTACCATAGGCATAGAATCCCTCGGCGAACCAGTGGGGACTGAGTTTGGCTGTCGTACGGCCACCGAAACGTAGGCGGAAGCCATCGACAAAGTTATGGGAGATGAACGTGTTGACAGGTCCGATGTCTACCTTGCTGGGCACACTGTCACTACCCGTCTCGATGAAGTTTTCCACCAACGCTTTGGCAAAGAGCATCACCCACTTGAAATTCTTGGACTTGGACAAGCTCTTCACAAAGTTACCCATATTACCCTCACTTGCCGACAACGTACCTTTACGATGCTCCTGCCAGAAAGCTTCGTCGCGCATCTTAGCATTGGGCTCATAGCGCACATTGGCACTGCCCTTGAACTGTTTGTTGGGTATTGGGTCGAAGGAGTAATTGTCCATGTTTGTATTGCGCAGTACAATACCACGCTGGAAGAGGTCGGTCACTTCGAGCTCGGCTACAATATTGTCGGTGGTCAACACCCACTCGCCATTATTCAGTTTTTTGAATTCTTGCTCCATCTTCATCGACTGCACGAAGTTTACACCGGTGTTGCCCGGCAGCTGCATGTTGCATCGTTTGACATGCAGGGTGCTGTCGTTGAGAATGTAGAGCTCGCCTCTGAAACCGAAGTCCTGTTGATTGACGGGCAGGAACTGCAAGTGTATGCAGTGGTCGTTGTCTACATAGACGGTATCTTCTATATAAAAGCGATAGAACGACACAGCTGTTTCGCCAATAGGACTGGGGAATTGTTTATTGAGGAAACGTATGTGGTCGTCGTAGATATTGATATCGGTGAAGATATCTTTTATCACCGTATTGAGAGCTTCGCCCGTCTGTATGAGTGTTGATATACCTTTGGTGGACTGTCCTTTGACAATATCTTTCTCACTGCGCGGCGACTTGCGATAGATGTGCTGCAAATAGGTCTCGTCGACGGAAAGCGGCAGGATGAGTTTTTGGTTTTCGGGACACAGTTCCACATGGTTTAGCAGCCATGGGGAGTTGCGAAACAGTCTGCCTTCTAACTCTTCGGGGGTCAGTCCGTTGATGGCAAGGGTGATTTTCTGGTACTTGTCATACCTGTAGTAGTCATGATTGGAGAGGTCTGTTCTCTTCTTGGCAGCGATAACACGACGCATGAGCTCCACAGCGGGGTTATTCTTGCGCGAATACTTGTTCTTTCGCTTCGACTTTACCACCACTTCGCCAATCTTCTTAGTGTCCGATATGAGTCTCACTTGTATGATATCAGTGGTTTTTGCCGATATCTTTATCGTCCTGGGCTTATATCCAATAGCCGTCACGGTTAGTGTTTCACCATTGAGACGAGTAATGGAGAAACTACCGTCGGCATTTGCAGACTGATTGATGCGTTTGCTTTTGTAAGACAAGTTAGCGTTGGGAACGCTGTCACCTGTCTGCGCATCGACGACGTAGCCGTGTATTTCCTGTCCGCTTACCGTAAGGGCAAACAGACAAAGGACAAAAAGGACTGACAGTTTAATCGATCTTTTCATCAGCAGGATAGCCACCCATCTCGCGGATAGCATTCTTTAGCATGGTATATTGTTGATATAGATTGTTGATGGGCTGTTCTCCTTTGGTAAAGTCGTGCATCGGGCTCTTCAGATAGAAACTAAGGAAGCGCTGTATGCCGCTTCTACCACAACGTGCAGCCAGATCGGAGAGCAAACAAAGGTCTAAAAGGAGAGGAGCGGCGAGGATGGAGTCGCGACAGAGGAAGTTTATCTTAATCTGCATGGGATAACCCATCCATCCGAAAATATCGATATTGTCCCAACCTTCCTTGTTGTCATTGCGAGGTGGGTAATAATTGATGCGAACTTTATGGAAATAGTTGTCGTAAAGTTCCGGCTGGTCGTCGGCACTAAGTATCGTTTCTAAGGTAGAGAGCTTACTTACCTCTTTAGTGCGGAAGTTATCGGGTTCGTCGAGCACCAATCCGTCGCGGTTTCCGAGAATATTGGTTGAGAACCATCCGTTAAGTCCGAGACAACGTGTGCCTATGATGGGAGCGAAACCGCTCTTCACCAATGTCTGTCCGGTTTTAAAGTCCTTGCCGGCAATGGGCATTTGTGTTTTTTCAGCCAACTCCCACATAGCAGGTATATCCACTGTGGTGTTGGGTGCGCCCATGATGAAGGGTGCGCCCTCCTGCAATGCCGCATAAGCATAGCACATTGACGGTGCAATATGTTCACGGTCGTCAGCTTTCATTGCAGCTTCGAGATGTGCTAAGGTGTCATGCACCGATGTTTCGTAAGGCACATAAATCTCCGTTGAGGCTGCCCATATCACTACTATGCGTGCAATGTCGTTCTTTTGGCGAAAATCGCGGATATCTTGACGCAGACTTTCTACCATTTCCCACCTTGTGCGGACGTCTTTCACATTGTCTCCATCAAGGCGCTTGGCATAGTTCTTGTCGAAAGCAGCCTTCATGGGCACAATAGCTTCCAACTCGTCGCGGACAGGAAGAATATCTTTCTCGTTCAACACTTCAGCATACATGGCAGCTTGGAAAGCATTTTGCGGATAGACGTCCCACGTTGCAAAGACAATGTCGTCCAACGATGCTAGCGGAACAAGATCGTTATAGTGCATATAGCGTTCGCCTTCCGCTGTAGTAACGCGTATCTTGTCATATTGTGTGAGTGCTCCCACAGGGTTTGCCAAGCCTTTACGAGCCATCAGCACACCAGTGATGAAGGTAGTGGACACGGCTCCGCATCCAACTATCATTATTCCTAATTTTCCCTCAGCAGGCTGAGGACGATGATTAGTATATTCCATGATGATTGTTTTAATATTTATTTATCGCATTGACGTACCCTGCAACTGTTGTAGGCATATAGGCATTATGTGTTATCGGCAATTCGTGTTGCATTTGAACGATAATACGACCGACGCTGATTCCTCTACACCTTATTGTAAGGGCATTCAGTCAGGCAAAGGTAATACAAAGTGTTGGAAGAACAAGCAAATTCTTCCAACACTTTAACTTTCATAGAATATTATGCAACAAAATCGGATTTCTGCCCTGACTATATGCACATTGCAGCGGGTAATCTTTCACTGTGTTATTGTCAGACTTTGCTTATCGGGCAAGGATGGTCATAGGGTCTACCAGTCCATGAACAATGGCATAGAGGGTAAGACCTGCTACAGATTTTATATTGAGTTTATCAGTAATGTTTTTTCTATGGGTTATCACAGTTGTCATACTGATGTGCAATGCCTCAGCGATCTCCTTGTTAATCAACCCCTTTACCACACACATCAGCACTTCCTTTTCACGCATAGTGAGTTCTTTTTTGGATGTAGCCTTATACGGTTGTATACCATGTGCCTGCCGTTGGTAGTGTCCGGCACGCATCATCATCATCAAGGTGTGAAGTATTTGCTGCGGTGTCTGCATCATATTGAGGCAGGGTTGCCTATTGCACTCTTCCGTTTTGGTGGCCAGCTTGATGGTTCGAGATATGGGCAGCTTCGACTCTCTGGGCGGGGGAAGGAGACTTTCGTCGACAAAGAGATGTCCGACACTGTCTGTCAACTGCAGCTCTGCTTCCTGCCACGAACGGAACATCGCCACATTCAGAGCTGGCATTGCCTGTTGGAGAATGTATTTTAACCCCATCGCTGTCAGAGTATTGGGCGATATGATTGCCATGTGTATCATAACATAATTATACTTGTCGATTGAATATTCCGCGTCTGATTTGTTTTTCTAATTTAAGGAGTGGCGTTTTCTATCAGATGCATGACGCATTGCACCTTCTCTTCCATGCTTACTTTGTAGTTAATCCAGTGTATGCGGACTCCACGGCGTTCCATACCGCGGAACCATGTCATCTGTCGTTTGGCAAATTGATGAATGGCTATCTCCAGCTGGGCTACCATTTGGTCGTAAGTCAGTTCACCGATGATATATTGTGTGAGGTATCGATATTCCAATCCGTAGTAGATAAGTTGCTGCGGAGTACATTTTGTATCCAGCAGGCGGCGCACTTCCTCCACCATGCCTTGTTCCAAGCGTTGTCTGAGACGTTGCGAGATGCGTTGCCGGCGCTCTTCGCGTGGAATATCGATGCCAACGACAAGCGAGACAGCCCCCTTCCCTATTTCTCGTGATGCCCCTCTGGTCTGTGCATAGTCCACTTTTACCTCTACTTCAGTCTCCTTCAGGATATACTCCTCTATCTCAATGGCTCTTATAGCACGCTTCTTGGTATCCACATCGGTGTGATTGTGAAGTTGGCTTCCATTTCGTTTCTTCAGTTCGCGCAGTTTGTCGGTCAGCTGTTGAAGGGTGAGGGCTTCCAGTTCGTTGCGCAGTGTAGGATTCTGTGGAACAGTAGGTAGCTGGTAGTTGCGCAGCACGGCTTCTATATACAGTCCGCTTCCGCCACAGAGTATGGCAGGACACTGCCGTTGTTGCAGCTCAGCGTACACCTCTTCGAAGTCGTGTTGAAAGCGATAGACATTGTACTTCTCGCCGGGCTCGCAAATATCTATGAGATGATAGGGTATGCGCTGCACACCATTATAAATATAGTCGTCGAGGTCTTTGCCTGTACCGATGTCCATTCCTCGGTATACCTGGCGTGAGTCAGCGCTGATAATCTCTGCGTTGAGCTTTGCTGCCAGTGCCACAGCAAGCTGTGTCTTGCCGCATGCGGTAGGACCGAGGATGGTTATCATCGATTATTTATTGTTCAGTTTTCCACCAATGCAGTGGTATTCCAACCCGGCCTCCTGCAGTTCCTGTGCTTCGTAAATGTTGCGTCCGTCGATAACCAAGCCCCTGCGCATGTTTTGCTTCAGGTGAGGCCAATCGGGCAGACGGAACTCTTTCCACTCGGTGAGCAACAGCAGTGCATCGGCACCATCGATGGCTTCGTATTTATTTTTGCTGAACAGCAGTTGTTTGTCAAGAATCTGCTGTCCGTCTTCTCTGAGCATCATGCGACGCTTGCACTCTTCCATAGCCACGGGGTCGTAGGCCCGTATCTGGCAGCCAGCCTGCAACAACAGGTCGATGACTACGAGTGAAGGAGCCTCGCGCATGTCGTCGGTTTCGGGCTTGAAGGCGAGTCCCCACAGGGCTATGGTCTTTCCTTTGAGCGACTCCGGCTCGTAGGCAGCCACCAGTTTGTCGAAGAGTATACGCTTCTGGCGCTCGTTGACACGCTCCACAGCCTGCAGCACCTGCATGTCGTACTGATGTTTGCGGGCTGTCTCTATCAAGGCTTTCACATCTTTGGGGAAGCATGAGCCGCCATATCCACAGCCTGGATAGAGGAATTTTCGCCCTATGCGCGTATCGCTTCCGATGCCAGCGCGCACCATATTGACGTCAGCACCGAGCAATTCGCACAAGTTGGCAATGTCGTTCATGAACGAAATGCGTGTTGCCAGCATGGCGTTGGCGGCATATTTCGTCATCTCCGCACTAGGGATGTCCATGAACAGCACACGGAAGTTGTTGAGCAGGAAGGGCTTGTAGAGTCGGGTAAGGAGCTTGCGGGCTCTTTCGCTCTCCACTCCCACCACCACACGATCGGGACTCATGAAGTCTTTCACAGCACATCCTTCTTTAAGGAACTCGGGATTGCTTGCCACATCGAACGGTATGTCGACTCCGCGAGCAGCTAACTCTTCGCTGATGGCTTGTTTCACAAGGCGTGAGGTGCCCACAGGTACGGTGCTCTTCATCACCACAACAATGTATTTGGTGAGATGACGACCGATGGTTCGTGCCACTTCGAGCACATAACGCAGGTCAGCAGAGCCGTCTTCGTCTGGCGGCGTGCCCACAGCACAAAACACCATCTGCTGATCGCCGAGTTCTGACTCAAGAGAGGTGGAGAAACGCAGCCGACCGGCGGCAACATTCTTCTTCACCAACTCGTCAAGACCGGGTTCATATATAGGTATTTCTCCTTGTTGCAGACGGTCTATCTTGTTCTTGTCTACATCAATGCAAACTACATGAGCACCTGTCTCAGCAAAACAAGTACCTGAGACTAATCCGACATAGCCTGTGCCTACTATTGCTATCTTCATAATGTACAGGTTTGGCTATAATATGTTTATACAATTGTATTCGTCTTATTGTTCAGCATCTGCCGAATCATTCTCTGGATGCCGGTTTCATTCGAAACAATCGGCTTCTTCTAGACTTACACCTTTCAAGTCTTTCTCGCTAAGCAGCATCTCCTGAGAAGCTATCGGCCAGTCTACGCCAACCATTGGGTCATCGTAGCGTATGCAGCACTCTGACTCTGGAGCATAGACGTTGTCCACCTTGTAGCAGAATATCGCCTCTTGGCTTAACACTACAAAGCCGTGAGCCATGCCGCGCGGTATGAACAGCTGTCGTTTGTTGTCGTCACTGAGCTCGACAGCGACGTATTGGCCAAAGGTCGGCGACGAACGGCGCATATCAACGGCCACATCTATGACGGTTCCTTTCACTACACGCACGAGCTTGGCCTGACTCTTGTCGCCCTTCTGGAAATGAAGACCGCGCAGTACGCCATAACTCGACTTCGATTCATTCTCCTGAATGAAATCCACCCTGCCCACATTGGCTTCGAATTCTTCCTTCTTGAATGCCTCGAAGAAATAGCCTCGGCTGTCGTTAAACACTTTCGGCTCTATGATATAGACTCCGTCAATAGATGTTTGTTTGTATTCCATAATTTACTTTTTGTTGAGCGAGCTTGCGCTGTATAGGTGACGCAGCACGTTGTAGAAACGCTTGAGATTCTGCTCAATAGCGCATAAACATTTTCGCAAAGGTAAAGAAAACTGCTTGCTACACAAAATAACAAACAGTCTTTTTTCAAATAAACGCTTTCTGTTTTGGCATAAAGCAGAAATTGAGATTCCATTGTTCCCCATCCGCCTACCAAAGTTGACGACTTTGGTGATCAATCTCGTCGACTTTGGTTTATGATTATGTAGCAATCACCATCCTTTTACACCCTGCTTTGTGAAGAGACATATCACAAGCGACTTGTTATACTTAGTAGCGATAGCGTTTTATAGCCACTTCCTGCTTCATAGAGGGGGACTTTACCCCCATAAAAACAACAGAGCCGGGCACCGTGTCAGGATATTTTCCTCGCGACTCGATGCCCGGCAGGGATATGAAGGTTGATTCAACGAATCAGCTTCCTCAAGTTTAGAAGGTGTACTTCAGGCCAACCTGTCCACGCCAGCGGCTGTAGAAGTCGGAGTAGTTTCGTGTGGAATAGTTGCCTGTGTACTGATAGAGTCCGTTGCCCTGGTAGTTGACGGGGCTGTAGTAGACACCAAAAGAGTTGCCATAGGTGCGTCCCCAGTTTTTATTGAGCAGGTTACCCACATTGAGGATATTCATAGAGAGTTCAATAGAGTTGATTTGCTTACCTACTCTGAAGCTGAACTTCTGTGCGATGTGCACGTCGAAGTGATGTTCGAAGCGCAGGTTGTCTGCGTAACGCTTGTAGTACTGTCCGCGGTGGTCGCGCATGTAAGAGTCAGCTTTGATCCAAGCCTTCATAGCCTCGCGCTGGTCAAACTCAGACATGGTCACCTCGCCAGCACGGTTCTTCACCGGATCGAAACGCATCTGGTCGATCTGTTCGTCGGTGGGGATGAACAAGAGGTCGTTTCCGCTGGCACCGTCACCGTTCACGTCGCCGTAGTAGTACATGGAATAGGGAGAACCGCTGCGGCCTTCGTAGATGATGCCGACGGTGGTTGTCCAAGCCTTGTTGGCACCATAGCTAGCACGATAGTATGCTGAAGCCATAATGCGGTGAGGCACATTGTACGCTGAGTTGCCTAGCTCTGGATTGTTGCTGTCGCGGTAGGTGTAATTGTAAATCCAGTTGGAGCGTGCCACTGATGATGAACCATTGTTGATACTACGTGAGCGGGTCCATGTGTAGCTTGCCATCAGGTCAAGACCGAAGTCGAAGTGCTTCTCTGCCTTCAGCGACAGGTTAACGGTATAACCCTTAGAGGTATTGAACAGACCGTAGATTTCGCTGTAGGGCTTTCCTACTGTCGAGCGCTGGAACATGGGCCGGTTGTCCCAAGGATAGTTATAGGTCTGACCATAGGTCACGCCAGTCTGTTCAACAGCCAGATTCTTATAATAAATGTCGTTAAGGGTCTTTGAGTATATTGCTTCTGCTGTCCAGTTAATGCCTGCCAGTTCGAAGTCGAAACCGAGGTTGAGGCGCAGGGTCTGTGAGAACTTGAAGTGCTTGTCGTATACGTTAACCACCTGGCTTCCTGAAGCGGTAAGTTTCTCTTCGTTGGGAGTCTGGTTGTCGCGGTCGAGCAGTAACTCGAGGTTCTTGCATGAATAAGTGTTGTAGGATGAGAGCTGTACGCCAGTATTGGAGAAGTTATTACTTATCCAAACGAACGGTATACGGCCGGTGAAGATACCTACACCACCACGAAGCAGATACTTGCGGTTGTTGGCTATATCCCAACGGAAACCTACACGGGGGCTGAACAGCGGTGTGCTGGTGGGACGAGTATTGGTCTTCATACCCCAACCACGCTCCTTAGAATAGGCGTTGAAGCCTTCGTTAGCAGCGGGAGTGTCGAAGAAAATGGGGATATCTACACGCAGACCGTATGTGAGCTGCAGTGTGGGCGAAGCATCCCACTTATCCTGCGCGTAGAAACCGAGCTGACCGGCGCTGAACTTAGCCTTCCAGTGGGGGTCACCTGTGATGTCTACATTGGCATGCTGGTACTGATAACGATAGATAAGACTTCCGTCGGGAGTGCCGTTGAGGAAGCTGTCGTAGTAAGCTAGGAAGTTGTCGCCGCTTGAGAAGGTGTAAGAACCGAAGAGGTCTTCGATGAACAGGTTAGCAAAGGTGTAGAGTTCGTTGTGAGTACCGAAGGTAAAGGTGTGATTTCCCTTGTACCATGTGAGGTTGTCTTCCAGTGTCCATATATCCTGGTCGAGCTGGTTGGCCATAGACGAACGGTTGTTACCGATGTTTACAGTACCATTGCCTACACTCTGTATAGTGAGTGAGGGGAACAACTCACGCTGCTTGCGCTCGTCGCGTACACGTACATAAGACACACGGAACTCATTGCTCAGCGATGCTGACAGACGGCTCTGCAATTCAGCGATGAAGCTGTTGGTATTGCTGGTGAAAGGATAGAAGTAGCTGTTATCGTTGAGCGATGAGCGGCTACCGGTATTGTTGAGCTGCTTAGCGTGAACAAGACTCCAACGCAGAGAGAACTTGTTGTTGGTGTTGATGTTCCAATCGAGTTTCACACCAGCCTTGTCACTACGTGTGAAGATATCGGGGTTGGTGAACTCGCCGCCGTAGTGCACGCCTTGCTTGGCCGCCATATCTTTCACAGCTGCAAGTATCTCGGATGCCATCTCGCTGTCAACCTGCAGACCATCGCTGCCAAGACCATAGAGGTTAGGATATTCCTTGTTAGCACGCTCGTAGTTGGCAAAGAAGAAAAGTTTGTCCTTGATGATAGGACCGCCGAAGGTCAGACCCATGATGTAGTCGGACTCATCCTGATAAGCATCACTATATTTGCCAGAAGCCATCTTATACTTCTTACCTATCAGATTTTCGTTATATCCATAGAAATATGCGCTGCCATGGAACTGGTTTGTTCCCGACTTAGTGATAGCGTTGATAGCACCACCTGTGAAACCGCTCTGACGAACGTCGAAGGGGGCGATATTGATGTGCATCTGCTCAATAGTCTCCAACGAAACGGGCTGAGTACCAGCCTGTCCACCATTGCTACCGTTGCTGGTCAGACCGAACACGTCGTTGTTCATCGCACCGTCAATCTGGAACGAGTTGTACTTGTTGCTGGTTCCAGCAAATGACATGGCGCCAGCGTTGGTAGTCTGAATCTGAGGATTGAGTCTTGCGATGTCGGCTACACTGTGCGACACTGTAGGCATGTCGGCAATGGTACGAGCACTGATACTCTGTGCAGCACCAGTCTTGGTACCATTCAGTCCTGCCTGACCAGTCACAACGAGACCTTCCAAAAGCACTGCATCTTCCTCCAGAGAGCAAGAGAGATTTTGTGTCTCACCAAGCAGCAGAGAGACATTGTTAAACACTTGCGACTTGTGACCGATGTACGATATTTCAACCTCGTATGGACCACCGACGCGCATACCCTGAATGGTATAACGACCGTCGATATTGGTCACAGCACGATAGAACGTGCCCGACGGAAGGTGCTTAGCGGTGACGGTGGCACCGATCACATCTTCGCCGTTAGAGGTTACCTTACCGCTGATACCAGATGTGGTGGTCTGGGCGTCAACGGCTAACGTCATGGCAAAAGTCGCCACTAAGAAAAGAACAAGCTTTCTTAACATAACATTTAAATAATTAGAGAGTTGGAAAAAATGTACATATAAAGAAAACACACCACAACGGAATGCGAGCATGTATTGACACATGCAGGTATCCATCGTGTGTGCTACGTTACGTTGCGAGGATATCATAAGGGGGAGAAATTTCTGCACGCAAAGTTAATATGTATTAACATTATATCACAAAACTTCTCCGTCTTTTTTTTACATTTTTTCTTAAAACAAAAAAAAATTCCTTTTAAGCTAAGACGATTGTAATTTTTTCATTACCTTTGTAGCCTAATGACTCCATACGCGAAGAAGTTATGATATTCGTTGACCTTAGACAGACGGAAGAGCGTGCCCTGCCTTTCTACCTTGCAGCAGAAGAATATGTGGCACGACACCTGCCGGCTGACGAATACTTCTTCCTCTGGCAAGTGAAGCCATCTGTCATCTTTGGAAGAAACCAAGTGGCACAGCGTGAAGTAAACATCGCTTACTGTCGCGAGAACAACATTGACATGTGGCGACGCAAAAGCGGAGGTGGATGTGTCTATGCCGATAAGGGAAACATCATGCTTTCATACGTCACACACAGCGACAGCGTGTGCCTTACGTTCAACCATTATATCAGCCTGCTCGTACTGGTGCTCAGCAAAATGGGTATCGAAGCGGCTGCCACCGGACGCAACGATGTGCTCATTGACGGAAAAAAAGTGTCGGGAAATGCTTTCTATCATATTCCTGGAAGAAGCATCGTGCACGGAACACTACTCTACGACACACACATGCAACACATGACGGAAGCCATCACGCCACCGGAACAGAAGCTGAAAAGCAAAGGCGTGGACAGCGTCAGACAACACATCACTACTCTCTGCCAACACACACTGATGTCGTTGGAACAGGTGAAAAGAATGATTGTGGAAACCTTGTGCGACAAGACCATTACACTGCACGACGACGAACTGCTACAAATAGAAAAGATTGAGGCTGAATACCACACCGAGCAGTTTATCTTTGGCAACAACCCACTCTACAACACCACATGCAAACAGCGCATCGAGGGAGTGGGAGAAGTGGAAATAAACATGGTAGTGAAAGGCAATGTGATACAAGACATCAACATGGTGGGTGATTTCTTCCTGCTCGGAGACATCGAAACCAACATCATACAGCCCCTGAAAGGATGTCACCTCACACAACAAGCACTCTATCAGGCACTGCCCGACAATGTAGACGATACCATTCGGAACCTAAACAAACAAGATCTCATAGCAATCATATTACAATAACTAACAATAACATCACTCACATAACACAAAATGGAAAACAAAAAAACTTGTCTTTATGAGCAGCATATGGCTCTCGGAGCTTTCATGTCTCCCTTTGCAGGCTTTGAAATGCCTATTCACTACACATCCATCGTAGAGGAACACAATGCCGTGCGCAACGCATGCGGCGTTTTCGACGTATCTCACATGGGTGAGGTGTTCATCAAGGGTAAAGATGCTGAACGCTATGTCAATCACATCTTCACAAATGACGTGAAAGGTGCACCCGATGGTCAGGTATTCTACGGCATGATGCTTCATGAGAATGGGGGCACTGTAGACGATCTGTTGGTATATAGAATGAAGGAAGGTGAATACTTCCTCGTGTTCAACGCTGCCAACATTGACAAGGACGTAGCATGGATGGAACAGCATCTGGATGGCTACGATGTCACTTTCGACCATTGCTCCGACCGTTATGGGCAGCTCGCCGTGCAAGGTCCTGAAGCTGAACAAGTGGTAGAAGAAGTGCTGAAGCTGGAAGTGAAAGACCTGAAATTCTACACAGCCAAGTATATCACTGTCGATGGCGAAGAACTCGTTGTAAGCCGCACAGGTTACACTGGTGAAGACGGCTTCGAGATTTACGGTTCACACGCTTACATACAGAAAGCTTGGGACCTGCTTATCGAGAGTAAGAAAGCTCTGCCCTGCGGACTGGGCTGCCGCGACACACTGCGATTCGAAGTTGGACTGCCCCTCTATGGAGATGAACTGGCTGACGACATCACACCCGTCATGGCAGGTCTCTCCATGTTCTGCAAACTTGACAAAGAAGAGTTCATCGGTAAGGAAGCCGTGGCTAAGCAGAAGGAAGAAGGTCCAAAGACACGCATCGTTGGATTGGAACTGAAAGACAAAGCCGTTCCACGTCACGGATATGCAGTGCTCAAGGACGGACAGAAGATTGGTGAAGTGACAACTGGTTACAACTCCATCTCTACAGGCAAGTCTGTGGCCATGGCACACATCGATGCCCAGTACGGAAAGCTCGGTACTGAAGTAGAAGTACAAATCCGAAAGAAGACATTCCCCGCAGTAGTGGTAAAGAAACGCTTCTACGACAAGCACTACAAGAAAGACTAAACAATTAAAACATCAAAAACAAAGATACTAAAATCATTTAAGCATTACATTATGGCAAAAGTTATTGAAGGACTCTACTATTCTGAGTCACACGAGTATGTAAAAGTAGAAGGCGAATTCGCATACATTGGTATCACCGACTTTGCACAGCACGCTCTCGGCAACATCGTCTATGTTGACATGCCCGAAGAGGATGACGACGTAACAGCTGAAGAAGACTTTGGTGCTGTTGAAAGCGTCAAGGCTGCCAGCGACCTCATCTCACCCGTAAGCGGAACTGTGGTTGAAGTCAACAGCGCCCTCGAAGACCAGCCCGAACTTATCAACCAAGATGCTTTCGCTAACTGGATTATCAAGGTGAAGCTTGCAGACATGAGCGAACTGGACAATCTCATGGATGCTATAGCTTACGAAGCATTCTGCGAGAAAAACTAATCAACATCCTATCGAACAATAGTAAAGGGAAAGTCCGACACCATATATATAATAATATATAGGAGGGCTTTCCCTTTCTACAAAAATCTATATTCCCCTATCAGACGATGAATTACAAATTCTTCCCACACACCGCAGAGGATCTCGAAAAGATGTTGCTCACTGCAGGCGTCACCGACATGCAGCAGCTCTTCAAAGAGATTCCCTCAGACCTAATATATAATAAGGAATACAACATTCCTTCTGCCATGAGCGAGATAGAGCTCCGCAAACACTTCGAAAGTCTGGGCAATAAGAACAAGACCCTGACAGTATTCGCCGGCGCTGGAGCCTATGACCACTACACTCCCTCTGCAATTCCTAACCTTGTGCAGCGCTCTGAGTTCCTGACAAGCTACACTCCATACCAGGCTGAAATATCACAGGGCACCCTTCACTACATTTTTGAGTACCAATCAATGATGGCAATGCTCACAGGCATGGACATCTCCAACGCATCAATGTACGATGGAGCCACAGCTACAGCCGAAGCAGCCATCATGGCACTGCATAATGCCAAGAAAGCCGACACCGTACTGATGTCATCAACTGTTGATGACAAAGTACGCAAAGTGGTAGACACCTATGCACACTTCCACGGCTTCAACATCAAGACCATTGCTGAAGACAATGGATCCACATCCAAGGCTGACCTCATGCTACAGATGCAGGCTGGTGGCGTGGCTGGAGTCATCGTGCAGCAACCCAACAAGTACGGTAACATCGAAGACTTCAGTGGCTTTGCCGACGCTTGCCACGACAATAAGGCACTCTTCATCATCAACAGCATCATTGCCGACCTGGCATTGCTGAAGACTCCAAGAGAGTGGGGTGCCGATGTAGCCGTAGGTGACTCACAGTCATTGGGCATTCCTCTCTCCTTCGGTGGCCCGTACGTAGGTTATATGTGTGTCACTGAGAAGCTGATGCGCAAGATGCCAGGTCGTATCGTCGGTGCCACACAGGACAACCGTGGCAACCGCGCTTTCGTACTCACTCTGCAAGCACGCGAACAGCACATCAGAAGACAGAAAGCCACATCCAACATCTGCTCCAACCAGAGCCTCATGGCACTGTGGGTGACCATCTACCTGAGCCTCATGGGCAAGGAAGGACTCAAGCAGGCTGCACAGATGTCGTTCGACGGAGCACACTACCTCCAACAGCAGCTCATAGCCACAGGACGCTTCACTGCCACACATACACAACCATTCTTCAACGAGTTCTGCCTCAACTTCAACGGCAACGTAAACAAGTTGCAGCAATACCTCACTGACAACGGCATCATGGGCGGAATAAAAATGGGCGAAAGCACCATCATGTTCGCTGTGACGGAAAAGAGAACAAAAGAGGAAATGGACAAGCTCGTAAGCCTCATAAAGAACTTTCAATAAACGACACATACCATGAACAACAAATTATACGGCAATCTTATTTTCGAATACACCCATCCTGGCAGACAAGCCTATTCTTTGCCACAGCAAGAGGTGCCGCACACAGATCTGCCTGCTGCCATGCGCAGAGAGGAAGATGCCCAGCTGCCCGAATGCGACGAACTCACTGTAGTTAGACACTACACCAACCACAGTCAGAACAACTTCGGTGTCAACAACGGCTTCTACCCGCTCGGTAGCTGCACCATGAAGTACAACCCCATCATCAATGAGGAAATGGCAGCTCTGCCACAATTCTCACAACTCCACCCCATGCAGGACACCAACACCTGTCAGGGAGCCCTCGAGCTGTACTACAACTTGCAGCGCATGCTCTCCGAGCTCTCTGGTCTCAGGGAGTTCACGCTCAATCCCTTTGCAGGTGCTCACGGCGAGCTCACAGGCTTGATGATCATTCGTTCCTATCATGAGAAACGTGGTGACAGCAAGCGCACCAAGGTCATCGTGCCCGACTCCGCTCACGGTACCAATCCAGCATCGGCTGCTGTCTGCGGACTCGACATCCTCGAGGTGAAGAGCACCAAGGATGGTCTCGTTGACGTCGACGACCTCAAGACCCTACTGCAGACGGAAGGCGAAAACATCGCCGCCATGATGATGACCAACCCCAATACTCTCGGACTCTTCGAACAACAGATACCTGAAATTGAAAAAATCATCCACGAGTGTGGCGGATTGATGTACTACGACGGAGCCAACTTCAACCCACTGCTGGGTGTTAGCCGTCCTGGCGACATGGGATTTGACGTTATGCACATCAACCTGCACAAGACATTCTCTACCCCTCATGGTGGAGGCGGCCCTGGCAGCGGCCCAGTTGGCGTCAGACAGGGATTGGAGGAATTCCTTCCCACTCCCCGCATCGTAAAGAAAGGCGACCGCTTCGAAGTGGAAGGACTCAACGAAGGTCACTCTGTAGGTGCTTTCTTCGGTAACTTCGCCGTAATGTTGCGTGCCTATGCCTACATCCTCACCCTCGGTAAGGAGAATATCAAGATGGTTGGTCCCCTTGCAACGCTCAATGCCAACTACATAAAGGAGTCTCTGAAAGACGACTTCGAACTTCCCATCGACGTTGTATGTAAACACGAGTTTGTTTTCGACGGACTGAAGGACAAGAGCACAGGTGTTACCACCATGGACGTTGCCAAGCGTCTTCTCGACTACGGCTTCCACGCTCCCACCATTTACTTCCCCCTCCTCTTCCATGAGGCATTGATGGTGGAACCCACCGAGAACGAGTCTATTGATACTCTCGACAGCTTCATTAATGTGATGCACATCATCGCCAAGGAAGCACGCGAGACTCCCGACATCGTCAAGGAAGCACCGCACAACACTCCCATTGGACGCGTAGACGACGTACTGGCAGCCAAGAATCCCATTCTCACCTACACTCAATTTGCAAACCAAGATGGAGAAAACTGATATCATCATCATAGGAAGCGGCCCCGGTGGATACCGCGCTGCTCACCATGCAGCCACCAACGGACTGACGGTAACCATCATCGAGCGGCAACATGCTGGCGGCACATGCCTAAACTGTGGATGCATACCCACCAAGACCCTCGTCAAGAACGCCGAAGTGATGCACACACTCAAAGAGGCAGAGGTTTACGGTATCGAGAACCTCAGTTTCACCGTCAACTTCAGTAAGATGATGGAGCGCAAGAACCAAGTTGTGCAGACCCTGCGCAGCGGTGTAGAGACACTCCTTTCCACTCCTGGCATAACATTGGTACGCGGCGAGGCCACCTTCGTTGATAAGAAGGTGGTAGAGGTTGCCAGCGAACAATACACCGCTGACAACATCATCATCGCCACAGGTTCTGGCGCTAAGCTTATCCCCGTCGAAGGTATCGACCTGCCGCACGTGCTCACCTCAACGGAAATGCTCGACATCGACTACATCCCGCAACGGCTTTGCATCATCGGGGCAGGCGTCATCGGTATGGAGTTCGCATCGGTATTCAACTCCCTTGGCAGTCAGGTCACTGTAGTTGAGTTCCTTAAGGAATGTCTTCCCGCCCTCGACAGCGACATCGCCAAGCGTCTGCGTCAGTCACTCGGCAAGCAAGGTGTGCAGTTCTGCATGCAAGCTGGTGTGAAAGCCATCACCAAAGATGCCGTCATCTTTGAGCGCAAAGGAAAGGAAGAACAGGTGGAAGCCGATGTTGTGCTGGTGGCAACGGGCCGCAAAGCCAACATCGAAGGCCTCAATCTTGAAGCTTGCGGTGTAGAGACATCACGCGTAGGCATCACCGTCAACGACAACATGCAGACCAATGTCGACGGCATATATGCCATTGGCGATGTCAATGCCCGCATGATGCTCGCACATGCAGCTACCTTCCAAGGTCTCAAGGCCATCAACCACATCCTCGGCAAGAACGACGACATTCGTCTTGACGTCATTCCGTCAGCCATCTTTACCATTCCCGAAGCCGGATGCGTGGGCTTGACAGAGGAACAGTGCAAGACTCAGGAGCTCGCCTACACCTGCAAGAAAGGATACTACCGTGCCAACGGCAAGGCTCTTGCCATGAACGAAGCCGACGGTATGGTAAAAATCCTCGCCGACAACGATGGTCGCATCCTAGGATGTCATATCTACGGAGCTCATGCCGCCGACTTGGTGCAGGAAATAAGCACACTCATGGCTGCCGATGTTAACATTCATCAGCTTGCAGACGCCGTTCACACACATCCCACCATCGGGGAGATGCTGCAGGAAGTGGCTGAACAGTTTTAACGCGTTATGGTAAAGCAAGCTTAAACGAGCGAGTTAATGCGTTTTGCTGCACAAGCATAGACAAACGAGTTGACAAGCATAGTAAGGGTGGCGGGCAGACAGGTTATCGTATTATTTATATTGATATCGACGACACCACTGCCCGTCATCTTCTTTTTCCTCATCAACAAACTATCATTACCCATCATCATGAAAAACATTCTTCTGACCACTCTCCTAACACTCTGCACCCTTACCCTCCATGCCCAGCGCAACGTTTATCGTTTCACCGTCAACGATGAGAACGGCAAGGCTGTATCACTCGCCAAGTACAGAGGCAGCGTCATGCTCATCGTGAACACAGCCACACACTGCGGATTCACACCACAATATGAGCAACTTGAGCAGTTATACGAAAAGTATCACGCCCAGGGACTTGAAATTCTCGACTTCCCTTGCAACCAGTTTGGTCAGCAGGCACCGGGCAGCATGAGCCAGATACGTGAGTTTTGCACTGGTGAGTACGCCACACGCTTTCCGCTGTTCGAGAAGATTGATGTCAATGGCGATGCCGCTGCCCCACTCTTCACCTACCTCAAGGCAAAACAACCGTTCTGCGGCTTCGACCTTAGCGACAAACTCGGACAGAGGATGGACAACATGTTGCGTCGACAAGATGCCGACTACGACAAAAAGAGCGACATAAAATGGAACTTCACCAAGTTCCTCGTCGACAGGAAAGGCAAAGTCATCGCACGCTTCGAGCCGACGCAAAGTATGAAGAGCGTAGAAGAGGCTATCGTAAAAGCTATCAAAAAATAAGATAATAAAGCATTAAAAGTAACCGAGGTAAGAGCGGGAAATTACTTATTCCGCCTCTTGTCTTCAGTCTTTTTGCATTAAGCACATCACAAAAGTTCATACTTTCCTCCAAGCCAAATTGCCTATTAAGCAGGATGCTTGAACAGTATGAACAACCTGCACCAGCTGCCTGTCCACATCATCCATTATCATCTGTAACATGTGTGAGGATTGGCCTACTTGTAAAAAAAATACGATATAATGTTTGCATATTCACGGCTGCATTGTTACCTTTGTGCCTGGAAAACCTAAAAAAGGCTCATTACATCGCATTAACGAATAAAAACAATATAGTTTTTTTAGTGGTTAATTTAGTTTTAGTAAGTATGGTACGGGTGTGTCGTGAGACATGCTCGTATTTTTTGTGCCTTGATTAAAGAAGCGAAGAGGTAGAAACTTGAGAGAAAAGTGGACAGGTAAGAGTGTATAATGAAGCGGTGATTCTACATTCTTTCTCATATTCGGAGGCGAGTGTTCTCCCCCACCTCTATCCCGCCTCCCCATCTGGGCTGTCCTATAGCATACAACGACAACAGGGGTGCGCTGATGCGCAACCCCTGCTATTATTTCTTACGCCCCGTCGGGGCTTTCGTCTTAAGGATGTATTCTGATTATCAGAAGTGGTATCCCAAAGTGAGGAGCACTTGATGGCGATTGTTCTTCACTGTCACAGCGTCTGCAATGTTATCTTCCATGGCATCGGCATTATCGTAGTAGGACATGAAGGGTGAGAACTTACCTTGTGTAGTGCTGTATTGGTATGCCAGGTCGAGACTCAACTTGCCAATATTGTATCCCACGCCGCAGGTGAAACGGTTGGTGCTTTCCCAGTTGGTGTAGTCGGTAGCAGAGCTATAGTATGAGCCTTCCGATTCCAAAGTACCATCTTTGAAACCATCCTTCTTATACATGGGCGATACGTAGTTGTATCCTGCACGAAGAGATAGGTTGTCGGTAGGTTTTACCTCAACACCGAACTTCAAAGTGTGGACGCACTTGAGTGTATTCTCGGTGTGGCGATTCATCTCTCCGTCGCTGTGGCTGCTCTCGTCGTACTCATCCCAGTACCAGTTGTACACACCTCCATCATTGACGCGTGTGTCAGTATTGCTGTAGTCAGCTATTTCCCATCCTGCGCCCACAGCAACATACTTGCCGAAGGTGTGTCCTAGGCTGAAATTGAACTTCCAAGGAGTATTGAGTTTGAAGTCGTACGTCTCATAAGTCGGCACATCGGTAGCACCATCTGTGATGATTGTGTAGTTGCTTGTGGTGAGGTCATAGAAGATCGGTGTTGCTACCGAGATACCCATGCGGAAAGGTGATGTTTCCACAGGGCGAACAATGACACCAAACTTCATATCGACACCTACACCCGATATCTCGCGGTCATCGCACACGGTAAGGCCGGCGATGTTTTCGGGGTTGGAATCAAAGTATTCGGTGTAGAGTCCGTAGTGACGGTAGTTCACATCGTGTATACCTACTGTCATACCGAGGTACACGCGGTCTTTGATGTTACCGCTGATATTGAAATCGTACTCACCGATGTATCCTTCATGTGAACGGTCGAGCAGGTATTCATTTGCCGGATAGTAATAGTAATTGCCGTCGTCTGCTGCAGTAAAGAGTTTTTGTACAAATACAGCATCAAGCTGGTTGCATGTAACATAAGGACGGTCGAGATCTGGCTTGCCTGTTCTGATGTCGTACAGCAGTCCGTTGCGCAGTTTCTGGTAGGAGAGTTTATTCTGCGAGGCGTTGTTCAGTGCTCCAGCTGCGTTGAGCAGGTAGTTGAAGTTTTTACTTTTACGATAGGTGAATCCCACATTGAGGAAGGAGTTGCTACGTGTGCGTGAAGAGTACACGAATCCCGCTTGGTCAAAACTCATATTGGTCTTATGTCCTCCAGCATTGGTATTTCCTCCATTCTGGCTTACGAATCCGAAGGACAATGCTGCTGTGGAGTGTCTGAACAATCCTATGCCGGCTGGGTTGGTGCTCATCAGAGAGAGGTCGGCTCCCAGAGCGTCCATAGCGCCGCCCATGCCCACGTATTTGGCAGTACCGTTGAGGTCGCTGTTCATCAGTTTGGCATTCTCATAGGTCTCCTGCGCGTAGAGCGAAGAGCCAACAGTGAATGCGGCGAGAAGAATGCATATCTTTTTCATTATCGTATGGTATTAATTGTTAACGTATGCTGTTTATGTTCACTATACTATAATATTTATCGGCTGTCCACTATCGTCTTCCTCCGAAGTGTCCACCTCCGCCTACTCGGGCGCCACCGCTTCGACTACCGGCACCAAAACTACCGCCTCCGAAACTGCCGCCGCTTCTGCTGCCTCCGTAGTTGCTACTGCGTGTCGAAGATCTGCCAAAGTCGTAGGAATGGTTTTCAGTGGTTTCGCTTCTTGAGTTTCCGAAGTGTGTGTCTGTACCTCTATTGAGGGTTTCAGAACGGTTGATTCTTGACGTACCGTTAGCTCGGCTTCCTCCAAAGGTGGTATTGCCTCTACGATCGTCTCTGACAGTACTTGAGGGTCGGCGTGATCCGAAGGTGCCTGTAGTGATATTCACAGGGCGTGAAGAATGTGAGTTGTGTGAACCGAAATGACGATTGCCATTATCGGTCACTGTGCTGTGGTGCCCTCCGATGTTACCATGGTTGCGTGTGCCGGTATGGCCTCTCCAACCAATCCAGGGAGTATACCCACCATAGAATCCGTAGTAGGAATAAGGATACCACCATCGGTTATAGCCTCCGTACCAGCCATAACCCCATGGGTCATACCAAGGATCATACCAGAAGGAGGAATAATTCCAATAGGGACCGCGCCACCAAGGATAGTCCCAATACAAGCGGCTGCGATAGTAGTAGGGATACCATCCGTAGAAGTCGTCGAAACGGCTCATCATACGGCTGTAGTAGTAGTCGCTGTCGCCAAAGCCACTTTCTTCCTCATAGAGGTAGAGTGTGTCGGGCAGGGTGCTATCACTGTCGAAATCGATGATGTCGTCACCTGTAGAGTCATTGTCCAGTCGTACATACGAGCTGCGGTAGGTGCGACGGTTATATTCGTCCACATCGCGCTCTGTACCTACGCTATACACAGGTGTGCGGGTTACGTTATTCTCCCGAACACACTTAGTTTTTTCCTTCTTTGTCGGAACGAAGTAGATATCATCGTTCTGCGCCATACTCTTCAGTGGCATGAGTAGCATCATGGCTGCACTGAACAAAAGAAAACGTTTCATATTCGGTTTTGTTTTAAGTTATTATATTTCTGAAATCGGATTGACATACATTTTTACGTGAGCAAAAGTACGCATACATTCAGGGCAAAGTTAGGGAAAAACCCTAAACGGCAGTAGGCTTTTTCCTATTTTTTATTTCTTCGTCGGGCAGCCATACTTGTATAAACCCATTCGGCACGGGCATCTGTCAGCATCCGCCATCGTTGGAAAGCTTTGTGCACACGCTCCAAAGCAGTACAGACACCGACGAACTCGCTGCACGAAGAAGAGGCAAAATCTGAGATATGGATAGACAAAATCTATGACCTTGTCTACCTGTCGGGGGCCGACTGTCAAGCAGGTGGGATACAGTTGGATGGGGAATGGCGAACGCTTGCAAACTAAAGTCGTCAAGATTGGTCACCAAAGTCGACGACTTTGGTTTTCTACTATACGTTGCTTGCCTGCCCGTCATTATTATTATCTTATCCGACATGGCTTGCCTTTACTCTTCCGATGGGAAAAAAAGTTTCTCCTTTACTTTGCACTCCCCGCTACTTTGCCGACCTTTGCTAAACAAAACAGCAACCGCATGCAGTACATCCGCACCCACTTTGCGCTCACTCCCCCGGAAGAATGGGCGTGTGAATTGTTGTCAGCCTTCGCTGCCGAAGAAGGTTACGAGGGCTTTGAGTACACCGCCACTGGCATGACTGGCTACATTGACGCTGCGCAGCATTCCTCTGAAGCCGACGAACGTATCGCTGCCGTCATGCACGAAGCTGGTGTTGAAATAGCTACAACATCAGAACCGTTACCCGATACCAACTGGAACGCCACATGGGAGGAGACCGGATTTCCGCCTATCGTCATCGACGGGCAGTGCATCGTGGTTGATGAGCGCCATCAACCCGATCCCGATGTCACAGCAGCCTTTCCCCTCTGTGTTAGCATCCGCGCTACACAGGCGTTCGGTACTGCCACACACGCCACCACACAAATGATGCTGCGCACCCTGCTTCAACAACATACCGACGGCGCCACAGTGGTAGACTGCGGCACGGGCACAGGTCTCCTCGCCATAGTTGCCGCCAAACAAGGGGCACAGCGGATTGTGGCATACGACATCGACAAGTGGAGTGTGGACAGCGCTGCCCACAATGCTGAAGCCAATGGTGTGCATCTCGACATCAGACACGGCGACATCAGCATCGTTTCCGACATGATGGGCACTGCCGATATTGTGCTTGCCAACATCAACCGTAACGTGCTGCTGGGCGACATGGCTGCCTTTGCAGCCTTGCTGAAGCCTGACGGCGTGCTACAGCTGAGTGGATTCCTCGCCGACGACGTGTCACACATCGTGCAGGCGGCTGCCGACAACGGCATGCGTGCCACCGACGAGACACACACCGATGAGTGGACTGCCATGACATTCTGCCACGACGATAACAAGTAAGACCTATATTCTGCCCGATGACCCTGCCCGCCCACTTCACCGACATGATACTCCGCACCTTCGGCACCGCTGAAGGCACGTCGCTGTTGGCTTCGTTAGAGTGCGGCGCCACCACCAGTGTGCGCATCAACAGACAGAAGATATCCACCCTGCCATCAACTCCCAGCCTGTGGAGCCATCTACCCATGGCGGACGATGTGCCTTGGTGCGACGATGGACGCTATCTGCAGGGACGCCCGTCATTTATCAACGACCCACTGCTACATGCCGGCACATACTATGTGCAGGAAGCAGCGTCGATGTTTCTGCACACTGTGCTGCGTCAGTATGTCGGAAAACCTGCGCTCATGCTCGATCTGTGTGCCGCACCGGGAGGCAAAGCTACGCTGGCAAGGACGGCACTGCCCGAGGGAAGTCTGCTCATTGCCAACGAACCGGTACACCGACGCGCCAACATTCTGCTTGAGAATATACAGAAATGGGGACACCCAGACTGCATGGTGACGCAGAACATGCCCGAAGATTACAGCCGAAGCGGACTGCTGTTTGATGTCATTTTGTGCGATGCTCCATGCTCGGGCGAAGGCATGTTCCGTAAGGAGCCGGTAGCCATTGAGCAATGGTCGGCAGACTATGTGGACACCTGCGCAGCGCGACAGCGCGACATATTAGCCCATGCGTGGCACTGTCTTCGCGAAGGTGGACTGCTGATATACTCCACCTGCACTCTCAATCGACTCGAAAACGAAGACAACATACGCTGGATGACCTCCACCTATGGTGCCGAAACGCTTCCCGTCAGCGTGGACGACGCATGGAACATCAGCCCATCGGTAGACACTGATGCCTGTCGCCATGCCTACCGCTTCCTGCCCCACCGCACACGGGGTGAGGGGTTGTTCATGGCAGTGCTGCGCAAAGGCAGCACAGGCTCAACAAGCCAGAGCCACGACACCGACATCAACCCGCTGCTATACATGAAGAACACCACCTCGCAACGCCACAGGCAAAAGAGTAAAGCTACGGCGAAAGGCTTCACCGACAGCGAACAGGCAACGCTGCACTCGTGGCTCAGACAGGGCGACGCTTTCGATATACTACCTATGGACGATACGGCAGTAGCCCTTCGCCGACAATGGATGCCCCTGCTGCAACGCATCCGTCAGCATCTGCACCTGCTCGGAGCAGGCATCGTGCTCGCCACACGCAAAGGCAACACCTTGGTGCCACACCAAGGACTGGCAATGTCGACACAGCTTAGACAGAAAGTATTCGACACATGTAGCATTGACACAACACTGGCACTGAGTTACTTGCGAGCCGAGAGCACACAGCTGCCTGCCGATACGCCAAAAGGATTTATTCTATTATTATATAATGGTGTACCGCTGGGCTTCGTGAAAAACTTAGGCAACCGTGCCAACAACCTCTATCCGCAACACTGGCGAATAAGAAAATCCGGAAGTTAAACAACATACCTACACACTCTACATCATGCAACCCTACCTCAACCTGCTGCAACGCATCCTCGACGAGGGAGTGAAGAAGACCGACCGCACAGGCACCGGCACACTGTCGGTGTTCGGACACCAGATGCGCTTCAACCTTCAAGAAGGCTTTCCGCTGCTCACCACCAAGAAGCTGCATCTGCGTTCCATCATCTACGAGCTGCTGTGGTTTCTGCGTGGCGACACCAACATCGGCTACCTGAAGGAGCACGGCGTGAGCATCTGGGACGAGTGGGCCGATGCCGAGGGCGAGCTCGGTCCTGTCTATGGGCATCAATGGCGCTCATGGCCCGACTACGAAGGGGGCACCATCGACCAGATAGCACAGGTGGAACAGATGATACGCACCACACCCGACTCGCGCCGCATGATGGTGAGCGCATGGAATGTGGCGGAGGTAGACCGCATGGCACTGCCACCCTGCCACAGCCTGTTCCAGTTCTACGTGGCCGACGGCCGTCTGAGCCTGCAACTCTACCAGCGCAGCGCCGACACCTTCCTCGGACTGCCGTTCAACATTGCCTCCTATGCGCTGCTCACCATGATGATGGCGCAGGTGACAGGACTACAGCCAGGCGACTTTGTGCACACCACAGGCGACACACATCTCTATCTCAACCACCTGGAGCAAGCCCGACTGCAACTGACACGCACACCACGCCCACTGCCCACAATGCACATCAACCCCGACGTGAAATCCATCTTCGACTTCCAATACGACGACTTCCAACTGGAGGGATACGACCCCTACCCGCACATCGCCGCTCCCGTAGCAGTGTAGACTCATCCTTCCGCATAACAATCTGCCGAGATATGCCACTCATCCTCATTGCCTCCATCTCCCACAACCGCGCATTGGGCAACAACAATGCACTGCTCTATCGCCTGCCCGACGACATGCGCCACTTCCGTGCCACCACCAGCGGACATACCGTGCTGATGGGTCGGAAGACCTTCGACTCTCTGCCCAAAGGAGCTCTGCCCCACCGCCGCAACATCGTGGTGAGCAGCAGCCTCCGGCACATCGATGGTGCCGAATGCTATCCCACGCTTGACGAGGCACTGCACGCATGCCACGACGACGAGCAGGTGTACGTCATCGGCGGCGCATCCATCTATGCGCAACTGCTCGACCAGGCCGACAAGTTGCTGCTCACCATCGTCGACGACGTGACGGAAGAGGCCGATGCCTTCTTCCCGGCCTTCGACGCATGGCGCTGCACCAAACGCACCTACCACCCAAGCAACGAGCAGCACGCCTATCCCTTCTGGATAGCCACCTACGAAAAACACTTGTAACCTCTGCTCCATAGTGAAGATATCGCTTCTCTTACGTCAATACATCTGGCTGGTGAATGCGCTCAACAGTCAGCGCGGTCTCAGCTTTGCCGAACTGCAAGACCACTGGTTGCGCAGCGACCTGAGCGAGGGCCAGCCGCTGAGCCGTGCCACCTTCAACCGACACAAAGACGCCATCGAAGACATCTTCGGCCTCTATGTGGTGTGCGACCGCAGCAACGGCTACCGCTACCGCATAGGCAATCGGCGCGTGCTCAGCGAAGACAGCCTGCAGACATGGATGCTCTCCACACTCACTGTCAATCAGCTGCTGCATGAGGCATGCGCACTGCAAGAGCGCATACTGATAGAACCCGTGCTGGCCGACAACGAACTGCTGCACCTGATCATCCGAGCCATGAAGACCAACCACCGCGTGCACATCACCTACCAGAAATACAACACCGCCGAGGCCAAGGAACACGACGTAGAGCCACTATGCCTGAAGCTCTTCCGACAACGATGGTACCTGCTCGGTCGATTCGACGACGACTTCATGGCGGTGTTTGCCATCGACCGCATGGTGGAGGTGGAGATACGTCCCGATACCTTCACGCCCAACCCCGACTTCAGCCCTGCCGACTACTTCGACGAATATTTCGGCGTCATCACCGACCAGCGACAGCCACTCGAGCACGTCGTGCTACGCTTCAAGGGCTATCAGCGACACTATATCGACGACCTGCCCCTGCACCACAGCCAACGACTGATACATACCACCGATGCCTACGACGACTACGAATACCGTCTGCGCATCACGCCCGACTTTGTCTACCACCTGCTCTCTATGGGGGCCACCGTGGAGGTGCGTGAACCTAAATGGCTGAAACAACAAGTGGTGAAAGAAATGAGACAAGCACTACGCCAATATGTAGGAAAGTGACAGATGAACACCGATACATGAACTGCACGGATGACTGTTGACGTTGATTGATATAGATGCAATACCCTAATTAACACATCGTCCCCCTTTCTCGCGAAGGAGGACGATGCTAAGAAACTAATAATAAAAAAGATATGTTTCTCACGCGGTTTTTCTACGCCCCGGCCCGCCTACGGCAGGGCAGAAAGGCGGAGAAAAAACAAAGAGACAAAGAGATAAAGAGGCATATGCGCTTCGCTTATCGGGGCTGCCATGGCGAGGAAACGTCTCAATTTATTTAAACCACTGAGCGCCTCCGGGGCGGGAGCCGGCCACGTAGCCGAAGTGGCGGAGGCCGAAGTAGTCGTTGCTGCCGACGAGCACTCTGCCACTGTCGAAGATCAGGCCGTAGCCGTTGCCGGTTGTGCCTAACATCGCCGACGACGACCAGTAGTAGCCGCCCGTACCTAGGAAGATCAACGTACCATTTCTGTAGAAGCCCATAGCGGGCAGGAAGAAGTAGTCGGCGGTGTTGGAAGGCTTGCCGATAGTCGGAGGAGTCTTAAGGGTGGTGCCGCTGAAGGAGGAGCAACTGGTGATGGAGGCACCTGAGGGCTTGCCGGAAATCTTGTCCCAACGCTTCAACCAAATACCGCCATCGTAGAAAAGACCTCCCAAAATCCAAACGGTCGTCTCTTCATCCCAATACACATCGTCGGACAAATACCAGGTCATGGCATAGTAGCAAGGCATGTTTAGAGCACTGCCGTCGCTGCGGCAAGCGCTGTTGTTGGCCCTGTGGGCGTCAGTGCCGGTAATGGTGTTGTACCAACGGTCGGGGTCGGAAGATGTAGGATAGCCATCGCTACTTTGACCATTTACAGTCGGATAAGTCGTACTGCTCGAAGGTGTCATGGCCTGAGGATACCAATACCACTGCTTGGCATCCCACGTGTAGTGAGAGAATGTAAACACTTCCGCCTCAAAGTTAAGCGTGGAACGATAGAACTTCTGGGCTGCAAGCGACAAGTTGGAAACGGTCTTAGTGAGGACGATAACCTTATCCTCACCTCTAAGCGACGGTATAGGTCTTGCCTTGAAGGTGTATTCAGCAGCCGAAGAAGGAGACAAAACGACATAGATGCCTGAAGATGTTCCTGAGGAAGGCAGATAAATGCTATAATATA
>ONTS01000027.1 GCA_900320845.1 uncultured Prevotellaceae bacterium | reverse complement strand
CAAATAAAGTTAAAGTCGAATGCAGCATTCAAACTGATGCGCTTTGGTTGATATCCGTCCCATATGAACTTCCAACACCCCCAATATCCCATACCGAAACTAGTACACAGCGATTCGACTTTCATGCCACAACGTTCGGCAAGGTCTTTTTCTGTCATAATACTACTCTCAACAGAGTTGAAATTTTTGATGCAATCCTCGATTGTGCGGTAGAACTTCGTGGTCTTATTGTTGAGAAACATCCTTTGAGGTTCATCCCCTTCACCTGCAATCAAAAGCCAAGCAAAGACACCATGACCGCAAGATGGAGTTGGTTTTCCACAAAGGAGTTTTACTAACTTAACGGCAACTACTTTGCCATCTTTTCTCATGTAAAGAACGTCACCGATGTTGGCATTTAATACTGCTAATTTGTAAAACATAATTGAATTGTTTTTAAGTGATTAATATTGTTTTGTTTCTAAGTGCAAAGGTAAGGAGATTTTTAATGCTGTCCAAATAAAACGGGGATTGTTACGCTTTTCTACAAAAGAACAGGAGGGTACGGCGCTAAATGACAAAAGACAGACAGAAAATGTTATGGTAGCGGATAATGATTGTTGAACGGGAGCATAGCCGTTGTTGCATATCGCTTCATGGCGAGGGTAATCATCAGAAAAAATCTTCAGCCTGTATCAACCTATGAGACACCCATGCCCTACCTTTGCAACAGCAATGTACGACAGGCACGCACAACGACAGCCGCCAAAGCCCGTACCATACTTACTAAACTAACCACTACCGCATCGGCAGGTCGTTGCATAACTAACAACACCTGCCGATGACTTTTTTCTGCGTCAACGTCAAGAGGAGTGTCGCATTCTTCACACACAACAGGAGTACACTGCTATCAGTGTACTCCTGTTATATAATAATATGGTGGTACTGCGCTTCCTATCGTATACGATCTGCGCTGCGCACGAGACGTTCGTCCTTGGCTATGCTACGGCGCGCCAGGAGGAAGAGGCAGACGGCAAGCAACGGCAGCACCGATGCCAACAAGGGACGGAAAGTGATGCCGGCACGGATCTTCAACAAAGCTATAAACGCCAGTGTGGAAATCCAAATGACGATGAGCAGCACTGCATATACGCAGAGTTTCATCTGCAATGATCTGCGACGGTAGGTGAATATGGCGAAACATGCTAATGCGGCAGCCACCACCAAGGTACCAAAGAGGGGTATCATGGTAGATGTTGACACGGAGATGCCGTCACCCTGTGCACCTACCACACAGCCGTTGTACATGTAAGCGGGCACACTGAGGACGCCGCCCTGCAACTCTGCGATAGGAAGACAAAGGCAAACGAGGCATGCCAAGATGCCCAATGCAAGGTAAATGGTCTGTATGCGTTGTATCATTGCTCAGCTCCTTCGGTCTTTTCGTCGGCAGGATTGCGCCAGTATGTTTCGTGATCCAAGAACTCCTGAGTGGCCATCAGCGTGGGTTTGGGAAGTTTCTCATAGTAACGAGAAATCTCTACTTGCTCCCTGTTCTCATATACCTCTTCAATACTTTCGCTGTAGGAGGCGAACTCCTGTAACTTAGAGCTCAAGTCGTGCTTTATCTCTGCTGAGATTTGGTTGGCGCGCTTTGAAAGAATGGCTACGCTTTCGTAGATATTACCAGTTTCTTTGCACAATTCGAGAATGTCGCGCGACGTGGTATTGGTAGGGGCTTTCGATTTTTTGTAGTCCATATTGTGGTTTTAAGGGTTATTTGGATATTGGTTATACTATTCTTTGGTAAATTTCTTGCAGGCTTCGATGTACTTTTCGGCTGTCTTTCGCTGTTCAGAGTCGGGATATTGGTTGAGGAAACCATAACATTCATCTTCCGCATCACGATAACGCTCAATCTTCTTGGCCTCCACACTCGACTCTGCCAGTTTGAACTTGCTCTTCATAATGAGTACTGAGAACTGCTCGCGAAGGTCGCTGTAAGGATAATCCTTGATGGCGTTCTGTGCCGTTACGATGCAAGCGTCGTAGTTGTTGCCGCCACTGGTGCAGTTACCAAAATAAGTTCCGAGGTTATAGTAGAGTTCGGCATTGAGCAATTCTTTCTTCACCAGTTTTTCCTGAAGGGCTATCAGTCGTTGATGTGCTTCCTTTCTATGCTTTCCGTCGGGGAAAAGGTCGAGGTATTCCTGAAACGCTGCGATGGCCTGTACCGTCAAAGTCTGATCGAGACGAGGCTCGGGTGTGCCTTGAAAGCGACTCTCACCGGCATAGAAAGCAGCCAGCTCGGCATACGTTCCGCGAGGATATGAGGTGGTGTACTTGCGGAAATAGGTGGCAGCGGTCTCGTAATCCTTGGCATAGTATTCAGCCATTCCCAATAGGAACATGCTCTCCTGGGCAAATTCGCCCCCCTTCAGCACCACAACAAGGTCTTCCAACAGTGTAATAGCACCTTGATATTTGCCACGGGCATACAATTCCTTGGCATATTCGTACCTATAAGCTTGATCCGTCAGCTTGTATACCTTGTTGAACTGGTTCATGCATCCAGACAACAATACAACAAGCGTAAAAGCAATGACGACGAAACGTTTCATGGGCATAGCGAATGAGTTACTGATTTCTGCTACGTGCAAAAAGTCATGCAAAGGTAGGTATAATCCTATTCATCACAAAGTTATTTACACTTTTTTAACTAAAAAACGACAATATCATTGTATTCTGACACCAAATCTTGGTTGAAGAGGCTGCGTTAATCTATCTTATGCGTTAGGTATGGGGACTAAAAGCTTTTTCTTACCTTTGCACCACTATGCACACATTCCACATCAACTCATCATTTTCACCCACTGGGGATCAGCCTTCAGCCATACAAGCACTGCAAGAAGGGCTGGAGCGCGGCGACAAGGCACAGGTTTTGCTAGGTGTGACGGGTAGCGGCAAGACATTCACCATGGCCAACGTCATTGCCAAACACAACCGCCCCACACTGATTCTGAGCCACAACAAGACCCTCGCTGCGCAGCTGTACGATGAGATGCGCGCATTCTTTCCCGACAATGCGGTCGAATATTATGTGTCTTATTACGACTACTACCAGCCTGAAGCCTACCTGCCCACGACGGATGTGTACATAGAAAAGGATCTGAACATCAACGAAGAGATAGACCGTTTGCGCCTTCGCACCGTTTCGGCATTGCTGTCTGGACGGAGCGATGTCGTCGTTGTGTCGTCAGTGTCGTGCATTTACGGCATGGGTGGGCCCGCAACCATGTCGGACGGCATCATCTCACTGCGCAAAAATCAGACACTGACGCGGCAGGCATTACAGCGGCAACTCATCAACGCACTCTACACACGAAACGATATAGACCCAGGACGAGGCAATTTCCGTGTCAAGGGCGACACCATAGACATATTTATGGCGTATAGCGAGAGCGTGCTGAGAGTAAGCTTTTGGGACGAAGAGATAGAAGCGCTGGAAGAAGTTGATGTTCATACCATGCGAAGAATGGCGCAGTTTGAAGAATATCAGGTGTATCCAGCTAACATTTTCCTCACCACTAAGGAACAACAGGAGAAAGCCATCGTACAGATACAGAACGACTTGGTAAAACAAGTGGACTATTTCAACGAGATTAGCGAACCACTTCGTGCCCGGCGCATCAAGGAACGAGTTGAATATGACATGGAGATGATTAAGGAAATGGGATACTGTTCGGGCATAGAGAACTACTCACGATATTTCGACGGCCGAGAACCTGGGCAACGTCCCTACTGTCTGTTGGACTTCTTCCCCGACGATTTTCTGCTCTTCATTGACGAGAGTCATGTCAGTGTGCCACAGCTTCGAGCCATGTATGGTGGTGACCGGGCACGCAAGACCAACCTCGTCGAATATGGTTTCCGTCTTCCTGCAGCCTTCGACAACAGACCGTTGCGCTTCGAAGAGTTCAACGAAATGGTGCCGAAGGTCATCTATGTGTCTGCCACTCCTGCCGACTACGAGCTCAACGAGGCTGAAGGTGTTGTGGTAGAGCAGCTTATTCGTCCAACAGGACTACTCGACCCCATAATCGAAGTACGTCCTTCCGACAACCAAATGGACAACCTTTTGGAAGAGATACAACAGCGCGCGGTGATGGATGAGCGTGTGTTGGTCACCACACTCACTAAGCGTATGGCTGAAGAGCTTACCGACTATTTGCTCAACCACGACATACGCGCCAACTATATACACAGTGACGTTGCTACTTTGGACCGTGTACAGATTATGTCCGACCTGCGCAAAGGAATGTTTGACGTGCTTGTCGGTGTCAACCTGCTGCGTGAGGGGCTCGACCTGCCCGAGGTTTCGCTTGTAGCCATCCTCGATGCTGACAAGGAAGGTTTTCTGCGCAACCACCGTTCGCTGACACAGACAGCAGGAAGAGCAGCGCGAAACGTGCACGGAATGGTGATTATGTATGCCGACACCATCACCGAAAGCATGCAACAGACCATCGACGAGACAAACCGTCGCCGTGAAAAACAGCTGCGTTACAATGAGGAACATGGCATAACACCACAGCAGATACGTAGGGAGATACACCTGTCTAACCTGCAAACGACGGCAGATAGCAACACTCGCAACGCTAACAACACACAGAAAGGAAACAAACCAGCCATAAAATATCCGCTATACTCCGACAACGAGATGATAATGGCAGCCGACCCCATCGTAAAAAAGATGTCGAGAGAGCAGCTGCAACACAGCATTGACGACCTGACGGAGCGCATGCGTGACGCAGCCAAGGCTTTAGACTTCCTGCAGGCTGCCCAATATCGCGACGAAGTGATGCGCCTGCAGCAATTATTGGACGACAAAAAGGAAAACGAATAGCTGCCGCCGTAGCCATACAAAAAAGTAGAAAAGCCCTGAAACAAGCTTTTCTACAAAACCATCTATATCCTTCAAGTTTAGCTTTTTTGCATTCTTCCCATCAGTACACCTTCAGTCTATCGCCTGCACGGGGCACATAGGTGTGCGGATCTACCCCATTTTTCTGGTACAGACTTTTCAGACGAATGGCATAATGTTGTGCAATGTCGTACATACTCTCCCCAAGTTTCACGATGTGAGGCTTGTGCTTGAACTCCTTATCAGCCTTGGTACGTTTCTTCTTGAGGAACACTATGTCGCCTTCGTGCAACGCATCGTGCTTATTTCGCTCGTTATACTTTGCCAGTTTACGTGCCGATATTCCCACTTCCTGCCCTATTGACTTAAAAGTGTCGCCCCTGCGCGCCACAAGATAGTAGTTCTGATTGGTGCGTCGTATAGGATGATAGTCGTTGGCAGACTGCCCTTGCACACTGGTATTGGGTGTATGCTCCACCATAAAGCGGTCGTAGGAGGTGGCAGTGTCGTACTGATAGAGTTTATATGTTTCTATAATATCTATCAGGCGTTGTGCATAGGCGGGGTTAGTGGCATATCCTGCGGCTTTCAGTCCACGTGCCCACCCGCGGTAATCGGTAATTTTCAGCGAGAAAAGGGAGCGGTAGCGCTGTCCTCTTGTCAGGAATTTGCTGTGGTCTTCGTAGCTCTGCAGCGGATTGTCGTACGCCCGGAAACATTCGCCTTCTTCATCATCATCGTGGTATGTCTTCCTACCCTGCCAGCCATGACACTTGATACCGAAGTGATTGTTACCCTTTCGTGCCAGGTCGCTGCGCCCGGCACCGCTCTCCAGCAGCCCCTGTGCCAAGGTAATGCTCGCTGGTATGCGGTAGCGGAGCATCTGTTCGATAGCTACATCTTTATATTCATCGATGTAGTCTTGAAAAGTTTGGTTCCATCGTGTCTGAGCAACGGAATTATCGGCGACACCCAAACATAGCAACAAAGCCGCAACGAGCCAGTATCGGCACCGACGAAGGGGTATAGCAGGAAGCAATGGCATATCAATGATTTTTTTCGACATTGTTTTTATTCTTTCGTCACACGTCCTTCTTTCCACACTTGGCGTATCTTGCACTTTATCACTGCTACATTTAGCAAGCAAACGACCAAGCAAAGTACAACGCCTATGGTGATGGCGGGCAGCAGCGTGCCGTCGTCGAGGTTGGGAAAGAGTGCGGTAATGACGTTCATATAGTGTGGTCGTACGAGCGCCACCATCAGGATGGCGAGTAGCAGCACCACAACATTTAGTGCTATGGCAAGAAGTTGGTACGGCTGCGCCACAGCCGAAGGTGTATAACCTATCAGAAGCAGGTTGCGTAGCTTCTCAGCATTCTTCTGTACCAGCAGATAGATGCTCAACATCAGCATATAGAAACTCATCGCAGCTATCAGCAGTCCCACAGCGATTACCAAAGTGAGCACGACGCGCAGGAAGTAGGAAGTCTTTTCGGCATCAAGGTTATCCGTTTCCTCCTCGTACTGGTTCTCTTCCAGATAGGTTGCCAGCCTTTCGTCGGTGGGATTGTCCACCTTCAGTATCACTCTTGTGGGTGGCTGAGGGTCGGATGTGCCGAAATTCTCATTGCTCCAGTCCATAAATGTCTGCGGAACGAGGATGGTATTCAGGCGTTTGGAGAAACCTACCACCTTACCCGTGAATCGTCGCTCACCTTGTTCACCGTTAACACGGATGTTAACATCAATCATTGAGAGCACCCCCTCGCTTATTTTAGGCAGTGCCTTATTGTGGGCAAAGCCGAAATTGTACATATTGATATACACACGAGGAAGAATGATGGGCACACTGTCCTCATCGGGATGGTATTGCCAAGCTTTTGTGTCAATATCGATGTAGTTGTCGGGCACACTCTCGAAATATAAGTCGGTGGAGAGCAACGATTGCCCGTCAATTCCCATCTGTGCATGGACGTCGTAGGTAGTATTGGTAAAGTGTCCTACCTCACTGATGAACGGTTGGTTCTGCAAATCGTCCAGTTCGTCAGCATCGAAGGTCGGCGTGCGCCCGCTGAGCGTAGTACCGGTGCCGATACGCTTGTTGACTACTAAATAGTTGGCATGCAAAAAGTTGTCTTCTCCGCTAAAGATGGGTGCTATGTCGCGGTAGAACTGGAATGCCAGTGTCACAATCAGCATGCCGAAGAAGTTGGCAAGTACAAAACCTGCCAGCTGCAGCGGGCTGACATGCTGTCGTAGCAGTCTGCCTACGAGGGCGGTGGTACGGTTTTTAGTTGCGGTCATAGCTGAAGTGTGTGGTTGTAGTCCATCTGGAAATGCTTACCTATGCTTGTCACGATGAGTCCTGCGCCCTGTTTGTCGACCTCTTCTTGTATGAGTGTCCCCATGAGTTGCGCATTGCTGTCGTCGAGGTGGCTTATGGGTTCGTCGACGAGCAGGAAATCGAAGGGTTGAGACAACGCACGTATCATTGCCACGCGCTGTTGTTGGCCGAAAGACATCTTACCCACCTTGGCATTCCACTTGTCTGCGATGCCCAAGCGCTCAAACCATTGGCGTATGGATGCCTCGCTAAGATGGTGAGTGAGCGTATTCTTAATCTCGATGTTCTCGTATGCCGTGAGTTCGGGGAACAGTCGCAGCTCCTGAAAGAGCAGGCTTATGTGTTTCTGCCTCACTTCCGTCCATCTAGGTATGTCATAGCCTGCCACATCGTCATCGTCGAACAGCAATCGGCCGCTATAGTCGTTACGATAGCCGAGAAGATAACTGCAAAGGGTACTTTTTCCTTTACCACTGTCTGCCAACAGCAGATAGCTCTGCCCCTTTTCGATGCTGATGTCATGATGCCACACCTGTGAAGCTTCTACAGGGAGGTCGGAAAACACCTCAGGGACGACGTGGTCAAATCGTATTCTATTCATATATATAAAGGATATGCTTATATTTCTTACTTATCGGCGCAGTCCACTTTCCTATCGAGGCTGCAATGTCTGCTCCCGAAGCGCTAACCATGGCCGACATGTTGACCAACATGGCAAGGCGTGCTTTGCCGATGGAGGCTATCTCTTCCGTTGTCAGGCATGAGTTAACCTTCGTTGCCAGCTCTTGCTGCTGTGGTCGATGTGTACCTATATAGAAACGGCGGTCGCCATAGAGCCCGAAGTAAAGTGTCTGTTGGCTGTCGCCGTTCTCATCGCTCTTCGTAGTAGTAAGAATGAAATGCCGTTCGCTGTGTTGGCGGTCCACTTCGGCAGTAGTTTCTTTCAACGTGGCGCCCGATGGCGTCGACTGCATCCAGTAGTTGACGTCGGAAAGCCATTTAGTATGTTTCAGCGGTGCTGTCATCAATAGGCTGCTGCGTCCTGTGCTGTCGCTACCCATCTGCATGTGACACGTGCCTTCGATGCTCCTGATGATGTTGTCAAGGTCTATGGCGGCATTGGCGATGGTCATCAGCGACTGCAGGGCAGGATTGTTGCGCAGGAAAGGCAGATAGGTTGTGCCTTCTATGTTGAAAAAGAGGTGGGCTGTTGCTGCCTTGTCAAAGCAGTCTATGTGCTTCATGTCGACAGCACGCATCACCTTGTGCGCCTCTTCCAGCCCTTGTTTAATGCCTGAATTACGTGAGGTGATGTTGCCGTTGAGCACTAATGTGTTCTCCAGCGGTTGCATATCGAAGGTGAGTATCACGCCTCTCGGATCGCTCTTCTTGGGCAATCCTACGGTGAAGAGTGCTGCCACATTCTCTGGCAGTACGTAAGCCTGCATCGCCACGCGTCCGAGAGCATCGTCGTCGTAACTGCTCAGCTCCTCAAACAGTATGCTTTGCCGTGCACTTTGTTCTTTCTTTAGCTTCAGCAAGTTGCTCATGGTCTGTTGCATTGTCTGCTGCTGGGCTGCCACGATGGGTCCCATAACTAGCAGTGCATCGTCGTTCCATCCCATAAGCCACTTTTCATCGTACATGGAGAAGTGTGCCTTGCGCCACTCTACGGGTGCCGTTGCCTTGTGCATAGAGCCGTTGAGCACGCTATTGACATACTCAGAGAAGTCATCGTCGTCGTCCATCTTCATACATAGGCCAAAGGTGCCGTCGGTGGTTTCGAAAAAATAAACCTGGCGTTCTATATCCAGCCCGCTCTTATCCATATCTTTCCATCCGAGCAGGCTTGATGCCAGCTCGTCGGCGTCCTCTCCCATGCTGTTTGCAAAGGCTTCGGTGTTCAATTCTACAAGGGCGGAAACCTTCTTGGGTATCGCGTTCAGATAATCGTCACCAGAACAGGAGCAAAGGTGGCATGCCAAGATGGCAAAGAACATGTATGTCAGTATGCGTTTCATGTGTTTAGTGCTTATTTGAGGCGTCGATGCTCTCCTTATGAATTTCTGTTATGCAAGTTCATCATCATCACACCCACCAATCCTGCTGTCTCTGTGCGCAGACGGGTCTCACCCAGCGTCACGGGCATGATGCCGTTGTCTGTTGCCAGCTGCACCTCATCGACAGAGAAGTCACCTTCCGGGCCTATCATCAAGGTGAGATGCGCGATGTATGTGTGGGTGTTGAGCCATCGGAACATATCTTCCCGCTGCTGTTCGTTGTAGCAATGGGCTATGAAAGTTGCCTGTTCCGCCTCGTGTTCTGAAATGGCATTGGCCTGACGGAGAATGAAATCGCGGAAAGACATCAAGTCGTTCACCTTAGGTTTGTAGGCATTACGGCTCTGTTTCATGGCTGCCACAACAATGTTTTCCATCCTGTCGAGGCGCAGTGTGGTACGTTCTGAAAAGCGACAGCGGAGGAATGTTATCTCGTCCACGCCTATCTCTGTGGCTTTCTCCACCAACCATTCCGTTCGGTCTATGTGCTTGGTGGGTGCTATGGCAAGATGCACGTATCCTTTCCATGCTTTAGGCTGCTTTTCGGTGTTCACTATGCGGTAGGTGCAGCGCTTCTGCGTGGCATCCTCTACCATGGCATCGATAAGATTTCCCTTACCGTCCAGCAACCACATCTCGTCGCCGGTGGTCATGCGCAGCGCCCTCACTGCATGACGGGCTTCGTCGTCGGGCAGCAGGTTACGTTCGATGGCATCTGGCACATAAAAGGTGTGTTTCTCTTTCATAACTCTTCAGGAGCCGATGTCGGTGGCACGTCGGCGGCATCCATTCGCTGCTGACGTCGCTTTATTTCGTCACGCAAATGCGAAGCCTGCTCAAACCGCTCTTCCTCAATGGCATGTTGCAAGGCTTCTTCAAGCATGCCAACAGACAGCGTATTCATGGGGATATGTATCAGTTGCTCGTTTTCCCTCATCGTCATCCCCTGACGTGCGAAGAGATTGTCGTCTATATAGATAGGGATGTCAGCCACAACGGCAAGCAACACGGCATCGCTGGCACGCATGGCGATGGCCTGAGAGTGCGTCTCGTCGTAAAGGAAGACCACATACTCTTCATCTTGCATATTACTGAAGAGTATTCTGAATTCGCTGTCGACGTTACGGCGCACCACGGTCCACAAAACCTCGGGCAAATGACGCGAAGTATCAATGCCTAACGTTTTGCGCAGCTTCAGTTGCTCCGCCAAGCGTCGTTCGCACACCACCGATATGCCACGATTTTTTTCGGCTGTGGAAAGAATGAGGATACCTATGTCGTCGGCAGCACGGATAATGTTGGCTGAAAAGAAATAGAGACGGGTCATGTAGAGGGATAAGATGTTCAACTGTTGCCTGTGCATCATGTTATGTCTGAAAGCCATACGTTGCGCAGGGCATTGGCGATTAGAGGTTTACATCCCCGACACCTTGCGTTCGGCACCGGGGATGTGTATTGTGCTTAGTCTTTCAATGCTTCTTTCTTCGGGTGGAAGAGCAGTGCGAAGAGTATTCCTACCACCAGAGCATAGCCGGCGAAGATATACCAGCAGGTAGACCAGTCGCCTACCGTGCATCCGCTGGCAGCATCAAATGTCGTCTTACTATTGATGATTGCTTGCGCACCTAGCGTGCCTACAGTGGCACCTATACCATTGGTCATCAGCATAAACAGTCCCTGAGCGCTCGAACGGATAGAAGTATCTGTGGTTTTCTCTACAAACAGCGATCCAGAGATGTTGAAAAAGTCGAAAGCGACGCCGTATACTATCATAGACAGCACAAACATCCACACGCCTGAGCCCGGATTGCCAGCGCCGAACAAGCCAAAGCGAGCTACCCAGGCCAACATAGCAATCAACATCACATTCTTTATACCAAAACGTTTCATAAAGAAAGGAATAAGCAGGATGCACAGCGTCTCACTTATTTGCGAAAGCGAGATAAGTATGTTAGAGTGCTGCACGCCGAAGGTATCGGCATATTGCGCTTCAGCTCCAAAACTGAAAATAAACGTGTTGGCAAAGCCGTTGGTAATCTGCAGGCAGATACCAAGCAGCATGGAGAAGATAAAGAATATAGCCATTTCCTTGCGCTTGAAGAGCGTAAAGGCACGCAGACCCAGTGCCTCCACAAACGACTTCTTCTCACCACCCTTGTTAACGGGGCAGTTTGGCAAACTAAAGGACAATGCGAAGAGCAGAATGCTCAACACGCCAGAAGTGATAAACTGGTTCTGGTTATCCTGGAAGCCTGTAAGGTCAACAAACCACATTGTGAGGATGAAACCGATGGTGCCAAACACGCGGATGGGAGGGAAGGCTGACACAGGATCCAGCCCTGCCTGCGACAGCGCGTTATACGACACCGAGTTGTCCAAAGCCAAAGTAGGCATGTAGAAAGCAACACTGATGGTGTATAGCAAGAAGATGATGCCAAACTTCACATTGCCTGGCCCTGCCGACATGCCATATATAGCTGCTGCTATCATAAAAATACCTGCTACAAGGTGGCACAAACCCAACAAACGCTGGGCAGGAATCCAACGGTCTGCCACAATACCCATAAGGGCAGGCATGAAGATAGAAACAATACCTTGCACACTGTAGAACCAACCTATCTCAGTAGAGAAACCAAGGTTGCTGAGGTAACGACCCATACAGGTGAGATAAGCACCCCAAACAGCAAACTGCAGGGCGTTCATCAATGTTAACTGAAATTTAAGAGCTGAAGCTTTTTGCATGATGTTATAATTTTGATTATTAGTCTGTTCCGTTTTTATCACACTGTAAGCACACGAACATAACATGTTACGATACCCACAGCGCACCGACGGGGAGCTTGATACACACTTTTCTGCGCAAAGATAATGAAAAGCTGACACAGCAACAACAATCAACTCAAATTTATTCACATAGCAAACAAGCTACATCCCTATGCCACCAACGCCCGAAAAGCTGCAACTTCAACAACTTGACACGCCAGATGCGCATTTATCACCAGCCAAAAGCTGCATTCTTGATACCCCATCAGTCAACCGTCGGAACATCATTGGAGAACTATTGCCGACCAATCTCAATGATTTTGGTCACCAATATCAATGATTTTGCTTTCCTGATGTTGCCCATCAACGACACGAAAGCAGCCCAAGCCGATAATGATAAAATAACCACCTACTATTCACCGGCTCTAAAAAAACTCAGTATCTTTGCACCGTTAACACTTTAAGGGAGCGGGTGATACCCATATCCCAACAACTATTATGAATCAGACAGACACTCCCCGTCCCTCCACACAGCAACCTAAGCGCCAACGTGGACCACACTTCGCCATACGTCAAGTGCTCAACATCGCATTCATGCTCCTTGCCGTGATAGGCGTCGTGATATACCTCACTGGCGATAAGACCGTTGGCACCATCATTGTGCTCATCGCTATGGTGTTTAAGATGGCTGAATGTGTGCTGAGGATGATAGCACCACGCAAAAGGGCGTGAGCAGATATCGCCCCACTGAGCAACACCTGCCGTCGTACTGATCTGCAAAGCCCAGACCGACGGAAGGCAATGCGTGTGCCAAGGCGCATGACACTCAGGCCATACAACCGTATATAGACCGAACGCAAGCAAAGCTGCAAGGATTGCCGTGGCACAAAGAAAGGAGAAAAAGCCTAAATCAAGATGAAAAACAATGTTGAAAACATAAGAAACGAATTGCCTATATGAGAAAATACATCACGATATTGTTGCTGCTGACGACTTGTAACACCATGTATGCCCAATATGAAGAGGTGAACGAGCGCACACCCATGGACGCACAGCCCGGACAACGCAAAAAGATAGTGTCCGACAGCATACAGAGCCAGCACAAAGAGATACCCAAAGGACTCAAGACATGGACCGTAGACCGCATCTTCGGCGAGATAACCGAGGTAGAACCTGACACCATGTCATACCTCTTTCCAAATACCGTGTTCACCAACGGCATCTATGGCGACTACAACACCACCGGCAATCTGGGCTCACCACGCATCAACCGCATCTTCATCGACCGTAAACCAGTGTCCGACTTCAGCTTCACCGACCCATACGGATACGGCATCATAGATCCTGAAGACTTCCACTTCACACAAACCTATTCGCCACTGACCAATCTGAGCTACTTCACCTGCGGCGATAGGACCAACGGCGAAGACCACCTGCAAGCACGCTTTGCCATCAACGCAGGCAAGAAGTTCGGCGCCGGATTCCTCTTCAACTATCTCTACGGGCGCGGATACTACCAGTATCAGAACACATCGCTGCTCGACTACACGGTGTATGCTTCTTACAGGGGCAAGCACTATCAGGCGCACCTGCTGGCATCGGCCTATCACCAGAAGCAGGCTGAGAACGGCGGCGTGGCCGACGACAACTACATCACCCACCCCGACAGCTACGCCGAAGACTTCGGCGAAGACGAGATACCTACCGTACTGACCCGCAACTGGAACCGCAACGATCACCAGCGCGTGTTCTTCACACACCGCTACAGCCTTGGTTTCAGCCGCATGGTGCCGCTCACAGAAGAAGAGCGCAAGGCAAGACAGTTTGCCATCGACGCCGCCAAAGAGAAACAGCTGAACGAAGAGCGCGAAGAGGCCATCAAACGCGCACAGCAGGAGGGCAGAGAATTTAACGAAGAGGAGTTCAGACGCCAACAGCGGCAGAAGGCATTGACAAGAGACGTCAGCCTAAGCCATAACAGCAACGGCACAAACAACAGCAACGGCACAGGCGAAAGAATCGTTGCCAACAGCGTGGCAGAAGCCGACAGCATGGCAATGGCGATGACCGACAGCTTGGCAAACCTCAGCGACACGGCATGGACCAAGGAAGTGTTTGTGCCAGTGACAAGTTTCATACACACATTGGAACTGAAAAACCACAAACGCATATACCAAGCCTATCAAACTCCTGAAAATTTCTATGCCAACGAATACTACAACGTGGGCAAGCTCACGGGCGACTCCATCTACGACAACACCACCTATTTTGAGATGGATAACACCTTCGCCGTAGCCCTGCTCGAAGGATTCAACAAATGGGCAAAGGCAGGACTGAAAGCCTATGCCACATACATTCTGCGACAATACAAACTGCCCGACGGAACAGGACGAATGGGAAAATACAACGAGAACGCCTTGTATGTGGGTGCAGCGCTGTCCAAACGAGAAGGAAAAGCGTTGCACTACAACATCAATGCCGAGTTCGGCGTATTGGGCGACGATGTTGGAGAAATGATGATTGATGGCGAGGCAGACCTCAACATTCCCTTCCTAAAAGACACTTTGAGCATAGCTACCGATGCCTTCTTCCGCAGGTCGCTACCCGTATTCTATTACAATCACTTCCACGCTCGACACTTCTGGTGGGACAATACCGACCTGGCTACGTCCAACCACATACACGTCGGACTACAACTCAGTTTCCCAAAAACAAAGACAAGGCTGAAAGTGGCATTCGACAGGATTGACAACTACACCTACTTCAACCACACCTACACACGTAACAACGACTTCACTCACACTGCCAACGACATCACCGTGCAGCAACATGCACCGGCGGTAAACATACTGACGCTGCAATGGGCGCAGAACCTGAAGCTCGGACCAGTACACTGGGAAAACATCGCCACACTACAGACCAGCAGTGAGGAAAAGGTGATAGGAGTACCGACGTTCAACCTATACACGAACCTCTTCGTCAGGTTCAAGATTGCACGCGTGTTGCACTGCGACTTTGGCGTAGACGCACGCTACTTTACCAAATACTACGCACCGGCTTACATTCCCATGATTGGTCAGTATGGCTTAGCCAACATGGTGACAACAGACGAAAACGGCACATATATCACACAAGAAAAAATCGGCGGACATCCCTATGTGAACATCTACGCCAACTTCTTCCTCAAGCACACCCGTTTCTTCGTCATGCTGAGCCACGTCAATGCCGACATCGGCAACCGCAACTACTTCATGGTACCACACTATCCGCAGAACTCACGCGTGCTGCACTTCGGATTGTCATGGAACTTTTTCAACTAATTCCCCACCCCCTCCCCACATGAGACGCATCCTACTCTTCATCCTTACCCTGACAGCACTAGCGCTGACATTAACTATGCTCAACGTGTCGAACACCGACAATGCTGCCACAGCCAGCAACACCATGACAGGAGCCACTATAGCCGACAGCAATGCCGACATAACACCACACGACTCAACAAATGTTGTTATCCTGGGCGACTCACAGTCGTGGATAGGAGGCGACAACTGCGACAAACCGCGTGGATGGAACAAATGGTTCAAGGACATGTTCCGCCCAGCGAGCTGCAAAAGCTATGCACGCAGCGGTGCCACATGGACCAATACACCGCAAACCATAGTCAACACAGAGGAAAACACGGGCGTACTGGCAGACAACAATGTCATATTCAACCAGGTAAAGAGACTGGAAGAGGCACTGAAGAACGGCAGTCAGGTGCAACCGCAGCTCATCATCATTGCAGCTGGTACCAACGACGCATGGTTTGGAAAACAACGCCCACAGCGTTTCTACAAGACCGCTGCCGAAGTGTGTAACGAAAATGGCGCTGCCATCACCAAAAAACAGCCCTCGGAAATTCTCACACTGGCTGAAGCAGTGTGCTACAACTGCACCTTGCTCCGTCAGCTATGCCCTGATGCCATGCTGGTGCTCCTCACCCCGACATATATCACCAAGACTCCCGACAGCATGGTAGACCAAGCCGCACAAATCATTGACGACTGCGCCGCCATGCTCGGTCTGCAAGTCATACGAATGGACAAACACAGCGGCATAGACAGCGCCAAAGAGCGCAAGACATTACGCCTGACAACCGACGGCGTACACACATCGGAAGAAGGAGCACGCAGAAACGGAACCATTGTGGCAAAGCAGATAGACCGCATGATGCGACAAGAGGGCAAGAATTGACGACCATCACTTCGTCAGCCATTTACAACTATAAATAACACAAACCTCGTTCTCCCCTACCCTCTCCTCTCATTCCTCTCTTCACTATTCTACTATGGTTTTCTCCGACTTATTCTTTCTATTTGTCTTTATCCCTGCATTCCTTATATTATATATGCTGGGGGCGTTCATCGACAAGAAATGCTTCCATGTCATTGGCGGTGAAACATCGTGCGTTGTGCGCAATGTAGTGCTGGTAGTATTCTCCCTCATCTTCTACGCATGGGGCGAGCCCATGTATGTGTTCCTCATGCTGGGTAGCGTACTCATCAACTTCATCGCTGGGCGCATCATAGAAAGACAGCAACAGCACCGTAAGGCAGCACTCACCGTGGGTGTAACGGTCAACATCCTTATCCTTGCCACATGCAAATATTTTGGATTCTTCGCCACCATGCTCAACGACATGGGACTACCTATACCCGTTCCGCAGATTGCGTTGCCAATAGGTATCAGTTTCTACACCTTCCAGAGCATCTCCTATCTGGTGGATGTGTACCGCAGAGAGGCTCAAGCACAGAAAAGATATATTGATTTGCTGCTCTACATATCTATGTTTCCGCAGCTCATTGCCGGCCCTATCGTACGCTACGACACCGTAGCAAGGGAGATAAACCACCGCCATGCCAGCTCATCCGACGTGGCTGAGGGCATATATCGTTTCATGTTAGGACTGGGAAAGAAAGTCATCATAGCCAATCAGCTGTCAACCATAGCAACACAGTTTCTTACCGACGGATTTTCGCAGCTCACTACGGCAGGAGCGTGGCTCGGCATCGTGGCATTTACATTCCAGATATATTTCGACTTTTCCGGCTACAGCGACATGGCAATAGGTATCGGACGCTGTTTGGGCTTCCACTTCAAGGAGAACTTCGATCATCCGTACTGCTCGCGCACCGTGACGGAGTTCTGGCGCAGGTGGCACATGTCCCTGGGAAACTTCTTCCGCGACTATGTCTACATCCCCCTCGGTGGCAATCGTCGCCATCAGTGGCTGAACATTGCCGTAGTGTGGGCGTTGACAGGCTTTTGGCACGGCGCAGCGTGGAACTTCTTATTGTGGGGATGCTACTTCGGCGTGCTGCTCGTCATCGAAAAGCTGGTAATACTGAAGATACAGCGATACATTCCAGCCACAATCATGCACATCTACCTGCTGTTCATTGTCGTCTTCGGATGGGGATTGTTCTTTTTCGATGATATGAGCCGCTACGTCCAGTTTGTGCCGGCACTCTTCGGAGGCGGACACGAGGGATCATTTGTCATTACCAAGAGTGCAGTGATGGACAAATTCTGGATATGGATAGCTGCTATCATCTTCTCTATGCCCGTGCGCAAATGGGTGGGACAGATTGCTGCCAAGGTGCTCGGCGAGGGCACCGCACGCTGCGAAGCCGTGGTGATGACAGGACGACTCGTCATTTCTGTGGCACTCCTCGTTCTCAGCGTGGCACTCCTCGTAGGAGCCACTAACAATCCCTTCCTATACACAAGGTTTTAAGTATACAGACTCGAGCCAAAACTTACCCGCACACCCTACACCAACAATATATATATATGAGAAAGTCTGTCAACATCATCTATATCACCATAGTGGTTATCGTCTTCGGGACTTTCGCCATTGTGTTTACAACCTTCTCCCGTCCCACATTCTCCGAGCTGGAACGGCGTGAGCTTGCTACCTTTCCAACATTCAGCATAGAAAAGCTCTTCAACGGAAGTTTTACCGACGAGGTATCGAAGTGGTTCAGCGACAGCGAACCGTACCGCGACCAGCTGCTACAGCTCAGCCTCCACTTCTCCGACTGGCTGAAGATAGGCAAAGGCGCGAGCAAGATCACCTTCCATGCTGCCGATGCCCCCCCTCCAGGTGAGGAAGAACTGGACGCCGAAGACAAGCTGACAGCCTCAGACAACCGCGTCGTACACGACTACGACAACGAGGTGAATGCCAACGATAAAGCCAAGATAGCCCACCGCGGCATCATCGTCGTGGGCGAAGTGCCGCGCGTCAGAGCTCTGATGGCATACGGAGGCACCGAACAAGGAGGCGTGCCCTATGCCAATGCAGCCAACAACTATAAACGTACCTTTGGCGACAAGGTCAATGTCTATTGTATGGTTGTGCCTACAGCCACCGACTATTACCTGCCTAAGGAAGCCAAAGATGCCAGCAAACCACAGTCACCGACCATCAATAACATCTACGCACATCTGGACAAAGACGTCAAAGCGGTAGACGTGTACACCATTCTTGGCGTGCATGCCAAGGAGGATATCTACCTGCGCACCGACCACCACTGGTCGCCTCTGGGCGGATATTATGCAGCGAAGCAGTTTGCTAAGGTGGCAGGCGTTCCCTTCCGCGACACTACTGCCTACCAACGCCATGTGGTACATGGGTATGTAGGAACGATGTATGGCTACTCTAAGGATATCGCCGTGAAAAACTCACCCGAGGACTTTGTCTATTGGACGCCGAAAAAGATAAAGTACACCACTACTTACATCAACTATCAGGTGAACAAAGACTTCAAGGTGACGGGCGAGAGTAGCCCCGTAAAGGGCGACTTCTTTGTACATTATCCCGACGGAAGCAGCGCAGCCTACTGCACATTCATGGGCGGCGACTCAAAGATAACGCAAGTGCGTACCGCCACGAAGAACCACCGCAGGCTCATCATACTGAAAGACTCCTACGGAAACACCCTGCCAGGATGGCTGTTCTACTCGTTTGAAGAGATACATGTGATAGACTCGCGCTACTTCACAAAAAATATGGTGAAGTATGTAGAGGACAACAAAATTACCGACATTCTCTTTGCCAACAACATCTTCAAAGCCTACTCAGGCTCGATATGCAAGGAGTATGAGGCATTCCTGACACAATAGCCTAAAGATATTACATAGCCCCCATCATCTCGACAACCATGGGACTCCATCCTTGCCCTATGGCGGGCAAATCATTTGACCGATTGGGCGAATGACACTGTCCCTACTGCACAATCTTTTTTACTTGTCAGCCTGATGACACGGGCGGAGCAGCCCTGCCAGGGCTGCAATGTCAATTGTTGCAGAATTACACTACAAATAATATAGCAAATCCCTGCCACATAGCAACATAATAAGCGTTGTGGGAAACGACCGGCACTGGATGCCGGGGATGTCTCCACAACGCTTTCTTTTTGCCTCTTTTAGGCTGTATTTACTTCTGTATGGCTTCCACTCCTGGCAGCACTTTGCCTTCGATGGCCTCGAGCAGTGCACCGCCACCAGTGGAGATATAAGACACTTGGTCTGCCAATCCAAACTTATTGATGCATGCTACGGAGTCGCCTCCTCCGATGAGAGAGTATGCTCCCTTAGCAGTGGCGCGGGCAATGGCCTCGGCTATGGCACGGGAACCTCCTGCGAAGTTGTCCATTTCGAATACTCCTGCAGGACCGTTCCACAGTATGGTCTGTGCACCTTCTATGGCTTCGGCAAACTGTCGGGCAGTGTCGGGACCGATATCCATACCCATCCATCCGTCGGGCACATTGTTGAAGGGGCACACCTGGATATTTGCATCGTTGCTGAAGGCATCGGCTGCCAGGCAATCGGTGCCGAGAATAAGGTTGACGTTGTTGTCTTTGGCCTTCTGCATGATGTCGAGGGCAAGCTGCAGTTTGTCATCTTCGCACAACGAGCTGCCAATCTGACCTCCCATAGCCTTGGCAAAGGTGTAGGTCATGCCCCCGCAGAGGATGAGGTTGTCAACCTTGGTCATCAGGTTTTCGATAATGCCAATCTTGGTTGATACCTTGCTGCCGCCCATGATGGCTGTGAAGGGGCGTCGGATGTGGTTGAGAACGTTGTCAACGGCGGCCACTTCCTTTTCCATAAGCATGCCGAGCATCTTGTGTTCAGCATCGAAGTAGTCAGCCACCACTGCTGTTGAGGCATGGCGACGGTGTGCTGTTCCGAAGGCATCCATCACATAGCAGTCGGCATAGGAAGCCAACGTCTTGGCAAACTGTTTCTGCAGTTCCTTCATTTCCTTCTTTGCTGCGTCGTAGGCAGGGTCTTCCTTCTCTATGCCTACGGGCTTGCCTTCTTCCTCAGCATGGAAGCGCAGGTTCTCGAGCAGGAGCGCTTCGCCCATGGGCAGTTCCTTAGCCGCCTGAAGAGCGTTGGCACTATCGTCTGCAAAATGCACCTTTGTGCCGAGTGTGCGTTCTACGTCGCCCACAATCTGACGCAGCGACAGTTTGTCGTTAACCTTGCCTTTGGGTTTTCCCATGTGCGACATGATGATGGGACTGCCGCCGTCGGCGAGTATTTTTTTCAGCGTCGGCAGGGCACCGCGTATGCGGGTGTCGTCGGTAACGTGTCCTTCTGCATCGAGGGGGACATTGAAGTCAACGCGGACGAGGGCTTTCTGTCCGTGGAAGTTGTAATCTTTGATGTTCATAGAGGCTTGAATTTATTTGTAATGTTTTGGTGTTAAAGTATAGCTACAGTGCTTTTCGCAGCACTGCTTCGTGGGTTGACGTATTGTGCTCGCCAAAGTTGCTTACAAAGTTACACAATTACTTGACATCTGTGTAGCGAATGACTGGAAAAATGAAATACCTGGCTGCACATTGCAGAACAGCAGGAAGGAAGCACAAGGATATAGCTGTATTGACTAATACAAATTCTTTGTATTTGCTTGTTGGTTTGGACACTATTGTTTACCTTTGTATGATGTATCGTGCTAATTCTTTTATACTGATGTCTTCCATTTGCCGCATGGGCGGGTTGAGACGCGCCACGAAATAAAGCAGATAATTGCAAAGAACATTTTTTCAAACCATATTATTATATGAGACACATTCTTACCATTATGGCCATGGCCACACTTACTGTAGGCGCTGTAGCTCAGAACAAGAGCGGTTTGCGCCAAGAGAACTTTGACAAGAGTGTTCGTCCTCAGGACGATTTTTACCAGTATGCCACCGGTGGATGGCAGAAAAACAACCCTCTGCCAGCGGCATACTCGCGCTTTGGCAGTTTCGACATGCTGCAAGAGGACAACAACAAACGTATCAACACCATTCTGACGGACTTGCAGAAAAAGACTTACGCTGCAGGAACTACTGAGCGTAAGCTCTCCGATTTCTACAAATTGGCTTTGGATGTTGACCGACGCAACAAGGAGGGCATTGCTCCCGTGAGACCTCTGCTCGACGAGATGGAGGCGGCAAAGACCAAGGGAGATCTGGAAGCCATACAGTTGAAGTATGCGCCATTCGGATATGGTGTAGCTTTCAGCTCAGGATTTGGCGCTGACGAAAAAGATGTTACCAACAACATTTACAATGTAAGCCAAAGTGGACTGACATTAGGCCAGCGCGACTACTACCTGAACAACGATGCCGCTACTGTGAAAATTCGTGAAGCCTACAAGGAGCATATCGTTAGAATGTTCCAGTTGTTTGGTTTCAACGAAGAGCAGGCCAAAGCCAAGCGCGATGCCATCTTCCGCTATGAGACTGCTATTGCTTTGATTTCGAAGAGTAGAACAGAGCTGCGCAATCCGCAAGCAAACTACAACAAGATGACACTGGATGAGTTCACCCAGAACTATCCTCACCTGGCTTTGGAGAAACTTGCCAATGCTAAAGGTGTCGATTCAAAGCACTTACAGAACATGATTGTCGGTCAGCCTAAGTTTATGGAGGGTCTCGACAAGCTTGTTGCTGCCTTGACCGCCGACGACTTGCGTGCCTACATGGAGTGGGATGTGATAACAAGTGCTTCCAGTATGCTCAGCGATGAGATTAGAGAAGCCAACTTCGACTTCTTCGGCCGTACCATGTCTGGACGTCAAGAAGACTATCCTCTGTGGAAACGTGCTACCAATCAGGTACAAAGCGCCATGGGCGAAGCCCTGGGTAAGATGTACTGCGACCGCTATTTCCCTGCTACATCGAAGGCAAAGATGGAGACATTGGTGAAGAACCTGCAGATAGCCCTCGGCGAACGTATTGACGCACAGCAGTGGATGAGCGCAGAGACAAAGAAAAATGCTCATGAGAAACTGGATGCTTTCTATGTAAAGATTGGTTATCCCAGCAAGTGGAGGGACTACTCTAAACTGAACATCGACCCTAAAAAATCGTTCTACGAAAACATGATGGCAGTACGTCTGTGGATGACAGCACGCCATATTGAGGAAAAAGCCGGCAAGCCTGTCGACAAGGAAGAATGGTTTATGACCCCGCAGACGGTGAATGCCTACTACAACCCGACAACTAACGAAATCTGCTTCCCCGCAGGTATATTGCAATATCCTTTCTTCGATGCTACAGCCGACGACGCTTTCAACTACGGTGCCATCGGTGTTGTCATCGGACATGAGATGACTCACGGCTTCGACGATCAGGGACGCCAGTATGATGCCAAGGGATATATGAACGACTGGTGGACAGCTGAGGATGCCAAGGGCTTTGAACAGCGTGCCGACATGTACGATAAGTTCTTCTCCGCCATCAAGGTTCTGCCCGACCTGAATGCCAACGGTCGTCTGACCCTGGGCGAAAACCTTGCTGACCACGGAGGTCTGCAGGTAGCTTTCTATGCACTGAAGAACGCTTTGAAGAAGAATCCTTCAAAGATGAAGGACGGTCTGACACCTGAGCAGCGCTTCTTTGTAGCCTATGCAGGTGTATGGGGACAGAATATCACCGAGCAGGAGATTCGCAACCGCGTGAAGAACGATCCTCACTCAACAGGCGAATGGCGCGTGAACGGTGCCCTGCCACACATCGACATGTGGTATGAAGCCTTTAATGTGAAGCCTGGCGACAAGCTCTATCTGCCGAAAGAGAAGCGTCTCGACCTGTGGTAAGTAGCAAGAGTAACGTAAACTGTTAGCTATAAAGCAAGTAACACACCTGCTCTTCCACCAGAAGTATTCTGTTTGGCCTGAAGAAATTCAGGCCATATTTTTATACTTCTATATTTTATACGTACCTTTGCACAATATTATGTCATTAACTGAATTATGGAATTTACCGCTCTACAGATAGCCTCGTTAGTGAATGGCCGCATTGAAGGCGATGGAAACGCCACTGTCAGCACCTTTTCAAAAATAGAAGAGGCGGGAAAAGGCTCCATTACCTTCCTTGCTAATCCCAAATACACCCACCATCTCTATGATACCGAAGCCAGCATCGTGCTTGTCAACGAAGATTTGGAGCTTGAACACGCTGTAAATGCAACCCTCATACGCGTAGAGAATGCTTACGACAGTCTTGCCAAGCTGCTTCAGATGTACGAAAGCATGAAAGCCAAGAAGCAAGGTATAGACCCTCTGGCATTCGTTTCATCCTCCGCCGTAGTGGAAGAAGGTGCCTTCGTGGGAGCCTTTGCCTACATTGGCGACGGAGCATACATCGGTAAAGCTACACAGATTCACCCTCACGCCTTTGTTGGCGAAAACGTAAAGGTTGGTGAGCAATGCATCGTATATCCTCACGCCACAATCTACCACGACTGTATCGTAGGCAGTCGCGTCATTCTGCATGCCGGCAGTGTTGTCGGTGCCGACGGATTCGGCTTCGCACCCAACGGCGACAGCTACGACAAAATACCGCAGATAGGAATCGTCACTATTGAGGACGATGTTGAGATAGGCGCCAATGCCTGCATTGACCGTTCTACCATGGGCAGCACCTACATACGCAAGGGAACGAAAATAGACAATCTGGTACAGATTGCCCATAACGTAGAAATAGGCGACAATACCGTGATGGCTGCCCAAAGCGGCATCGCCGGTAGCACCAAAATAGGCCGCCACTGCATGATAGGCGGACAGGTTGGTGTAGCAGGACACCTACACATGGACGCCTATACCACCATGGGCGCACAGGCTGGCATCACCAATTCGACCAAACAAGAGGGCACAACCATCCTCGGAGCCCCCGCTATCGACGCCAAAGCATATATGAAATCTTACGCTGTCTACCGTAAACTGCCAGAGTTGTACGCCAAACTCAACCAATTGGCAAAAGAAGTAGAAGCATTGAAAAAACACTAATATACCATTCAAATCATGACAAAACAAAACACGCTAAAAGGCAGTTTTTCATTATACGGCAAAGGTCTGCACACTGGCTTGAGCCTGACGGTAACCTTCAACCCCGCAGCCGAAAACACAGGCTACAAGATACAACGTATTGACATCGAAGGTCAGCCCATCATTGACGCTGTTGCCGAAAAAGTGGCCGACACCCAACGCGGCACCGTACTAGCACAAGGCGATGTGCGCGTCTCAACCGTTGAACACGGACTGGCTGCCCTCTACGCAATGGGCATTGACAACTGCCTCATTCAGGTTAATGGTCCTGAGTTTCCTATCCTCGACGGCAGCGCTGCCATGTACGTGGAGAAGATAAAGCAGGTAGGTATTGAGGAACAGAATGCTCCAAAAGACTACTACATCATCCGCCGAAAGATTGAAGTTAGCGATAAAGAGAGCGGTTCCACCATCACCATACTCCCCGATGAAGACTTCAGCATCACTGCCATGTGTTCGTTTGAGTCGAAATTCATCAATAGTCAGTTTGCCACCCTCGAGCACATGGAGCAGTTTGAGCAGGAGATAGCCGCCGCCCGCACCTTTGTCTTCGTGCGTGACATTGAGCCGCTGCTCAACGCCAACCTGATTAAGGGCGGTGACCTCGACAATGCCATTGTCATCTACGAGCAACCCACCACCCAAGAGCGCCTCAACACCCTCGCCGACATGCTGGGTGCGCCCCATCAGGATGCAGAGACACTGGGATACATACAGCCTAAGCCCCTTGTATGGGAGAATGAGTGCACACGCCACAAGCTGCTCGACATCATCGGCGACATGGCTCTGATAGGAAAACCCATCAAAGGACGTATCATTGCTACACGCCCGGGACATTCCATCAACAACAAGTTTGCCCGCCAGATGCGCAAAGAGATACGCAAACACGAGATACAGGCGCCCATCTACGACCCTAACGAGGAACCTATAATGGACAACATACGTATCCGCGAACTGCTGCCCCACCGCTATCCCATGCAGTTGGTAGACAAAGTCATCTCCATAGGCCCCACCAGCATCGTCGGTGTGAAAAACATCACGAGCAACGAGCCCTTCTTCACAGGCCACTTCCCCCAGGAGCCCGTCATGCCTGGCGTGCTGCAGATAGAAGCCATGGCACAATGTGGCGGTCTGTTGGTGCTCAACACCGTGGAAGAGCCCGAACGCTGGAGCACCTATTTCATGAAGATCGACGATGTGAAGTTCCGCAAGAAGGTAGTACCCGGCGACACCCTGTTGTTCCGCGTTGAACTGCTGCAACCCGTACGCCACGGCATTAGCTCCATGAAGGGATATATGTTCGTCGGCGACCAAGTGGTTTCCGAAGCCACCTTCACCGCACAAATAGTTAAAAACAAGTAATCCCGCACATGAATCAGATTAGTCCTCTCGCCTTTGTGCATCCCGAGGCCAAACTCGGTGACAACAACATTATCGGACCTTTTTGTTATATAGACCGCAACACCATCCTCGGCGACGGCAACATATTGCAAAACAGCGTTACAATCAACTATGGTGCCCGCATAGGCAACAACAACGAGATAATGCCTGGCGCCAGCCTCTCCACCAAGCCACAAGACCTGAAGTTCAAAGGCGAAGACTCCATCTGTGAGATAGGCGACGGCAACTCCATACGCGAAAACGTTACCATCTCTCGTGGTACCGCTTCAAAGGGTACTACCATTGTAGGCAACAACAACTTGCTGATGGAGAACATGCACATAGCCCACGATTGTGTCATCGGTAACGAGTGCATCATAGGCAATTCCACCAAGTTGGCAGGCGAAGTCATCATAGAAGACCGCGCCATCATAAGCGCTACCGTACTGGTACACCAGTTTTGCCACGTAGGAAGCTACGTTATGGTTCAGGGTGGTAGCCGAACATCTATGGACATACCTCCGTTTATCATTGCCGGTAAAGAACCTATACGCTATGCAGGCGTCAACATCATCGGTCTGCGCCGCCGCGGATTCAGTAATGAGACTATAGAGCTGATTCACAACGCCTACCGTATATTGTACAACTTCACCGGTACGCGTGCCGAAGCTATTGAAGAGATACGCCGTACCATGACTATCACACCCGAGATACAGTACATCATCGACTTTGTGGAAGCCTCACAACGTGGCATTATCAAGTAGAGCATCTACTGTATGGGCATGGATAACACACTGATAGTAGTATTAGGTCCTACAGGAGTCGGCAAGACGCAGTGCTGTCTGCGTCTTGCCGATTTGTTGTCTGTGCCCGTTATAAACGCTGACTCGCGACAGATATACGCCGAGATACCCATCGGCACTGCGGCACCCACAGCCGACGAACAGGCACGCGTACAACACTATTTCGTCGGCACACACCATATAGGCGACTACTACAGCGCCTCCTGCTACGAACAGGACGTCATGCAGCTGCTACCCACACTCTTCAACCAGCGACATGTGGCACTGCTCAGCGGCGGAAGCATGCTATATATCGATGCCGTATGCAACGGTATCGACGACATTCCGACCATCGACGACGCCACACGCACGCTGATGAAGCAGCGGTTGAGCAACGAAGGACTGCAAGCATTGGTGGATGAGCTGCAGCGACTCGACCCTGATCATTGGGCTGTTGTCGATCGGCACAATCCCCGACGCGTAGTACACGCTCTTGAGATTTGCCACATGACGGGACACACGTACACATCCTTTCGAACAAACACCCGCCGTCAGCGACCGTTCCGCATCTTGAAGATAGGTCTTACTCGTCCGCGCGAGGAACTGTACGCACGCATCAACCATCGCGTTGACATCATGATGGAAAACGGGATGGAAGAGGAGGCACGCCTCATGTACCCACACCGCACGGAGAATGCCCTCAACACGGTAGGATACAAAGAACTATTCATGTACTTCGACGGTACCTTCACACGTAGCGAAGCAATAGAAAGAATAAAAGGCAACACACGGCGTTACTGTCGCAAACAGCTCACATGGTTTAAGCGCGATGACACCATCAGCTGGTTCCATCCCGACGATATCGACGCTATTCAACACCACATCACCGACCATCTGCATGCAAACACTTGAACTGTTGGCCCCAGCCAAAGACCTGTCCACTGGCATTGCCGCATTCGACTGCGGTGCAGACGCCGTATACATTGGCGCCGCACAGTTTGGTGCGCGTGCTGCCGCAGCCAACTCGTTGAAGGATATTGAACATCTCTGCCGCTATGCACATCGTTTTCAGGCGCGTGTCTATGCTACTGTAAACACCATGCTGCACGACGACGAGCTACCGCAGGCCGTCAGCCTCATACATGACCTATACCATAACGGTGTCGACGCTGTTCTCATACAAGATTTGCGCCTACTGAACGCCGACCTGCCCCCCATAGGCATCCATGCGTCCACACAATGCGACACCCGTAGCGCCGACGATATCATGCGACTGTACCGATGTGGCATCAGACGCGTAGTATTGGCACGGGAACTTACTTTGGAGCAGATACAATCCATACGCCGTCAAGTGCCTGACGACATGGAACTGGAGGTGTTTGTGCACGGAGCTCTCTGTGTCAGTTATAGCGGCAGGTGTTATTCATCGGAATACTGTTTCCAACGTAGCGCCAACCGAGGCGAGTGCGCACAGTTTTGCCGACTGAAGTTTGTGTTGACCGACAAGCAGGGCAAAGCCATAGGTCCGCAAGCGCACTACCTTTCGCTGAAAGACATGTCCCGCCTTAGCGACATTCAGGCACTGGCAGAGGCAGGAGTAGCATCGTTCAAGATAGAAGGGCGGCTGAAGGACATACCCTATGTGAGAAATGTGACCACAGCCTACCACCAAGCCATCAACAGTCTGTGCCAAGCGGAGCCAAAGCGCTACTCACGCACTGCCATAGGCGACACCGCCACGACCTTCACTCCTGATATACAACGCACATTCAATAGAAGATATACCGACTATTTCCTTCACCAGCCTCGCACTGCCGACGTGTGGTCGCCGCTCACACCGAAAGCACTCGGACAGGCAATAGGCACCGTGATCAGGACAGGACAGCGATGGGTAGAGGTCGACTTAGCCCCACAGGTCAGCATAGCCAATGGCGACGGACTGTGCTACTTCGACGATGGACAGGTGTTACAAGGCTTTCGGGTGAACAGCGTGCAAGAGGCACGCCTCTCTCCATTCCGCATGCCCGGCCACATACGCCCCGGCACCACGCTCTACCGCAACGAGGACACTGCCTTTGAGCAGTTGTTGACCAAAGCCGCTGCCCCACGCACCATACCCATACAGCTCACCCTGAGCCCCACAGCCGACGGCTTCATGCTGAAAGGTGAGGTGTTGGCACATCAGCAGACTATAGCCGCCGCCTCCATCAGCTATTCCTTCCCCCACCAGACGGCCCAACAGCCGCAAGTGGACAACATGGTTCGCCAGCTGTCACGCTGGGGTGGCACGGCATTCAGCTGCCGCAAGGTAGAGGTCACGCCCGACATGCACTCGCTCTTTCTGCCATCGAGCACGCTGTCGGACATGCGACGGCAGCTGTGTGCACAACTGGAGCAGACATTGCAGCATAGAAGCACGACATATCGTGACCATCTACACCATATATATAATAAGGAACACGCGAGTGCAGCCCCACACATCGCCGACAGCATCGCCCGTATGCCTCGCACCTATCAACAGGCATCCGCCGACACACCACTCATGCAGTGCCGCTTCTGCCTGCGTCAGGCGCTGGGAGCCTGCGCCAAGCATCCGCTGCCACATGGGACACGCCCGATTATAGAAGCCCATATCGCCGTCAACAGCGAACCTCTGTTACTGGAGTTGCCCAACGGGCGACAGTTCAGCCTGCACTTTGATTGTCAACATTGCCAGATGAACATCTATGCACAGCAATAAATCACCACTCCTTCTACTCTGCCTCCTCGCAGTGTCACTGCTCCTGTCATGCCATCGGGCAGTCCGCCCCGACATGGTGTACAACGACAAGGACACATCCGACTCCACCGACAACCAAGAATGGCTGCCTGGCCGCGACTATGGGCGCAACTTCAACTTCCTGGTGAACTCCGACACGTTGTGGCTCACTCCGCAGCTGCCCGAAGAAGCCCTCGCCGATGTGCCTATCGACAGTTTCCAGGTCGACCGCAACAGCATCGTGGCAGTGGTAGACTTCCGTATCCTCTCAGCCGACAGCATCGACAGCGTATGGGTGCAGGTGGTGTGCGACAACGAGCTCATCGGATGGACTCACGAACAGACACTGCTCGACCAAGTGTCGCCCGATGACCCCATATCGTTGTTCATCGACTTCTTCTCTGACACGCACCGCAAGATTGTAACGATACTCCTGCTCATCATTCTGGCCATATATATCCTACGCAACGTCTCCCGCCAGGAGACCTTCCTCGTCCACTTCAAGGATATCAACTCCTTCTACCCCACCCTGCTCACCATCACCGTCGCCACAGCTGCCACCGTCTATGCCACCATTCAGCACTTCGCCCCACACATGTGGCATTACTACTACTTCCACCCGTCGCTCAACCCATTCACTCAGCCGCTGCTGTTGGCATGTTTCCTGTTCCTTTTCTGGCTGATGATAGTCGTTACCATCGCTGCCACCGACGACGTGTTGCGCCTGCTGGTTCCCAGCACCGCCCTGCTCTACCTCGCCGGACTGCTGGCAGTGTGCGCCCTGTGCTATATCGTCTTCAGCCTCACCACCCTCATCTGGATAGGCTACCCGCTACTTGTGGTGTATATCACCTTCGCCCTGAAACGCTATTTCCTACACAACCGCACACATTACATCTGCGGACACTGTGGATATCGTATCAAGCAGAAGGGACGCTGCCCCCACTGCAACGCACTAAACGAATAGGAAAGACGCATCAATTGGATGATGCTGGGCAACATCTATCTGCCAAAATCAGCTGTTACATCAACAGGAATACAAAAAAACATGAAAAAGTTTTGGCAGAGTGAAAAATTCCCATACCTTTGCATGCGCTAATCACAATGAGGTGCGTTAGTTCAGCCTGGTTAGAATGCCTGCCTGTCACGCAGGAGGTCACGGGTTCGAGTCCCGTACGCACCGCAAAGAGGTTGTGTCAAAAGTAACAGACACGGCCTCTTTTGTTTTTTATGAAACAAAGCCCCGACTTTCCCAAGCCAGGGCTTTGTCATGTCCCAGATTT
>ONTS01000030.1 GCA_900320845.1 uncultured Prevotellaceae bacterium | reverse complement strand
TTTTCTTCAGCTTTATTTTTGTTTATTTCTTGTACAGACGACATGTACGACGATGGCCAGCACCCTCGTACGTTTGATTTCAGCGACTATCCGACGCGTTTTGCCGTTGTAGAGTCTTCTGACGAGCAGTCTCTCTTCCAGTCTTCTAAGAAGATTTCCACCGACTATAACATGAAATGGTGGTGGACGTTCGGCGACCACATTTTTGTGAAGGATGGTGATAGCTTTGTTCGTAGCGATACTTCCGATATTCCCCAGCCTGCGACAGGTGTCTCTTTAGTTCAGGATGCCAATTTCTATTTCAAGGATACTTTTGAGGGCGACAGCTACGAAGTGTACTACACTGGTAACGGTCACGGGTAACGGTGGTGTGAACGGCAAGTGTGCCGACTCTGTGCATATCAGTGCTGTTCAGTGGCAGACCGAGCTTGGTTCCGGTCACATAGGCAAATACGGTGACTGTGCCATAGGTACCGCCACACGTCAGAACGAGTCTCTTTTCCATGTTCAGCTCAATCATAAGGTGTCTTATCTTCTTTTCACTCCTCGTGTGGTAAATGCCAGTTATAACACAAAGTTGCGCAGCATCACTGTTACGAGCGACAACACCATCTGCGGCGACTACGCCTTCGGCTCCGACGGTCTTGACAAGGAGAATGTTAAGAATGGCGGCAATAAGATTACGCTCAATCTCTACACTGTTGACAGCAATGGCAATGAGCAGTATCCTTTTGCTCTCAGCGACTTCAAGGACACTGGCAAGTGCCTCTACATGGTGTTGCAGCCCGGCGACCACAAGGTGTCAATCACGTATGAGATGGTCGACAGTTTAGGTCGCAAGTCAAGTATGGAGATACAGCAGGTGAAGCACAACAAGTTGACCAATAAGTATGAGTACAGCTACACCGACTCTATCCCTGCAGGCACACACTGGAAGGTGACGCGCGAGCTGAAAAGCACCGCACATACGTTTACGGAGAACGGATTTACCAAAGTATCTCACAAGCTGGAAGGTTCTGATGAAATAATGCGGTTCCGAATCCCCTATACTTATTATGAGTGGGGAGCAGCAGGATGGTTCTGGCTGACACCTGAACAGAACGTTGGCGACCCCTGGGGAGGTGATTATACTTCGGATTCTTATAGTTTTTATCCACAGTTTCCGAATTATGGCCATTCCACTTCACCACGAACCGTGAAATGGACATATTCTACAGGATGGCCGACCAATTCTAATCCTTCAGATATTTCCAATTATGAACGTACAGGAGCGCCTTTAAGTTATATTTTTCCTGGATGGGACTATTTGGTAGGAGCCGAAAGTCCTATTCAAGAAGATAGAGCTGATAACATCTACTATCCCAAGACATTATGGATGGGTGGTACCACAAGTACAAATACATGGACCGTTTATTTAGAAAGAGAACCCTCGCAACAAAATGAGTGTTGGTATGGACCCTATATAACACAAATGTACACCTTGCTTCGCGGCTATGGTCCATATCTCTCACAATACTCTATTGTAGAGACTATTTATGGTAAAACAATTGGATCCAAGCCCAATGAAGTTTACTGGAATGGAGGTACAGGTGGTATGATGAGATCCATTGTTAAGATGCCCTCAGCTAACGAAATGACTTATTATCTGCGGTATGGAGATATTCATCGTGACAATACGACACTGTGGAAAATTGATGGCTACCGCGGTGACACCACACTCTGCCATGGCGGTATCTGGATTAAGAAAAAAGCTGTTATCGAAGCCGAAGGACATCCGTTCAGCTCTACAGTGTCTGCTTACGGCATCGACCTGCGCTATCAGTCGCCTGGTAACAACTATATGTTCCGTCACTACAATGCAGATGCCCAGGTTCCTGCCGCCGAAGCCTCAGGAGGTGCTGTAGCTGATGTGAAATATGGTGTTCCCGCCAATAAGAACGACTATTTCTTCCTGCCGCTGTTGGGCTATATGCATAATGTGGGTAATTCGCCGGGAACAAAATCAAACGGGCTGAACTGGAGTGCCAATAAAGGTCAATATAAATTTGTCGGTGCCGAAGGTTATTACTGGACGCGCACCATGTGGCCTAACTCTATTATCTCTGGCCAGACAAACGGTTATAATTTACATGGCGACAGAGAAGCATACTACTTGCGCATCACTCCTTACTATGTATCCCTTTGCTGGGACATGCGTGCCAACCGCATCCATGGTTTCGTAGGCAACGAGCGTCCCGACTGGTGTCGAACGATGCCTGAAAAAGATCGGGTAACTCAACACTTTTCAGAATTATATACTTACAACGACACTTGGTTCCAGTAATAATATTATTGGTATGCGTTAACACTTTTTGAGACATACACTAATTAAGGTCGGTATCCATTTGAGGATGCCGACCTTTTTGTTGTCTTTGTTTTACTCTTCTTATATAGCAAAAAATTATTGCAGTAACTGTTGGTAGAGGGCGGCGTATTGTTCTGCCACAAGGATGTGGTTGTGGTATTTGTTGACGAAGGCAATGCTCTCATCTTTTAGTCGTTGCACTTCGTCGGGGTGTGTGATGAGGTGGAGTAGTGCCTGCCTAACGCTCTCTGGTGTAGGCTCCACGTTGACCACGGGCCGCAGGCTTTGCTCGTCCAACAGGTCGTATGTCGCTTCCTCACCGCCTCCGATACAAACCAGTCCCTTCTGCATGGCAAGCAGGGTGTTCATTGACGGTGAATAGCTGTAGAGTTGGTCGAGGAGGATGTCGCAGCCCTCCATCAGGCGTTGATATTCATTAAACGGTACGTTCTCAGCTTTCACCAGTTCGAAGCGGGTTGGGTACTCCTGTTGCAGCTGCTCAGCCACCTGCTCCATCACGTCGGTGCCCTTGTAGGCATGGCGCGTACGTTGTATGCCGATAAATACACGGAGGGGAGATGGGACCGTTGGCTGCAGACACTTCTCGCTTTGCTGACTTCCACCTCTTGTTTCACGCTCCTCGTTGCTCTTTATTGGCAGGGGAATGTATGTCGTCTTCTGGGGGAAGTGCGGTTCATAGCAGCGCCAATATTCATAGAGTCCTGCTACTATAGCATCGGCGTCATGTGCAATATGTTTGTTCAGTCGCTCTTTGGCAGTACCGATCCAGTCGGCGCGTTCGCGTTCCGCCTCGATGTTGTGGCGTTGTTGCTTACCGATATTGAAGTCACTGTACTTGAATGGTGATGTCGGTGCTGAGCATGTGTCCACCCAGTAGTGGTCCATGCCGAAAGCTCCGAGCAACACGCATCGGTTGTGGCGTCGCAGGTATTTGTATAATGGTGCGATACGTTCGGCTTTCAGCTCTACAAACATCGGATTGATGAGCTGTACGATGTCGAACCCTCGCATCCTTCGCAGGTTGCATATCAGCTTGAAGAGCAATCGTATGCCACTGCATCGACGTGTGGCGTCTCGTTGCAGGTCGATGTCGCGCGGATAGTTCTTCCAGAAGTCGCCGTTGGAAGCCACCACCACTTCATGCCCCAGCTGCCGCAGGCCGTCGGCGAGGGTTGCGTGGACATTACTGTATTCTCCGAGCAGAAGTATTTTCATGTGCGTGTGTGGTGGATATGGCGATGATGAAATGTCAGCGGGCAAAGAGTTTGAGCAGGAAAAACAGGATGCTGTTGAGCATTTTGTTGTTGCAAAGGATGCGGAATATGGTGTACTTCTTTGTGTAGCGTTCAGTGGGTAGTGGTATCAGGCGCAAGTGGCGCAGGTGTTGTAGGCAATGGTCGTAAGACTGTCGGTTGCGAGTGAGCGCCACCACATTATATATATAGTCTGTGGTGAGTTGTGCTACGCGTCGTCGCAGGGCATTGCGCTCCGCTTCGTGCAGAGTGATGCAATGTTCTTTCAGGCGTACGAGTACCCCTTCGGTATTGTCGAAGCGTTGTTGCAGTGCTTCAGCAGAGGTGTTGTGTGTCACCGAGGCAATGTTTTGTTGGTATTTGTACACCTCCTCGGAGAATATGTGCAGATGCTTTGCACGCAGGAACAGCAGTGCCGTGAACTCTTCGTCCTCGGCGTAAGCGACACCCTGTGTGAAACGCAGTCCTTCTGCCAGCGTGCGACGGAAGAGATAGCCCCATACGGCGCCGTGCAGGTTGTTGTGCAGCATAAAGTCAGTACCCTTTTGGCTGTTGTTCACCACCTTTCGATGTCGGGAGGGGAGGGCAAGGATGAGGTCGAATTTATTGGTTGCAGCTCTTTGAAGCATGTCTTGGTACGCAGACAGCAGTATATCATCGGCATCAACAAACTGTATGTAGATGCCACGTGCCATGTCGAGCCCGGCGTTACGTGCTGCGCTTACTCCCTGGTGCGGTCGTTGGAGTAGGGTGACAGCCGTCCCGTAGACCTCTTCCACCCATAGCGGCGGTGTGTCGGAGCCATCGTCGACGATGATGACTTCGGCAGGCAGGCTACTGTTAGCTGCAACGACGATAGAGTCTAGACAGCGTTGCAGCAAATCGCGCTCTATGTTGTAGCATGGGATGATGAACGACAGCAGAGGTGTGTCTGTAGTTGAGGTGTGTAGCGGCTCAGTGATAACAGTCATTATTTGGAGATAACGCTTGTAAGAGTTTTACATCAGGTTGATTTCATCAGCCATGCTTTTCCATTGTTTAGCGACGCGGAGCACACCCTTTTTGTTTATCTTCGCCATCTCGGGCATACAGTGCAACAGCCGTCCCTTTTCGTAGTAATAACGGCATTCCTTCACCGGCTCGTCGGGATAGCTTTCGTGTGAGTAGACGAAGGCAGGTTGTCCGCTCTTGCGGTCGAAGAGATACTCGTCGTAGGTACGCTGAATGCCGTTGGCCTCGTCGCTCACGGTGATGAAGAGAATGATGTTGTGGTATTCTGCCGTTCCGGGTATGGCAGCGTCACCATCGATGTCCTCATCTGGCGGTATGCTGTAGATGTTGATGGTGCGTGTCACCCATCCAATGGCAGGTACGGTGGAGCAATTGGTGATGGTGGTGCAGTAGAGTAGGTTCTCCATACTGACGCCACGTTCTATCAGTTGTTTCATTGCATCATACGCTTGGCGTATGTCTGCAATCTTATTGTCGTCGTCATTGCTTGCCAAGACGCTGGTGACTATGGTCAACATCAAGATGAGCATAAGGTTGCGTGTATGTTTCATCGTGCGTGCTGATATCTTTACTGCAAAGTTATATAATAGTTTCCGTACATGTGACGTGGCAGACATGTTTTTCCTTGTCTGCATCGTTATCATGCACCATGTCATCAGTCAGCCGTCACGCCAGATCTGCAAAACAGCCACAGAATACCAAGAAAAAGCAGACGAATAATATGGAAAAAGAAGGATAATCGCCGACAGCGGGTAGAGGAAAACTCAATGCACAGGTAGATGAGCAGAAAAGATAATCCGTTATCGTAATTGATGTTGCGAAAATGTGCGTGTTTACTGAACTTTTGAGCCATAAAATTAAATGGAAAATAAATTTGTTGTTGTTTTTTTTGGAGAATAAAAAGGAACATAATATCTTAGCATCGTATACAATATACATTTAACTACTATTATGGAAAACACACACATGTCCCTACAATAATTTAGTATGCTTATATGGTAAAAATTAATGTTGTATCAGTGTGTCCATACGTTCCACATTCACATTAAGACATCAAAATATCCTTGAAACTATAAAGTTGATAGGGTAGTTATCTGCCGATACACAGGTATAAGCAGAAAGTAAAATAGACATTTATAGCAGAAACACCATTTATTCTTTTCATTATTTTGTTATTTATTCTGTCTTCCCCGCTTTTGTGAAAAAGTGGGGAAGAATTTTTATATCAGTGTACCCCGTAGCATCTTTGGCAGAATGAAATTCTATGACCGATAAGACGTCAAGAACAAATTCATGCTCCTCATTTTGCCTTCCGTTCGGCACCAACAGAAAACGCCCCAGATTGCTCTGAGGCGTTTTAGGAATGTCTGGAAGGAGTCGGTACTAAACTATGCTTAGGTCGTGCCTCCATCCATGTTGGTTGGTAAACTTGTGTGCTTACTTCACCATCACTTTCTTGCCATTGATGATGTTGATGCCTCTCTGCGGCTGTTGCAGACGCATACCTTGCAGGTTGTAGATGGTACCGTCGTTCTTCTCATTGACGTTGATGTCGTTGATACCCGTAGAGGTAGTGCTCACTTCAATCTTGTTGAGCTGGGTATTGGCTGCGATGGTAACCACCACTTTCTGAGCTTCTCCGTTCCATGTATTGTCTGTGAATGTGCCGGTGTCAGCACTATTGTTTGCGTTCCATTTACCATTGTGGAATACGATGCTGGTGATATTGTTTCTGGCGGGCACTTCTAATGTCAATGTTCCGCTGTACATGCGCAGCTGCTTTCCATTGGCTGTCTGCCAGAAACGGTTAGGTGTTGTACCGCTAGCAGGTGAAATGGTGCATGTAACGTCGCCGTCAACGATGACGAAGTCTTCAGTGATGTCTCCATAGTTGCTGTCGTTGCTGGAGGTGGGCACACGGTCTTCAAGAGCGTTGAAGTCGAGGGTGTAAGTGATAGGAGTTCCGATGATGCTTCCCTTTTCATACCATTTCCAGTAGTAGATGCCACGCTTCTCCTGACTGACGATGATGTCGGTGTCGAGAACGTACACCCCCTGCCACTTGTCGTAAATCATTACGACGGGCACGATGTTGCTTTTCTGGTCAGCGCCAATCATATAAAGGTTGTAGTCGGCAGTGCCTAAAGTGTAAGTACCGAACTTCTGCGGAATAGCGAAGGTTACCGTATCCTTTGTTGCATTGAATGTACCCTTTACCCATGCTTCGGGCAGCTGTTCGCAGAAACCTTGGATGTAGAGGTTATTGTCGTCTGAAGCCATTTTCACGGTAGCGTCAAATTCAACAGAGCTGTTGTTGTATTCAGTTCCTGTGAAAGGTGCTTCTTCCGTAGTCAGTCCCTCGGGCAGGGTTACTACTTCGGGCTCTTCGTCGACACCAATGGTGAGACCTGTTACATAGTATACATAGAAGGAAATAGCGTCAGGCTTTGCGTTTGCCATCAAGTAGCCTTTGAGAATAAAGAGAGGAACATCGGCAAAGTAGTCGAATACCACGTCGGTGGGATTACCATTGTCATAGCCCATGGTGTAAACCTTGTTGCCGCTGGCGTTTTTTCCAACATACTGTCCATATTTGAATGTTACTTGGTTGCCTTCGATGGTACCCTTTGCCCATCCTTCAGGAACGTCCTGAATGAGACCTTGTACCCAGACATCGTTGCCTTGGTATCCGACTTTCACAGTGCCTTCAACATTTACCCATTGGCTGTTGCTGTTGGCACGGCCGCTGATGGGCATGTCGCTGGTAACTAGACCTTCGGGAGGTGTTACAGGATTGGGCTCCACACCGATGAAGACGCTATTGTAGAATGCATACTGGCTAATGGTGGTGGCAGTGGAGTTGATGAGCATTGAACCGTTGGCGGTATAGCAGTCGGCCTCAGCATCATAGGAGAGAGTGAATGGAGCAAGGTTACCGTTATATCCGCCCAGGTAATGCAGGTCGCCTTCCAATGTGCCAAGATAGGTGACAGGTATTGTCAGGACATTGCTTTCCAATGTTCCTTTTACCCATGCTTCGGGCAACCATTTGTCAAGACCTTGTATGTAAACATCAGAGCCGTCCTTGCCGAGTTTCACTGTTGAAGAGTAGGCAGTAGTGGTACTTCCGATGTGTTCGGTGCCACTGATGGGATAATCAGTTGTTACAAGTCCTGCAGGAGGAGTCACAACATCGGGTGCAGCAAATGGCGACAACACAGTTCCCCATTCTCCACCAGCTGAGCCATAGGAGAGTACAGTGTCATCGTCCGACCATGCCACGGTGAGAACGCGTGAACTACTGGTACCGTTTATGGTGATGTTATCGTTGTCAATGGTGTAGGTGATGCTTTGTGCTTCGGTGTCATTAGCTCCGGTGTAAGAGTCATTGTTTGCGGTGATGTTAGCCATGGTGAGGTACAGTCCATAACCATAGCTTTCAGAGTAGGTGAGGAACTGTCCGAGAGGCACGGTGATGGTATTGCCTTCGATGGTACCTTTCACCCAACCGGGATAACCGCTTCCAGCTACGATGTTCATGATATAGACCGTTGTGCCATCTTCGTCATAGGCGATGGTAACAGTGCCATCCTGTTCAGCAGATGAGTACTTGTATGTAGAGGAAGAGAAAACATAGTAGTTACCTCCTGAGCGTTCGTAGGATTTTTTTTCTGCTGTGGCAGGTGCATCCGTTATCATGTCCTCAGGATTACCTTTTGCCTTCTTAGCCAAGTTGCGGGCAGGAGTGGTGGGCATTCCTGGTTTGACAAAATCGCGATTGCCTTGGAAAATGTGCTTTGTCGACGACATCTTCTGTGTTGGCTGTGTCATTGCCTCAGCCGTAAAAGGCTTTTGGCCAAATGCCGCTATCGCACAAAATAGAGCGATGACGGAAACAAGAGTAAATCTTTTCATAAGCGTTTGGTTTGGTGAATAATAGATTTGTTATTTTATAATAGAATAAAAAGCATTCTATAGAAACGTTCGAAGAGATAGCATGAGCTACCTCTTCGAACTTAAATTTCTTAAGCCATTTCTTCAAACGTTTTCTTAATAATAGCTACAGCCTTCTTAATTTCAGCTTCGTTGATGCAGAGAGGCGGAGCAAAACGTATGATGTCGTCGTGTGTCGGTTTGGCGAGCAGTCCGTTGTCGCGCATCTTCAGGCAGATGTCCCATGCTGTTTTCTGGCCGATGGGTTTCGTCACGATGGCGTTGAGCAGTCCTCGACCGCGTACTTCAACGATGAACGGTGACTTAATCTTCTTGATTTCTGCACGGAACAGTTTACCCATCTTTTCAGCATTCTGCACGAGTTTTTCCTCTTTCACAACTTCCAGAGCTGCCATAGCTACCTTGGCAGCGAGTGGGAATCCTCCGAATGTAGAGCCATGCTCACCAGGTTTGATGTTAAGCATGATTTCGTCGTCTGCCAGACAAGCGCTGACGGGGAGAACACCACCGCCGAGGGCTTTGCCGAGGATGACAATGTCGGGACGAATGCCGTCGTGCTGTGAACACAACATCTTACCCGTACGGGCGATACCGGTCTGCACTTCGTCGGCAATGAACAGTACGTTGTTGGCCTTGCACAGGTCATAGCACTTCTTCAGGTAGCCCTCATCGGGTACGAATACACCTGCTTCGCCCTGTATAGGCTCGGCAATGAATGCGCAAATCTCGTTGGCTTGCTTCTTCAGCACCTTTTCCAATGCCTTTGTGTCATTGTAAGGAATGCGGATAAATCCTGGAGTGAGGGGGCCGTAGTCAGCAAAGCTGCTTGGGTCGTCGCTCATTGTGATGACGGTGACGGTGCGTCCGTGGAAGTTACCGCCGCAGCAGATGATTTTTACCTTGTCGTTGGGTATGCCTTTCTTGACAACACCCCAGCGACGTGCCAGCTTCAGAGCAGTTTCAACGCCTTCTGCACCGGTATTCATCGGCAGTACACGGTCGTAGCCAAAGTATTGGTGCATGAATTTTTCGTATTCACACAGTGCTTCGCTATAGAAAGCGCGAGAGGTGAGGCAGAGCTTGTTGGCTTGGTCTTTGAGAGCCTTGACAATCTTAGGATGACAGTGTCCCTGGTTGACTGCAGAATAGGAGGAGAGGAAGTCGAAATACTTCTTGCCTTCTACATCCCATACATAGATGCCTTTACCTTTTTGCAATACTACGGGCAGTGGATGGTAGTTGTGTGCACCATACTTCTCTTCCATTGCCATGAGCTTTTTACTGGTGTTCTGTGCTGGAGCTGCCGCTTTCTTGGTCTTAACAGCGGCTTTCTTCGCCTTAGGGGAGGTCTTTGTTGCCATAGAATAATAAGATTAAGTGATAAATATAGGGCAAAGATAAAAAAAATATCTGACATTCATACAAAGAATATCAGATAGTTTTTTCTGCACCTTTCTCGACAGTGTGATAACAGGCAAGAGTTTGCCTGTCAGTGACTCATGGCGTTGTTGTTGCCAGTGTTGGCGAAGATGGTGGTGTCGTAGAATATCAGTACAGGCTTCTCTTTTCCTTGCGGAAAAAGTACCTCAGGATAGCAGCTGCTTGACAGCTTTACTTCCTTGAGTGATGTAGCATTGGTAATGTCTAAACGCTCTAGTTTTGTCAGCATGCGCAGGTCAATGCTCTCCAAGGATGTATTGCCTATGGTCAGGGAGATGATGTTTGGGAAATGGCGCAGGCAAGCATAGTTGTCGACGATGTTGCTCTTTTCACCCTTATCTAAGGTGAGGGTGGTGGCATCCTTGGCTTCGGCAACGCTTACCTTATTATCATTGTCGGTGTCACACGCCTTAAAGCACTGTGAGAAGCTATCGCCCTCGGTGATGGTGATGACTACTTGCTCTTTGGACTCTACAATTTCTTCCTTTGGTGTGGCAACAGGTTCCTTGTGAATGGCGACAGGCTCCTTTGTTGTGGTGACTATTTGTTTATGTCCACGCCATTTGGCAGGTGTTTCCCATGTGTTGTTCTGTGCCGATAGGACAGCAGGTGCAGCCATGATAAGACTCAGAAAAAATATGATGCGTGTGGCTCTTAATGGTTTCATGAATGTGATAATTGACGATTTTTGTTATGGTATGTGAAATGTCTTACAGTTTCAGTTTTGCTATCCAGCATTGTGGGAAGGTGTCTTCCGTGATGTTTAGAGGCTCTCTGCTGAGGGCAAACATTGTGCTGCCGCTACCCGACATCTGTATGTAGTCGGCATTCAGGTGCTCCATGCGTCTCCGCACATCGTCTATGAGAGGATGCTTGGGCAATACCGATGCCTCAAAGTCATTGCATAACTTGCCTTGCCATGTGCTGACAGGGTTGCTGACAATGTCTGCACAGGATAGGGTGGGGCGTTGTACGGTGATGCCAGCGTATGCTTGAGCCGTGTTTACTGCGTCGTCGGGTTTCACGAGCAGCATGTGCCAGCCCTTGAGGTCGAGCTCTATGGGGTGAAGTATGTCTCCAATGCCGGTAGCCAATGCCGGTAGAGAGTCTATGAAGAAAGCACAGTCGGCACCCAGCCGAGCTGCATAGCGTCTTAGCGTGTCATTGCTGAGGCGCAGATTACACAGGCTGTTGAGAGCCTTTAGCATGGCGGCGGCATCGCTAGAACCTCCACCCAGACCTGCCTGTGAAGGGATCACCTTTCGCAGAGTGACGCTGACGGGTGGAAGGGGGATGTCGTTGGCCAATATACGGTACGCACGCACAACGAGATTGTCTGCCATATCGCCCTCCAGTGGTCGTCCTTCCAGCGTGAGACGGCAATCAGGGGCTTTTCCATCCGATGACGGGCATACGTCAACGGTGAGTTCGTCGCAGAGTGGGATGGGGTAGAACACCGTCTCTATGTCGTGGTATCCATCGGGGCGCTGCCCCACGATGTTCAGTCCGAGGTTCACTTTTGCACAAGGATGCAGTTGTGTGTGTGTCGTCATGTTGTCGGGATAAGAGGTGGAAGGAGATGGAGTTGTTGCAGCGTTCACCAGTCGTTGATGTCTGCATGGTTTTCTATCTGTGCACGTATGTCGGCCCCGAGACCGTTGAAGAAGTGCAGCTTGGTGATGCGTTCCACTTCTTTCAGTGTGTTGACATAGTCGCCTTGTGGTCGGTGTCCTCCCTTGTTGCGGTATATGAAGCCAATACATGCCGGATTCTTACCAAGGCGGAGCACCACTTTGAAGAATGCTTCAGGCACAGTCACATGGTTGCGTCCTATGGTCTTATGCTTTTGGTTGTAGAGTACAGGTCCGCACACGATGTATATCTTGCCATAGCGTTTTGCCCATTGGCGGCATTGTATCTCCAGGTCGTTCCAGTCGCCAGTGTTCAGGTTATGGTTCTGCGGGCAGATGTTGGTCAGCAAGAAAGATTCTTCCTGTGCTTTCGGGTCCCATTTGTTGTCGCCGGAAGGGCACATGTGTCCTCTGTCGTAGCCCGAGCGCATGTAGTCGTAGTGTGTGGCGCGTGGCGATGGCACATCTTCATCTTCGTGGAAAGCCTGTCCTTTACGCTTATACCTGCCGTAGGTGTGGTCGGCAGTAAGTGTCCATTGCACCCAGTTGGGAATGCGTAGTCCCTTGTTGTAGCTCACGTTGTACCCTTTTCGCTGCAAACGCTGTTCCGGACGGTCTTTGATAGGTGCCGGCAATAGGTTGTCGAGAGTGCGATGGGATGCGTCGGCAATGCCTTGGTGTTCCTGTTGTCCTGCTTCGTAAGCATCGCTACGGTGTCGGTCGTCAATGTTGTCTGCCTTTTCGACATCATTTGCCACATCTTCATATCCATTGCTGACATCATGGTCGGTGTAGTTGTCTTCGTCTGCCACTGCCATCTCAGTCTGAGGCTGGTCCATTTTTTCAGGTTTACAGCTGCCAGCAAACAATATTACGATGAAAAAGGGAAGAAGCAGATGTCGGAAAGAGTGTTTCATGGAAAGCATTTTTTAGGATATAACAGCATCATAGTTTTGCCATCGTTTGCAAAAGTAGTGATTTGTTTGTTGAAAAGTAGTCAAACAAGATGTGTTTTTGCAGAAAAGATTATGCCGAATGTCGCTTTTTGTATGTAAATTTGCAGCGAATAGCGCCCCAAGCAATGCGTCTTCTCAAAAAACGCAAAGAAACAACGCGCTCAGATGATGGCAAACTCCTTCCTTACAGCAAGTGGAAAACCTGCATCGAAGTGGCAACAGACAACGTCAAAGCAGCAATAACAGATATGTCAACATTGAAGAAACAACGGCGTATGCTTGCCGAATGGGAGCCGCAGCGGGCAGTGTTGCTGGCATGGCCGCACGGCGACACTGACTGGAAACCCTACCTCGACGACATCCATGATACCTATGTTGACATCATCCGCGCCATCACTGCCTACGAAGATGTGCACATCGTGGCCCCAGACACAGCCCGACTGCATGACTATCTTGTCTCGCATCTGTCAGAGAAACACTTGCAACGCATAAGCATGTCAGCCTACCTTACCGATGACACTTGGGCACGCGACTTCGGACACATCACCGTAGCAGATGCTAATGAGGCAACAACGGGGCTCTTCTTCCGCTTCAACGGATGGGGAGAGAAGTTTCCGGCAAGCAGGGATAATAATGTGAAGCGTCACCTGGAGCAAGAGACTGATCTGCTTACTGCATGCGAAAACCACGACGACTTCGTTCTCGAAGGCGGCAGCATAGAAAGCGACGGCAAGGGTACCGTGTTCACTACGCGCCAATGTCTGTTAGCCCCTCATCGCAACCAGCCGCTCAGCCAGCGGCAGATAACAGCCCGTCTGAAGCGCACGCTTGGAGCAGAGAGAGTGGTGTGGCTGCATCACGGACAACTCATTGGCGACGACACCGACGGACATATAGATACCCTCGTGCGCATAGCACCCGATGACACCATTATATATATAGCGTGCGATGATCCCGACGATGCCCACTACGCAGAGTTGCAGGCGCTGGAAAAGGAGCTTCGCCGCTTGCGCACACTCGACGGAAAGCCCTATCGCCTGCTGTCTATGCCCCTGCCCCATGCCATTGAGTACGACGGCGAGCGCCTGCCTGCAACCTATGCCAACTACCTCGTAGTGAATGGTGCCGTGTTGTGTCCTACTTATGGACATCCCGAGAAGGATGCCTGCGCCATGGCAACGCTTCAGCAAGCCTTTCCCGACAGAAAAGTGATAGGCATAGACAGCACAGTTATCGTACGTCAGCACGGATCTATACACTGTCTTACCATGCAGTATTACCCTTGTTGAATACAAATAGCGCAGCAATAGCCCCTCTTTAGGGTGTAACAATAATCAGATTATCAACATCGTTAGAAACCAAAAAAACAATATGAAACCCGTAAAATTCTTCTTTCGAGTTCTGAGTCGTTTCAAATACTACATCGTTATAACGGTGGGTGTTTTGCTGGTAGTGTTCTTGGACAAGAACAGTATTATGCAGAGCTTTGCGTATAAAGCTGAAATAACAGACCTTAAGGAAGAAATACGTAAGTACACTGAGCAGTTCCGCAGCGATTCAGCCACAGTGGTGAAGCTGAAAAGAGACCCGAAAGCCATCCGCGACATTGCCCGTAAGCAGTATTATATGAAAGAGGACAACGAGGAAATCTTCGTGTTGAGCGACGACGAACAGCCCGAAACCGAACAACAATAATCTATACTCTCACCAACCATGCAACGATTATCTCCCCTACAGACCGCCATCATGCTCATCGGCGGTATATTGATGGTGGCTGGCACAGGCTGTTATGTCTTTTTGTTCCAGCAACCTATAGCATGCTGGGTGGCATTGGTAGGCGCCCTGGCTTTCAGTTTGGTACAGATGTGTCAGCGTTACGACGGTTCCGACTTTGTTATCCGCCGTTTGCGCCGCATCATGATTTTTGCCGATGTGCTCTTCGTCGTGGCAGGGCTTATGATGGTAGAGAGCTGCTATGGTTTTCTGCGCCCGATGTTCTCCGACCAGCACACCTATTTCACGTGGATATATAATAAGTGGATTATTGCCTTGCTTGTTGCGGCATTGCTTGAGATATATACGACCCACCGAATAGACCACGAGCTGCGCAAGAAGCAGCAAGACAAAGAATGACACAAAACCGCCGTTGTCAGCCACGCTGACAACGGCAGTTTTATAAAAAATGTAAAAAAAGCTCCTACTAACTTAAACTACGTAAAAATGTTCGCCATTCAAATTAGAGGTGCTACTTTTGCTAAATGTAATCGAATAGAGTAGTGTCGAGATGGAGGTCTACCCTTCCATCGACAATACTAAACCACAGCATCAATTCAGGCAGAAATACTGAAAAATATAATGAAAAACTCTATATCAGTTCTGTTCGTATCGCTCCTTTTGTTGAGCTCCTGTGCAGGATCATTCCATATCAACGGCAGTTCCGACGTATCCACCCTTGACGGCCAGCGCCTTTTTCTCAAGGTGGTGAGAGATCAGAGTCCCTACAATGTCGATTCCTGCAAAGTGGTGCACGGACAATTCACCTTCCAAGGAACCATGGACTCTGTGGAGATGGCCAACATCTGCACAGAGAAGGAGAGCATGTTGCCTGTAGTGATAGAGAGTGGGGATATCAAAGTGCAGATATCAGCACGCGGAGCTTCATCGGCAAGTGGCACACCCATGAACGACGAGCTGTACCGTTTTCTCAGTCAGTACGACAAACTGCAAATGCAATCGCTCGAATTGGTGAGAAAACACGACCAAGCCATCATGGACGGCAGTGATATGCAGGTAGTAGAGCAGCAGATTAGCGAAGAGTATATGCGTATCAATGCCCGTCTTGATAGCCTGGTGACCACTTTCATCAGCGACAACTTCGACAATGTGTTAGGTCCCGGAGTGTTTATGATGATGACCAGTACCTACGAATATCCCGTCTTTACCCCATGGATAGACGACTTGGTGAGCAAAGCAACCAGCTATTTCAAGAATGACCCGTATGTGAAGGCCTACCTCAATGATGCCCAACGCATACAAAACATTCAGAATGGTCTGGAAGAGCTGCCGCAACAGCCTGGAAACACTCCGGCTATGGAACAGACTACACAGCAGGAGCAGCCCGCAGCGGTACAATGATAAGCCTTGACAACATGGATTGGGCTGCATGCAAGAAGTGCAGGCATAACACCAACAAAACCGACATGACACTGTGATAGCCCGTTATCTACCCTTTTTCCTACTTTTATTATTGCTTCCCGACAGGTATCTGTACCTGACACGAGTGAAAGGGAAGTCCGACAACAGGTGGAAACGGCGCCTGTTTCTTTTCGTCCCCACCATAGGCATGCTGATATATACCGGCATCCTGTATTTCCAACCCGACTTCCAACCTGCCAACCCAGTCGCATTGGAGGTTTACCTCTGGCTGCTCGGCATCGTCGTTGTGCCCAAAGCCATCTTTGCACTGTGCTCTTGGCTGGGCAGAGTGGTGCGCCGCATATTTTGTATGCGCCGCAACTATGGTAACCTGTTGGGCATCATCCTGGCATTGTTGTGCATGTATATTACGGCATACGGTTTTACCAAAGGCATCAGAAAACTGGAAGTGAAGCATGTAGACCTTTACTTTTCCGATCTGCCTAAAGCCTTCGAAGGCTATCGCATAGCCCTGTTCTCCGACCTGCACATCGGTTCCTTCGCCAACGGTCGCGAACAGATATTGCACAATGTGCTCGACAGTATTCAGGCACAGCGCGCTGACCTTATAGTCTTTGCAGGCGACTTGCAGAACCAACGCCCAACAGAGATATATCCCTATCGTCAGCGTCTGGCAGCATTGCGCGCCAAGGATGGTGTCGTGTCGGTGCTTGGCAACCACGATTATGCATTGTATATCAAAGCCGACACCCTCATCGCCCATGCCAACGAGCAGGAGACGCAGCGCTTGCAACGGCAGATGGGGTGGAAGCTGCTGAAGAACGAACATTTCGTCCTACATCGTGGAGAGAGCGACTCCATAGTCGTTGTCGGTCTGGATGACGAAGGAGAGAAACCCCAACACAAACGTGCCGACATCGACAAAGCCATGCAGGGTATACTGGGAAAGCCCTTCACGATTGTCGTCGAGCATGAGCCGCCTTATTGGCGAGATAAGATCATGCCCGACACCGATGCACAGCTTACCCTGAGCGGACATACACACGGAGGTCAGGTGACTGTCTTCGGCTTCACACCCATAAAATGGAAGACGAAGTATGTGGCAGGGCATTACGAAGAAGAAGGCCAACAGCTCTATATTACATCGGGTATCGGTGGCCTCATCCCGTTCCGCTACGAAGTGACACCCGAAATAGTGGTCATCACCCTGCACCGCAAACGATGAATAACAACAAATAAGTCAATACACTATGAAGTGGCTCTATCGCATCTATCAACTTGTCATTGCCCTTCCTCTGGGCTTATTGGCTACCGTTGTGGCAGCCGTGGTTACCATCGTAGGATGCACCTTGGGTGGAGCACGCTTCTGGGGATACTATCCCGGTAGGATGTGGGCACGTTTTATCATTCGCATACTGCTGCTGCCTGTACACGTGGAAGGCAGGGAGAACCTGCTGAAACACCAGTCCTACATCTTCGTGGCCAACCATCAAGGCGCATTCGACATTTTTCTGATATACGGTTTTCTGAATCGTAACTTCAAGTGGATGATGAAGCAGTCGTTGCGCAAGCTTCCTTTCGTGGGTGCCGCCTGTGCCGCCGCACGTCACATCTTTATAGACCGCTCAAGCAAGGATAGCATCGTGCGCAGCCACGATGCAGCCCGCAACCGACTGAAAAATGGTATGTCGTTGGTGGTGTTCCCCGAAGGCTCACGCACTCACGACGGACATCTGCAACCTTTCAAGCGTGGAGCCTTTTTGCTTGCCGACGAGCTGCAACTGCCTGTGGTGCCGCTAACCATCGAAGGCGCCTACCAGGTGATGCCCCGACAGCGTGACGGAAAGTGGGCAACATGGCACCCGCTGAAGCTCACCATACATCAGCCTGTAGAACACCTCGGCGAGAAGGGTAACGAGAATGTGCGCCACCTGTTGCAGCAGAGTCGCAACATCATTGTCGAACATCTAGGCGACAATACCGAGACGACAACCTGAGTACACTGCCCGACGATAGAACGGAGAAGTACGTGATAGCCTATAGCACCATATACAATAAGATGACTGCATCATTAGTACCAGTCATCTTAATTTTTTCAGTAAGACTTTGTTTTCAGTTTACAGAGCAAACTGCAGGTGGTGCATGGGATGTCCACCCCATGATGTGTCGTCCACATGTCGGAACCCGATGCGTTTGTATAGTTTTTCCGCCCCTGGGTTGCCTGCATCCACAAGCAGTCCTACGGCAGGCAGGTGCAATTGTCGGGCACGTTCTATGCCCGCGCGCAACAGTGTTGTGGCAATGCCTTGACAACGGTGTTCGGGATGCACGGCAAGAGAGTCGAGATAGAGCTCGCCGCCTTGTGTCTCTGCGTCCATAAGGGAAAAGTCGCGTTGCAGATGACGCTGGGCTGCATCGATAAAAGTCTGACGCAATGCCAACAGGTCGTCGCCGTTGTAGCTGACAAGAATGCCCGCCACATTGCCGCACTCAGTACGCACGACAATGGTGTTGCGATAACTGTACTGCGAGTGTTCATGCTCTATGAGTTCGATGAGCATGATTCTGAAATCATCCAAGCTGTGTTGTTCGCCAGCAAACCACTGGCAACAGTCGTGGTTCATGGCAAGCATGATGAGTTCAGCTATGGTAGGGGCTTCGTGATGCTGTGCCGGCTGTGGAAGCGAATACATGATGGAAGATGGTATAGGTGATGCAAGGAGTTGAGGATAAGTGTGTAAAGTAGAAAAACGCTCCCTTTCGCACAATGGAAAGGGAGCGTTGTCAGATTATCAGCCTTGTGCTAACTTGTTGTCGGAGCCGAGTACATCAGTAATTTTGTGTTTGTACATCTTCTCCATCTCGTCGCGTGCCGGTCCGCAGTATTTGCGCGGATCGAACTCGCCTGGTTTCTCGTCGAACACACGGCGTACGGCAGCGGTGAATGCCAGTCGTGAGTCGCTGTCGATATTTATCTTACATACAGCGCTCTTCGCTGCTTGGCGGAGCTGTTCCTCGGGTATACCAACAGCGTCGGGCAGTTTGCCGCCGTGCTCGTTGATCATGTCAACATACTCCTGTGGTACAGAGGAGCTTCCGTGCAGCACGATGGGGAAACCGGGCAGTTTCTCCATGATAGCGTCAAGCACATCGAAAGCCAACGGGGGAGGAACGAGTTTGCCAGTCTTCGGGTCGCGTGTGCACTGTTCGGGCTTAAACTTGTAAGCGCCGTGGCTAGTGCCGATGCTGATGGCGAGTGAGTCTACACCTGTCTTGGTAACGAAGTCTATAACTTCTTCGGGCTTGGTGTAGTGCGATTCTTCCGCCTGCACTTCATCTTCTACTCCTGCCAGAACACCGAGTTCACCTTCGACGGTAACATCGAACTGATGGGCGTACTCCACAACGCGTTTTGTCAGCTCCACATTCTCATCGTAAGGCAGTGCACTGCCATCGATCATCACCGACGAGAAGCCGAAGTCTACGCAGCTCTTGCAAATCTCAAAGCTGTCGCCATGGTCGAGGTGAAGAGCTATCTCAGGATGCGCACATCCCAGTTCCTTAGCGTATTCTACCGCACCTTGTGCCATGTAGCGCAGGAGTGTCTGGTTGGCGTAGTTGCGTGCGCCTTTCGACACTTGCAGAATAACAGGTGAACGCAGTTCGGACGAAGCCTTGATGATGGCCTGCAACTGTTCCATGTTGTTGAAATTGAATGCCGGGATGGCATAGCCGCCGTTGATGGCGCGGCTGAACATCTCGCGTGTGTTGACGAGACCCAATGATTTGTAATCTACCATAAGATTGTGTCGTAGTTGTTTATGATTTACAATAATTAGTATTTATCAGCAGGTTCTATAGCTTTCCATACCAATGCAGCTGCGCATGCACCTACGAAAGGACCAACGATGAATACCCACAGGTTAGTCAGTGCGGTACCACCTTGGAATACTGCAGGAGCAATGGAGCGGGCGGGGTTGACTGAGGTGCCTGTGTAGCGGATACATACGAGGTGAACAAGGATAAGAGTCAGACCAATGGCGAGACCGGCAAAGTTGTTGGTAGCACCGTTAGTTTTGTGTGTAGCTCCAAGGACAACGAGTACGAATACACAGGTGAATACCACCTCTGCAATCAGGCCACCTACGACAGACACACCTGCCTGCAGGTCGTTGGCACCAGTGCCGCTGATAGCACCATCCATGCTCGATGATGTCATCAGGTAGAGCAAAGCTGAACCGATGAAGGCTCCGATGACCTGGAAAATCATGTACATGGCGCAATCTTTAGTGCTGATGCGTCCTGTAAGCCATGCACCAAGGGTGATGGCAGGGTTGATGTGGCAACCTGAGATGCCACCAATGGTGTAAGCCATGCCGACAACGGCGAGACCGAATGCCATGGCAGTACCTACAACAGCGGGGATGTTGGCTGTGGGATCACAACCCAGACTCACGGCTGCACCGCAGCCCATAAGCACCAAGACCATGGTGCCAAACATTTCTGCTAAATACTTTTTCATATCATTAATTGTTTGATTGATGAATAATCAAAATACACTTTTATTCTACAAAGGTACGTTTTTACTTCGATATAAAAGTGAAAAAATCTTAACTTTTTTCTGCCTGTCAACATCTTCATGCTATATGTCTGGCATATAGCGAATTTCGTATTTCCATTCAAGAATTCTTTCTGATTCAGCGATGTCTGTACCCCCTTTTACTCGGATACATTGATTTGGGGATGACGAAGGTCTTACGACATTTGGTAGTACCAAGAAATAGGTATTTTTGCCTTCTGCACATCACATCTTACCCCTTTTGTCTGTTTATCAATAGAAGAAAGTCTTTACATTTGCATCAGAAACATATAACGATGAAACTTTCCGAACTACATACAGGTCAAATAGCCTATATTGTCAAAGTGCTTGGTCATGGCGGCTTCCGCAAACGCATCGTCGAGATGGGTTTTGTGCGGGGACAACAGGTTGAAGTATTGCTCAATGCGCCGCTGCAAGACCCTGTGAAGTACCGCGTCATGGGGTACGAAGTGTCACTGCGGCGCAGTGAGGCGTCCATGATAGAAGTTACCTCCGAGCCCCTGCTTTCTGCACAGTTGCCCAATGGTACTGTCGAGGTGGCTGAAGAAGAGGCGCAGCAGGCCAGTGCAGACCAGCAAGCTCTTGACAAAACAGAACCGACAGGGCAAGGTAGAAATAAGCCTTCGCCGTATCGTACCATCAATGTGGCATTGGTAGGCAACCCGAATTGCGGCAAGACATCGCTGTTCAACTATGTTTCCGGAGCACATGAGCGCGTCGGCAACTACTCGGGTGTCACCGTCGATGCCAAGGAGGGACATGCCGACTTCGAAGGCTATCGGTTTAACATCGTAGACCTGCCTGGCACCTACTCGCTCTCAGCCTACAGCCCTGAAGAACGCTATGTGCGCAGTCAGCTGAGCGACCACACTCCCGACGTGGTGCTCAACGTGATAGACACCAGTAATATAGAACGTAACCTTTTCCTGACCACCCAACTCATCGACATGCATTTACGCATGGTGTGTGCTCTCAATATGTTTGACGAGGCAGAACATCGCGGCGACCACGTCGATGTGCCCCAGCTGAGTCTGCTCTTCGGTGTACCTATGGTGCCCACGGTGTTCACCCGCGGCACAGGAGTGGATGAACTGTTCCGCAAGATAATAAGTGTGTACGAGCATCAGGAAGACAGCGCACCCGAATACCGCCACATACACATCGACCACGGCCACGAAGTGGAGGACGGCGTCACCGCCATTCAGCAGATATTGAAGGAAGACGGTGACCTGCGTTCGCGCTTCTCCACCCGCTTCCTTGCCATCAAGGTGTTGGAAGGAGATAGCGAAGTTACCAGCATGATGTCCTCCTTGCCCAGTGCTTCAGCCATCTTTGCTGCACGCGACAGCGCCAACAAGCGTATCGAAGAAGAGATGCACACCAACGCAGAGACTGCCATCATGGATGCCAAGTACGGTTTTATCAGTGGTGCGCTGAAAGAGAGCGGCTATACGATAGGCACAAACGACGACAACTACCGTACCACCCACTGGCTCGACCACCTAGTGACGCACAAGTGGTTGGGCTTCCCTATGTTCATCCTCCTGCTCTTTGTCATGTTCGAAGCTACCTTCCGCCTCGGTCAATATCCTGCCGACTGGATTGAAGCCGGCTTCGGCTGGTTGGGCGAATGGCTCACCTCGGTGATGCCCGAGAGCACGTTGCGCGACATGTTGGTCGACGGCATAGTGGCAGGTGTGGGAGCTGTCATCGTATTCTTGCCCCAGATACTTATTCTCTATACCTTAATCTCGTTCATGGAAGACTCTGGTTATATGGCGCGTGCAGCCTTCATCATGGACAAACTGATGCACAAGATGGGCCTGCATGGCAAGTCATTTATCCCGCTTGTGATGGGTTTCGGCTGCAATGTGCCAGCTATCATGGCAACACGCACCATCGAGAGCCGTCGTGCCAGACTTGTAACCATGCTCATATTGCCCCTGATGAGCTGCTCGGCACGCCTTCCTATTTATATAATGATAGTAGGCACGTTCTTCTCCGTGAGCCTACGGGCCCCCATTCTCATCTCCCTCTATGTGATAGGCATTGCCTTTGCGGTACTGATGAGTAGGCTGTTCAGCCGCTTCCTGGTGAAGGGCGACGACACCCCGTTTGTCATGGAGCTGCCTCCGTATCGATTTCCTACACGCAAGGCAGTGCTGCGACACACATGGGAGAAGGGCAAGCAGTATCTGAAAAAGATGGGAACCATCATCCTTGTGGCAAGTGTCAGCATATGGATGCTGGGATATTTCCCCCATGACGAGAGCCTGACCCGTCAGCAACAGCAGGAGCAAAGCTACATAGGCCGCATAGGAAAGGCCGTAGAACCGATATTCAGTCCCCAGGGTTTCAACTGGAAACTCGATGTGGGGCTTATCTCCGGTGTGTTTGCCAAGGAAATCGTTGCCTCCACGATGGGCGTGCTTTATGTTGACGATGATAGCTATGCCGAAGACGACAGTTTCAACGAGAGCGAATCGGACAAGTACTCCCATCTTTATAGTCAGATGTCGCGTGAAGGCATTACGCCCCTCACAGCATTCTGCTTCCTGCTCTTCGTACTCATCTATTTCCCCTGTATAGCCACCATTGCGGCAGTGAAGAACGAGACGGGCAGCTGGCGGTGGGCGATGTTCATAGCCTTCTACACCACGGCACTGGCATGGATAGTCTCCGCAGCTGTCTACCAGATAGGCCAGATGTTTATGTAAATCCAGTCACTCTGGGCTTGACGACTGCACACAGCAATCCTCTCTATATGCCTGATAAACCCTACTGCCGGCATCATTCCGTCATCCATAACCACTTTCAATACCCACTGTCTACTATGAATCTCCACATTCGCCTCGCAACACCATCCGATGTGCCTCGCATGCTCTGCCTGCGTGATATGGCCCTCGACATCATGATACAAAGTGGCAACCCCCATCAATGGTCTGAAGGCTATCCTGCCGAAGCCACGCTGCAGCAGGATATTACGCTCGGACAGAGCTATCTCGTCGTGCAGGACGAAGAAGTTGTAGGCATGTTCGCCCTGGCAGACGGCCCCGATCCTACCTATACCAAGATTTATGAGGGTGAATGGCTCGATGACAGCAAGCCCTACAAGGTGCTGCACCGCATAGCCAGTACACCCGACAGCCACGGCGTGTTTGCCGCCATCATTGCCTTTTCCATGCAACAGAGTAGCAATCTGCGTATTGATACCCACCGCGACAACCGAATTATGCAGCACTTGATACTAAAACACGGCTTCGCCTACTGCGGCATCATATATCTGCTCAATGGCGATGAACGTCTGGCATACCAACAAATATAGGTGAGTTGAAAGTCAACTCACCTATATTTATATGGTGTCGTTTTCTAAACTGTCGTTGTTTACAGCGCTATGGCAGCATAGCCCATGTACACCCAGTGTGCCACGATGGCTGCTGCGATGCCGCCTATGGTGTGGGAGATGATGGCTTTGGATGTCAGCTCGCGGTAACCCAGCGAGTCGAGCATGGCAGTATGGGTGCTGAGGTAGCCGCTCCAGCACATGCCGATGGCTGTGAACACCGCAATGGCATTGCCGTCAATCCATCCTTGTGCTGCAAAGTTGGGCACAATACCCAGTGCCGCGCCCACAGCGCCAAGGGCCGTGATGGGGAAGGCTATCTGATGCGGGTCGGTAAAACCGAAGAGCCATTCAAAAAGCCAATGCACCTTGTTTGCCAGCCAGGGCAGCAGTTCCACACCTTCGAAGGCTGCGCCAGTGTATGTGCCGTCGGCAGAGGGACCAAAGGTAAGAATCATCACTAACGATGATATGATGAGCACGCCGGGGATGATGGCCAAACCAATCTCAACACCGTTCTTACCACCATCCAGCAGGGCGTTGAGTGTGCGAAGGAAGAGCGACTTTTGTTCTTCCTCATGCAGCTCCTCTTCCTCCATATCCATAACGGATGCGGTCTCTTCGGCATATTTGGGATAAGCTTTCAATACAAAACGCTGCATTAGTCGTGTGGAGACGATACATCCGCAGAAAGCTCCAAAGAGTCCGATAAACGGCTCCACGGCATAGCCTTGTCCTACCATGAAGACAATGACGATGAGTCCCATGCCGAAAGCCGTACCGAAGTTGGTCAGCGATATGAACTGGTATTTCTTGAAATAGCTGCTGAAGCGTTTATCTTTCGACAGCGAGATGATGGCGGGGTTGTCGGAGAAGAAGGTCATAACGGCACCCAACGAGGCAACGCCAGGCAGGTTGAACAGCGGCTTCATCAGCGGACGTAGCAACCGTTCGAGAAGGTCAACAACACCATATTCGACGAAAAGCTTGCTGATGGCACCCATGATGACGCAGATGCCCATGAGGTAGAATACTGTGTCGAGTAGCAAACGGAAAGCCGTCTGCATGACAGTGTTCAACATGTGGTCGACACCCATGCGCCACCCAAGACCGCCAAAGAATCCCAAGACGATGATAAGGCAGATGATGCCAGAGAGGGTTTTGTTCTTTTTCGAAGTCATAGTACAAATTTTATTGCGGCAAATGTACATACATTTTTTTATGTAACAACAAGATTCTTTATCATAATCATACCCAACCACACTCGGCACATGTCTCATGTAAGCCATCAACAGGCAACTGTGAAAACAGCGACGAGACTCTTTCTGACTTATACTGATATAGGTAGACACATTTACTAACAATTAAAATGTGTATCCATTATGAGTAGAAAGTATCAAAAGTACAGTGAAGAATTCAAGTTGT
>ONTS01000031.1 GCA_900320845.1 uncultured Prevotellaceae bacterium | reverse complement strand
GTGCGGATGGGCGACCTTATCGTCTCCGACGAGATAAAGGCGCGGCTGGGGCGCGTGGTGAGGGAGTACCGCCAGCGCGGGAAGCTCGCCGACTACGGCTACGAGAACAGGATGGTGTGGGCTCGCGTATCGCATCCGGATGTGGCGGCGGCCGCGGACAAGCTGATCACCGCTGCTCGCGCATATGCCACGGCTGGTGGCGGAGGAGTCGAGGCGGGCTTTGCCACGCTCTACCTCAACATGGGCAACATGACAGAAGGCGTTTGGTACCAGCACTTTGTTGTGGTTGGCCAGAAGACGGGAAGGATTGCCCTGACGAAGGTGTCCGCCAACGAGGGACTGACGACGGGCAACAGCGGCTACAGCCTGAAAGGCGTATATCGTCCGTGCGAAGACTGCCGCATGCGTACCAACGAGAACCCCGAGTTCTGTCCCGTATGCCAACGCGCAATACAAAGAGTAATCAACTTCTATACTAAATAAGTTTTACACTTGCCTTATGAAAAAACAAATCACCATCCACTATGAGTTTCACCCGTTGACTGAACTTTCCGCAGCCGACCGTGAACTCGTTGAACAAGCCATAGCAGCCACCAACAATTCATACTCTCCTTATTCACATTTCCGTGTCGGTGCTGCTGCCCGTTTAGCCGACGGCACCATCTTCATAGGAGCCAATCAGGAGAATGCGGCCTTTCCCTCAGGTCTGTGTGCAGAGCGCACCGCTCTCTTTGCAGCCCAGGCCCAGCGTCCCGAACAGCCCGTTGTGGCTCTTGCCATAGCTGCCGGCAACGCCGAGAGCCTCACCGACAAGCCCATTTCCCCCTGCGGATCATGCCGACAGGTCATGATAGAGCTGGAAGACAGATACAAAAACAACATGCGTATCATGCTATATGGTACCGATGGTGTCTACACATTTGAGACCGCTCACGACCTTTTGCCAATCTCCTTCATCGGTGATGACATGAAATAGTCTTCGTCATGACGCAGACTAACGACAACAAGCGTGCCACCCTTGAGTTGGGCACCAAACCTGTAGGGCAGTTGCTATTGCAATATGCCCTTCCTGCCATCATTGCCATGACGGCATCGTCGCTGTACAACATGATTGACAGCATCTTCATTGGCCAAGGTGTGGGTGCCTTGGCCATCTCCGGGCTCGCCATTACCTTTCCTTTCATGAATATATCCGCTGCCTTTGGTGCCGCCATAGGTGTCGGAGCCAGCACATGTCTGTCGGTACGACTCGGTCAACGTGACTACGAGACCTCCCAGCACATCCTTGGCAACACCCTCATCCTCAACCTTCTCATTGGTATTGGCTTTGCTGCCGTAGCCCTATTGTTTCTCGACCCCATACTTTACTTCTTCGGTGCCACCGAGAATACCATCGGCTATGCCCGCGAATACATGGTCGTTATCCTGCTCGGCAACGTCATCACCCACGAGTATTTTGGCCTTAATGCCGTGCTGCGTGCCGCCAGCAAGCCACGCATGGCGATGTACACCACCATTTTCACTGTGGTACTCAATACCGCCCTCGACCCCATCTTCATCTATGTTTTCGACATGGGCATCCGCGGTGCCGCCATCGCCACCATCATCTCGCAGCTGTTGGCACTGTGTTGGCAACTCAAGGTGTTCAGCAACCGCAACGAGCTGCTCCATCTGGAGCGCAAAGGCCTGCGTCTCAATGGCAACATCGTGAAGAATATCATTGCCATCGGCATATCGCCCTTTGCCATGAATGCCTGCGCCTGCCTCATCGTCATCTTCATCAACACCGCTCTGGTGCGCCATGGAGGCGACCTCGCGGTAGGAGCATACGGCATTGCCAACCGCATCGGCTTCCTCTTCTTCATGATAGTGATGGGCATCAACCAAGGCATGCAGCCCATAGCTGGCTACAACTATGGTGCCGAGCAGTACGGGCGTATGATGCAGGTGCTGAAGCTGTCCATCATTTCCGGCATCGGCGTCATGACACTGGGGTGGCTCGTCAGCGAGCTGCTCCCCTACCCTTGCGTAAGCCTCTTCACACACCACGAGGAACTCAAGTCAATAGCCGTCCACGGACTGCGTATCAATGCCATGGTATTCCCACTGATAGGCTTCCAGGCAGTGGTAACCAATTTTTTCCAGAGCATAGGCAAAGCCAAGGTCAGCATTTTTCTGTCGCTGTCGCGGCAGCTGATATTCCTGCTCCCCATGCTCATCATCCTGCCTCCCCTCCTCGGGGTCGACGGGGTATGGTGGTCGTTGCCCGCCAGCGACACACTGTCATTCATCACCACATGGATCATCATGGCGCGCTACATGCGTAAGTTCAAAACCAATATCAACATCGAACAGCCATAGATACCCTCACTCCTCTCCCCACACAACACACAAAACACCATCCCTATGTCTAATCAACACATCATCGTCAATGTAGGTCGCCAGCTGGGTAGCGGCGGTCATATCATCGCACAGAAACTGGCAGAAGAGCTGCAATGTAAGTTTTTCGACCAGGAGATTCTCGTCCGAGCAGCACGTGAGAGCGGGTTCAGCGAGAAGTTCTTTGAGCAGAACGATGAGAAGAAAGGTTTTCTGCGCGGCATGCTGCAACTCTTCATGCCCCAGCCCAATACCGGCAACATGTACAACAACCGCATGTCGCAGGCGTCGCTGTTCAAGTTCCAAAGCGATGCTATCCGTCATGCCGCCAATGAGGGCAGCTGCGTCTTCGTAGGACGCGCGGCCGACTACATACTGCGCGACTTCCCACACGCCATCAACATCTTCATCACTGCCGACATCGAAGAGCGAACACAAAGAGTGGCCGAACGACATCAGTGTACACCCGAAGAGGCACAACGCATTATTCGACAGAAAGAGAAGGAGCGGGCAGGATTCTACAACTTCTACACAGGCAAGACATGGGGAGCATCCGACTCCTATCACCTGTGTGTCAACTCATCAAAGCTCGGCATAGAAGGCACCACAAAGTGGATAGCCGACTACATACGACAAGCCGTTCAGGCACAGACATCAGACGAAGAAACGCAACCCTGACACTCCCACAACCCGATCACCACCCATGAACGACCTTCAGCAATGGCTCAATCAAGGCGATGTCTTCGCCCGCGACGCCGGTGCACAAGTCACCGACATCTCTCCCAATTCCTCTCAAGCCCAAATGACCGTCACGACGTCGCACCTCAACGCCGGCGGTGTATGCCAAGGTGGGGCGCTCTTCACCCTTGCCGACCTGGCACTGGCTGCCGCCATGAACAGAAACGGCACACTCACGCTGAGCCTGCAGACCAATATAATCTTCCACCTCCCCGCACGCGTCGGCGATATGCTCACTGCCACAGCAAGAGAGGTACATACGCATCACAAAGTGCCCACCTTCGAGGTACACATCACCAACCAAGACGACCAACGCATCGCTACACTGACCGCCGTAGCCTACCGAAAGGAGCAACACTTAGACACATAGACACCCAGCATGCACACTGACAAGCACGACATATCAACTGAGCAGCAAGCCCCGATGCAAGACACTGCCCCCATCACGGCGGACAATGCCCTTGAGGCCCTGCCGTGGTATGCCATACACATATTAAACAATAGGCATAAGAGTGTTGTGGCTTATCTGCAAGACCAGCATCTCGAGGTCTTCATCCCACAGCAATACGTTGACCATGTCGATGCCAACGGCAAGATACGCCATGAGCTGCGTCCCGTGGTCTACAACCTTGTCTTTGTGAAGAAAACCATGAGCACTGCACAGATGCACGACATTGTCACACGCGCCAACCTGCCTTTCTACGTGTTGCGTACCGAGAAAGGCGGAACAACCTATTATGAGATATCTGCCCGCGAGATGTACGAGTTCCAGCAGATGTGCAACCCCACTATCACCATGCGACGCTACCTGTCGGAGCGCGAGGCTCGACTGAAGCCTGGAGCAAAAGTCGTTGTCACACACGGACCACTGAAAGGCATCAGCGGACGACTGGTACGCATCAGCAAAAAATACTTCTTGCTCAAAGAAGTACCCGGCATGGGCATCGCACTCAAGGTATCGAGATGGTGCTGCCAAGCTGTTGACGAATAACATTTTTCGTCAACGCCACCGCCATCAAAGCTCACCAACATACCAAAGTCGTCGAGATTGATGACCAAAGTCGTCGACTTTGGTTCACAACAGTTCCCCATCCACCATCCACACACGGTCCTTTGACCGATGCCAAGCACCGATAACAAAGCAATATCAGTGATTCTGATTACCTATATTGAGCTTTTTCCCTACAAATCGGCAACGCCAACCATAGCATTGGGCTGAAAAAATGTCAGATAAGAAACTTTCAGCTACTTATCTACCTATCATTCTGCCCATTATTCCAAAATAAAAACCGCATAATTCTTTTGGCATATGGCTATTTGTCCTTAACTTTGTAAATTAGTAAATAACGCAGTTAACTGAAACAAACTATATGAGCGAACAGACTGATAAAACCAAACATACTCATCATCACCGCCGCAAGAACAACAGGATGCATCTGGAAGACCGAATGCGCATGCGTAACTTGACATGGCGAAAGGTAAAAAAAATAAGTGCCCGTGTGCTCTTCATCATATTGAGCACTGTAGCACTGTGTGTTGTCTTATATGGCCTTTATCTGTGGTTGTTTGAGCCAGCAGAACAGATTAAGGAGGTTACACCATTATAGAGTGTGTATATTCTCATCTGAAAGAATTGATTGCAGACAATCTGCATCTGCGCTTTCGTTTCGGGCATACGTTGTGCCAACGCCAATGCCACATGTCCCATAGTAAAACGCAGATTGATTTCCACACAAGGGTGCATTGCATACAGCGGTGCACCTTTTGCATTCCCAGACAGTCGCACCACCATCATGTCGACACCTAACGGGCCCTGATAGTGGCCTTGCAGGGCTGCCTGCAGCAGCCGAGGAAGCAAGGAGCGCACATCCGACAGCAACGAAACGGGAAGAAATGAAGTGAGAAGGCTATACTTGTAGTCTTCGGATGCAATGACATTACCAGCATATTGCGTCATCGTGGTTGTGAAGACGGAAAGGCCTTGGTAGTCGACACTGCCGTCGTCGTGTGCCACAAACTCCATGGCGAAGTCGGCAACTCTGTCATACAGCGGTTCGCACATCACCCCACCCTGCTTTAGGAGGATATTGTTTACGCGTCGCTGCTGCTGGTCGGTCAGCACACCGGCATGACAGAGCATCACCCCTCTTCCGCTACTGCTCCATGGTGCTTTGATGACCATGGAGCCCAAGTGCTGCAGATGCTGCTCTACCTCAGCCATGGTGGTACACAGCCAACTGCTGCCCACCACTTGATGGGTGTCCATGTTCTCCGTGATGGCTGACAACACCTTGCCCGCCACGGCGCGGTGCGACAGCTCGCGTATGCACATCAGCTGTTCGTCGTCGGGTAACAGGCTGTCGTCAGTGCCCAAAGACCGCAGTTCGTGGCAGATGTTGGCATCCCATCCCCATGGTCGCACAGCATCAATAGGCTTCGTCTGCCACACATCAGCAGCCTCCACCAGCTCCACATGGGCTGCTGGTCCCTCCCATTGGCGCAACATGTGGAGGGCAAATACCTTATCGTCCACAAGCACCTTGTCGCCATCTTCAGCCAACAAAGTAGGGAGATAAGACAAGTCGTGCCGCAGACGGACTGCAGCACGCGGTGGGGAGCCGCCTACCCTACCTTGAGCCAACGACCATTCGTGCTCAGGATTGAAGATATGGAGGGTAGACATGTAGGAAGATGGTGTAGATAAGGATTCTTCGGACTGTTAATCGCCAACGTTGAAATACGACTTCAGCACAGGTTCAGCCTGCTTCTCACGGTTGTCTATCTGCTGAATGATACATCCATTCTCCATCAGTGCGATGCGGGAGGATATCTCTGTGGTGTGATCTATGTTGTGGCTGCTGATGAGTATGGTAGCGTGCGACTCTTCGTGATACGCTACGAGCAGATGTTTCAGCTGATGTTGGCTTGTCGGATCCAAGAAGTTGAAAGGTTCGTCGAGTATGAGCAGTGCCGGCTTGCTTACCAAAGCCGCAACGATGCCCACCTTCTGCTTGTTGCCCGCTGATAGGTCGCGTATGAGTTTTTTCTGTCCCAACAGCTCTTCAGCCATAAATGTCTTATAAGGCTGCAGGCGTTCTTCCATGTCCGCCTCGGATATGCCGCTGATGCGTGCCACAAAGGAAAAGTATTCATCAGGTGTGAGAAAGTCGACAAGAAACCCTTCGTCTATATATGCTGCGGTGTAGTGCTTCCAGTCTTCGCTCTGCGCCGGGTTGATGGTTTTCGCCGTTGTGTCGGTAGCGTCGGGTAGCGGAAAGGTGAGCGCCACCTCGCCGTTATCTGCCTTCAGCAGGTCGAGTATCAGTCGGAAGAAGGTTGTCTTTCCGGCACCATTGTTGCCTACGATGCCGAGCATCTCGCCGTCGTTAATGACAAACTCTGCGATGTCTACCGCCACTTTCTCGCCAAACTGTTTGCGTAGATTGTCTATCTGTATCATACTATGTAGGTTTAACTTCCCCTTTTAGGCAAAAAATCCTCCCGACGTATTGTCTGCTTACTGAGCAATACATCCGGGAGGAATGTGTATGTCTTTATGGCTGTGTGCTCATATCAGAGGTTTCTGCCGTGGCAGTTCTTGAATTTCTTTCCACTTCCGCAAGGACATGGGTCATTTCTTCCCGGCATCTTTTCCTTCACCATCGGTGTGCGGTTTGCCTGCTGTGCTCCTTCGCGTGTATCTTGTCTTGCTGCCGCAGCCTGGTTGGGATCGGTGAGGTCGTCCTTCTGTTCATTGTAGCGTTGTGAGCGACGTTCGGGTGCTGCCTCACGTACCTGCTGCTCTTCCATGTTGGGTATCTGTCCACGCATGAGGATGGACGAGATGCGGTTGTTCATGCCGTCTATCATGGTGTCCCATATCTTCACGCTTTCAAGTTTGAAGATGAGTAGGGGGTCTTTCTGTTCGTAGGATGCGTTCTGTACGGAATGGCGCAGTTCGTCGAGCTCGCGCAGGTTTTCCTTCCAGCACTCGTCAATGATGTGAAGCATGATGGTCTTTTCGAACTGTGTCACTACACTCTTACATTCCGTCTCGTATGCTTCCTTGAGGTCGCAAGGTATGTTGTACACGCGTTTGCCGTCGGTGATGGGCACTACGATGCGCTCGTATTTGTCGCCTTCCTCTTCCACTACGCGCTTGATGACGGGATAGGCATCAGCCTTGATGCGCTCTGTGCGGCGGTTGAAGTTGGCCATTGCTTCCTGAAACACCTGCTCCTGCAACTCCTCGACATGCTTCTCCATGAAGTCGCGCTCGCTGAACGGGCATTCCATAGACAACGCTTTGAGCAACTGCTCCTTGCAACTGGCATAGTCGGCTTGGTTGGTGGCGTTTACTACGCGGTCCCATATCACATTACTGATGTCCATTCCGATACGTTCGCCGATGAGGGCGTGGTGGCGTTTCTCGTAGATGACAGTACGCTGCTTGTTCATCACGTCGTCATACTCGAGCAGACGCTTACGGATACCAAAGTTGTTCTCTTCCACTTTCTTCTGTGCGCGCTCGATACTGCGGCTGATCATGGGTGCTTCGATACGTTCGCCTTCCTTGAAACCGAGTCTGTCCATGACGCGTGCGATACGTTCTGAGGCGAAGAGGCGCATCAGTTTGTCTTCCAGCGACACATAGAATACGCTGGAGCCCGGGTCGCCCTGACGTCCGGAACGTCCACGCAGCTGACGGTCTACACGACGGCTCTCGTGGCGTTCGGTACCGATGATGGCAAGACCACCGGCTGCTTTCACCTCAGGCGAGAGCTTGATGTCGGTTCCACGACCTGCCATATTGGTAGCAATGGTCACGGCGCCTTTGCCATCGGTTGACTGACCTGCCTGTGCCACGATGTCGGCTTCGCGCTGATGCAGTTTGGCGTTGAGAACGTTGTGAGGTATGTTGCGCATCTTCAGCATACGGCTGAGGAGCTCGGATATTTCTACTGAGGTTGTACCGACGAGTGTCGGACGGCCGGCATTGCGCATAGCCTCTATCTCTTCGATGACGGCATTGTACTTCTCGCGTGCAGTCTTGTACACACGGTCGTCCTGGTCGTTACGAATCACAGGCTTGTTGGTGGGTATCTCCACGACATCAAGCTTATAAATGTCCCAAAACTCTCCTGCTTCCGTCGATGCCGTACCAGTCATACCAGCCAGTTTGTGGTACATACGGAAGTAGTTCTGCAGCGTGATGGTGGCAAAGGTCTGTGTGGCAGCTTCCACTTTTACATGTTCCTTAGCCTCAACAGCCTGATGCAGTCCGTCACTCCAGCGGCGTCCCTCCATGATACGGCCCGTCTGCTCGTCAACGATCTTCACTTCGCCATCTATCACCACATATTCGTCATCGCGATTGAACATGGTGTATGCCTTGAGCAGCTGTTGCAAGGTGTGCACACGCTCACTCTGCACGGCATAGTGGTTCATCAGTTCATCTTTCTTATTGAGACGTTCCTCGTCGGAGAGGTCAGTCTGTGCTTCAAGGGCAGAAAGTTCGGCAGTGATGTCGGGCAGCACAAAGAGCTCTGCATCCTTCACCTGGTCGGCAAGCCATGCCGTTCCCTTATCGGTGAGGTCGCATGAGTTGAGCTTTTCGTCTACAACGAAGTAGAGCGGTTCGATGGCCTTGGGCATTTCGCGGTTGTTGTTGGCCATGTAGTACTCTTCCACCTTCAGCATGCCAGCCTTGATACCGTCTTCAGAGAGGAATTTGATAAGCGGTTTGTTCTTTGGCAGACATTTGAACGAACGATACAAGGCGGTGAAACCTTCGGTCATGAGGTTGGTATCGTTGCTTTCCACGCCATTGGCTATTTTCTGCTTAGCTTCTGCCAGCAGCTGTGTTGCCAGCTGTCGCTGTACACCAACGAGACGTTCAACGAGCGGCTGGTATTCTTCAAACATCTGGTCGTCGCCTTTTGGCACCGGACCAGAGATGATAAGCGGTGTACGTGCATCGTCGATGAGCACGGAGTCCACCTCGTCGACAATGGCATAGTTGTGTGCGCGCTGCACGAGGTCGGCAGGAGAGATAGCCATATTGTCGCGCAGGTAGTCGAAACCGAACTCATTATTCGTACCGAAGGTAATGTCTGCTTGGTATGCGTTGCGTCGTTCGGGCGAGTTGGGCTGGTGTTTGTCGATGCAGTCGACCCTAAGTCCGTGGAACTCGTAGAGCGGTCCCATCCATTCGGAGTCACGTTTGGCAAGATAATCGTTGACTGTTACAACATGTACGCCGTTACCTGTCAAAGCATTGAGGAAAACGGGAAGCGTAGCCACGAGCGTTTTACCCTCACCAGTGGCCATTTCGGCAATCTTTCCTTGGTGAAGTACGACACCACCGAAGAGCTGTACGTCGTAGTGTATCATCTCCCACTTCAGATCGTTGCCACCTGCTGTCCAATGGTTGTGGTAGATGGCCTTGTCGCCGTCGATGGTGATAAAGTCTTTTTTCGGATCGGCAGCCAGGTCGCGGTCGAAGTCGGTAGCCGTTACGATGGTTTCCTCGTTCTCGGCAAAGCGGCGCGCAGTCTCTTTCACGATGGAAAACGCTACAGGCATCACCTCGTCGAGTGCCTCTTCATAGCGTTGCAGCGCTTCTTTCTCCAGTTTATCTATCTGATGGAAGATGGCTTCACGCTGATCAATGGGCGTATCTTCTATGGTAGCCTTCAGCTTTGCCACCTCATCCTTAATATCTTTTGCAGCAGCCTGCACCTGCTGTTGTATCTCTTTAGAGCGGGCACGCAAGCCATCGTTATCCAAAGCTTCAATCTCGGGATAGACAGATTTGATTTTTTCAACAAAGGGTTGTATAAGTTTCATGTCACGTGTCGACTTATTGCCGAACACGGATTGTAATATTTTCAGTACTCCCATAGTTATTGTTCGTTACAATTATCGTGCAAAGATAACAACCTTTTTGTTAAGTCAAAAATGGAGTGTGATTTATTTCAATTATATTGCGAAAAGAAAGCGTCAGAAAAACTCAACATTCCTGATCCATGGCATACTATTTCAGTGAATAATATAGATAGGAATCTGCTTCATACTTGCATCTGATGTTACCATTAGCATCGGTTATGACATGCAAATTGCCCAATTTCTTTTTACTGGATTGATTCATTGAAGATTGAATAACCGTAGCCACAGTATGTTATATAACATACCCTTGACGGTTGTTTTCAATGAACGATAAAGGAAATCTTTGCTATTCTATTTCTGAAGTCTTCACTCTCATGCCCATCACACTGCGGATGAGAGATGCAAGGAGGATGAGGACAAGTCCTTCGGCATAATGTTGGAAGAAGCTTCCTATCAGTCCTGCAAGGAGTAAGGCCGTCCATGCGCTCCACAGCCAATGTTTCTGTCCTCTGCGTCTTCTTGTTATGGCCTGCCATGCAAAGATAAGTGGCAGTGGATTGAGCACAAGCCACTGCAAATTGACTCTTACTGTTGGGTGCTCGGAGAACATCATCACCGTGAGAATAAGCCCTGGCAGGCCTGACAGTATCATGAGGAAGAGGTCGAGTCCCCAGCAGAAGCGACGGCGCCGAAGTTCATAGATGGTGACGGCTATCGTCACGAGCAGCACCAATGCAGCACATATTATCGGGCTTAGGGGGAAGCTGCCTCCCTGCATGGGTGGATGATGTGGCTTAAACACTATGGTATTGTCCACCAGAGGGTGCACCGTGCCAGTATCGGTCTTCACCTGTGCATCGGCGAAGTCTTTCATCAGATTGTCCGGAAGGAACTGTTTCTGCTCGGGTGTCAGCTGTATGTCGGAGCCAATACCTAAGAGAAGGTCACTGCCAAAACGCGACCAAGGATTGTCTGCATTGTATTTGTGAATAATGTCGCGGTAGGTTTCATCCTGCTGTTTGCCTACATTGTTCCATTCTATATACCCGTCGATGTTGTGCAGTATCAGGTTGCGTGCACGCGTGGTGCAGTTGTCATAGAAGAAGTTGTATCTGTATTCGCGGTTTTCGGGCTTTGCATTTTGGTACAGAGCGCTGTATATGCTTTCCTTTTCCGCCTTACTGAGGTTGAGTTGCTGCTCATAGATGCGGCTGCCATAGCTGTCGTACTCTTCATGAAACTGCTTGAAAGGGAACACGCCGAGCATATAGTCAGTCTTACCCAGTACGAATCGCATGACAAAGTTGGGTGTGGCGAAGTCGAACACACCATAGTTGACAGCCCAGTCCAGCTTGCCCGATGTGCTACGGAAGCGCAAGGCAGTGTGACCATATAGGCTGTACACCTCATCGTGTGGTTCACAGGTCAACAGACTGATAGTGATAGTGTCGCCATCCACTGTCGGTTCCTGCGCCTGTATGCCCCCAAGGATTGTAAAGGCGGTGAATAGAAGCAATATCCACTTTCTCATAATGACTCACACTCCTTCATCCATAGGGTTGCTGTTGCGTCGGAAGGCATCATCCAGTCGCCTCTGGGCGACAGTCCCACGCTACCCACCTTGGGGCCGTCGGGCAGACAGGAACGTTTGAACTGCTGTGAGAAGAAACGGCGATAGAATACAGTCAGCCACTTCTTCAGTGTAGCATCGTCGTAATGCGGCTCTTGGGCAAATGCCTGTTGTGCCAAGAAGAACACCTTGCGTGGCGAGAATCCATAACGCATGACATAGAAGAGGAAGAAGTCGTGCAACTCATACGGTCCAACGAGGTCTTCGGTCTCCTGTCCTTTGCCCGTCTTCTCATTGCTTGGCAGCAGTTCGGGCGATATGGGAGTGTCCACAATGTCTGTCAGTAGCGCCTCGAGGGCAGTGTCGTGGGCAGCAATATGTTTCACCAGATGGCGCACCAGCGTTTTCGGCACGCCTGCATTGACGCCGTACATGGACATGTGGTCACCGTTATAAGTAGCCCAGCCCAGTGCCAGTTCGCTCATATCGCCGGTACCGACCACGATAGCGCCTTCCATATTGGCTACATCCATCAATATCTGTGTACGCTCGCGAGCTTGGGCGTTCTCGTATGTGACATCGTGCTTTGCCATGTCCTGACCGATGTCGGCAAAATGCTGTTCCACGGCTTTGGCAATGCTTATCTCACGCTGACTGACACCAAGCTTTTCCATCAGTTCCAGGGCGTTATTGTGGGTGCGTCCTGAGGTACCGAAGCCAGGCATGGTAATGCCTATGATGCCGTTTCTGTCGAGTTGCATCATGTCGAAGGCACGCACGGCAACAAGTAGCGCCAGTGTGGAATCGAGCCCGCCGCTGATACCTATCACTGCCTTGCTGCAGTGGATGTGGCGCATACGCTGAACCAGTCCCATGGCCTGGATATTGAGTATCTCTTCAAAGGTATTGTCTCTGTCGTCCTCCTTAGGCAGGAAGGGATTGGTCTTCAGCGGTCGGCGCAACACCGGTCCGAGCGACTCAGCCAGCATATCTTCGCTCTCAACGCCGATGTGGGTGTAGCAATCGCGAACTATCACCGGGCACCGGGCAGGCTCGTTTCCTATTATCTGATGACTGTCACGTTCCTGACGCAGTATCTCCAGATCGATGTCTGCCACGACGAGTTGTTCGTCGAGTTGAAATCGTTGCGACTCAGCTAACAGCTCACCGTTCTCATATATAAAGGCACTGCCTCCATAAACAAAGTCCTGTGTGCTCTCGCCGAAGCCGACATTGCTGTATACACAGCCGACATGCCAGGTGGCACTGTGGTGAGTGAGCATGTTTTTGATATTGCGATGGCGTTCCACCAGCTCATGGCATGCAGCTGGAATAACGAGGACATCGGCACCTATACTGCACAACTTGTTGCCCACTGGCGTCGGCGCCCACATATCGTCGCCTATCTCTATGGCAAAGGTATTACCGTTGGGATGCCTGAATATTTGCGGTTGCGCTGTGAGCTGCACCGTCTGTCCGGAGAAAAGTATGTCATGTTCGCGAATGTCCGATGCCGAAGCAAACCAACGGCGCTGGTCATAGCCGCTCCTGTTGCCGATGAGTGTCTTTGCCACAATGCCGTCAATATATCCGTTGGTGATGACTACTGCCAAATTGTAGACTTTACCCTCGGCACTGACAGGCACGCCGACGATGAAGCTGAGGGGGTTGCCTTCACTGTGGTCCAATATCCCCAGCATCGCTTCCTGTGCGCCGATGAGAAGTTGTTGCTGCCTGAACAGGTCCTGACAGCTGCATCCCGTCAGGCACAGTTCAGGGAAGACCAACAACGACACTCCTTGTTTTGCTGCCTTGTCCACCAATGCGCAAATCTGTTCTGCGTTGTACATGGGGTCGGCTACGTGCACCGACGGGATGGCGCTCGCCACCCTAAACATACCGTTTTTCATATTTTTCTTCATTATCGTATTGTTACTTGTGTTGCCCCGTAGCCGTATTCGCTGAATGAGGCATCCTGAAACGGCAGATGGGGATAGTAGTGTCTCAACTCGTTGACTACGGCTTGTCGCAGCACGCCCTGACCTTTGCCGTGTATAAATACCAGCTTCTGTCCGCGATTGTTCTTGTGTTGGTCGAGCGTGTCGCGCATGATGCGGAGCTGATAGCGCAGTATGTCGCCCGGACTCATACCCGCAGTGGTATCCAGCAGCTCATGGGCATGCAGGTCGATAACGATGGGTGCGTCCTTCGGTGTGCGGTCAAACATAGAATGGTATGCCACGGGATGTGGTATGTCTGTTCTTTTCATCTGCGGCACTGCGGCTGCCAGCTTCTTCATCTCTGCTTCCACCGCTTCCTCGTGTTGTGCCGACACATCTTCAGCCACCGGTGATTGCACTGGGGTGAACGTTGTAGGCTGCGCTGACGGGCGTACAGCGGCACTGGCTTCTTCCACTACTACCACCTTGCTCTTCGGCGTGGGTATCTGGAAACCGTCGGCATCTTCCACCAAGACAATGTCTTTGCCTTGGAAGCCCGCTATATGTCCGCCACCAATATCGTCAAGGAAACGAACCTTGTCACCTATATTCATGGTTTGTGATAATTTTTGATACGTATTAACGCTACAAAGTTCGGCAAACATCGTGGGAGGACAAAGTATCCAAGAAAAAAATGTGCTTCAACGATGTCATTTTTAAGATTTTTTTTATCTTTGCCAATGATATGATCTTTAACCATCTTTTAATTTTTACCATTATGAATAAGAAATATGCTTTTACGATTCGTATGTTGATGATTGTCATGCTGCTTGGTTTCGTACAGGCACTGACAGGTACAGCATCGGCAGAGACCCGCATGTCAAGTATGCTTAATACGTTCCAGCAGCGCGGCAACTATGTAGTTTACATCACCGGTAACAACGTCATCGGACGCGACGGCCCTGGCGGCAACGACACTGGTCTGCGTTTCAGCAAGGGACAGCATCTGCAGTATGTCAAGAAGGACGGCAGCTGGTATCATTGTCGCGTCAATGGCCGCAACATTTGGATTTCTACTGCCTATGGCAAGCTCAACGGTAAAGCTGTTACCACCAACACATCAAACGACTATGTGGTCATCACCGGCGACAGAGTGATTGGTCGTTCCACACCGGGCGGCACCGACACCGGCAAACGTTTCTACAAAGGCCAGCGTCTGCCTTACTACGGCAGCAAAGGTTCTTGGATTCGCGTTGCATCAGGTGGCAAATACTACTGGGTGTCAAACGCCTACGCCTATGTGAAATAGGCATATAGCGCATACGAGAAACATAAACGGACGAGATTATAGGGCTCGTCCGTTTTTTTTTGCGTACAAGCATCGCATATGCGAGCCGCAAGCATCGAAGGAATGGGGAGAGCTAACCGCACAAAGGGTAAATGGTACACCCAACATTGCAGCCTCTTCGTAGAGCACAGTCGACGACTTTGGTAACCAATCTCGTCTACTTTGGTTTCCGACTGCTGCCCGACGGTTATCCTTTGCAGTCCCGATGGAGGGCATGGTGTTACCCATGCGCTACAACGAAGGAGAAAGGAGACAGCACGGATGGCATGGGGCACCAGCCGCCTCCTCACATCATTAGACACGGAAGGGGCGCACCTTATTGACTGGTGCACCCCTCTGTTTTATCACAGATAGAGATTTTCTATCGTATGGAGTGGCTTACTTGTTTAGAACTTGTAGCGGTTGTCCTTGATTTCAGAATTAATGAGCAGGTCTTCCTGGAAAGCACTGAAGAATCCTTGTGCTACCTGCTGTGTGCAACGCTGCATGTATTCGCTGGCATTGTACTTGCCAGGCAGTTGCTTGCGGTCTTTCACCTGGAAGACATACACTCCGAACAGACCCTTCACAACGTGTGAGGAGAAGGTTCCCTTCTTGGTTGCATAGACAGCACCGCTGAGTGCGGGCTCGTTGGCCATGAGTTCGGGAATGATGGTGCTGGCGTTGAAAGTGATCTGCTCAACGGTGGTCACCTTGGCACCCTTCTGCTTGGCAGCAGCGATGCTCTTCACACCTTCCAGTTTTTTGGTCAGCATTTCAGCTTTCTTGTCACGCAGCACTTCGGCGCGTACCATGTCGGCCACTTCCTTACGCTCCATGCTGAAGTATCCCTTAGGATGTATGCCTGTGAGCACCATCATCAGCATCACGTCGTTGTTGTCGCCGCACTTGAACACTTCCGACTTGTCGCCCACTTTAGCTTCATAAGCCCATTTCAGAGCTTCGCGTGTACCACCGATATTGGCTACGCGCATAGCTGAAGTGCTGAGACTAGTTACGTCGCTTACGAGATAACCAGCCTTGGGAGCGTTGGCTTCGATAGCCTTCAGGTCTTTGTTGGAGGCTACAAACTGTGTGAACTTGTTGTAGTATTCCTGTGAAGTCTCGTCGGAGAAGTCGATGGTACGCTTGATGACTGCCACCTGATACTTGTCTATCATGGCTTTGCGGTTTTCCACCTTGAGGATGAGGTGTCCTTGCGGCACCTTGATATTCTTCATCTCACCCACTCCGAGAGTATTGAGGGCTTCGATCACTTCTTTCTGGTCGGCAGCGTCGGCAGCAATCTGTGCCATCTGCATACCTGTGATCCACTGCTTCTGGCCTGTCTGTTCGTAGTATTTCTTGGCAATAGCCTCAAAGTCGGCACCTTCCTGCAATGCTTTGAATACGCTGTCAGCGCTCTGCTGAGCCTTTGCGGGTGTCTCGCCTACCACCATCATGGAACGATATTCCACTGAGTCGGGCTGGCTTACCTTACCCATGAGACGAACAACATTGAATGTGTTGTCATCCTTTGTCTCAAAGGGTGCGCATGTTGAGCCTACTGCCATTGAATCGATCTTGGCAGCGATGTCACGCGGCAACATGGCCTTGGGAACAGCAACGGGAATATAGCGAGCACGTGACTGGCTCTGGGTGATGACGCGGGCGGGATCGGCAACGCTGTCGAGTTCTGCACGATACTTGTTCATATCGTCCATGAGCTTCTTGCGGTCGGCTGCTGAAGCTTGCTTCAGCACTGCCACATATTTCACTTCGCGGATTTCTTCGGGAGTGTAGAAACGGGGCTTCAGCTCTTCGTACTTAGCTTGCAGGTCCTGATCGCTGATTTTTACAGAGTTGTCATTGATGGAACGATAGTCGAAGTAAGCGAGGTCGATGGTGCTCTCCTGCTTTTCGCCATTGAACGCGAGCTTGGCTTCAGTCTCGTTGGCAGTGAGGCTGGCCTGGATGAGTGAGAAGTATTTCTCCTCAAGCAGACTGTTACGCAGCTGCTCTTCCTTGTAGAGCCAGTATTCGTAGATGGGACGCATCTGTTCTGCTGCCTGTGGATTACTGCTCTGTGCCTGCTTGTAGCTGGCGAGGAACTGCTTGAGAGCATTGACGTCGAAACGTCCGTCGGTCTGGTTGTGGAACTGTGCTATGGGCACAGACATCAACAGCTGGTGCTGACCTTTGCTGACAATGTTGCTCACTTCAGCGTCGGTTACCTGCAGTCCGAGTTTCTTTGCCTGTGCGGCAATGACGCGGTTGCTGAGGAACACTTGCCATGCGGCGTTACGCAGTTCTTCGTCGTTGAGTTCGGGCACGTTCATGCCGGCCTGCATCTGCAGGTCGCGCTCGGTCTTGGCGGCCTCGACGAAGCGTTCTACATATTTCTGATAGTCGATGGCATTGACTTTTTCGCCACACATTTCAGCTATACGCTGCTTACTGGCATTGCTGGTGCCTTCGCATCCTTTGAAAAAGTCGCCTGCGATGAAGCCAAAAAGACCTATACCGATGATGATAATCAGGATGGTGCCTTTGCTTCTGATTTTTCCTAATGCTGCCATAGGTTTTGTTGTTTATTTTTTGTTTGTTGATTATGCTATCTAATAATAAATGTACGCGCATGCGCACAAAGCGCCGCAAAGGTAATTATAAATTCACAATAAACAATTGTTCAATCACTTTTTTCCATTTCCGGTTATGCCTTTTTCCCATTCTCCTGTCTTACTGCTGAATATGGTTGCCGTCATTCGTCTTCTTCGGGCAGTACTTTCAGGCGCACCAGATCGATACGTGTCTGACTGCGTTGCAGAATCTTACACTCGTAACGACCTATGCGCACCACTTCGTTGAGCTTGGGGAAACTGCGATATGCGTGTAGGATGAAACCGCCGAGGGTCATGTAGTCGTCGTCCTCGGGCAGGTTGAGCTGGAACATTTCGTTGATGCGGTCTATCTCCAGACGGGCAGACAGCACATACTCATTGTCGGCCACCTGTTTAGTGACGTAATGGCTGCTGTCATGTTCGTCTTCTATCTCACCGAATATCTCTTCGACGATGTCTTCGAGTGCCACCAGTCCTGCGGTGCCACCAAACTCATCGACGACAACTGCCAGCGACTTCTTCTGCTGCAACAGCATCTGCATGAGCTTACGGGCGGGCATAGTCTCGGGAACGAAGGGAAGGGTGCGTATGTGTTCATGCCAATCGGCGGAACGGCGGAACATTTCCAAGCTATGTATATAGCCGACGACGTGGTCGATGTCTTCTTTGTAGACCACAATCTTCGAGTGTCCGCTCTCTATGAAGCGTTGACGTAGCTGCTCTATGGTGGCATCTTCGTCTACGGCATTGATTTCCGTGCGGGGTATCATGCAGTCGCGCACCTTTGTCTCGGTGAAGTCGAGCGCATTCTGAAACAGTTGCACCTCGTCGTCAATATCGTCTTGGTCGGAGGCATTGTCGATAGTGGACTGCACCAGATAGTCAAGGTCGACGCGTGTAAAGCCTTCATTGTCGTTCTGATGCTTGAGACGTATGCCAACCATGCGCAATAGTCCGCGCGAGAGCATAGTGGCAAAGCGTGCTATAGGCCACAGTACAATGTAGCAGATGCCGGCAGGAACCGAGAAGAGGGCAAAGAGGCGGTCGGCATTGTTCTTGAACAGCAACTTTGGCAGAAACTCACCCGAGAAGAGCACGATGATGGTGGAGAGTATGGTGTCTGCCATCACGCGCATGCCATCGCCAAGCGAGGCAAACAGGGTGCTGTCGAGCAGGCGGGCGAAGAGTATACCGTAGATGACCAACGCAATGTTGTTGCCTACAAGCATGGTGCTGACAAAGTTGTTGGGATGGCGGTAGTACGTACTCGTCAGGCGCGAGGTCCAGCTGCCACGCTCACGTTCCACTTCGGCGAGCATCCTGTTGCTGGACACGAAAGCGATCTCCATACCTGAGAAGAAGGCGGAGAACAATAAGGAAATGAGTATGCCGAGGATGAGTGCCATTGTGGGTGCAAAGTTAATATAAAAGTCAGCGTGTTGTTCGCGGTCGGGGCTGCATAGGTGAATGTGTGGGGATGAACGGCTCGGGCGAGTCGCCTTCAGCATGGGGAGCCTCTTTCTTACCTTCTATGTCGGTGCGCTCAAATGAGCCTTTGCTGTTGCTTATGTAATAGGTGGACATACGCTCGTCGCTGCGGAAGTAGTTACCCTCCAGCTGTCGTTCGGGCGTGACGAGCTGTGAGTAGCAGTGCGACGACAGTTCGTGCTTCCCCTCGTCCCATATCAGTTCTTCGGAGGTGTAGCGCAATCCGTCCTTGGTGATGATGCGGACACGCCCACGCAGATGCCAGATGCGTTTGGAGGTAAAGTAGTAGGCCGTATCGCACTGTATGTATGATTCCACATGGTATTTCTGGTCGAACTGTTCGAGCAGTATTCCTTTCTCAAACAGCCATCGCGGTGGATTGATGGCGGTGTTGACGTCCCACTGTTCGGTCACGATGCGGTACTTTATCACACCGCTGTCGGACACCAACGCATTGATGCCGTAGCTGGTCATCATCGCCATGCTGTCGCTCTCGTTGACGGCAGCTGCGGTATGCCCGCTCTTCTCGCTGCATGCAGCAAAAAGCAGGACATAGCAACACAGTGCCATGCCCGTAAGGTAATGGGTAATGGAGGATAAGGGATGACGGGTTAGTCGAACTTCCATTTTTGGAACCAACGTTCGTTGAAGGTAAAGCCGATGTTGAGGCGATAGGTATTCTCGGTGAGCAACCCGGATGCTGCATTACGCACCCATTGCACAGAGAGATTGAGGATGGAACGGTTGTTGTAGTTGTTGATGATGGGGATACCTACACCGGCACTCACACTCACTTCTTTAGGTCCGTCTTTACCATTCACCTTGAAATAAGAGCTCGCATACGATGCTCCAGCACGATAGCGGATGCGCTTCATGAAGCTGCGACCAGTCATGTCGGGGCAATATTCACCACCGACATTCACCTTATGACGGTCCTCGAAGTAGGAAGGGTTGAGGCTATAGGTAGGAACATGGTTTACAAGCTTATACTCGGGGAAGTCTACGCCACTCCACTTCTGCAGGGTGTAGTCGATGCCTACCTTCCACTTTGTACCATGGTGCCATCCCATACCTGCTCCGAAAATATGAGGCAGTCCCACCTTCTCGTTAATTTCAAAACGGGTGGTGTCGCTCACTCCTGTCTGCGAGTTGGTGGAGGTGATGATGCAAGTGGGATCGGCTTCCATCTTGTGTCCCATGGTGTAGGTAAGACCAAGGGTGAGGTTATCTTTCGAGGTAATACGGGCTGCATATTGCAAACCGAAACCCAACTGATAGGTCGACACATCAGCACGATAGAGTTTCGATAGCGTGTTGGTGTATTTGTCGCTGTAGCTATTGACAACCCACTTCTCGTAGTCGCCCCACATATAGGCGGCGTTCATACCGATGGATAGTCCGCGCAGAGGCTCCCAACCAATACCAGCATACACCTGTCGCAGACCACCGCTGCCAGTATAGGTGTTGGTGTAGGTATATGTTGACGATTCGCCGATGGGCAAAGTTGTGGCATATGAGTAGCCAACATTGGTATAGGGGATGATACCTATACTGACACCGAGGTGGCGCGCTACACGGAAGCCTGCCACAGCATACTCGAAGTTAGCATTCTTACGGCTGATGCTATTGCCGCCTTCCTTCATCTGGGTGATATGTCCTGACACACCGCCGTCGAAAAGGAACATCAGCGAGTCCATGGCGGAATAGGATGCGGGGTTGAGGAAGTTTACCTGACGGCTGTCACGCAGACCGATACCGATGCCGTTCATGCCGCGATTGAAGCCACTGGTCTGGTCGCTCATCACGCCCCACCCGTACTGACTGTAAGGAGAGTTGGTGCCGCTCTGGGAAAAACTCGGAAGTGCAAGACCTACACTCACTACGAGCAGGGTGAAACGTCGTATTGTACGTGCTATTGTCATAATAGTTTAGGTGTGTTCTATAAATTGGATTGCTATCGTCTCTGCCGCCCCTCCGGCAAGGGAGTACAGCAACTTGCAGACTGCCAAGAGTCCACATTACGGGCACAAAGATAGTGCAAATTACTCATACAGATAACAAAGTGGCATAAAGATTTTTCATCATACAAGGAATACCGGCTAAGTGCGTAAAGATAAAGGGACATCACAAATGCCTGTAATCAATCCTACAAAAATTTACCATACGGCTGGATAAAGGGTATTTTTTTCTTTTCACTTTCTCATATTTTCAAGTATGTTCTGTATATCAGTTTTATGCTTTATTATGGTAGTATATACTATGGCTTTGCCCCTTTATGCTTTGCGTAGCGAAAACATACCTTTATTCAATAAAAAAGTCCCCTGTTTCACAACAGAGGAGCTCACAGTAAAATACTACTAATTAATGATTATAATGAATGATGTCTTACGGGGCTGCCATTATTGGAACCAACTACTACCGTCAGGGCGGGAGCCGGCTACGAAACCATTGGTGCGTCCTGTTACTGAGACTGTGATAAATATACCGTCGAATTCTAAATAGTAGGCTTCATCAGGGTCAGTCTTATATGTGGTGCTCTCCTCCTGGTAGTAGTATGTTGGGTTCGACGACGACGACCAGTAGTAGGCCGGGAAGATTGTGTTGGAATTGCCGTAGGTGTGGAATTTACCATTTATGTATCTGGCCATAGCAGGCAGGAAGAAGTAGTCCGCAGTGTTGGAAGGACGACCGGGAGCAGTTCGGGAGTCAAGATACCTATCATGCTTGCTCCGCCAGTCCGAACCGTCGGTAGAACGGTTACTGACAAACACGTTGGGCTGGGAGGACTTAATCTCGCTGATGATAACCTTCTTCTTCTTCAGCCAATAGCCGCCGCGCTGCTTAACGCCGCCGAGGCTCCACTCCGTAGAGGTGTCGTAGTGGGGATCGCCATACATAACGTACCAGGTCAAATCATTCACATTGGGCATGTCCTTGGCACTGTTGGTGGCGGTGTAGGCAATGGGGTTGCTGTTGCCGTCGGGGCAATCGATGTCGTTAAACCAGCGCAGGGGGTCTTCCTGCTGATTGCGTGGGAAGGTGGAGTATGCATCGCAAAGTATGGTGGGGTATACCGACTGACCATACCAGTACCATTTCTGAGCATCCCACATGTAGTAGGTGTCGGGGAAGTAGAACACGAACTCGGGCACCTCAACATTAAGCGTATGACCGATGGTGTAGTATTTGTTCTCCAAGAACTCGCGTGAAGAGACAGTCTTCGTAATATCCTGCTCTATGCCGTAGTATTCTACGGTGTACGTAATGGTCAGCGCATGCGTGCCGGGCCGGATCACCATGAAAGCACCATTCGTGCGGACGTCCTGAGTAGCAGGGATGGGGAAGTCCTGTCCTTTCACGCCGTCAAACTCATCGCCCACCTCCAAAGTGATGGTATTGCCCGTGCTGGTGCCGTCGGTCAGATGACCCGTGGTGAAGTCGTAGGTGCCGCACAGGGCGTGGTTGCTCTCCACCTTTATCTTCTTCAGCTTGGCGTTGCCCGCCGTCTCAATGTTCGGATCCTTAGGAGCGAAGATGAGATAGGAGGCGCGGTGGTTCAGTTTGAAGCTGTACTCGTTGTTCACAGAACTGCTGCCGGAAGTCACCTTCGTGGCGGTGGCTATGCCACAGTCGCCGCTGCGGCCGAAGTGTTCGCCGTTGTTAGGAATAGGCTGATGCTGAGTAGCAGCTATGGTCACCTTTAGCGTATTGGCAGTGGCGGAACTCGCCTGCGGACTGTTCTGTCCTACGTAGAACACCTCGTAGGTGTTGTCGGTCAGTGTGCCGGGAATAGAGAAGTCGGCTACTGCCTGAACTCCAAGGATGGTGTTATCTACATCCTTGTAAAACAAATTGCCGCTCTTTACCCAAATGTGGTCGCCTTCCGTCCAATAGTGGGAGCCCCCGTAATCCATGGCGGTACGCAAAGGACCGAAAATGTGGTCGGGAGAGGGAGAACCGGAAGTGAACTTCGTTACCTCAGTGGGTTTGGGGGTGGGATCGTCGCCACCGGTGACAGCGTCCTCAGAACAACTGCCAAGTAATAAACCCGACAGGGAAAGAGAGAACAGCATGAAAAGATTTCTTGTTTTCATTGTTTTCATTGTTGAATCGGTTAGTTAGATTATTGATGTTGTCTTGATAAACAGATTGTGTACGTGTAAGGCAGATTTGATACCTG
>ONTS01000032.1 GCA_900320845.1 uncultured Prevotellaceae bacterium | reverse complement strand
CGGTTTCGACTTCGAGGAGGAAGATGGAGATAAAGACGTTTTCGACGATTCCGAAGAAGACCTTGAAGACGATAAGTTCGACATCACGCGCTGGATAAAGCTGCGCAACGTCTGGGATTAAGCAGACAGGAGGCGTCACTCGGCGCCTCCTGTTCCTTTTATATACGACGTGCAGCACATGCATTGCCGTGCTATTCGTTGCCGTCGGCAGTAATTTGTTTCACCACCTTCGCCATTCGTCTGAGTCCTTCCATGACACGGCTGCGTGGTGCTGCGATGTTGATGCGTATGAAGTGTTTTCCTTCGCGCGGGTCGTACATCGTTCCGGGGTTCATCCACACGCGTCCTTCGTCGAGCAGTCGTTGACAGAGTGCTTCGGAAGTGATGCCCAAGGCACTGATGTCAGCCCATACCAAATAGGTTCCCTCCAGCTTGGTGATGCCTATGGAGGGCATCTCCTCCTTGAAGAACGCACACAATGCCTGGTAGTTGTCCCAGATGTAGGGGCAAAGCTGGTCTATCCAGTCTTCCGACTCGTTGTAGGCAGCCATGACCGCCTCGACACCGAAGAGGTTGACGTCGCACACTTCGTTGATATTGATAACCCTGTCGAGTTTCTGGCGTATAGCTGCGTCGCTGCACTCGATGTTGCTGATGTACATGCCAGCGGTGTTGAAGCTCTTGGACGGTGCATTGCACGAGATGCTGTTGGCGAGTGTCTCGTCGCTGAGTGAGGCAAAGGGCAGGTATTCGTATCCCGGCATGACGAGCTCGTTGTGTATCTCGTCGGCAAGTACGCGCACCCCGTGGCGCATGCAGATGTCGTTCAGGCTTAGCATCTCCTCCCTGGTCCACACACGGCCACCGGGGTTGTGCGGATTGCAGAACAGCAGGAGCTTGGCTCGCGGGTCGCTGCAGCTGCGTTCAAGTGCATCGAAGTCGATGTGGTAGGTGTGGTTTTCGTACACCAGTGGGTTTTCTTCGACCAGACAGCCGTTGTTCTTCACCGAAGAGAAGAAGCAGTTGTAGGCCGGTGTCTGTACGATAACCTTGTCGCCCGGCTCGCACAACGCCTTGACGATGACGGAGAGGGCGGGCACCACGCCAGTGGTGTAGAGCATCCACTCGCGCTGTATGGTCCATCCGTGACGGCGGCGGAACCAGTCTATCACGGCTTGGTAGTATTGTTCGGGCACGTGGGTATAGCCGTAGACGCCGTGCTCCACACGACGACGCAGGGCATTGATGATGGGTCGGGCACAACGGAAGTCCATGTCGGCAACCCACATGGGGATGATATCGTCGGCGGACTGCTCGTCCCACTTCACGCAGCCGGTGCCGCGACGCGTGATGAGTTCATCGAAATTGTAGGGCATATTCAGTAGTTATGGGGTGATGATGGGTTAACGTCTCTCTTCTATCACGCAGTCGTTGGGCTGGCGTACAAATTCGTCTATCGTCACCGAGCCAATGCTGTCTGCCACGATGCGTCCGGAGGTCGGATTTTTGATGTTGGTGATGCTTCCGCTTATGTCTGCGTGCAGTGTGGAGAACTCGAAGGCGCGGTCGCAGGCGGCATCGAAAGTGCAGTTTTCGAGCATCAGGTCGTGGGCATAGCACAGCGGTTGCTCGCCTGAGATGTGGCAGTTGACCAGTCGCAGGTTCTTAGAGTGCCAGCCTAAGTACTCGCCATGCAGCTCGGAGTCGTAGATGGTGACATTCTCCACTTCCCAGAAGGCATCCTTGGTGGTAATCTTGGCATGGTGTATCTCGACGTTCTTCACATACTGGAACACATACTTGGCATCGCTCTCCAGCCCGTCGACGAAGATGTCTTCGCTGAACATGAAGGGATAGGTGCCGTCGTGCAGCTTGAGGTTTCTCACTTTCAGGTTCTTTATCTTCCAGAATGTCTCATCGGCATCGTTGATGACGGTGTCGATGATTTCGAGGTTTTTCTGCTCACGGAAGAGTTTCGGCGCATTGATGATGGTGTTCTCCACACGCATGTCGTCGCTGTACCAGATGGCAGAGCGTGAGCCAGGCTCGAACAGGCAGTCTTTGATGACCGAACGGTCGACGTGCCAGAAGGGATATTTGCCTATAAAGGTGCACCCTATGGCTTCAATATCTTCACAATGTTTTATGCCCGACTCGCCGTCAGTTATCGTGATATTTTCCAATCGGGTCTGCTTGAGCCCGAACAGCGGTCGTTCGCCGCCAAACGATTTATCTTTAATGATATTCATACCGTGTATATGATGTATTATGGGTTGGCAAAGTTACAAAGATTTGTCCACCTATGCACAATGCCCGGCGCCTTTTCTTCTATGTTTGCTGCCGGCAAGAAAAAACATCCGTACACCATGCCGGATGGCTTCAACTCCCTCATATTCCAAAATTCTCGCTCTTTTATGTTGCCGTTATGCTTTTCTTTCTAACTTTGCGGTGCGAAAAGATAAATCATCTATCAACCCAAATAAAAATTACTGACAAATATGGCATTCTTAACCAATGACAAACTGACCATCGTCGGCGCCGCCGGCATGATCGGAAGCAACATGGTGCAGACCGCTCTGATGATGGGTCTGACCAACGACATCTGTCTCTATGACGTATTTTCACCCGAGGGCGTAGCCGAAGAGATGCGTCAAAGCGGTTTCGGCGATGTAAAAATCACCGCCACCACCGATGCCAAAGAGGCTTTCACCAACGCTAAGTACATCATCTCCAGCGGCGGTGCACCCCGTAAGGAAGGCATGACACGCGAAGACCTGCTCAAAGGTAACTGCGAGATAGCAGAAGGCCTGGGCAAGAACATCAAACAATACTGCCCCGACGTGAAGCACGTGGTCATCATCTTCAACCCCGCCGACCTCACAGGACTGGTAACACTGCTCTACTCGGGTCTGAAACCCGGACAGGTGACTACCCTCGCAGGACTCGACACCACACGTCTGCAGAGCGCACTGGCTAAGAAGTTCAACGTGATGCAGAGCGAGATTGAAGGCTGTGCCACCTATGGAGGTCACGGCGAGCAGATGGCTGTCTTCGGTTCACACGTGAAGATTGCCGGACGCAAACTCACTGACATCATTGGTACCGATGAGTTCCCCGCTGAAGAATGGGAACAGATGAAGAAAGACGTCACCCAGGGTGGTGCCGCCATCATCAAACTCCGCGGACGCAGCTCTTTCCAGAGCCCCGCCTATCTCTCAGTAGAGATGATTCGCGCCGCTATGGGCGGTGAAGCTTTCCGATTCCCCGTAGGAACCTATGTGAAGACCGACAAGTACGACCACATCATGATGGCCATGCAGACCACTATGGACAAGGACGGCGCACACTTCACAGTACCTCAGGGAACACCCGAAGAGAACGCCAAGCTCGACGCAAGCTATGAGCATCTCTGCAAGATGCGCGACGAACTCGTAACACTCAACATCGTACCGCCCATCAACGAGTGGAACACCATCAACCCCAACCTCTAAACAAGAGAAGTATTCAACACATGCCACCCTCGCCACACCATACAGCGAGGGTGGCAATGTGATTAAACCATTTATCATTTTTCTCCATCATGAACATCCCACAACGTCTTGCCGTCTTGCGCGAAGTAATGCGCCGCGAACATCTCGCCGCCTTCATCTTTCCCAGTACCGACCCACACAACGGTGAATACATCCCCTCCCACTGGAAGGGCCGCGAATGGATATCAGGCTTCGACGGCTCGGCAGGAACAGCCGTCGTCACCATGCACAGCGCAGCGCTGTGGACGGACTCACGCTACTTCATCGCTGCCGCACAACAACTGGAAGGCACCGGCTTCACACTCATGAAAGAACGCATAAGCGGCACACCGACTATACCTCAGTGGATAGCCTCGCAACGTCAAGCTGCCGACAGCACCGAAGTGGGCATCGACGGCAACGTATGCGCACACAGCATGGTGGAGAGTCTCGTAGAAGAACTGCGAGACAACGGTGGACTTACCCTGCGTACCAACCTCGACCCGCTGAAAGAGATATGGACCGACCGTCCACCTATACCCCACGACAAAGTGGCGGTGCAGCCTATGCAGTATGCCGGCGAAGACACACAGCACAAACTCAGCCGCATACGCACCGCACTGCGTACGCAGCATGCCGACGGAATGCTCGTCACAGCACTCGACGACATAGCATGGACACTCAACATGCGCGGCAGCGACGTACACTGCAACCCCGTATTTGTCAGCTATCTGCTCATCAGCACACAACACGCCACCTTATATATAAATCAGGACAAGCTGGATGCCGACGCCCTTGCCTACCTGAAGAGCCAGGGCGTGGACGTGGCAGACTACGACGACGTGGCGAAAGGACTGGCAGACTACTTTGAATACAACATCCTGCTCGACCCCAACGCCGTCAACCACACCCTATACCAGGCGGCCGCCAAGCAGCGCATACTGCCCCTACCCTCCCCCATACCCGTCATGAAGGCGGTGAAGAACGAACAGGAACGCCTGGGTTTTAAGCAGGCGATGCTGCGCGACGGCATCGCCATGACAAAGTTTCTGGCATGGTTGCTGCCTGCCGTACGACAAGGAGGACAGACGGAGCTCAGCGTGACAGAGAAACTGGAGTCGCTACGTGCCGAACAAGACCTCTACCACGGCCCTTCCTTCGACACCATCACGGCATACCAGCACCACGGAGCCATCGTACACTACGAGCCGACAGCCGACAGTGACATACCACTGCAGCCCGAAGGACTGCTACTCGTCGACAGTGGAGGACAATATACCGACGGAACCACCGACATTACACGCACCATAGCCCTCGGACCGCTCACCGATGAGCAGCGACGCGTGTACACCCTCGTACTGCAAGGACACATTCGCCTGCAGATGCTGCACTTTCCGGAAGGAGCGGCAGGCACACAGCTCGACGCCATAGCCCGAAGCCCCCTCTGGCAGCACGGATACAACTACCTGCACGGCACGGGACACGGCGTGGGAGCCTTCCTCAACGTACACGAAGGGCCACACCAGATACGCATGGAGTGGAAACCGACACCACTCATGCCCTACATGACCGTCACCGACGAGCCGGGCATATACCTCGAAGGACGTTTCGGAGTACGCATAGAGAACACACTCATCACCATGCCCTGCGACGAGACGGAGTGCGGACGATTCCTGTGCTTCGACACACTCACCCTGTGCCCCATCGACACCACACCCATCATCGGAGACATGCTCACCGACGAAGAACGACAGTGGCTCAACGACTACCACCGACAGGTGCGTACAGCCATCAGCCCCTACCTCACAGCCGAAGAACAACAATGGCTGCAACAAGCTACAGAAGAGATATGAGAGTACAAGGTAGCCGCCCGTACGACGCCCTGAGCGTACTGCTCTTCTTTCATCATTCAAAAAAAATCTATCTATGGCAATCATAAAATCTGTCAACGGCCTTACTCCTAAGTTTGGCAAAGAGTGTTATTTCAGTGAGAATGCCGCCATTGTCGGCGAAGTGACCATGGGCGACGAATGCTCAGTGTGGTTCAATGCCGTCGTACGCGGCGACGTGGCACCCGTCATCATGGGCAACCGCTGCAACGTGCAGGACGGAGCCGTGGTGCACGTCACCAACAAAATAGGTCCTACCGTCATGGAAGATGATGTCACCATAGGTCACAACGCCACCGTCCATGCCTGCACCCTGAAGAAGGGTTGCCTCATCGGCATGGGCTCTACCGTGCTCGACAACGCCGTAGTAGGCGAAGGTGCCGTAGTGGCTGCCGGAGCACTCGTACTGGGAGGCACCATCATCGGCGACCATGAGATATGGGCGGGCGTGCCGGCTAAGTTTATCAAGAAGACACGCCCCAATCAGGCGGAGAGCTTCGCTGAGCACTACGTGGGATACTCTAAATGGTATCTCAAGGAAGACGGACTGTTGTAGGGGTTGAAAAGAGAAAGAAAGGCACGTGGAGGCTGCTGACAGCATGGTACGGTCATGCCCTTCACCCATAGCGCCGACCATGCCATCGGCTCTGCTATGCCCTTGCCGGACAACGAACAAACCGTGATGCGGCAATGGGGCAACTTTATCATAGCAAAATCAGTGATATTGGTCATCAATATCACTGATTTTGCTTTTATATTGTATGTTGTTGTCAGCCTCGTCGTTACAGGTTGGCTGCTGGGTGTCTGCCGATGCTTCGCCTCATGGCGGCATGGGCAGACATCAGTGCTTGTGATTCTTGTAGTAGGTAAGACCTATCTTCACATTCTTCTTCACTGCGTCTGACGAATAGGTGGCGCCGGTCACACCGTCGACTTTAGCCTTCAGTGCCTTGTTCACCGTCATGCCGTTCCACTTCGACAACAGCTGCTTCTTCACCTTCAGGAAGTAACGGGGCGTCTCCTTGTTGGGCAGCGCCTCAATGCGCAAGATCTTGTTGCCGGCGATGTATATCTTCAGCGGCGTGGCGTCGACATAGCCCTGCACACTCGTTGTGAGCGATGTGGTGTTCACCACCGTTGTCTTACCTTCCTTGCTGATGGGATTGTCGGCAGGCATGGCACTGAACAGAAACACTACGCTGCCAAGTATAAACAGGCTGTTAATAATACTTTTTCTCATAATAGTTTACTTATCGTCCTCCACCGCGTAGCTTGCATAGGAAGCAAACAGATGGAGGAATGATGGTTTATGTGATGATTTCTTTTCGTTTAGCCACGTGCACGGGCAAGCTTGCCTGAGTGACGCCATGGCAAGAGGACGAAGGAACGGATACAAACGTCTCATATATTTAACGTCAGAAACCGGCAAAGGTTTAATCTATCCTTAAATAAAATAGGCCTACACCAGCTTCTTTATCCACTCTTCGCGTTCTCCCGGCAACATATCGATGACGGGCAGTTCTACCATGGTGTAGCATCCCGGCTGCTGGCGCATAGAGGCACGCGCCACATTGACCAGCACCTGAGCGGTGAGGGCGGGGTTGTTGATGCTCATGTTGAACTCGAAGCGTTGGTTCTGCGTTGTTCCGGAAACGCCCTTGCGCACCATGTTCACACCATGTCCCATGTCGCGCACTGCATCGACGCTGTCGACGGCAAAGATGTGTGTCTCGTCGTGGGCGAAGTAGGGGTCGGCTTTGATAGCTGCGCTGACAGTGTCGAGTGTATAGCCGTCTTCCAGCTCCACATACACCATGCGGCGGTGGATGCCTTCGCCCAGCGGGACAGTCACGGAGAGAGCATTCTTCACCCCTTCCTTAGAGCGTGCGCACACACTGTGCCCCATCGACATGCCGGGACCGAAGTTGGTGTACGACAGTCCTTTCGGTGCGAGGGTCTCCATGAGGGTGCGTACCACCGAGTCGCTGCCCGGATCCCAGCCGGCGGCGATGACGCTCACACGACCGTGCCGGCGGCATATCTCCATCAGGCGTGAACGGTAGCCTACGATGTCGCCGTGGATGTCGAAGGAGTCGACGGTATTGATGCCCAAGGGCAGAATGTGCGTGGCATACTCCTCACAGGAGCGCGTGGGGGTGGCAAGCAAGGCAACGTCGACAGATGTCAGCTCGCGGATGTCTTGCACCACACGATAGCCTTGCAGCTCGGCAGGACAATTCTCGGCACCCTGACGACGCACAATGCCGGCTATCTCAAAGTCGGGAGCAGACGCCAAAGCCTGCACACAATAACGACCGATATTGCCGTAGCCTACTACGGCGGCACGAAGCTTTTTCATAATATATCTCTTACAGGTTTATTATCTGAAGTATCAACTGCAAAGGTAAGAAAATATCTTGATAGTGCGTTGCTTTGTGGCTGGAAAGTTCGTTGTGCGAAGCAAGGGAGGGGATGCGGCTTGACATGGAGCAGAGTGCCGGGCTGAGGCAACACAACAAAAACATCCCTTCCCATTGCGAGGGGGAGGGATGTTGTCTGCACTGCAGCCAGAGGCTGCGTCTTAATGACAATCGTTAAAGAATGATTGCGCTGTCGTCACCAAGCGTCGCGGATGCTACCGCCTTCCACCTTGTATTCCTCGCCGGTACCGCGGAGGAAAGGAGCGGTATTGGGCAGACCGGGAAGATCGTTGGAAACCATACCGGGGTAAGCGGCGGGGTTGGGATTGGTGCCGCTACCGCTCTCGCTGGCGGCTAACAGAAAATGCTCGCTGCGCATCTGAAGTGACAACGTCACTGGACGATTATAGGGCTTTTTCATATCGGTTGTAATTATTTTTTTATGCGATTATTGTTATATCATTTTACCACAACTTTCTTGCCATTGTGGATGTAGAGCCCCTTCTGTGTGGGAGCAGTGTTGAGCTTCTGACCGTCGAGGGTGAACCAGCCTTCAGCGCTATGGCTTTCGGTGACGTCGATGGTCTTGATGCCGGTCGGAACACCGTCGAAGTTGAAGCCGATGGACTTACCTGTAACGGAACCGGTGATCTGGAAGTAAGCACGGAAGCCCTTCATCGTGGCGGTCTCGTTGTTGTAGTACAACGTATTGCCTGCACCGACGAACACATTGTTCTCGCTGGCAGCAACTTCAGTAGCGTTGACAACGGGGACGAAGTTGGCGCTCTGGCCGGTAACGACGTTATTAGCGGTGCCATCAACGGTGACGCCCTCGAAGACGGGGTTGACGGTCTCGTTGGCAGGAAGGATGAGGTACGGAGTGCCGGCGGCGATGGTGGTGCTGGCTACGAAGTTGAGCTGCATATTTTGGGCGCTGTTAGTCTCGGTAGCGCTGAATGCCATCACGTGAGTGCCCTCACCGAAGGTCGCTTTCACCTGCTCTTCGCTCAGCGAGAACGGAAGGGCGATAGTGTTGTAAGAGCTGTTGTGGAACGTACGAGTCAGCGTAACGTTGGCAATCTTGCCGTCGTTGGCGGTAAGCACGGCGCTGTTGTCAACATCTTCGTCTAAAGTCAGGGTGACAACGGTGGGAGTTGCAGCCTTCTTGTAGACAATGATGGAAGTAATCTGTGTATTGTGCGCACTGGTCAGTTTCAACGTGTAAACATTTCCTGCTGCCTGATAATCTTCAGCTATCTCGTATGTATTTGTTACAGTACAACCTGTTGTTTCTGTGCTGACTGCTGTTTCACCGACATAGATGTTTTGCTTCACCGAAGTTGAAGCACCAGATCTACCTACCACCTCTATCTTATCTACATCGTAGTCGAAAGCAGGAAGGGTGAGATATGCACCTGCTTTTCCAATCATCAGATAACCTGTGTTATAATAATAACCATTACTATTACTACCTGCAACTTTGATTGTATAACCACTGTTGCTGAATGAACCTTCTTCAACAGCCTTATTTGCACTGCCCTCGGGGAAGCCCCAGTCGTTTTGTGTAAGATCGAAAGTGGTGTTGCCGTCAGCGTCAACGGTTACGAGCGTGGCAGGAGGATTCTTCACGTTCAGCGTGTAGCTTGCTGTGCCTGCGTAGTAGTCTTCTGTTTCGGCAGAAGATGCAGTAATCTTGGCTGTACCTGCAGCAACGATTGTTACAGCACCTGTGTTTTCATCAACAGTTGCGACTTCTGCGTTGTTGCTGGTATAGGTTACGGTGAGGTTGTTGGGGTTCGTCAGCGTGGGAGCTGTGAAGGTCTCACCGACAGTTGCTTGGTAGCTTGCTTCGGGGAAGGAGAGACCAGCTTCGGCCTTAGGATTCGGACGGTTGAAAGCTGTAAGATAGTTACCACTGTCAAATTCTTTGGTTGAGTTATTGTACAACTTCAACTTACCGAATACGGTAACTTCGTCACCAACTTGGAGATCCTCTTGAGACGTAAAGTCTGTATTGTTGAGATTCTTTCCACTATACACCTGCAGTTCATCGCCACCAGCGGCATCATAGATGTAATAGGTGATGCTATTATACTGGGAGCTATATGATTTTACTTGCGAAATGATACCACTTACGTATACATCGCCTGATGTTGCAGTACCGAGAGTTTCAATGAATGCCAATGCTTCGGCTACGGTGTAAGGATTGTTTACCTGTCCCTTTGCATTCGGGTCAACAACGGTCAGCGTGTAGCTTGCTTCGTCGGCCTCGTAGGTGTCGTCACCTGCGAAGGTAGCTGTGATGGTGGTAGTGCCGACGGCTACGAGGGTAACTGCTCCAGTGTTTTCATCAACGGTTGCAACAGTGGGGTCGCTGCTGCTGTAGGATACAGCCACACTATACTGATTGCTCAGCGTAGGAGCGGTGAAAGTCTCACCGAGGTTTGCGGTTGCAGTTGCAGCAGAGAAAGCAAGCTCGGGATTGGTCTTAACGGGAATAGAAGCATCGGCAAGCTTTATTGAAGCCTTGCTCATTCTACACTGTCCGCTGCCAGAACCTTCAAAGAGTACAGATGATGCATTTCCTGTCCAAGTTTTGGTATTAGTGTAATATGTGCCAGGTGTAGCACCTATTGTTGCTGTCCATGTACCATCAGCTGTAAATACAATCTCAGTGATGTTATATCCTGCAGGTGCTTCAAAGGTCAACTTATTGCCGGAATAGAAACGTATCTGGCTGTCGTTGATATAGTGGCTGCCACTACCGGCGTAGGTCACGGTCACTTGATTCAATGTTCCCGTGACAGGATTTGCATCGGTGACAGATACTGAACCTGTATGATTTGTTCCAAACAATGTATTGTTCAGGTTGATATCAAATGCTGTAGGCTGAACATACTCATTCACCGTGATATTGTACGACGTCGTTTTCGTCACTTCACCTTCGGTATAGCTTACAGTTACTTCCTTAGTGCCCGTTGTTGTCATGTCGGGTGTGGAGAAGGTCGCACTGCTTGTCACATCCTTTGTAGAGTTGTCTTCGTAGGTGGCGGTAACCACAGCACCTGCATAGCTGAAAGCATCGTTCTGATAGAACGTGGTGGGATAATCACCGGACAGAGCGATAGAAGTAAGAGGAGATTCCGTGGTAGAACCGCCTTCTTCTTCGTAGGTATAAGATATATTGTAGCATTTTACACCCTTTGAGATACCTGTTACCGTCACCGTCAGTACGGTTCCAGTGGCAGTGGATGTAGAATTCACCGTAACATCATTTGTAGCATTCAGGCTTCCAGTACCGACTTCGGTGTCTCCAACCTTGAGCGTTATTGTGCCTGCAGTACCACTAAAACCACCAAACTTAGCACTCATTGAAGAAATCTCTACACTTTCAGGCAGTGTGGTGGTAAAGGTAATGCTTGTAGCGGGTTTACTTGAAGAACCAACCTGGTAATAGCCCGCATTAGTAGTAAACGAGGTAGTACCTGCTGTGGTAATGGTCCATGTATTGCCAAGGTCATCATTCCCTGTCACAGATGCGGCATTAATCCTTACAGCATTCGTACCGAATGTGATGGTACCCGTTTTACTGGCAGCTCGCACAAAACTGCCGACACTTGCCACCACCATAAGTAGTAGCGTCACGTAAAAACGTAGATTTCGTTTCATAATGAGTTTTTAGTTTTGAAGATTGATGAATTGATGTATAGGTTTATTACTCTGATTAGTTGTCAACATCTTTATTTTCTGTCATACTGTCCGTCAACATCTGGGTAAGTTCAGCGGGGGTTCTCTATCTTTCTGCAATTCTATCTTGTATCCTCCATCGAAAAAAAATTGCACACAACATCTTTAGTAGACGAAGCGTGCAAGCATATCTTCTCCTGTCTGTGCAGGGAGACAGTAGTAAAAGGTAAGTTTTAGGGATGGATGTGTAAGTGGTTGAAACATGGGGTATGGGGGTGGAAAATTGTGTTGGCAAAGGTATAACGAATAAAGTAAATGCCAAAAGAAATAAAGAAGTTTGTTCGACCTAACTCGCTAACTGACAATTCTTAGTGTTTATAGGCGCTGCGCAACAGCGCACACCGCCGACAAGCAAAAAACTCACACACAACACCTTGCCGAAACAGGGTGAAAATATGTCTGAGGGAGCGATGCGTTAACGGCAAAATATCATTATCTTTGCACCACGCTCTCCAACGAAGGAGGGCGATTGTTACACCTACTAAAACTAAATTTATTATGACAACCATCTATCCAGACCTTCGTCTGTCGGAGCACTTTGTGCTTCGCGAGTTTGTGCGCAGTGCCACGGCGCAGCGCCTGCACATCGACAACACGCCACAACTGTGCCACGTGACGCGCCTCATAGCCCTATGCGACCACGTGCTGGAGCCACTGCGCAACGCCTTCGGGCCCATAGTAATCAACTCCGGATACCGCTGTGAAGCACTGAACCGCGCCGTGGGGGGAGTGCCCACCTCACAACACCTGAGAGGAGAGGCTGCCGACGTGCGAACAGCAACACGGGAAGTGGCAATACGCATGTACAACTACGTGAGAGACAACCTCGTTTTCGACCAGCTCATACTGGAACGCAACAAGCGTACAGGGACAGTGTGGCTGCATGTGTCGTACCGCAAAGACGAGCTGCGCAACCGCCGACAGGCACTGCACCTCAGCATGGCGGCAAACACCACGACACCCCTCACCTGCCCCACCGCTGCCGAAACCCTTACACCACTGACGGCAACAGCAACGGCACACTGCATCTGCTGCGGACAGACACTGCCCAAAGAGAAATTTGCACTGCTGCCGTCGGGAAACAGAAGACACATGTGCAACCACTGCCGATGGAAACACCACATAGAGCCGTCGAGACACCGCGCACTGCTCAGAGCACTGACAGGATAATAGACGACAATGGGAGACAAACCATCGCACGCGCATAATATAATAATGGTGTAGTGAGCCACGCTTAGCCTACAACAAGGCAGAAACCAATAAAATGGAGGGCGTGGTTAACATGGCAGACATGGAAAGCTTGCAAGACGCATAGTCGGCAGCGTATCTTTGCATCGTCAATAAAGGGAAGGACGACAATACCGGTTACGTCGGCAACAACCCCTAAGACAACGTAAGCATTCACTAAATTACCAACTACTAAAACTAAAGAAAGGAACAAAACTATGGCAGTAATGTACAAACTCTACCAAAACAACCGCAAAAACTTCGTCAACCGCGGCCAGTGGTACGCCCGCGCCATCAAGACGCAGACCATCGACACCAAGACACTCGCCGAACGCATACAACGCAACTGTACCGCCAAGCACAGCGACGTACTGGTAGTGCTCACCGAGCTCGTAGAAGTGATGCAAGACGAGCTGCAAGCCTCACACGCAGTAAAGCTCAACGGCTTCGGCACATTCAAGGTCGGACTCAAATCCTCCGGAGCAACATCGATATCGAAGTTCAGCGTCAGCAAGAACATCAAGGGACTGCACATCATCTTCACCCCAGAAGGACACCGAGACGCCAACGGCAAGATGACACGCACCTTCCTCACAGGATGCACCGTGCAGGAAGCACCGAAGAATGACGTCATCGGAGAAACACAAGACGGAGACGGCTACGGAGACAATGGCGACAACGGAAACGTAAACCCCTAATGGCGAATGAAATATGGCAAAAAAGAAAAAAGACACACTGACCATCATCATTAAAATAATAGCCACCATCGCCACAGCACTCCTCACCGTCATAGGAGGCGCAGAAGCCCTGAACAACATGTAACGACTCCACCAGCACAACCGAGAAAGCAATAAGCATCATTTGACAATGATTGTCATGACCCCCGACGGCATCCACCATGATGTCCGCCGGGGGATTTTTATGTCGCAAACTTCAAGAATAACACCCCCTCCGCCCCCAAAAACAACACATCCGTAAGAACCGAGCCTGTTCGGACTATGCCATGGCGAGAAAAAGACTGGATTCATCCAAACTTTCCAGCCCTAAGTAACAAACTCTCAATTTATCTCCCTACCTTTGCCCCATCATGTTTATCGTCAACGGACTCCAGACACTGGGCAAATACCTCATGCTGATGGGGCGCGTCATAGCGCGTCCCGAACGCATGCGCATGTTCTTCAAGCAATATGTGCAAGAGATGTCGGCCCTGGGCGTGAACAGCATCGGCATCGTGCTGCTCATCTCCTTCTTCATTGGCGCCGTCATCTGCATACAGATGAAGCTCAACATACAGAGTCCGTGGATGCCGCGCTGGGTGAGCGGATACACCACCAGGGAAATCATGCTGCTGGAGTTCTCGTCAAGCATCATGTGTCTTATCCTCGCCGGTAAGGTAGGCAGCAACATAGCGTCCGAAATAGGCACTATGCGCGTCACACACCAGATCGACGCACTCGACGTCATGGGCATCAACTCAGCCAGTTACCTCATCCTACCCAAGGTACTCGGACTCGTCACCATCATGCCCCTGCTCGTCATCTTCTCCGCCGCCATGGGCATCGTGGGCGCCTACGCCACAGCATACATAGGGCATATCCTCCCACCCGACGACCTCACGGCAGGACTACAGCACGACTTTGTGCCCTGGTTTCTGTGGATGAGCATCATCAAGAGCCTCGTCTTCGCCTTCATCATCAGCAGCGTATCCGCCTTTTTCGGATACACCGTCGAAGGCGGTAGCGTAGAAGTAGGACGCGCCTCAACCAACGCCGTAGTATCCTCAAGCGTCCTCATCCTCTTCACCGACGTATTCCTCACACAAATGCTCAGCTGAAGAGACCGACATAGCCCACATGTAAGGGCATGTCAGGGCATGTCAACGCAATGCCAGACGTCATCACAACTTCCGCACACATAGACCTTCTCCCTGTCTGAACCAATGCCAAAACTCCATCTTGGCATCTTATGTATATAACAGACATAAAAACGAGCCACAAAACGCAAATAGTTTGTATAACCAAAGGTTATTCAAGAGAATTTACGTAACTTTGTAGCCAAGAGAAGACAATCCATAAAGAATGTACTGCCACTATCGTCAAGATAGTTCTGACGCCACTCTAAGCAAGTAAAAAAACGAAGGAAAAACAAATATATGATTAGTAAATTTTTCAATAACGAATCAGGCAACACCCTTTTTGACAAATTGAAGGGTATAGCATCAGGTATGGCTCACTTCGACAGATTCTTGGCTGTTGTTGGATTCTTTCGTTCTTCAGGCTACTTCAACCTTCGCAGAGAGCTAAAGGATGTTGAAGAAATAAAGATCCTTGTAGGAATTAATATTGATGACCTCTTCCGCAGGCACAACAAGACGATGTTAATGCTGGAGAATGCAGAGAAAGCGATGACTGTCTATGATGAAGAATTTCGTCAGGACATTATCAATGCACGATATGCTCCAGAAGTAGAGGAAGGCATCTTGCAGATGTGTCAAGATTTGGTGGATGGTAGGCTCCAAATGAAGATTCATTCCACCAAGAATCTTCATGCTAAGTTTTATTTATGTCTGCCTCACAATCACTCGGAGCATACAGATGGATGGGTTATCATGGGTTCATCCAATATTTCAGACTCAGGTCTTGGTACGACACAATCGCCAAGGTATGAGCTGAATGTGGCTATGAAAGATTTTGATGATGTTGATTACTGCCATACTGAGTTCAAGAAACTATGGGAAGAAGCCGTTCCGTTGACCTTTGACGATATTGAAAGTATCAAGAAAAAGACATATCTTGGCTATCAACCTACGCCATACGAAATCTACCTGAAGGTATTGATAGATACTTTTGGCGACCAGGTTGAAGATGATTTCTCTGTCCAGCTTCCATCCGGTGTGATGGAGTTGAAGTATCAGACCGATGCGGTCATTCAGGGATTCCAGATGCTAATGCGCCATAATGGACTATTCCTCGCAGATGTGGTCGGTCTTGGCAAGACAATGATTGCTACCATGATTGCCAAGCGCTTCATAGAGGCCAATGGAAGGAATACAAGCATACTTGTTGTGTTCCCTCCAGCTCTCCGCGACAACTGGGAGGAGACCTTTAAGCTGTTTGGCATTTATAACAAAGCACAATTCATTACCAATGGGAAACTGGACCGAGTTCTCGATGGGAAAGACCGCTACAAGTCAAAGGAAGAGTTCGACCTAATCATTGTGGATGAAGCCCATGGGTTCCGCAATGGTGGCTCTGGCAAATATGATGACCTCCAGAAAATCTGTAAAGCAGATTGTGTCAACACAGGGTTGTTGAAATGCTTACGAAAGAAAGTCATGCTGCTTTCTGCCACACCACTCAATAACCGTCCAGAAGACTTGCTTAACCTTTTGCTTCTCTTCCAGGACAGCCAGAGTTGTACCATTGATGGAATTCCTAATCTCAAAGGATTCTTCGCAGAACATATCAAGGCATATAGCTTGTTGATGAAAGAGCGTGAGACTCGTGATGTTACGGCTGATGTGGATAAAATCTATGAAGTAATCCGTGAGCGAGTCATAGACAAGGTGACTGTCCGCAGGACACGAAGCAACATCGAAAATGACCCTGAATATAAGAAGGATTTGAAAGCACAAGGGATTGTCTTTCCAAAGCCCTTGGCGCCAACACCCTTAGAGTATGAGATGGATGCAGACACGAGTAATCGTTTCTTCTATACGTTGAACGTGTTGTCTGACGATAAGTTTGAGCCACATTTGCACTATGCCCGTTATCGTGCTATTGAGTTCTTGAAACCAGAACTTCGCGCGAAATATCGCAATGCTGTCCATGTCGGTCAAACATTAGCAGGCATCTATCGAGTCCACATGGTGAAGCGATTGGAAAGTAGTTTCCATGCTTTCAAACTGTCTTTAGCAACATTACTTCGTATCACAGATGATATGCTAAAGATGTTTGCAGAGGACAAAGTCATCATTGCTCCAGACCTTAATGTAAAAGACTTGCAGGCCAAAGGAGTGGAGCTGGACGAGATTATAGAGAAGGCGCTGGAAAAAGGTTATAACGAAAGCGACATCCTCTACAAGTCGGAAGATTTTGATCCTGATTTCATCGCGATGCTCCAACACGACAAGAAAGTGCTTGAAGCCCTTAATGCCGATTGGAAACAAGAGCATGATGACCAGAAGTTTGACCTCTTCAGGGAAAAACTGGAGAACGAATTCTTTGACAGTCGCAATCTCTCTGGCAAGTTGGTTGTCTTCTCAGAGAGTGTCGATACACTCAACTATCTCAAAGGCAGATTGGAGAATGAGTTGGGACGAAAAGACGTGCTTACAGTGACAGCAGAGAACCGTGACCGCAGAGCAACGGACATCAAGGAAAACTTCGATGCTAACAGTACGGTAAAGAAAGACCGTTACAACATTATCCTGACGTCAGATGTACTGGCAGAAGGTGTCAACCTGCATCGCTCTCACATAATTGTCAATTATGATTCTCCTTGGAATGCCTCACGCTTGATGCAGCGCATAGGTCGTGTTAACCGTATC
>ONTS01000033.1 GCA_900320845.1 uncultured Prevotellaceae bacterium | reverse complement strand
AGGAAGATTCAGCCCTGCACAACAAGCCACTGCTACCGGAAAGCAGCAGCAGCAAGGAAACGGGAACTGAATAATAAGGAGTCAACATAGACGACACTCTGTGATTTGTTATTGCTATCGTCGGTTTTTAATCTGTTTTTGAAGAATATGGCAGCATATTCATGCCGCACATGCATAACGGGTGCAAAGGTAACACATGTAGCACAAACATCTGTCGCGCATATGTTAAATTTAAGGTTTCTTAACTGAATATTTGTTATTCTCTCCCTTTTGCACCCACTTAGCGGACAGCAATAATTCATTTATTTTCCTATCTTCACTGCAAGGTCGACGCCTATCTGTCGTGGGTTGCCACGCTGAGCAAAGGATAGCATCTGTCCGGTGGCGTTGCTCTCGACGAGGAAGGTGTGGTAGCGTGTGTCGGTGAGGTTGCGTGCCCATAGCGTCAGTGTGGCAAAGCCGACGTCGACACCCACACGAGCACCGAGCAGCGCATAGAACTTCTGGTACTGCGTATTGGCCTCATTCCAATAGATTTTGCCTTGCATGTTGGTGTTGACACCGGCGATGAGGGCTTTCACAAAACTATTGTGATTCAGTTCGTGGCGGTAGTCTACCGACGCTGCGAGCATATGTGCAGGAGCAAAGGGAACATGCTTGTCGCGATAGTTTACAGCTTGTTCGCCCTCAGGAGTGGTAACAACATCTTTATATTCGCGGAAGGTGGTATGGTTGAAGGAGTAGTTCAGCATCCAGTTCAGCCTATTTCGCATCATATTGCCGCTAAGTGCGAGCTCCATTCCACAGCTATGGCTCCGTCCGGCGTTGACCATGCGACGTCCATAGCCGTAGTTTCCAGCAAAGATGGAGAGTTGCTGGTTGCGCATCTGCATGAAGAACACGCTGGCATCAAGGCGTAACATGCTGCCTTCTGCGGCGGAGAGCAGGATGTTCTGGTGTGTACCCAACTCGTAAGTCCACGACACTTCAGGCTTGTAGCTGATGGTCTTGTGTATGCGTTGGTAGTCCTCATCGGAATGCGGCACCTCGTAGGATCCCTGCATAGCATTCTGCGCGTTGTCATTGAGCTCCTTGCGCAGTACGTCGGAGAACATCTGCAGGTTGTATCCTCCGGCTCGGTAGCCTTTACTCATCTGTATGTAGACGTTGCTGCGGTGTTCTGTGTCGGTGATGAAGGTGAGTGCCACCTTCGGCAGCAGCTGGTTGGAGTGTGTCTTGGCAGTGTTATGCAGTTCGCTGAGCAAGGTATTGGTGGCTTCGCTACCCATCACGTTGGCTGTCATTGCCATGATGGAGTGTGTGTGGTAGCCCAGTGCAGCGTGGCTGTAGTCGTAGCGCAGTCCGGCGGTGAGCGTCAGACGCGGCGTGAGACGGAAGTCGGACTCATGATAGAGGGCAACGTTATACTCCGGTGTGCGGAAATGTCCCGGCGTGTCCATCGTCGTTGTCATGCTGATGCCTCCACGCTGCTCAATGAGTTGCTGCGCAGCCTGTGTGGCTTGCAGGTCGTTCATGCCGCGGGCAATAAATGCTTGCTTCATCTGCTGCAGTATGGCGTTGTACATGGCTCTTTGCACGCCCATGCTGATGGGAGAGGTGATTCCTTCGCCGAAACCTACGGGGGCATCGGTCTTCAGCCACTGATAAGCGCCGTAGAGTCCGAAGAGCCAATGGTAGCGCGGAGCGTCTTCGTTAACAGCATCGGCACCATATGGCGAGCGCACCACAAACTCCTGTGTCAAGGCATGGTGCAGCTGACGCTGTCCGAGTGTGAAGTAGTCGCGTGCCACATAGTCCTGGTCCATCACCATCTTGTCGCGCATATACTGATAAGAGGTGGTGGAAAAGAGGTGTGCACCCTTCAGTCGCCACGCCATGTTGATGCCGGTACGGAACAGGTGGCGGCGGTAACGGTTCATGAATGTCGTCGACGGTAGCTCAGCAAAGCCGCCTTTCTCCTTCACCTCGCCATAAGGGAAGGCATTTTCTCGGTCGTGCTGGTAGTCGGCAATATAATCGAAGGTGAAGTTTTCCTTTGGCTGCCACATCAGACGAATGCGTCCTCCCAGTTCCGAGAGCGAGTCGTTGTACTGATGCAGGTTGCTGTTTTTGAAGAATCCGCGCTGTCCGTTGAAGAACATCGCCATACCGAGGCTCACCTTACTGCCAAGCGACATGTAGTGTGACAGCTCTGCCTGCTTCTGTCTGCCGTTAGCAGCGCTGAGACGCAGATAAGTACCCTTATTATACATGGGCGACATAGTAAACACGCGCATCAGACCGGCCTCGGCATTCTGTCCGTAGAGCGTTCCCTGCGAGCCACGCAACACATCGACACGCTGCACATCGTATAGATATTGGTTGTGGGCGGTGCGATTTACGATGGGCATACCATCGATATACATAGCCACGGGGGAGTAGCCCACACGCGCGCCGACACCTCTTATATATAAGGATGAGGTGAGTCTTGCCCCATAGTGAGGCATCGTCAGTGAGGGAGTATACTGCGACAGCGTCTGCAACGACCGCTCACCGATGTTGTCAAGGGTGGGCTGGAGGAAGCTGGAGGAGCTGAGGGGCTGTTCTCTCAGCAAACGAGTCTCTTTCGGCTGTGTGAAGACAACGACCTCATCGAGCATAAACTGTTGATTGTTGAATCCATACTGTTGCCGTGGTGCCACAGTGTCGGGCTCTGAGGGCAGATATGAAGATGGCAATGCCATGGCAGCAGTGCAGAAAATCGTCGTACTTGACAGCATGAATGTCGCCTGTACAAGCAATAAGTGGAGTTTAGCTTTCATAATGTTTGTAAATTTTGCTGCAAAGATAGAGGGCCATTTCGGTTCCCACAATCCTCATCTATTACGATTTTTACCCTCTTCTCCCCCACTCACCCAGACTTCAGCCCATTTTAATCCACAACCCGTAACCTATGCACGGAACATAGTAGCCCACCGAAAGAGAAAAAACTATAGCACGACAGCCCTATATCTACAGGCATCCGTACCTGATGGGGGAACAGGATATGGCTCTGATACCTACCAAAACTACAACTGGCTCAAATGGATACAGATCCATTCGAGCCAGTTGTAATATCTTTTGCAATTGATGTTATCCTACTGTTGCATCAGGTTTGCTATGCACTGGCGCAGGCTGTCTTCCCAATAGGGTATCTCCATTTGGTATGTCTGTCTGAATTTTGCTTTATCCAGTACGCTATACGGCGGGCGTCGTGTCGGTGTGGGGTATTCTTCGCTGCGCAAGGGGCGCACATGGCATGTGGTGATTCCGGCTATGCGGTGGATGGCTTTGGTGAAGTCGTACCAGCTCACGGCTCCTTCGTCGGTAAAGTGGTATATGCCGGGGGTGATGTCCTGTTCTATAACGGTACGTATGGCTTGTGCCAAATCGCCTGCATAGGTGGGCGTGCCTACCTGGTCGTAGACAACACCGAGGCTGTCACGCTCCTGTCCGAGGCGGAGCATGGTCTTTACAAAGTTGTTTCCCACCTCGCTGTAGAGCCATGCGGTGCGCAGTATGACGCTGTTGGGGCATACTTTCTGCATCCGTTGTTCACCTTCGAGCTTGGTACTGCCATACACGCCTGTGGGGTTAGGGGCATCGTCCTCGCGATATGGCAGACAGTTGTTGCCGTCGAATACGTAGTCGGTGGACACATGTATCATCCATCCGTTGCACTTCTGTATAGCTTTCGCCAGTAGTTCGGGGGCGAGGGCATTGATGCGGTGAGCCAGTTCGGCATCGTTCTCGGCACGGTCGACGGCGGTATAGGCGGCGCAGTTGACTATGCCTTCTATGTTGTTGGTTGTCACAAAGGCTTCAACGGCATCGGCATCGGTGATATCGAGCTCTTCGACATCGGTGTTATAAAATGTGTGTTGGGGCATGGTGGACTCTAGCTCGCGCAGCTTTGTGCCTAACTGTCCGTTGCAACCAGTGATGAGTATGTTCATGGGTATCGTTATTTCAGGATGTTTTGGTATCGTTATTGCGAAGCGTACTCCGGTGGAATATCATCTACTTATTCCGGTACGTTGCCTTGTTGCTTGGTGTACTCTTCTGCCAGCATGCCCATCAGTGTAGAGATGGCTTCTATGGCGTGCTTGGTATCGGGGCTTATCTCTTTCTGTCGCAGGCGCAACATCATCGTTCCGTAAAGGGCGTTAAGACAGGTCTGCACCTCGCCTTCGTCTTTCCTGCCCTTGTTGCGTAGCTCGACGATAAATGGCAACACCTTATAATATTGTGCTTTGTAGAACGGTTTATCGGCATCGGCGGCAAGTCGCTGGTGCAATGCCTCAAGGGTGTCGACGGTCTTGATGTTCTGTTGCAGGTGTCCTTTCTCACGGCAGTGCTCTGTGTTCATCTGCTTGATGAGCATGGCATACCAGTCGGTGAGCTCGTCTATTTGCTCCTCGTCATACTGAAAGCGGCTGATGTACTCGCGACGCAGGCGTGACAGGTCGCAACCATAGGCACGCAGTATGTCTTCTATCTGCCACATGTAGAGCACGTACTCTACAATGTTGCGCTGTTTGAATTGTTGGGCTATAAACACGGGATGAGGATTGGATTAGAAAGGCAGAAAAACTGCTTTTTAATAATGCAGTGTAAAGAGGTTGAACACGGTTCCTAAGAGGAAGATGACAGAAATGATGATGACCAATGAGCCCACCACGCGGTTGATGATGATGATGCCTCGGTCTTCAAACTTATTGCGTATTTTGTCTATGAGCCATGTCAGTCCGTACCACCACAGCAGTGCTCCCCCCACGATGCTGAGGTATCCGATGCCCATCTCTATCGGTCTGCCCGGCAATACGAAAGCCGTCTGTGCGTAGGCAGCGATGAAGAGCAGGATGATGAGTGGGTTGCTCAGTGTGAGGAAGAATGCTGTCACGGCATTGTGGCGCAGTGTTCCTTTCTTCTTTCCAGCCGACTTATGCTTGTAGCGAATAGGGTTGGAGCGGAAGCTGTAGATGCCGAAGAAGAGCAGGAGCAGACTTCCGGATATCTGTAGGTAGAAACGTGTGCGCTCGTCGTTGACCATATTCATGACAAACGACATGCCCAGACCTGTAATGAGGGCATAGATGAGGTCGCTTGCTGCAGCGCCTACACCTGTAGCAAAGCCGTACCAACGGCCTTTGTTCATGGTGCGCTGCACGCATAGGATGCCCACAGGACCCATAAAGGCTGAGGCAAGGATGCCGATGATGATGCCTTTGAAGATAGTATCGAGTATGTCTACATGAAATTCGAATGGCATAACTGTGCAAAGGTATAATGTAACATGCGAATATGCAACAGTGCACGCCTATTAGTTAGCACTGCTGTAAGTAGCTATGCTGTGGCTCACACTGCAGACAGAAGCAAAAAGGCGCTACAGGATGGAGAACAAGTTGATGAAACCTGTCATAGCAAATACGTTGCGTATGTCATCGTTCATGCCTTTGATGAATACCTTGCTGCCTTTGGACTGTGCGTTCTTCAGAGTGCTGAGAAACAGACGCAGACCGCTGGAAGAGATGTACTCCAATGCGGTACAGTCGAGGATGATGTCGTGGCCGTTGCAGTTGTGAAGCACCTGCATATCTTTTTCCACTTGGGGAGAAGCGGCGGTATCGAGACGCCCTTCGAAAACCATAATGTAGTAGTTGTTGTCTTCTTTAAATGTTGTATTCATAATAATATGAGATTGTGATTATATTCTCTATTTTATAATATAACGGTTTACTTATGGATAGATGGGGAACAGGATGTTTATCACCAGCAGGCTGGTAGCAAGCAGCACAATGTGCATGACTATGCCTAAGCGTGCGAAGTCGGTGAAACGGAACGCTCCCGGGCCATATATCAGCATGTGGGTGTTGGAACCTAAAGGTGTGGCGAAGCTCACTTCTACGGCAAACATCAGCGACATGACGAAGGGAAGAGGGTCGCAATGCAATAGCGTTGCCTGATGCCACATGATTGGGAAGAAAATAGCTCCTGCACCGACGTCACTCACTACCTCGCTGACGATGGAGGCAAGCAGACACATCGTAATCATTACCAAATACGGATTATCCTTACACAGCGTGAGCACACCTTGCGCTATCACTTCTGCCATACCGGTGTTGGTGATAGCTATGGAGAGGATGACGATGGAACCGACTACCATCAGCAAGTCCCACTCAATGTATTTGGTCACGTTATCCATGCTGACGCACTTGAACATCATCATCAGTCCAGCTGCTAACATCGTAGCTGCCATCAGCGGCAAGACATGGAATGTCGAGGTAAGAAACATGAGCAGCAGTATAAGCGTAGAAATCCAGGTGCGTCTTCCTATCTGCGGCACGAAGTGCGAGTGGAAAAAAGTTAGTCTGCGGCGGTTGGCTTGTTCTATCTGTTCTTCCACCTTGGGCGGGCATTCCAACAGTAACGTGTCGCCAGCCTGCAAAGGAATCTCGCGTGGTTGGCCGTCAACCCTATGACCGCCACGCGCCACTGCCACCAAGGTCACGTCGTTGGCGTGCTCAAAGTCGGTCTCGGTCATCTTCTTACCGATGAGGTCACTGCCAAAACATACGTAAGCCGTGCGTAGCATACGGTCGCTGTCTATCTCGTCAAGACTCCATACATGATGGTCGGCTGCCACAAGACCATGGGTGCGCTTCAGTTCAAGTAGCTCGGTAATCTGACCAGCATATATCAGTCTGTCGCCACCCATGACAAACTCGTCGGGCGACACGGGCATGATAATCTCTTTATCGAAACGTACTATCTCCACCAAGCTACCTCCCTTCACACTCAACAGGCCGGCATCCTGCACCGTCATTGCCACGGCGGGATTGTCGGTAGGCACAAGGAGTTCGACTGTATAGTCGGAAGTGGTTTCAAACGATTGCTCAGGCGATTCGCGCTCAGGAATAAAGCGGCGCAGCAATACCACCAGTATCCATCCCATAGCAGTGACGGCGAGTCCTGGCACAAGCGGAGTGAAGATGTTAAGCGCCTCACCCGTCTTCTGAGTGTAGAGACCTGCGAGCACAATGTTCGACGTACTGCCCAGCAGTGTGCACATGCCACCGAAGGTTGCTGCATAGCTGAGCGGCAGCAGTAGCCTTGAAGAGGAGATATTGAGTTTGCGTGCCCATATCTTTACTCCATCGATGAAGAGTGCCACCACATTGACAGCATTGATGAGTGCAGCTAGAAAGCTGATGGGCACCATCAGACGCCACAAGGCACACCTATATCCTTTGGGTGTTCCCAGTCCGTGCTTCGTCAGCCAATACATCACACCCGACTGTATCAGTCCGGCGATGATGACGAAAAAGGCGGCATGGATGACTACTGGTTCGGAGCCGAAGCCGCGCATGGCTTCTTCTTCGTCGACGATACCTGCCACAAGCAGCAGTGTGACACCGCCAAGGAAGATAATCTCAGGACGTAGCCTTGTGCGGACAAGCGCTACCATCATGCTAAACAAGATGAATAGCGTCAGCCAGGCACTGCCGTTAAGACCGAGGAAGAAAATATCGTTGAGGTTCATTTCAGTCTTTTACGGAGGGTAAGTACGTTCTTACCGTCTATGCGTTCGTAGTTGATAGAGTCCATCAGCTGTCTTACCAGATGAATTCCCAGTCCGCCAATGGGTCGGTCGTCGATGCCCAAGGAAGTATCTACTTCTGCTTTGGCTGTGGGGTCGAATGCCATGCCAGAGTCTATGATGATAAACTTGAGGCGTTCGCTGCTGATGGCAGCTTCGATGTCGATATCGCCCTGCACGCCCGAGGCATAAGCATAGTTCATTACGTTGACTACGGCTTCCTCCATGGCGAGGTTCATCTGCATAGTTGTCGAAGCGTCGAAGCCTACTGCCTCGCACACATCGTCGACGAAGGCGTTCAGCTTAGGCACATCGTTGATGTCGTTAACCAGACGTAGGGTGCGATGCATGAAGATAGTGTTCTGCTTGCGGGTGTATTCCACGCTGAGCATGGTGAGATCATCGCTGGGCTCGGCACCGTCCACAAATTCGTGAACAGCTTTCTCCATGCGTTTGATGACCACCTCTGCCCCATTCATCGCATCATTCTTGCCTCTTTCGAGTGTTTTTGCCACATCCAGCATACGCTGTTCGCCAAACTGGTCATGGTATTCGTTCTCTGCCTCGGTTAGTCCGTCAGTATATAAGAAGATGGTGGTCTCTGGTGGAAGCATCACCTCTTGGCAAGTGTACTTCCACCCCATCATCAGTCCTAACGGAATGTTGGAGTCTACCTTCAACAGGGTTTGTTTCTCGCCTATTATCAATGGTGGGCAATGGCCTGCATTGCAATAGCGCATTCGTCCGGTGGGCAGGTCGAGCACGCCGACGAAGAAGGTGACAAACATGTTTTCTTCGTTCATTTCCGCCATTGCATCGTTCATATTGGTCACAATTCTGTCCGGCATGGCCTCATGGGCTATCAGCGTTCGGAACAGACTGCGCGTCACCGCCATCACCAAAGATGCCGGCACACCCTTTCCACTCACGTCGCCGATGCAGAAGAAGAGCTTCTCGTCGCGGATGTGGAAGTCGTACAAGTCGCCGCCTACTTCCTTGGCAGGCACCAGCGAGCCGAATATCTCCACATCATCGCGGTCGGGATAGGGAGGGAATATCTTAGGCAACATACCCATCTGTATGCCACTGGCTATGCGCAACTCGTTGCCTATGCGCTCTTTCTCCTGTGTCACCAGGCGCAGACGGCGATAGTTGCGTGCCAGACGTGCCATGACGAGACCCATCAGCAGCAGACCTGCCACCATGAGCAGGAACAAAAATATGCTGGCACGATTCAAGCCTTGATAGATTTCTTTGTCTGAGCACACCACTGCCATCGACCAACCATGATCCATGGGGGCATAGTACACGTGATATTTCTTGCCATCATCAGCTATCAATGACGCCGAGCCAGTATTGCCGCTCATCATCTGAGTGTTGATATATTGTGCGGTAGTGTCTTCTATCTTCTTCGTTGCTTCCTGTATGGTGCTGCGCATCACAAGACTCTCGGTAGGACACGCAAGCAGCTGACCCGTACTGGAAATCATCATATTGTACGACGAAGGATATACATGGTTGACGTTGATAAGATCAGAGAGCCAATCGAGAGCCAGGTCGATGCCTAAGACTCCTACCACCTTACCTTCCTTGTTACGCAGGGGATAGGCGAAGGTGCAGAGGCGTACCTGCGCTCCAGCTTCGTCATAGTAAGGTTCCGACCAGTAGCCGCTGTCGCTGGACAACGCATTCACAAACCACTCTGACCGATGGTAGTCGTGTTGAGCCGAACCGATGTTCTTATGCTCATAGCTTCCATCCTTCTGGCGTGCCACATAGGGTTCATACCACTTGCCATGCTGGCTGTAGAAGTTGTTAACAAAACCGATACCGCTTCCCACGAGATAGGGATTGTTATCCAATATACGTTGCAAAACGGGATAAACGTTGTCAGTCGTGGCCAAGGTCTCCTCTATCGACCACGCAACGTTATGCACGGCTGTCTCCACACCGTCCATAACCTTCTGTATCTCCAGGCGCTTGGTGCGCAACTCGCTCTCAGCACGATGCTCCACTTCCTGACGGATGGCACGACGGGCGGTGACATACTGGATGATGTTGATGCTTTCCATCAACACAGCCACGAAGATGATGATTATGACACCAGGCTTTATGTGTTGTTTGAAAAAGCGTTGTATCCTGCGCAATATCTTCATATAACCTTATTGTTAGCTTAAACTACGTTTATCGTGTTCGGGTGTGGATACGCTCTACGCCTCATGGTGCCTACTGCGTCGCCGCCATCCCTCAGTATTTTCCTCTCTACAATGTCCAGTCTTTGAACGTTTCGCACACCTTGAGGATATAATATTTCTGCTTGCGTACTCGTTCGTCGAATATCTCTTGACACTGGTGTATGATTGCCTCGGGGAAACTGTCAGAGAGCGACAGCCAGCTGAAGTTGCGCACCTTCGACACCACCATGATCTGTTCTTCGCGATGGCGGCGCATCTCGGGTGTCAGGTCGGCAAAGTAACGATCGAGCATGCCCTGCCACAAGGCGTGGGCAGTATCCTCAGGCAGACCGATGATGGTTTCGTAGTCGCCCACAAGGGCCATCATCGACGAGTAGGCGTGAGCCAGGTCGAGAAGCGGATGCCCATAGCCTATCTCACCCATGTCTATCAGCATAGGCTCATCGCCCTGCATCATCACATTCTTCGACTGCAGGTCGAGGTGCAGCATACGGTTGGCGGGCGGTATGGCATCAACAATGTGTAGCAGCAGTTCGATGTCATCATCGCTGAAGTAGCGTCTGATATGCTCTATGGCATCGTGCTCATGGTCCATAGCCGAGGGGATGTTGCTCGTCGACGGCACCTCAATGGCGTGCATACGCATGAACACGTCGGCATATTTCTCTGCATAGCTGTCCAACAGTTCAGGGTTGCGGCTCAGACAGGAGCTGAGTGTCTCGGCACGCAGCAGCTCATAAACAAGTCCGTACTGTGTTCCCACACGTACCACATCAAAAGAGATGGCGGTGGGCATGCCGAGCATGAAGGCTTCCTTAGCCATCGTTATCTCGCCACACACCTCGTCGAGCGTCGTACCTTCGCGGAACACTTTTACGATAGTATCGTCGTCAATGCGATACACCACACCTACCCCTCCACGGCCTATCACCGGACAACCTTCGATGTTCATCTCGCGCAAAGCACGTTCCACAGGCATCATCTTACTGAATCCCGTAATCTCCAACACCTCATACACGGTGGGCTGCACCTCGACAAGGCGGAACGGATGACAGCGTTTTGCCATCATCAGCAAAATGCGCAAACCCGAGCTGGATATATACTCCAATTCTCTAAGATTGCATACCAATCCATTGCTGGCGTCTTCGCAAGCTAATAGCTTTTCTACCTCTGTGCGAGTCTGTTCAGATGTCGATGTATCGAGGCGACCTTCCATGTAAAGCACAGGTCCGTCGGCATCGTGCGTCATTCGTATCAGCATAATATATTAGTATTGATTTAGCATACAAAGATAACACTTTATCCTACAAAACATGCACCTACAGCGCATTTTTCTGCATTCTTTGGTTTCTGCAGCTGCGTCACAAAAAAAATCCCCTCAAATGTTTGGCAGGTTCATTTGTTGTCCATACCTTTGCAGACGCTTTCGGGATTTAGCGCAGTTGGTAGCGCACACGTCTGGGGGGCGCGAGGTCGCTGGTTCGAGTCCAGTAATCCCGACAAAGCATAAGGCTACATTATCGTTGTGATGATGCAGCCTTTCTTTTTTATGGTATGCTAATTTGACTTTGGTTCAGCCTCTATCACGTAGTGCATTGACGTCAGAGCTACTCCCCTCGTAGGGGAGTACGATTAGAATACCTTATTAGAGAAGGGTAGCTGCTTTTATTGCATGTGATTAGTATTGTAAGCTATCTGTGGTTATCCGTGGTTTTCACCTTTCTACGTATTAATCTGATAACTGTCTTATCATGGACCATACACCCTTCCTTTCAGATTTGTAATTTCGTCTTTACATTTCGCTTTATACAGCTGATATATGGATTTACTCCGTCTTCCCATTACACTGGGCCCGTACCCTATACCATTGTTTTTAAGAAAATAAACTCAGTTAACCAGAAGCAGGGCGTGGATTTCGGGTACAAGATTAAACACGAACTCCCGTATAAGCAAACTTTTTTCAGACTTTTACTAATATACGATTTTTGCTCATAAGCACTAACAAGCCGAATAGTTCCGTCATCGAATGCGTATTCATTGGCATTTATGACAGGGATCTTTCTCATATTTTATGGAACGGCTTGGAGAATTCTTGCTACTTTTGCAACTACGAACGACACATCCTACATTGTCTTTATCGCAATATGAATATAAAATTTTTCCTCTCCCTACTCTGCTACTTCACCTTTAATATATACGTGTGCGCGCAAGAGGCAGAGCCTACCTTTTTGCAAAGGACCATGCACAAGGTGAAAGACTACCTTGACAAGCGTTCTATCAACCGCATTGACACCAACTACCTGGCATTGCCAATATATGGATGGAAAGCTGCAGTCACCGTGAATTTCGCCGGTGTGAACACTGCGGTGGAAGGACACAACATTCCTACTTATAAAGATATTGATGTGAACATGCATTCGTCGCTCAACGGGCACACATCCCTCATGCTCGGCTACCGCGGACTATCTGCCAGCTACTCATGGGACATCGCTCATGGCTACTCGCGCGACTTCAATTTGGCATGGTTCGGAAAGCAAGTGGGACTGGAGTATCGCAGCCATTCCACCGATGGTCTGCATGGTGTGCTCGACGCGTCGGCAACAGAAGGCAACGTGCCAGTCAGAAGGGGCGACACAAGGCTGAAAGCTACTATTATCAACGGCTACTACGTGTTCAACTACAAAAAATACTCGCTTTCCGCCGCCATGAAGCAGTCGCTCATACAGAAGCGTTCGCAGGGTTCTGTTACTGCCTATGCAGCTTTCTTGGCCGCACGATTGGAGGAAAAGGACCAAACTCTGTCTTCCATGCTGAATGGCATCACAAAGATAGAGTTCTACCAAGCGGCTCTCGGACTGGGCTATGGCTACAACTACACCCCCAACCGGGGCCGCTGGCTGATGCACATCTCCGCCGCACCGCTGCTGGTGTTCTTCAACAAAAGCTTCATCACTGCCAACGTCGGCATACCATTGCCCGGCGGGTCGCAGTATTCTACCGACATCAGCAAGGAAGTGCACACCAAGAATAAATTTTTCCTCACCCGGGGTAGCCAGAGCATCTATGCACTACAACATAAATCCACACCTATATCTCGGTACCGCAGCGCTGGTAAACAACATACGTTTCAAATCCGAATCTGGTGTTAGCATACGCATGGATGACTGGATAGTGAACACCAGCCTCGGTGTGAGGTTCTAGAAGAGAGAGAGAACAAAAGAGCATGTTCCTTCATTGTGAAGAACATGCTCTTTTGTATTGCGAGGGAGAATCATTCTGCCATTACTATTCTAAATCATTCGTGGAAGCTACAATGGGCTTAACATGGATTACATTGAAATAGGAGTCACATCTTTTGCTGCACAGTTATTAGATAACTATTAGTACATCATGATGTATCTTCACCACTGCTCTGTGCTATTAAGGGAGCTGCATCTTCCTACGATGATGCCAGAAGATTCTGAGCATGCTGATTTTTTCTGAGTTTAGCCCACTCCTTAACGTTCGATAAGCTCAAAGTGTTGGAAGTCTTTACAACTCTTCCAGTCTCCTCCCCATGCGAAACCAGCTTCTTTGAACAACCGCAGGCAAAGGTCGTTGCGGTCTATCTTATAGGGGAAGTTCTTAGTGCGGTCGCAGTACTCCGTTGCTGTGGCAGGCTGTACATAGCGTGTGCCGTTGGTGCGGTCCTTATAGTAAGGATTGTACAGGGTGTTGATATCAACTGCCAGGCCTCTGGAATGCTTCGACAGCACTTTTGTTCCAGCCACGGCGCGATAGCAGAAGCATGACGAGTTATTTGCACGCATCTGTGTCTCATCGTCGGCATTGTAGACGTCGGGCAGCACCATGCGCTGAATGGGGTACTTGGCATCGAAGAGCTGTCGAAAGATACGCACCAGTCGGGCAGCGATAATCTTGTTACACACCATCTCTCCCACGTGCATCTTGCCATCGTAGTCCCAGTGCAGGGCGCGTATATACCGCAGGTCGTTGCGTCCTATGTAAGGATTTGCCTTAAACGACTTGCCTTGCATCCGCTGCCACACACCGTCAGGTATAGGTTCTGCAACAAAGCAACGGTCAATGCCACCATAGGCTTTTACCGCCTCAGCACTAACAGTCTGTCCTGCCAGCCATTGTTTGAGGATGTTGATGTCGACAGGCACGCATTGGCTGCGCTGTATGCCACTGCAAGCCGACAAGGTGCCACATAGGGTGAGAACGAAGACAAGGACCCTCAATCTGAAATAGTTCATGGCTTAATGTTTTTTGTTGATGTCTATATTTTCGAGCCTGTTCCACCAATGCCTTGAAACTCCTCAATGCATTGTCGTAGCTCTTAGACACTGAAGCCTTGGCTGCTGCTGACCGATGAAAGCTAAGCTGCAGACAGCCAAGTCATGTTTCAGGTTGACCTACTTAAGCAATGTGTTGTAATGGTTTTTACTTCACCTCTTCCATGCGGAAGTCATAGCCGTTCCAGCGAAACAGATAATCGGTGTTGGAATAGTTGTCGTTTTCCAAGTCAGCTTTATGTCCTACCACCTCAATATCTTTTCCTTCTGCCGGTAGGTTGACGGTATAGGCGTCGTATCGTTTCATGGCAACGTCGACCTTCTGTGCCAGTTTGGGCTCGGGTTTCATGGTGCCCGTTGCCGGATCGAAGTCGTAGAAGGCGAGCAAGATGTCGGTATAATCTTTTCCTTCGTGTGACTCTGCCAGCCAGAACGCCACCAGACTATGACCGTTGTTGCGCTTCCAGTAGCAGCATGTTGTCTGCCAATCGTACTCTGTGGGCAGTTCACACTTGAGGTAGCCGTTCTTGGCTTGGTTGTCTACCACAAACATCCTCATCAACTCATCAGCCTCGTTGGCTTTCTGGTTGCCAGTAAGGTTGTTGTACATCACCTTGTTGGGCATATACTTTCCATAGGCTTTTCCGAATGCCTTGGCAAACGCCTCTATCCCTACGGACTTACCTTTTGCGTCGACACTGAGTGAACGTGTCACCCATGTGTCGCGGATGTTCACAATCTCTCTTTCTTCGTTCTGGTCCTCTTCAACAGAGGATGAAGCTTCAGCAGCGGGTATGTCGGTTGAAGTCTCGCCACTTTGGGAACTGGCACTCTTCTCGCCACAAGCTGACAGAACAAAACCAAAAACTGCCATCAACACTACATATTTCTTTGCTTTCATAGCTAAACAGCTTTAATAATTTGCGAAAACGTTCTTGTTCACTTCACGGCATAGTAGAGTGACCCACGGAAGTAGATGGCATCCTTTTCAGCGATGTACGCAACCGAATAGTATTCGGGTATGTTGCCTTCCACGCTATACTGGTCTACCAACAACTTTCCCTTGTCGCTGAAAGTAGCTCCGTCCCAGCCTTCCTTATTGACCCACGCCTCTTCTAAGAAGCCTATCAGTCCTTTACGGTAGCGGCAGTAGCTGGCATCGTCGCCATCGTAGTAGCGGTTTTCGTGATAGAATGCCACATTGTCTCCGTCCACTTGGAGTATTATCTCCATTTTGTTAATCTCGTCCGCCCACTTGTTGTAGTACTCAGCGGTCATCGCCAGCATCTCCTTATGCTCCCGTGTAGTCTCGGCATCATAGACGGGTTGCCAAGGGTAACTCTCACTGTTCCATGAATAGAACTTATGGCCATTGATACCAGCCTTGAAAATCTTCAGCTCATAGCCAAATTCGTTTCTGAACACCGTCTTCTTACCGATACGGCGCACAGGGAGCTGGCTCATGGGGAATGTCTCCACCCTCACCTTGCTTTTGGAAATGAGATATGAATACTCACCGCCCGACTCGTCACCCTCATACTTATAGGTATTGGCGTCGTATTCGACGATGCGGTTGATAGGGTCGTTGCTGTCGCATATCAGTTCGCCTTTTAGATAATGTGTATCGCCTAAGTCGAGATCGGTCACGGCATAGTATGCAGTCAGCGTTCCCACAGTATTGCCATCGTCAGCTATGGGGAAGGCTGATTGACGAGTTTGGAAACTACTGAGCATGACAGCCAGCATCGCCAACACAACATACGATGCCACGGTTGAACAGAGATTCTTTCTTTTCATAACACAGGATAATTAGTTAACTTATAATATTCTACAAAGATAGAAGGTTTTATGAAAAACATGACTCTCGTTGTCGAAAAAAAGATATCCACTCTCCCCCACCTTTAGCATCCTCCACCTTCAGCATTGGCTAAAAATATAGCATCTCTTTTGAAAAACACAGGAGAACATTTATCTTTGCAGCAAAAGCAATACCCATAAAAACCATTATATCATGAAACGTATCGTATTATCATTGCTTGTATTGCTGTGCGTCGGTGCAGCATCGGCACAAAGAGAGAGAAATAGCATGAAAGTTGTCGTGACCAACGACGGCACATTGGTTGGTCGCTACGTAAGACAGACAGCCACACACTACATCGCCAACCCATTGGACTGGGAGGAAAAGATCTTGAAGAAAGACGGACGCGTTGAGATCTGGACACCCGAGAAAGGCAAGGGTTTTGTAGTACGGCGGGATGGTGTGACAGGCAATATCAACGTGCGTCAAGGACCATCCACACGCTTTGCTGTAGTGAGCACCATCACTGAAGAGGATAGCAAGAAGGACTATCCCGAATGTGCCTTCGATTGCCTGGGAAGGAAAAACGGATGGTATAAGATAAGGATTAAAGGTACAACGGGCTGGGTGCGCCAAGACCTCGTTTACTGGGCAGCATACTTCGCTGACTGAAGGCGAAAGACTGGGTAAAGGATAGGACATAAGGACAAAAGAATGAGGTTGTGTCAAAAGTAACAGACACGGCCTCTTTTGTTTTTTTATGAAACAAAGCCCCGACTTTCCCAAGCCAGGGCTTTGTCATGTCCCAGATTT
>ONTS01000034.1 GCA_900320845.1 uncultured Prevotellaceae bacterium | reverse complement strand
AAAAAATCTGGGACATGACAAAGCCCTGGCTTGGGAAAGTCGGGGCTTTGTTTCATAAAAAACAAAAGAGGCCGTGTCTGTTACTTTTGACACAACCTCGTGTGGGTAGGCTCTGCCTGTACACCATTTATGTCATATAGGCATGTGGGGTATATATACATAAAGGTGTATGGTGGTTCTTTATAGAAGTCCGGCGCGTTGATAGAGGAAACGTTTAATGCTTCGTTTGGGCGTCTTCTCAAATTCCTCTTCGCGCAGACGTATGGCGCTGAGCTTGCTGTATGATGGTAACAGGGCGTTGAGCTCCTGACGGTTTTGCTCCATAATCTGCTTGAGATCTTCGGTGTTGAGTCCCATGTTCTTGGCTTCTTCGTAGTCGGGGTGGACCAGTCCAACAAGTTTTTCTCCCTCCTGAATGACGATGCTCTCGGTGACCATAGCCATGGAATTGAGCTTGTCCTCTATTTCTTCGGGGTAGATGTTCTGTCCGTTGGCTCCGAGCAGCATGTTCTTGGAGCGTCCCTTGATAAACACGTTGCCATACTTGTCCATCGTTCCGAGGTCGCCTGTGTGGTACCATCCCTCACTGTCGAGAGCCAATGCGGTCTCTTCAGGATTCTTGTAGTATCCCAGCATGACGTTGAGGCCTCGTGCGTAGATTTCTCCGGGCACGTGCTCAGGGTCGGAGCTGTTGATTTTTACTTCCATGTGCAGTGCTGCCTTGCCGCAGGAACCCGGCACAAAGTCGTGCCAGTCGTTGTAGCAAATGATGGGTGCACACTCTGTGGCGCCGTAGCCTACGGTGTAGGCAAAACCTATGCGGTGCAGAAACTGTTCCACTTCCTGATTGAATGCCGCTCCGCCGATGATGATTTCGTAGAAGTTGCCGCCAAAGGCGTTGGTTACCATCTCGCAAATCTTGCTGTTTATCTTCTTGTTGACTACGGGCATGCCGAGTAACAGGCGCATACGGTTGTTCTGTATCTTGGGGAACACCTTCTTGCGTATGATTTTCTCAATGATGAGCGGTACGGCAATGATGATGGCGGGACGTATCTCGGCAAACGCCTGTGCGATGATGGCCGGCGAAGGTAACTTGTTGAGATAGTAGACGTGGCATCCGTGCAGAAATTCGTATATGAACTCGAACGCCATGCCGTACATGTGCGCCATGGGCAGTATGCTAAGCACGTTGTCGCCGGTCTTAAGTTGCTTGCCAAGTACGTGCTCGGCAAAGTCGTAGTTGCTCCACAGGGCACGGTAGGGTATCATCACACCCTTTGAGAAACCGCTGGTGCCGCTCGTGTAGTTAATCATTGCAAGCTCGTCGGGTGACTGTTCGTGGTAGTAGTGGACGTGCTCCTGCCGGAAGTTCTTTGGGAATTTCTTTCCAAACATTTCGTTAAGGTGTTCGCGGGCAAAAGTCAGCTTGTCACTTCTCGAAAAGAGTACGCCATAGTCCTCTATATGTATGATGCCCTCCAGATGCGGCATCTTTGATGAGTCGTTGACGGCAGAGGTGGCATCCCCGGTGAAGAACAGTTTGGCATCGCAGTGGTTGACGATGTGCTGTATCTGATCGATGGTAAACTCGTTGAGTATGGGCACTGCTACAGCGCCATAAGTGAGTGTTGCCAAAAAGGCCGCTGCCCATTGGCTGCTATTGCGTCCGCAGATAGCGATTTTGTCGCCGCGTTCTACACCGCTGTTTTCGAAAAGTATGTGCAACTTCTCTATCTTGCGGGCTACATCGTGATATTGCAGCGTGCGTCCGCGATAGTCGGTCAGCGCATCGTGATCCCAATGGGTGAGAATGGATTTCTCTATAGTCGCATTGAATTGTATGTCTGGAGTCATAAGTGGGGATGTATGGATGGGTAAGTGGTTATTCGTTATGGCTATATGGGTGCTCTGTAGAGTTGTTAGTGTTCCCTATAGAGGTGACGCTTGATGCTCTTCTTCGGCGTTTTCTCGAACTCCTCAAAGTGCAGTTCTATGGCATGCACACGGCAATAGGAGGGTAGTATGTCGTTGAGGCTCTTGCGGTTTTGCTCCATGATGTCGCGTAGGTCTTTGTTGCTCAATCCCAATGCCTGAGCATGTTCGATGTCGGGATGTACCAGTGCTATGAGATGGTTGCCGCGCTGGATGATGATGCTTTCGGTGACGAGGGTCATGGAGTTGAGTTTGTCCTCTATCTCTTCGGGATATACGTTTTGTCCGTTAGAACCGAGCAGCATGTTCTTGATGCGTCCTCTGATGTAGAGATGTCCGTCTGACGACATTGTTCCGAGGTCTCCGGTGTGGTACCAGCCCTCTTCGTCGAACACTTCGGCAGTGGCTTCGGGGTTCTTGAAGTATCCCAGCATGACGTTGTCGCCACGTGTGAGAATTTCGCCAGGTACTTTCTCGGGGTTATCCGATGCTATGCACAGCTCCATATTGTCTACCACTAAGCCGCAGCTGCCTGGCAGGAATTCGGTGTGGTTGCTGAAGGTGATGAGTGGTGCACATTCGGTGGTGCCATAGCCTACAGTAAGGGGGAAACCTATCTGGTGCAGGAAGCGTTCTATCTCATGGTTGAGTGATGCTCCGCCCACTACCACTTGGTACATCTTGCCTCCGAAGGCGTCGCTTACAATCTCGCAGATGCGCTGTTTCACCTTTTTGTTCACCACGGGCATGGTGAGCAGTAGACGTACGACATTGTTCTGTATGCGCGGAAAAACTCTTTTGCGTATTATCTTCTCCACAACCAGCGGCACCGATATTACCATGGCAGGCCGTATGGAAGCGAAGGCATCGGCAATGACAGCCGGTGAGGGCAGGCGGGTGAGGAAGTACAGATGACAGCCGTGGCAAACAGAAAAGAGAAACTCCACCGTCATGCCGTACATGTGCGACATAGGCAGGATGCTGAGCATCGGACTGCCTTCTTCTACATGTACTCCCAATACGCGCATGCAGTATGCTGTGTTGCTGTGTAGGGCACGGTAGGGTATCATTACACCTTTAGAGTGACCTGTAGTGCCACTGGTGTAGTTTATGAGTGCCAGTTGTTCGGGCTCGTCACGGCGGTAGTGCACATCGTTGGCAGAAAACTCCTTAGGGAATCTCTTTCCAAATAGTTCGTTGAGGTGCTCACGTGCATAGCGCAGCTTCTCTGTGCGGCATTCGCGCAGCGAGAAGTCGGGCAGATAGATGATGCCTTCGAGTGCCGGCATTATCTTGGGATCGATCATGGTGGCAGCCACGTCGCCCACAAAGAGCAACTTTGCCTCACAGTGGTTGGCTATGTTGTGTATCTGCTCGGAGTTGAACTCATGCAGAATGGGCACCGCTACGGCGCCATAAGTGAGAGTTGCTAGATATGTTACCGCCCAATGCGCGCTGTTTCGGCCACAGAGGGCAACCTTGTCTCCTTGTTGTATGCCGCAGTTCTCGAAAAGGATGTGCAGCTTCTCTATCTTACGTGCTACGTCCTTGTACTGGAATGTAACACCCTTGAAGTCGGTCAAGGCATCGTCGTTCCAATGACGAAGGAGGCTCGATTCAATCAGTTCAATAAAAGAATGTGTATATGTCATTGCACAAATTACAAATTTTTGTGCAAAGGTACTATCATCTTTGCACATTCGCAAAAAACTGTGCGTAAAATATATAATGACGATATGAGTGAAAAACGAAAACAAACATTTGCATTATGTGTACTTTATTATACCTTTGCATCGAAATTGGGTAACTATATCCTTTATTTTATGACAAACACAGAAAACGAACTCCGAACACGCAAACGACGCCTCCGTAAACCAAAGCGGCATCGTATAGGACTGCAAGGTGTCACCATGTGCATCAGCACCGCTCTGGTGTTGGTGCTGCTTGGACTTGTAGTCATCACCGTGGGCACTGCTCACAACCTGTCTTCCAAGGTGAAGGAAAACTTTATTGTAACCCTGATGCTCGGCGACGACATTACAGAAAACGAGGCACATGCAGTGTGCAACCAGCTCAAGCAACGCTGTTATGTCAATCAGTTGGAATACATCAGCCGCGAGCAGGCATTGGAAGAGGGAAAGAAAGCCCTCGGTGCCGACCCGTCGGAGTTTGTGGGAGTGAACTTCTATCCCCCTTCAGTAGAACTGCAGCTCAATGCCGACTATGCCAACAGCGACTCGCTGAAGTGGATAGCAGCCGAGTTGGAGAAAGATACCAAGATTAGTGAGATAACCTATCCGCAGGACCTGATAGACAGCGTTAACTCCACCTTGCGCATCGTCATCCTCGTGCTGCTCATTCTGGCAGCCTTGCTGGCATTTATCTCCTTTGCACTCATCAACAACACCGTGCGTCTGTCGGTTTATTCGCGCCGCTTCAGCATCCGTACCATGAAACTGGTGGGTGCCTCATGGCGCTTCATCCGCCGGCCCTTCATGCGTAGGGCACTCACCATCGGTGTCATCTCTGCCATCATCGCTATCATAGTCATTGCCATAGGACTGGCGGTGTTCTACTATCATGAGCCCGGCATGCTCGATATTGTCACGCCGCAGATAATGGCTATCACAGCCATAGCCATCTTTGTGTTCGGCATCTGTATTACATGGATATGCTCACGTCTGTCAGTGAACAAGTTCTTGAAGATGACTGCAGGTGAACTTTATAAGATATAAAAAGTATATGGATAAAAAGAATTTTGCTCTTGGTCGTCAGAACTTCATCATTATTGCTGTTAGCGTACTGATTATCGTTATCGGCTTCGTGCTGATGAGCGGTGCCGGCAGCAGCGAAGAAGCTTTCAACCCCGACATCTTTAGCGCCCGCCGCATCAAGGTGGCGCCAGTGGTGTGCTTCTTTGGTTTTCTGCTGATGATATACGGTGTCATCAAGCGCCCGAAAGATGACACCACAAAAGAAGAATAAGCAGCCATCATACTATGGATATTTTAGAAGCACTCATTCTTGGTATCATTCAGGGGCTGACCGAGTATCTGCCCGTATCCAGCAGCGGACATCTCGCCATAGGTTCTGCGCTTTTTGGTGTGGAAGGCAGCGAGAATATGGCATTCACCGTTGCCGTGCATGTAGCCACGGTGCTCTCCACACTCGTCATATTGTGGAAAGAGGTGAGTTGGCTGATAAAGGGTTGTGCCAAGATGCAGCAAAACGACGAGACCTACTACGCGGTCAACATACTTATCTCCATGATACCCATCGGCATCGTCGGTGTCTTCTTCAAGGATAAGGTGGAATCCGTATTTGGCAGCGGACTTCTCATAGTGGGCATCATGCTGCTAGTCACCGCACTGCTGTTGGCCTTCTCGTACTATGCCCATCCCCGTCAGCGCACCCGACTGTCGCACACCGACGCCTTCATCATAGGCATCGCGCAAGCCTTTGCCGTACTGCCTGGACTGTCACGCTCGGGAAGCACCATCGCAACAGGATTGCTCTTGGGCAACAACAAGAAAACACTGGCACAGTTTTCCTTCCTTATGGTCATACCGCCCATATTGGGAGAAGCACTGATCGACACCTATAAGATGATAAAAGATGGCTTTGCCGCCACTATGGGCGAGCTGCCTGTGGCATCGTTGCTCATAGGCTTTGCTGCAGCATTCATCGCCGGATGCTTTGCATGCAAGTGGATGATAGACATTGTGCGTCGCGGAAAACTTATCTATTTCGCTATCTATTGCGCCATCGTAGGTGTCGTAACCCTCATAACAACTATCTTTTAGTCAGTGGTACTCGATTTCACCGAAGGTTTCATCCTTCCTATTGACAAGCCTTATGGCATGACCAGCTTCGGTGCTTTGGCACGTGTGCGCGGCACAATCAGCCGTCATCTAGGCGTGAAGCGCATCAAGATAGGTCACGCCGGCACCCTCGACCCCCTAGCCACTGGCGTACTCCTGCTGTGTGTGGGGCGCACCACCAAGTTGATAGAACAGCTGCAACAGCAGAAAAAGGAATACGTTGCCACCCTACAGCTTGGTGCCACCACACCGAGCTACGATCTGGAGCACCCTGTAGACGCAACATTTCCTACTCGACATATCACCCCAGAGCGTGTTGCCGAGGTGCTGAAGAGCCACTTCACCGGCACCATCCAGCAGGTGCCGCCCTCTTACAGCGCCTGCAAAGTGGAGGGCAAACGTGCCTACGACCTCATGCGTAAGGGACAAACGGTGGAGCTGAAACCCAAGACTATCGTCATCGACGAGATAGAGATACAGATTTTAGACACCGATGCCATGACGCTACAGCTGCGAGTGGTGTGCAGTAAGGGTACCTACATACGCGCTTTGGCACGCGACATCGGAGCTGCCCTCGATAGTGGGGCACACCTCACAGCACTTCAACGCACACGAATAGGCAACTACACGCTGCAACAGTGCCTTAAGATAGAAGATATCAACGGCTGGCTGCAAGCCAACAGCTGAACAACAATACCACCCCAATTATTCTTCTCAACCCCTATCAATCAATAAGATGAAATTATCCAATTTCCGTTTCGAACTCCCACAGGAACGTGTGGCAACCACCCCTCTGTACAACCGCGACGAGTGCCGTCTGATGGTGCTCCATCGCAAATCACAGCGCATCGATATGTATCAGACCGATGCCAAAGGGAAACCTAAGAAGGGGAAGGACAAACGGCCGATATTCCTGCAGTTTGGTGACATCCTCAACTATTTCGAAGAAGGCGATGCCTTCATCTTCAACGACACCAAGCTCTTTCCCGCGCGTCTCTTCGGTACCAAGGAGAAGACAGATGCCAACATTGAGGTGTTCCTGTTGCGCGAGCTCAACGCTGAGATGCGCTTGTGGGATGTCATCGTAGAACCCGCCCGTAAGATTCGTATAGGCAACAAGCTGTTCTTCGATGAGAGTGGCGCTATGGTGGCAGAAGTTATCGACAACACCACCAGCCGCGGACGCACACTGCGTTTCCTCTACGACGGACCGCATGACGAGTTCATACACGACCTCTACGCACTGGGACATCCGCCACTTCCTCCTTATATCCTGGACAAGGAGGCAGCACTGCGCGAACAGGGGGAAGAAGTACCCGAGATATCCCTCGACGATATACAGACCATCTACGCCCGTACCGAAGGTGCTGTGACTCCCAACTCCGCCGGTTTGCACTTCACAAGACAGCTGCTGAAGCGTCTGGAGATAAAAGGGGTGGAATTGGCATACATCACACTGCACTGTACGCTGGGATGTTTCCGCAATATCGAGGTAGAAGACCTCAGTAAGCACAAAATGGAGAGCGAGCAGATGTATGTCGGTTCCGAAGTATGCCGCATTGCTAATACCTCTAAGGAGAATGGACATAAGGTATGTTTGGTAGGCACTAGCACTGCGAAAGCTGTGGAGACCGCCGTGGCTACCGATGGTAAGCTGAAGGAGTTTGAAGGCTGGACCAATAAGTTTCTTTTCCCGCCACGTCAGTACCGCTATGCCGATGCACTCATCGCCAACTTCTATCATCCCGCTTCCACCTTGCTCATGTCGACATGTTCCTTCGGAGGATACGACCTGGTGATGGAAGCCTATAAGTTGGCTATTGAGAACGAATACAACTTCGGTTGCTTCGGCGATGCCATGCTCATCCTTGACGACTGATAAACCCGTGTTAACACCACCTTGACCACAAAATTGTCCATCGTCAAGTGAACATTGTCAACTAAAACTCCCGACATGCAGCACCATATAGTATATCTTAGTCTGGGAAGCAATCAGGGCAACCGTAAAGATTACCTTACGGCTGCCCTGCAACTTATCCGACAACAGGTGGGAATGGTTGAAAAAGTATCGTCATTCATCGAAACCGATCCTTGGGGATACCAGTCTGACAACACATATATCAATGCAGCAGCACGATGTCGTACCACACTCACCCCGTCGCAATTGCTGCGTGTCACACAAACCATCGAGCGAAAGTTGGGACGGAAGAGCAAAACCATTGATGGACAGTACACCGACCGTCCCATAGACATCGACATTCTGTTCTACGACGACTGGCATGTCAACACCCCAGCACTCACTATCCCTCACCCACGTATGCTAGAACGGCAGTTTGTTCTACAGCCGTTGAGAGAAGTAATGCCCGACGAACAGTATAGACAACTCATACAATCACATCCCCATATTTGACATCCACCCATTGTTTTTGGATGCCTTTGGCATGTTTGCTGCCTCTTCTGCGGTTGCTTAGGTTTCATACTGAAATGAAATCGATGTAAAACTAAAGTCACTGAAATTTCTCACCAAAGTTACTGACATTTGTGTGTCAGTAGGATTGTTTTGCGAATGATTATCGCCACTTCAAGATATGACATTGCCCATCTTGTACTTATCATCATTCCCTGATGTCGTAACAGCCGTTTTCTTCTTCGCTGTCTTGCGGCATCTCTTTCACTCTTAACTGAAACATGTTTCTGTGTCATTTCGTTTAAATGTATGAATGAATAACCTCGGTGTCCGGTTTCAAACATACTAGACAACGTGCCTTTATATGCTGCTTGATAGAAGAATTCATGCAGAAATGATTCCAGCATGAGACAATGTGCAACTCTCGTCGGACGATATTAAATAATCATGTTTTTCTTTTTATACAACAGGTTATTTTGTATATTTGCCCAAAAGAACACAAGCATTGATGACTTACCTTATAAACATAGGTTAATGAAACATATCTTTTTATTCATGATGGTGCTGTTTGCTGTTTCAGTTGCAAACGCACAGACGCAGGGTTTTATCTGTACAGGCAGTAATGTCAACGTAAGGACAGGCCCAGGGCTGAAGTATAAGCTTGCCAAGGATGTAGTCTCGGAAGAAGAGTGCCAACTGAGCAAAGGACAGTTGGTGAAATATCTGGGAAAGAAGCAGGACGGATTCATCTATGTGGACGTCTCATCCAGTTTTACAGAGTATCATTGCAAGGGATGGGTTTCGTCCCAATACCTCAAGCCTGTGAAGCTGTGTCCTTCATGCAAGGGCGAAGGCTATACCAATGTCATCGGATATATGGAAGGCACGAAGTGCAAACGCTGCAACATGCGCGGCTATATCACCTCCAACTTCAAACGCAAATAAATAGAGAAAGTCGATAAAGCAATATGCCTGGCTGCTGGGATGGGCTCATATAGTGACTCCAATTTTATGTTCTCCTTGTTATATATATAGGGTTTAGACAATTTTGCGACGGATACTAACCACATAAATCGTTTGATTATGAAACACAATGTAATTGCTTTTCTGCTGTTGTCGCTGTTGGTAGTGGCGTGTTCGTCGTCAAAGATTGCGCCTACTGCTGATATAGATATGACCATTGACATGCAGCGTATGTTGCCTTTGCGCTCCGTTTGGGAAGATATAGAGCCTGCTTACCGCTTGGAGATACACGGAAACGAAGTCATCTCCTACCTGCCGTACGTATGGGGCCGTTCCATTGAAAGAGAAAAAAGGCTGGATACCCTCAACTTCACTGCCATAATGCGCGGATTCAATGCCTCTGTCAACCGCCATGGACAGAAGATTTACAGCTTTAAAGTACAACATTCGGTGTATACGTTCACCTTCTTCATCACCATCAACGACCGGGGTACGGCTCTTGTGGAAATCAGCAGCGATGGTTGCGACCCCATCTCGTTTGAAGGAAGAGTGAGATGAAGGAAATGTCTGTACAGCATTTCGCACACAATTTCGCACACAAAAAAGCACCCGCGCGGTAAAACTACCATGCGGGTGCTGTCGTTTTGAAGAGATGTAACCCTCGTGCTTATCGGCGAAGACCAAGCTTCTTGATGATGGCACGATAGCGCTCGATGTCACGGTCGTATAGGTAGTCGAGCAGCGCACGACGCTTACCTACGAGCTTCGTCAATGAGCGAGCTGTGGTATGATCTTTACGGTTCTTCTTCAGGTGTTCCGTCAGGTGGGAAATACGGTAGGAGAACAATGCTATCTGACTTTCGGCAGATCCAGTATCAGAGTTGGACTTTCCGTATGTTCCAAAGATCTCTTCTTTTTTCTCTTTGTCTAAATACATACTGTTAATGATTAAATGACGTTTGTGCAAAAATGCGGCTGCAAAGGTATATGTTTTGTTTGGAGTTTACAAACGTTTATTGAAAAAAACTTTTCATCAACTATGCTGAACTTCATCAAAATCTTACATATATGTTCCCCCCGTGCGAAAAAATGCCATACCTTTGCACCCGATTTTCAGACAGAACCTCATGCAAGACATCAGAAACATTGCCATCATTGCCCACGTCGACCACGGCAAGACCACGCTGGTCGACAAGATGATGCTCGCCGGACATCTCTTCCGCGACGGGCAGAACCTCTCCAACCAAGTGCTTGACAACAACGACTTGGAACGCGAACGAGGTATCACCATTCTTTCCAAGAACGTCAGCATTGTCTACAAAGGCACCAAGATAAACATCATCGACACTCCAGGACACAGCGACTTTGGCGGTGAGGTGGAGCGCGTGCTCAATATGGCAGACGGCTGCCTACTCCTTGTAGACGCTTTTGAGGGCCCGATGCCGCAGACACGATTCGTGCTGCAGAAGGCACTTGAGATAGGACTCAAGCCCATCGTCGTCGTCAACAAGGTGGACAAGCCCAACTGTCGACCCGAAGAGGTGTACGAAATGGTGTTCGACCTGATGTTCTCGCTCGACGCTACTGAAGACCAGCTCGACTTCCCCGTCGTATATGGCAGTGCTAAGAACGGCTGGATGGGCCCCGACTACAGCAAGCCCACTGACAACATCACCTACCTGTTGGATAAGATTGTGGAGGTGATACCTGCTCCGCACAAGCTGGAAGGCACACCGCAGATGCTCATAACATCGCTCGACTATTCCAATTATACAGGACGCATCGCAGTCGGACGCGTGCATCGCGGCACTCTTGCTGAAGGAATGCCCATCACCGTGGCCCACCGCGACGGCACACAGGAGCATACGCGCATCAAGGAGATACACACCTTCGAAGGCATGGGACACTCCAAGGCGCAGCAGGTGGAGAGCGGTGATATCTGTGCCATCATAGGACTGGACCGCTTCGAAATAGGCGACACCATCTGCGACAACAACAATCCCGAGCCGCTGCCCACCATATCCATTGACGAACCTACCATGTCGATGCTCTTCACCATCAACGACTCGCCTTTCTTTGGCAAGGAAGGTAAGTTTGTCACCAGCCGACACATATACGACCGTCTGCAGAAAGAGTTGGAGAAGAACCTCGCCTTGCGCGTCAGTACCTTCGGCGACAGCACCGATAAGTGGATAGTCAGCGGACGCGGCGTGCTTCACCTCTCTGTACTTATCGAGACCATGCGCCGTGAAGGCTACGAACTGCAGGTGGGACAGCCACAGGTGATATACAAAGACCTCGCCGAGCACGACGGCAACTGGGTGGACCCCACCGACAGTAATGCCGCCACCACACGATGTGAACCGATGGAAGACCTTACTATCAACGTGCCCGAGGAGTATGCCTCAAAGATGATTGACATGGTGACCCGCCGCAAGGGCGACCTTCTCTCTATGGAGACACAGGGTGATCGCACCAACATCGTATTCTCTATCCCCTCGCGCGGAATCATAGGACTGCGCACCAACGTGCTCACTGCCTCACAAGGCGAAGCCATCATGGCACACCGCTTCAGCTGTTACCTTCCCTATAAGGGCGACATAGAGCGTCGTGTCAATGGCTCCATGATAGCCTTGGAGACAGGCACCGCCTATGCCTATGCCATCGACAAGCTGCAAGACCGCGGAAAGTTCTTCATCGACCCAGGCGAAGAGGTGTATGCCGGACAAGTGGTTGGCGAACATGTTCACGACAACGACCTGATCATCAACGTCACCAAGGCCAAGCAGCTTACCAATGTTCGCGCCTCGGGCAGCGATGAGAAGGCACGCATCATTCCCAAAGTAGAACTCTCGTTGGAAGAAACGCTAGAGTACATCAAGGGCGACGAATATGTGGAATGCACGCCCAAGGCTATACGTATGCGCAAAGTCATCCTCGACCACAACGACCGCAAGAAAGCTAATAAGGGAAGTTAAACGACCAAGGAAAGGCACTAGTTCCTTAATTGATAAAAAAATCTCCCGACTTCTTGCTGTGTTTCCTAATAATCATTACCTTTGCAGCCGCTCTTATAATGGAGCACATTGTATCATAAATAATAATTAGAGTCCGTGGAGGCTCGGTAAGTTTGTGCCCTATGGCACAACGCCTCGCGGAGAAACCCGTTAACAACAACACACAATGTACGCTATTGTAGACATTAACGGTCAGCAGTTCAAGGTGGAAGAGGGTCAGAAACTCTTCGTTAATCGCCTTCAGGACGCTGAAGAAGGTAAGACCTTCGAATTCGACAAGGTGATGCTCGTTGACCGCGAGGGCAACATCACCGTGGGAGCACCCACCATCGACGGGGCAAAAGTAGTAGTTGAGGTACTGCAACCTCTGGTAAAAGGCGAGAAAGTTATCGTCTTCAAGATGAAGCGCCGCAAGGACTCACGCAAGAAGAACGGTCATCGTCAGCAGTACACACAAGTGAAAGTTAAACAAGTAATCGCCTAAAGGCGGGAAAGGAAAACTATTATGGCACATAAAAAAGGTGTAGGTAGTTCGAAGAACGGCCGCGAATCGGCCTCGCAGAGATTAGGCGTTAAGATCTGGGGCGGTCAGAAGTGCATAGCAGGCAACATCATCGTTCGCCAGCGTGGTACCAAGCACAATCCCGGACGCAACGTAGGCATCGGTAAGGATGATACCCTCTATGCCCTCGTTGACGGTACTGTAAACTTCCACAAGGGACGCCGCGACAAGAGCGTCGTGTCAGTAATACCCGAAGCGGAAGCATAACACAGGTACACAGACACAGTCAGACAAGCTTCGTGACGACATAAGCTGTCGACGGAGCTTGTCTGATTTTTATTTATTTCGAAACTAGAACAACGAAAGATGTCAGTGGTAATAGTCACCGATGGCTTGGGCAACCAGATGTTTCAGTATGCGTTGTACCTCGCCATGCGGGCAAAGGGCAGAAGACCTTTGCTCAGCACGAGCATTATCTCGCGCTGCATGATGCACAATGGCTTTGAACTATGCCATGACTTCGGTATAGACCGTACGACACTGCCTATTATCGACGGCGGAAGGATGATGGGAAGGGTCATACGACGCATTACACGACAGATGAAAGGGATGTGCTATATAGAAGACGAGACGACATTTTCTGAGGCAGTGTTCACTACACGTAAACTCCTTGTGTATGGCTTCTGGCAGAATATCCGTTATTTCCAAGATATAGAGAGCGAGGTGCTACAAGCATTCTCCTTCCATCATATAGATAAATACAACCGGCAGCTTGCCCACGACATGTCGACCAGCGACAGCGTGTCAATTCATATCCGCCGAGGAGACTATCTGAAATATCCCGAATACGCGGTATGCACGCCCAAATACTATCAGTGCGCCATTGCCTCAATACAACAGCGTATCGCCAACCCTAAGTTCTACATCTTTAGCGACGATTTGGAATGGAGTGAGCGCTTCATGAGTCAGCAAGGAGTGGTATACAAAGTCATTGCCCACAACAGAGGAGCAGACAGCTACAAGGATATGTTCCTTATGACACAATGTCGTCACAATATCCTTGCCAATAGCAGCTTTAGCTGGTGGGGCGCATGGCTGGGAGAACAGCAGGGGAGAATAGTGATTTGTCCTGCAACATGGAACCTGAAGTCAGAAAAGATCATCCACAGCTAGAGCATTGGGAAAAGATAGTTTAACCTCACCTATTCCTCAATAGCGATTCTTTTACACCATCCCAGGACAATGGTTTTTGCTTTTACCCGCCCCTGCCCAATTATTTTCCCCTTCTGCCAGCTACCGTTGGTTCCCCTACGAGGGGTGGGGAGTACGTTTAGAATACCTTGTTTGCGAAGGATTGCTGTGTTCATTGCGTGCGATTAGTTTTCGTAAACCATCCGTGTTCATCTGTGATTATCCGTGGTTTGTTCCTTTCTACGTATTAATCTGCAGTATCCCTTTGTCGTGACTCGGTATGGCTCACACAAGCACCGTTCTGCCCTCGCAGCGTCATCAGTCCTGTTTGGGATGATAATAAGACTATACTCAGATATCAATCTCGTCGATTTTGGTAGGCAATCTCGTTGATTTTGGTTTGTCATCGTGCCTCAACAATGATTTTCCAAAAATAGCTTAATGTATTTCCGATAATGCCTCAATGAGTGTTTGAAAGTTACACCTTCTGTGAGAAAAATAAACATAAGGACATAAGGGTCTATGAGGTCGTGTCAAAAGTAACCGACACGACCTCTTTTCGTCTTACCACTTCACCTCCCATTGTAATATCTCATTATCAGGCTGCGATTCTATAAATGCGTTTAGTTGGTTCAAGAAGGGCTGTATCGGGTCCATCCGGCTTGCATAGGCGCAATA
>ONTS01000036.1 GCA_900320845.1 uncultured Prevotellaceae bacterium | reverse complement strand
AAAATCTGGGACATGACAAAGCCCTGGCTTGGGAAAGTCGGGGCTTTGTTTCATAAAAAACAAAAGAGGCCGTGTCTGTTACTTTTGACACAACCTCTTATGCGCTTCAGGATGGGCTTGAACCAACGACCCCCTGATTAACAGTCAGGTGCTCTAACCAACTGAGCTACTGAAGCAGCATTTTTGTTACAAATGCGGATGCAAAGGTAAAGTCTTTTTAGAGACCACCAAACAATTTGCGGATTTTTTTTGCTCTCGCCCTTGCCATAAAAAAGAAAATAACAAAAAATATAGGATTGTTGACAAATGATTACCTTTGTAAGCCGAAAATATACATATTGTTATGCGCAAATACATTCTTCTTCTCCTGTCTTGTTGTGCTCTTGGTTTTCAATCAAGTAGAGCGCAGAGCAACAGCAGACATAACTTCGATATAGTAAAGAATCTGGATATCTTCAACGTGGTGTACAAGTACCTCGATGTGTTGTATGTAGACACGCTCAATGCCAACGAGACTGTGGGTGCAGGCATCAATTACATGCTCGCCACGCTCGACCCATACACCGAGTATTACTCTGAGGAGCAGCAGGAAGAGATGAAAGAGATGCTCACCGGTAAGTTTGCGGGTATCGGAGCGTTGCTGAAATACCACCGTCGGCTCAAGTGTACTGTCATTGATGAGCCTTCGAAGGGCATGCCCGCCGACGAGGCGAAGCTGAAGAAGGGCGACATCATACTCAGTGTTGATGGCAAGAAGGTGACAAACATGCCTATCAACGAAGTCACCAAGCTGATTCGCGGCGATGCAGGCACTGCTGTCAACTTGAAAGTGAAACGCCCGTTGACAGGAAAGACGATGAATGTGAAGATTACGCGCCGCACCATTCAGTCGCCGGCTATGACCTATGCAGGTATGGTGGATGACAAAACGGGCCTCGTGGTGCTGTCACAGTTTATTGAAGACTGTTCCAAGGAGGTGCGTCGTGCCGTCGTAGAGCTGAAGAAGCAGGGTATGCAGCAGATGATTCTCGATCTGCGTAACAACGGTGGCGGCGACGAACGCGAAGCCGTAGGCCTTGTTGGCATCTTCGTGCCGAAGGGAACGCTTGTGGTAACCAACAAAGGTAAGCATCAAGGCTCGGTGAAAGAGTTTCGTACCACTGTGGAACCCATTGACTCGCTGATGCCGTTGGTGGTGCTCGCCAATAATGGTACAGCCAGTTCGTCAGAGATAACCTGCGGAGCCCTGCAAGACTTGGACCGCGCCGTCATCCTCGGCACACGCACATACGGCAAGGGTTTGGTGCAGACTGTAGTAGACCTGCCGTACAATAGCTCAATGAAGCTCACCATCAGCAAATACTATACCCCAAGCGGCAGATGTATCCAGGCCCGCAATTATACGCATGGCAAGAAACCCGCCACGGTACACATTCCCGATTCGCTCACCAAGGAGTTTCGCACTGCCGGCGGTCGCGTAGTGAGAGACGCCGGTGGCATCACCCCTGACGTCATCGTGCGCGCCGACTCCATCACCAACATTGCCTACTATTTGGCTTATGCCGATTCCACCGAGGCGGTGTTCGACTTCGCTGCCGAATACATAGCCAGCCATCCCACCATAAGCAAACCCGCAGAGTTCGCCCTGTCTGATGCCGATTACGACCGTTTCTGCCAGAAGGTGGCGGCAAGTGGCTTTACCTACGACCGCGAAACGGAGAAACTGTTGAAACACTTGATAGAAGTGGCGAAGTTTGAAGGCTACTACAACGACAACAAGGCTGAATTCGATCGCATTGAAAAGAACCTGAATCACGACCTGATGCGCGACCTTCAGTACAACAAGAAGCAGATAATGAGTATCCTCGGATTAGAGATTATCCCGGCATACTACTATGACAAAGGCTCGATAGAGTTTTCCAACAGCAGCGACACACAGCTGAAGAAGGCCCTTGAGCTGCTCAACGACAACGAAAGCTATCACCGACTGCTGACTCCTGTGTCCAACAACGGAACCACTCCTTCGACAAAGACGACGGAGAAGTAGAAAGACGGCGGGCTCAAAGCGAGAACACGGCTCCCGACATTATCCGAATAATATTCCAAGAACGAACCAATAAAGATCATATCCACCATGTCATCACTCCTTATATATAATACGCTCACGCGCGAGAAAGAACTGTTCCGTCCGCTTAATGCGCCCCATGTAGGCATGTACGTATGCGGCCCCACCGTCTACGGCGACCCACACCTAGGTCATGCGCGCCCCGCCATCACCTTCGACGTGGTGTTCCGCTACCTGCAACACTTAGGTTACAAGGTGCGTTACGTGCGCAACATCACCGACGTGGGCCATCTGGAGCACGACAGCGACGAAGGCGAAGACAAGATACAGAAGAAGGCGCAGCTGGAACAACTCGAGCCGATGGAGGTGGCGCAGTACTACACCAACAGCTACCATGCAGCTATGGCACGTCTCAATGTGCTTTCCCCCAGCATAGAGCCCCATGCCACAGGACATATCATCGAACAGCAGCAGCTTGTGCAGCAGATACTTGACAACGGCTATGCCTACGAGAGCAACGGAAGCGTGTACTTCGACATTGAAGCGTACAACAAAGACCATCACTATGGTAAACTCTCTGGCCGCAACCAGACCGATGTGCTCAATGCGTCGCGTGCCCTCGATGGCATTGGAGAGAAACACACCCAGGCAGACTTCGCTCTGTGGAAGAAAGCGCAGCCCGAACACATCATGCGTTGGCCAAGCCCGTGGGGCGAAGGATTCCCGGGATGGCACTGCGAGTGCACAGCCATGGGACGCAAATACCTCGGTGAGCACTTCGACATTCACGGAGGAGGACTCGACCTCGTATTCCCGCACCATGAGTGCGAAATAGCCCAAGCCGTTGCGAGCCAAGGCGACGAGATGGTGCACTATTGGATGCACAACAATATGATAACCATCAACGGCAAGAAGATGGGTAAGTCATTGGGAAACTTTATTACATTGGAAGCCTTCTTTACCGGCCAGCACGAGCTGCTCGACAAGGCTTACTCACCCATGACGATACGTTTCTTCATCCTTTCAGCCCACTATCGCGGCACTGTCGACTTCTCCAACGATGCACTGCTGGCTGCTGAGAAGGGATTGGAGAAGCTGCTCAACGGCATTAGCGACCTGAAACGCATCACACCTGCCGAACAGAGCGACGCCGATACTGCCGCCGTGGTAGCCACGTTGAAGGAAAAGTGCTACGATGCCATGAACGATGACTTTGCCACACCGCAAGTTATCAGCCATCTTTTCGAAGCATGCAACATCATCAACAAAGCCGTCAACCATCAGGCATCCATCAATAGCGCCGACCTCGACGAGTTGAGCGCCACCATGCAGCTCTTTGCCTTCGACCTTCTTGGTCTACAGCCACAGGCACTACAAGCCGATGCCGGTAACGATGGCAACAACGCACGCGAGGAAGCTTTCGGTAAAGCTGTCGACATGTTGCTCGAACTCAGAGCCACTGCTAAAGCCAATAAAGACTGGGCTACCAGCGACAAGATACGCGACGAGCTGGCACAGGCTGGCTTCGAAGTAAAGGATACTAAGGATGGCGCTACTTGGAAACTTAACAAGTAACTAACTGTCAAGGGAAAATTATTGGGCAAAAAGTTGGGAGTTACAAGGAGACTTCCTACTTTTGCCAAACAAAAGATATAAATAACGGACAATGGTCCATGAATTCCTGCACTCTGCGTGAGTTGTTGGGATTCTTTATTTTGCTGTTTGCAACAAATATAATAAATGATATAATCATGGCATACATGTCACAAGAAGGCTACGATAATCTGTTAGCCGAACTTCAACACTTAGAATCGGTGGAGCGAAAGAAGATTTCCGCTGCCATCGCTGAGGCACGAGATAAAGGTGATCTGAGCGAAAATGCTGAATATGAGGCTGCTCGCGAAGCACAAGGACATCTTGAGGATAAGATCAACAAGCTCAAACTGACCATTGCTGAGGCAAAGGTGGTAGACAAGTCACGTCTCAGTGCAAAAGCCGTACAGCTCATGACCACTGTGGAGATGACCAATCTTGCCAACAAGGCCAAGATGACCTACACCATCGTCAGCGAAAACGAGGCCAATCTGCGCGAAGGAAAAATCTCCATACAGACACCCATTGCCCAAGGACTGCTCAACAAGAAGGTGGGCGACGAAGTGGAGATAAAGATTCCCGCCGGAACATTGCACCTCAAGATTGAGAAGATAACCCTTTGACACCACCGCTCAAGGTAGTGACGCTGTAGCGCGGCTACGGTTCCAAAGGGTATGGAATGCCATACCATCCGTCATTTTACCCTAACCCTCAAAATCCCAATACCATGGACATCTTTTCAAAGATCGCAGCCGGTGAAATTCCGAGCTATAAGTGTGGTGAAGACGATAGTTTCTACGCCTTCCTCGACAGCAATCCTCTTGTCAAAGGTCACACTTTAGTCATTCCCCGTCGCGAGGTAGACTATATCTTCGATATGGACGATGAGGAGATTGCCGCTTTTCAGGTTTTTGCCAAGAAAGTGGCTACAGCCCTGAAGCGCGCTATTCCCTGTGTGAAGGTAGGACAGACTGTCATCGGTCTGGAAGTGCGTCACGCACACATCCACCTCATTCCCATGCAGAGCGAAAAGGATATGAACTTCGCCAATGCCAAGATGGAGCTGCCGGCAGAAGAAATGGCCGACATCGCCAACCGCATCTACACCGAGTTTCAGAAACTGTAGGATGCGTTTCAGTACCAGTATCATAAGGTCTGTGGATAATGTTGTCCGCAGACCTTATTGCATCATCTGCCACATTTGCCCCCTCAGTCATGCATATAGTGCTAAAAAACACGAGCTTTATTTGTAAAGAAACAGGAAAAGTGTACCTTTGCAGCGTTCAGCGGAATGAGAGGCTTCTCCAAAGGCCTCTCATTTCCTATATAATACCCTCAGAAAATGATTGAAAGAAACACCATCCAACACCTTGTTGAAGAGTGGCTCAAAGAGTCTGACTACTTCTTGGTAGACATCACCATCAGCAACGACAACCGCATCGTCATCGAAATCGACCATGCCGACGGAGTATGGATTGACGACTGTGCTGCGCTGAGCCGTTACATCGAAGAGCATCTTGACCGCGATGCCGAAGACTATGAACTGGAAGTGGGTTCGGCAGGACTCGGACAGCCGTTCAAAGTGGTACAGCAGTATGTCAACCACATTGGCAAGGAAGTGGAAGTGGTAGACAACACTGGCATAAAGCGCCACGGAATTCTTACGCAGGCCGACGACAAGCAGTTTACCATCGTCTGTGAAGAGAAACAGACCGTTGAAGGCAAGAAACGCCCGCAGAAGGTACAGGTGGAACATGTGTATGCCTACGACACGGTGAAAAGCACCAAATACCTCATTGCATTCAAGTAAGAAAGCAATCACCACCCTTACATCTACAGCAAACAACAAAAAGCACATATACTAATGGCAACAACAAAATCAACAACTCCGAACATGATTGACACGTTTCGTGAGTTCAAAGAAACCAAAAACATCGACCGTACCACGCTGATGAGCGTACTGGAAGAAAGCTTCCGCAGCGTCATAGCACGTATCTACGGCAGTGACGAGAACTTCTCCGTCATCGTCAACCCCGACAAGGGCGACTTCGAAATCTATCGCAACCGTGTTGTAGTTCCCGACGGCGAAGTGCAAGACGAAAACAAAGAAATCAGTCTCAGCGAAGCACAGAAGATAGAACCCGACTACGAGGTCGACGAAGACGTATCCGAGCTCATTGACTTCAATAAATTTGGTCGTCGTGCCATCCTCAACCTCCGCCAGACACTTGTATCGAAGATTCTCGAACTGGAACACGATGCACTCTATTCCAAGTACAAAGACAAGGTGGGCGATGTTGTCAGCGGCGAAGTGTTCCGCTCATGGAAGCGCGAGGTGCTGCTCGTCGATGACGAGAACAACGAACTGATACTGCCTAAGTCAGAACAGATTCCCTCCGACGTCTATCGCGAAGGTATGACCATCCGCGCCGTTGTACATCGTGTAGACAATGAGAACAACAATCCGAAGATCATCCTTTCGCGTACCTCCAATGTCTTCCTGCAGCGTCTGCTCGAAGCCGAAGTGCCCGAAATCAGCGATGGTCTCATCTCCATACGCCGCATTGCCCGTATGCCCGGCGAGCGCGCCAAGATTGCCGTCGAGAGTTACGACGACCGCATCGACCCCGTTGGTGCCTGTGTAGGTGTTAAAGGAAGCCGTGTCGCTGGCATCGTACGCGAGCTGGGCAACGAAAATATAGACGTCATCAGCTATACCGACAACGACAAACTCCTCATACAGCGTGCCCTCGCACCTGCTACCATCACCTCCATCAGAATCAACGAGGAAGAGCGCAAGGCAGAAGTCTACCTCAAACCCGAAGAGGTTAGCCTCGCCATCGGACGCAACGGACTGAACATCAAGCTCGCATGTATGCTCACCGAATATACCATCGACGTCTTCCGCGACATCAACGAGGAAGAAGAGGAGGAAGATATCTACCTCGACGAGTTCAACGACGAAATTGAACAGTGGATTCTCGACTCCCTGAAAGCTATTGGTCTCGACACCGCTAAGGCTGTCATCAGAGCACCGCGCGAACTGCTCACAGAGAAAGCCGACCTCGAAGAAGAAACAGTCGAAAACGTACTCAACATACTCAAGGCTGAGTTTGATGACGAAACAGCTGCTGAAGAAGAAAAATAAACACCATCACACTACAACAATATTAAGGTATGTTCTATAAATTACCTTCAGTCAATTTGTAGATTGTTGTTGAACACGTTTTGTTCTTTAGTTCTGCAGATGCATAGCATGCTATGCATTCAGGACAAAGAATAAAAGATGCCGACAATAAGCACAAAGCGGCGTAGCCATAGAATAATACCATAATAAAGCGTTAAACTAATTTATAGCATTTATGCTTTGCTTAGCGAAAACATACCTAAAGTAACACCATTCCAAATCCCATATGAGTATCCGACTTAACAAGGCCATACAAGAACTGAACATCGGAGTGCAGACTGCCATAGACTATCTCAGAAAGCACAAACTTCTTGATGTCGAGAATCCTGGTCCTACCCTCAAGCTCAGCGACGAGCAATACGATGCGCTTTTAGCCGAGTTTCAGCCCGACAAGGAAGCCCGCAAAGAAGTGAAGAAAATCATACAGAAAAAGGCAAAAGAGAAAAGCGCACCCGCTCATGCCAAGGTGGAAACACCCGTGCAGCAGGAAAAACCGCAGTTCAAGCCAGTAGGGAAAATCGACCTGGAGACAGGTAAGAAGGTAGAGAAGAAGACACAGGAGACAGCTCCTGTAGCCGAGCCTGCTGTCGCAAAGGAAGAAACTCCCCAACAGCCAGAGCCCGTCGCCAAGCCTACACAGCACGAGGCGGAGCAATCTGCTGCGCCCAAGCACCACAGCGAAGAACAGATAGAGGCACAGGATGCACAAGAGAAGACAACTGTTGAGGAAAACAAGGCAGAGAAGGATACTCATGCCGACACATCGGCACCTGCCAAACAACCCGAACTGCAGAACGTATCACCAGCACCGAGCGAGTCCGAGCCCGTAAAGGCCACTGCCGCAGCAGCCGACAAGGCTGAAGAAGAGCCCGTGGCACCTGTCGTCAAAGACAATGAGGAAGACCAGCCCGCAGGCGAGAAAAACAGCGGACCTGTCATCTTCCAGTTGGAACGCGATCAGAAAACAGGTCCTAAGGTAAACGTGCTTGGTAAGATAGACCTTAGCAGCATCAACTCCAGCATGCGACCCAAGAAGAAAAGCAAGGAGGAGAAGCGCAAGGAGCGTGAGGAACGGGCTGCACAGGCATCGGGAGAGAAGAAGAAGCGCGCACGCATCAACAATGCACGCGTCGACATAAAGACTGCCGGCAACCAGCCACAGAACAACAACAGCGGAGCCAATGCCGCCGGCGGAAAGAAGAAAAAGAACAAGAAACCACAGCGTCAGCTCGAAGTCAACGAGGAAGACGTAGCACGCAAAGTGAAGGAAACACTCGCCCGCCTCACCTCAAAGAGCCAGAACAAGAAAGGCGCCAAGTACCGTCGCGAGAAGCGCGATGCCGTACACGAGCGCATGCAACAGGCTACTGCCGAGCAGAACGCAGAGAACAAGGTACTCAAGCTCACCGAGTTTGTTACCGTCAGCGAACTCGCCACGATGATGAACGTGGGCGTGACACAGGTTATCGGCACCTGCATGAGCGTAGGAATCATGGTATCCATCAACCAACGTCTCGATGCTGAGACCATCAATCTTGTTGCCGACGAGTTCGGATTCACCACCGAATATGTCAGCGCCGAGGTGCAGGAAGCCATAACCGAGGCTTCCGACAACGAGGAAGACCTCGTTCCCCGCGCACCCATCGTCACCGTCATGGGTCATGTCGACCATGGTAAGACATCACTGCTCGACTACATCCGCAAGACCAACGTTATTGCCGGTGAGGCCGGCGGCATCACGCAGCACATAGGAGCTTACAACGTAGAGTTGGAAGATGGTCGTCAGATAACCTTCCTCGACACTCCAGGACACGAGGCCTTTACCGCCATGCGTGCCCGCGGTGCACAGGTAACCGACATTGCCATCATCATCATCGCTGCCGACGACAGCGTCATGCCTACCACGAAGGAAGCCATTGCGCATGCACAGGCAGCCAACGTTCCGATGGTGTTCGCCATCAATAAGATAGATAAGCCGGGAGCCAATCCCGAAAAGATACGTGAAGACCTCGCCAATATGAATCTCCTTGTCGAAGACTGGGGCGGTAAATACCAGTGCCAGGAAATCTCAGCCAAGAAGGGCCTGGGCGTCAACGAGTTGTTGGAGAAGGTGCTTCTCGAAGCCGAGATGCTGGAGTTGAAAGCCAATCCCAACCGCAAAGCTACCGGAAGCATCATTGAGTCATCACTCGATAAAGGCCGCGGCTATGTATCCACCGTGCTCGTCAGCAACGGTACACTCCACGTGGGCGATGTCGTAGTGGCAGGAACAAGCTACGGTAAGGTTAAAGCCATGTTTAACGAGCGCAACCAGCGCATCAACGAGGCGCTGCCCTCAGAGCCTTGCATCATCCTTGGACTCAACGGCGCACCGACAGCTGGCGACTCGTTCCACATCATGGACACCGAGCAGGAGGCACGCGAAATAGCCAACAAGCGTACACAGCTCCAACGCGAGCAGTCGCTGCGCACCACAAAGACACTTGGTCTCGACGAACTCTCACACCGTTTCGCACTCGGCGAGTTCCACGAACTCAACATCATCGTCAAGGGCGACACCGACGGCTCCATCGAGGCGCTGTCCGACTCCTTCATCAAGCTCTCTACAGAGAAGGTACAGGTCAATGTCATCTCCAAGGCAGTGGGTCAAATATCCGAGAACGATGTGATGCTTGCCAGTGCTTCCGACGCCATCATCGTAGGCTTCCAGGTGCGTCCCTCAGCCGAGGCGCGCAAGCTGGCTGAACGAGAGACAGTATCCATCAACATCTACTCTATCATCTATGACGCTATCGACGACATCAAGTCCACCATGGAGGGCATGCTCAACAAGGTGAAGAAGGAAGTCATCACCGGCGAGATAGAAGTGAAACAGGTATTCAAGATTTCCAAGGTCGGCACCGTGGCTGGCGGTCTCGTCATCGACGGCAAAGTGCACAACAAGGACAAAGCACGTGTCATACGCGACGGTATCGTCGTACACACCGCACCCATCGAAGCACTCAAGCGTTATAAGGACGACGCTAAAGAGGTGGCTACGGGACTGGAGTGTGGTATCTCATTGCAGAACTACAACGACATTCAGTCGGGCGACATCATTGAAACCTTCACCGAGATTGAAGTAGAACAGAAACTCTAAGCATGTTTTCTTTTGCCATTGCACAGCCCCAACAGCCTTGGGGCTGTGCAATGGCGAGAAAACAATGGCCAATCATACAATAATTAACGCAAGTTCCGTTCTTTTTCACGACGGCTTTTTATATGGAGGTCGGTGCACATATTACTCATTGTAATGGGCATCACCTCCTTATTGATTTTCCTGTTGGGCAGTGTTTTCAACATTGACAACGGGCAACGCAGCATGAGGTAGTATTTCAGACCGTGGCAGACCGACTGCTCAAGGACGGCAAGCATCAGATACACTCCGCTGTCAATAAGATGACAGAGGTCGTACATGACATTGGCGCTGACGTCGAACCGAGCGACGACCTCACCTTACTCGCATTATCTTACCACTAACTCCCCTTACACCTTTTTATAATATACGCGCGCGTAGCGATGACAAAAGGAGATAAAAGTTGTAGACAAAAGGACGGATTGTGTTGACTAAAGAACATAAAGAACCTATCCTTTATGTTCCCTTTTGTCCTGTTGTCTTATATATGTCTTTGTGTCCTCCAAAATGCATAGACTTTAGCAAAATGGTGGTAAGAGTGGCAGAAAATGACGTTTTTCTGTTAACTATTCTTAAATGTAACATATGCGCACCAAGGTTTCGGAGCGTACTGTCTACTTTTGCACCCACATTTCGGATGGCGGCAAGTGAGCGTTGCCGTTTATCCAAATACTAAATAATGTCATTCGTTGCAGACATAAAAGTAACCGTCCAAGGCACCATGTCTGTCATAGTTAGAATGTCATAGTAAGAATAAACGTATCACTTTACCCACACACACATGGTCTCTATGTTTATCATGCACGTTCATCATCATCAAGCTGCTGCCCTGCACCAAGCAGGCTGCGGTCTGTCGTTGGGTAAGGACGATTTACCCCCCCCCCCCCACATACACTTGTAAAGTCTTTATTGTTAGATAATTACGTCTGCGTATCAAAGTCCTTTCAGGGCTTTGGTGCGCAGTTGTTGTATCCGTAGGTTTGAAGTAGAGGCATGGCAATACTAACTCAATACTATGTAAATACTGAATCAGAATATACAATAACCAATAATTTACACAATCATTTAACGTATGAAACAATTAGTACATTATTTTATTGCTTTAACTTGTGCACTCTTGTTGCTTCCCCTGACAGCCAGAGCGCAGGGTGGTTTGATAACCGACACCAACGGTACAGTGACCGGCACAAGGGGAAAACAATATCTTTGGGTTAATGCCGCGAACTTTCCAGATGAAGGTTTCCGCCTCGTCATGCAGAAATACTCCCAGCAAACCGCAGGAGGACAGAAATATGTTGTTCCTGCCGACATCACTAATATAGACATGTCCGAACCTTGCTGTAATTATTATCAAGATCAA
>ONTS01000038.1 GCA_900320845.1 uncultured Prevotellaceae bacterium | reverse complement strand
TGACTTATACTGATATAGGTAGACACATTTACTAACAATTAAAATGTGTATCCATTATGAGTAGAAAGTATCAAAAGTACAGTGAAGAATTCAAGTTGTCAGTTCTTCGTGACTATTATTCTTCCGGCATGAGTAAGAAAGCATGTGTGAGGAAGTATGGCCTAAGTGGTGATGGTTTATTATTAAGTTGGTTTCGTAAATACGAGACTCCGGAAAAAGTTGTACCCTTGCATAAGGAAACCGAAGATACAGAGATGGCAAACCGCAGCAAGGACAGCTACGCGCATGAGAATGCGCAGTTGAAGAAGCGCATCAGGGAATTAGAGAAGGCATTGGAGTTCTCCCGTCTGGAGACCTTGTCCCGTGACATGATGATCGACAAGGCCGAGAAGTATTTCGACATTTCGATAAGAAAAAAATCTGGGGCCAAGTAGCAAAGGAACTGGTCGACAGTTGCGATTTGCAAGTCGCCCTTGTCGTCCGGCTATTTGGCCATTGCCGTCAGGCCTTTTACCAGTCGAAGGCCGACATTGAGAAGGAGGTGTTTCAGGAGCGCAAGCTCATCGATGCCGTCAGGGAAATCCGCGAGCAAGATCCTGGCATAGGCGGCTACAAGCTTTGGCTGATGCTCATAGCGATGTTCGGGCGTGACTTCGTGCCTGGTCGGGACCGCTTTTTCGTGCTGATGCGCCGCAAGGGGCTGATGCTTCCCAAGCCGAAGCCCCGCCACACGACGAACTCCAACCACCGCTACCACAAGTACAAGAACCTGATAAAAGGCTTTGTTCCGACTGCTGCAAACCGACTTTGGGTAGCCGACATCACCTATATCGCTCTGGCTGGCGGCGACGTGTGCTACCTGCACCTGATTACCGATGCCTATTCCCACAAGATTGTTGGCTGGGCACTGGCTGGGACGCTCAAGGCTGCCATCTCCATGGAGGCACTGAGGATGGCTGTCGCTCAGGTCGTGGCTATGTCCGGCAGTGAAATCCTCAAGCAACTCATCCACCACTCCGACCGCGGCGTGCAGTATTGCTGCGATGCCTACATAGCCATGCTCAAGGAACATGAGATTACCATCTCCATGTGCGAGGACTACAATCCCACTGACAATGCCATCGCAGAAAGCGTCAACGGGAAAATAAAGGTGGAAAGTGTATACCGCCAGAAATGCTTCAACTCTTTTGAGCATGCTTACGGCGTGATAGAACGCTACATCAACTTCTACAACTACCGGCGCCCCCACATGAGCATTGGCTACAAAATACCAGCCGTAGTGCATCTGGAGCAGGGAAAACAGAAAAAGATGTGGAAAAACAGACTTAATCCTTCCTAAAAAACAGACCGAGAATGAAAATAATGTCGTATCTTCGCCGAGCCGAACAAACAGTACGGGCGACGGCGTATGCCAGCGCGCCTGACAAAAAACCGAATGCCCCGTCAAGGGGCATCCGGTTTTGCCGAACAGAACAGCACGGGCTCCGCATGTCCAGCATGACCGAAGTGTTAAGAAAATCAGCACGGCTTTTTCGTTCGTGTCTATCAATCCAGTACGACTTCAAAACAACTGTCTACTGTTTCAGCTAATGAAGAGAAAAAGTGTTTAGTAAAATCAGGAAAAGTCAGAAAGGTACTCTTTGACAATTTTAACAATTATCGCCGAGTCGGAATTTAACAGATTTTTGCAGTTTTAGGGGCTGTTCTGATTCTATTTGGAGAGTTTTTCTCTGTCAAAATTTTTCATATTTTTCGAGGTCGGAGGAGAGTGCGCGAACAGTTTGGCACGGTTTTTTGTAGGGACTCATACTTTTTATCTAAGCGCCAATCCTGCTTCACGCCGAAACATCAAAATGGAAAAAGCGGCATTGACATGTTGCCATACCGCTTTTCTCTTAATAATACTTATATTTATTTCTGGCATTATTTAATATACTTATCGATGTCTTCCTCAACAGTAGTAATGGTGCCCAAGCCGAAGTTGTCTACGAGTACGCTGAGTACGCCCTCTGACACAAATCCCGGAAGGGTAGGACCAATATGGATGTTCTTTACGCCAAGCGACAGCAGTGCCAGCAAAACGATGACAGCTTTCTGCTCATACCATGCGATGTTGAAGAATATAGGCAGGTCGTTGATGTCTGCTGCGCCAAATATTTCTTTAAGCTTCAGCGCCACGACAGCCCACGAATACGAGTCGTTGCACTGTCCTGCATCCAGGACGCGCGGTATGCCGCCGATGTCGCCGAGTTGCAGTTTGTTGTACTTGTACTTTGCGCATCCGCTCGTCAGTATTACCGTGTCTTGTGGAAGGGCACGGGCAAAGTCTGCGTAGTAGTTGCGGTTTTTCATTCGTCCGTCGCATCCGCTCATGACAACAAACTTACGTATGGCTCCCGACTTGACTGCTTCGACAATCTTGTCGGCAAGCGCGAAAACTTGAGCATGTGCAAATCCGCCAACTATCTCTCCGCTCTCAATCTCTGTCGGAGGCGGACACGTCTTTGCAAGTGCAATGATTTCGGAGAAATCCTTTGAGCCGTCAGCCTTCTCAGCGATGTGTTTCCATCCTGGATAGCCTGTAGAGTTGGTCGTGAACACCCTGTCGCTGTATGACGAGTTGGCTGTCGGAGGCACGATACAGTTTGTCGTGAAAAGAACAGGACCGTTGAACGACTCAAATTCTTCTTTCTGTTTCCACCACGCATTGCCGTAGTTGCCAGCAAGATGGGCATATTTTTTCAGTTCCGGATAGTAATGTGCAGGCAGCATTTCGCTGTGAGTATAGATGTCGATACCCTCGTCCTTTGTCTGTTCGAGCAGTTGTTTCAGGTCGGAAAGGTCGTGTCCGGAAACAAGAATACCCGGCTTGTTGCGCGTTCCAATGTTTACTTTCGTAATCTCGGGATTGCCGAATGCACTTGTGTTAGCCTCGTCGAGAAGTGCCATGACGCTAACGCCGAACTCTCCGGTCTTCAGGACATTGGCGATGAGAGTCTGCATGTCAGTCTCGGGATTGGTGATGATGCTCAATGCTTCACACATGAAACTAATGATTTTCCCGTCGGTCTTGCCCAGACGCGCAGCATGCTCGTAGTAGGCAGCCATACCTTTCAGTCCCAAGACAGTCAGCTCTTTCAGTGAACGCAGGTCGGCATCGGTATTTCTTAATACTGACTCTCTGTCGCCCTCAGCCAGGTAGTCGCTCTTCTCGCCGCCCCAGCGCACTTCCTGCCAGTCTGGCAGCGAGACGCCGGCATCTGCAGCCTTAGCGATGAGTCTGCGCTTTATGGCAATGCCATTGTCAACCTTTTGTAGTATGGCAGAGTCGTCGAAGTTTGCATTTGTGATAGTTGCGAAAAGTGCATCAACGATAAATAGTTCCACTTCCTTATCACATTCATAACCTGAAATGTTGAGGCTGTGCTGGATAGTTCCTAACCCACGCACAACGCTTAACAGCAAGTCCTGCCAACGCGATGTCTCTGGCAGTTTGCCGCATACACCCTTGACGGTGCATCCTGTTCCCTTTGATGTTTCCTGACACTGGAAACAAAACATTTTGTTCTCGTTCATAACGTTTCTTTATAGGTGAGTTCTAAAAATTAATATTTGTGAGTGGAAGCCGTACCTTCTGAATCTGTTCAGTTGGTCTCAGTGCCTCAAAGGGCATCTTTGGCATTGCGGAAGATAATTTTTGCGCATTTCACTTTTAGCGGACAGCAATAATAAAAATATAGTTGTCAATGCAAATATAAAGTTATTATATATATGCTGCAAGCGCTTTGTCTATTATTTTCGTGAAAGTGTAACAAATTGGAATAAATTGTTACACTTGAACCTGTTTTACGCGTGTTTTGACTCTATTGTTTAAGAAAAATGATGTTCAATTACCACTCCATCATCTTCTGTTATTGGTGCAAAATTAAGGACGGGCGGTAAAATTAAACAAGTATCAAGGAAACAACAAGGTATTATTTTGTGGGCCTTTTTCCAGGTCTGCATCGTTCTATCCACAAGTCGGTGGTGCTGACGAATGCACTGTCGGATGTAAGTGTTACGGTAACGGCCAGTGCTGCGTTATTGAGTGGGGCAGATTGGTCGAAGATAAAGTTGCCAACGCTGTAGTATATATGCTTACCGCGATATTGTTCCGGCTGCTGTACGCAGTGAGGATGATGTCCTACGATGATGTCCGCACCAGCCTCGATGAGCTGTCGCGCTTGTATACGTTGGTCAAAGGTGGGTGTGGTAGTGTGTTCTCTTCCCCAATGCGGGCAGACGATGATGTATGCCTGTGGGTCGTTGTTGCGCAATGTCGCCACGCGTCGGCAAAGACTGTCGAAGGGTTCTTGGCTGACGCTGGGCTGTGTGGGCAGGTATGCAAAGTTTTCCAGTGTCAGACGGTTGCTTGCCACTATCCATACACTGCGTGGCAACGATGCCAACAATACAGGCTGAGCAGCTTCCGCCATGGTGTTGCCGGCTCCAATAGGTGTCAGCCCCTCGTGCGCGCGTATATTATTATAGGTGTCTATCAGTCCCTCTCTACCTTGGTCTACGCTATGGTTGTTGGCAAGGTTGAGGTGTGTGATGCCATGTTTGCGCAGCACGTGCAGCATGATGGGGTCGCCACGGAAGATGAATGGCTTATGCTGTGGAGCCTGTATGTTGGTCACCGGACACTCCATATTGGCGACAACGACGTGCGACTGTGCGAAGAGCGAGTCCACCTCTTGGCTGAAGAGTGCGTCGCCTCCTGCCTCGTTGATAACCTTTCGCACGCCACGGTCGAGTAAGATGTCGCCCACCAGGGTAATACGCAACGTGTCAGCAGCCCCGACACCGAGGGTGACGAGGCATGCCGACACGAATAGTATGTGACGGAGAGGGTGTTGTTTCATGTAATCTTTGTCCGGTTTCGACAATGCCTAAGATGGCCTGGCAACATTTTCGGCTAATCTATATATCAGCATCCTGATGAGAAGTAAACCTTCTCGTTGTCCTTAGGCTGAGCCTTGAGCGGGCAGATGATGCTGTTCATCCACTGCGGGCGTCCCATCAGTGGCTCGGTCTCGAGCATCTTTTGCCATTCTTCGTCGGTAAGACGCAGCTCGTCAACGCCTTTTTGTATCTGGCGGTAGGACAATACGGCACCGCGTGTGAGGTAGAGCCATCCGTCTATTTCTACGATGACATATATTTCGTCGGCAGCGCCTACACCGGCATAGAGTATCGACTTGTTGGGATTGTTGTCCGCGTTGGCAGTATAGACGTCAGCAATGAGTGCCACTTTCTTGTCTACTCCTTGCACGTCGCCCCATGAATACACTTCTTGGTTGCCACTCTTCAGCAGTTGCAGTGAGAGGTTTTCGAAGGTAGAGCCTATGATGCGTATCTGGTCGTATTCTTCTTTCGTGAGTCGTTCTTTGCGCAGCTCTTTCTGGCTGATGCTGAGCAGGAACTGCACCTCTTCCTTCATGCGGTTGGTGACGCTGCGCATACGGTCGCTCATGGTGCCGAAACGGTTCATGGTGCGTTCGGTCAGGTCGAGCAGGTCGATGGCTTTTGTCCAGAATGCCGTGTTAGGTTCTACATAGCCTTTTGTCACTGGTGTGGGGAAGTCGTATCCGCCGCATTCGGCTCCGAATGGTTGCTTGGCATAGAGTATGGCGTCGTGTTTGAGCTCTGCCCATGATGCCAGGGCGGCGTTGAGGTTCTTCTTATCCCATGCCGCTGTCTGCATGAAGTAGGGGTATTGGCTGTTGGGTTGGCACATGTCGGCAACACTCTTCAGCCATGCTGACGAAACAGATGTGTCCCAGTTGAACTTGCGCATCACCTGTTTCATGTTGGTAAGCATGGGTGTATACTGGTTCCACTGTTTGTCTTGCTTCATCTCTTTGATTAGAATGTATTCGGCAGCGCTAACCTCCATGGCTGCGAAGATGTCGAGTCCGTTGGGCACATCGCGCTTTGTCGGTCTGTTGTCGTAGTCTACCATGCGCAGCATCACTTCTGCATCGGGCTGATAGCGTTGCGGCATGATGTTCACTTTGTTGTGACTGCTACGCTCATAGGGTGGACGTATGCGTATTTGCTTTTCTGCCAGTTGGTCTACTTCAGCAATGAAGGCTTTGAGCGCATTGTTGTCGGTCATCAGTTTCGACGCAGTGACGTGCTGGCGTTTCATGATGTCGTACACCTGTGCTACACTCACGTTGTCGGGCGTTCCCATCAGGAATGTCAGCGGTTCGGTAATGCGCTGGTAGGTAGCTTTCAGTATGTCGTCGTTGGCTATCACCGAAGCCATCAGTGCTGCGCGTTGCATCTGTTGCGGATTGTCGGTGCCATAGGGCGCATCCTGTATCCACATCATGGCGCGGAAGTATCGTTTGAGTGTCTCTGAGCGGGTGTAGTGTCCGCGTGGGCGATAGAGAGAGTAGGGGTATTGCACGTTGGTGTATCCCATGAATGGCGACAGGTCGTTCCTGGCCTTCAATATCTTCATCATCTCGTCTCCGACATAGTTTTCGTATATTTTAGCCACTGCCGGCATCGACTGGTTGGTGAGCAGTCCGACAGCGATGGCTATGTAAGCCTGGTTCCATTCTGCCGCTGCCTTGATGGTTTCGTTCTTCGCATTGGCAATGACCACGGAGAGGTCGGCGTGCAGTCGTTGGCAGAACGATGTCAGTTGCGGAGTGAGGAAGTTTTCCTCCACCTCACGCAGCATACAGTCGATGTACAGGTGGTACAGTTGCAGGTACAGGTCAGTGGTGACGAAGCTCGGGAAGAGTGAGTAGTCGTTCTTCTCGTACACCTCAAACAGCTGGTTGTGTCCCCCGTCAACGATGGCAAATCCGTCGCGTGCGAGCTGCTTTTGCAGCTGTGCGGGGAAGGGATTGAGCTGGAAGGAGTTGAGTAAGTTGTCCGGATTGACTATCTGTCCCTTCTTCTTCTTCTTCTTGAAGTTCAGCTTCTGCAGTTCATTCTCGCGTGCTTTGACACGGTCGATGAAAGTCTGTTCTTCTTTGCTTACCTGTATGGGTTTGTTGCCTTCGCCGTTGTCCCATCGTGTTGTGGCAAGGTTTTCCCACCATGAGGTGGCACCGAAAATGCCGCGCATCTCGCCTGTAGTGAATATGTATCCTTTCTGGGCGTAGATGGCATTGCGCAACACTTTCAGTTCCAGGAGGTTCAGCTTAGATATGTCCATGCTCAGATTGATGGGGTTGTTGAGCTTCTCGACATCAATCTTTCCTTTGCCGGGCAGCACGAAGGGGGCAGTCTTGGCAGACTCTTCTGGTGTCAGACCATTGTCGTTCTGACTAAAACCGCTGAGAACGACGCTGAACAGGAACAGGAGGGTGATGAAACGTTTCATGGTCAGAAATGTTTAAGGGGTTGTGTGAGTTATGAAAGTGTGGTGTTGTCGGTTGATTGTCTGTGTGTTGTGTGGGTGTGAGGTGTCGGTGGAAGAGAGGCGTGAGTGCGTGTATGGCTCATCTTCTGCCTCCTTCAGCCCCGAATATGTTTGTCGCTTCTTCTTTTCCTATGTCTTCGGCGAGCACTGTGGCATCTGACGGTCCGAACGAGCCCCATCTGTAGTCCACTACGCTGTACTTGTCTTCGTCCGTTCGGTGCAGACATCGTACGCATCCGTCCACAAATCTGAAGTCTTCGATGTATGGTCCGAGCTTAGATCCTAGCCACAGGGGCCTGATGCGTCCTTCCACCTGCTTGAAAACAAACAGCCGCCGTGCCATGACGGGGTTGAAGCGTGTAGGTTTGACGACGCCCACGAGGGCATCGAGCGACCCGTCGCGGTTGACATCGCCTGTGCAGAAGCCGTAGGTGGGGTAGGGTAGGCGCCAACGGCTCAGCACTTCGTGGCTGATGCTGTCGTGCAACACCAGATATGCCATGCTGTCGGTGCGTATGTCGAGCGTAAACGTCTGACTCTTTGTGTCTAACGTGAATGCCGACAGGCACAGTAGGCAGAGGATGCAGTGTCGTACTTGTAACTTCATGCCGACGGTTAAGCATTAGGCTTGTGCACAAAGATAGCGCTTATTTGAAAATAAGTGCAATATAAGTGGTGTAATTTGTGGTAAAGACAGTATCGCATAAGCCGTTCGGTCCTCGTCAGTAGATGCCGACGACGGGCAGAACGCATAGGTGATGTGTAGCAATGTCTTTCTACAGTTGTCCTGCTTCGACAAGGAGGACAATTCTTTCCGTTTCCTTGTCGTCTCCCTCTGCATCGTATTTCTTTCGCAGGCTGGCTCCGAACGTCCATGCGAAAGCCTGCCAGAAGCCTGCGCGGATGGGACCCATGAAGGCGCGAATGACATCGTAGGAAGACTGATTGCATTCGCGGTAGATGAGTTTTACCAACAACTTGCCCTGACTGAAGGTCAGCTTTTTCATCTTCGGCTTATAGGTGTTGAATATCTCTTTCTCGACCTTCTTCATGTGTTGGTCGCGCGCTTTCTTATTGGGCAGTGTCTGCAGATATTCTGCGGTCTCAATCAGAATTTTGTTGGCGTCCTTAGCTATTGGGAGTGTCTTCTTTACGCTGTTTACCAGTTTGTTATATTGTTTTCTTTTTTTTGGAGTGTTGAATTGTCTGGGCGGAAAAACGTAGATGTCGTGCATGTGTACGAAGAGCGCCTCTTTTCCGTCGAGTGTCACCTCTCCCACGCTTACCATAGGCGGCATGCGGTCTTGCACCATCGTTACGTCGCCTTCAAATTCCTCCTCGGGCGCCGTCGTCTCCACCTGTGCCTGTAGGGTGATGGCGGTGGTGAGCATGAGCCACAGCAGGAGGGAGAACCTGCGCATGACGTGGGTGTCTGTGGCTGTCAATATGTTATGTATGAGGGTGTTGTGCATGTTTGTTTCGCAGGTTGCGTGGATGGTGGTTTTCTATGGCTTCGTGCAGCATGGTGCTGTCGAGGTGGGTGTATATTTCTGTGGTGGCTATGTCTTCGTGTCCGAGCATCACCTGTATGACGCGCAGGTCGGCGCCGCCTTTCAGCAGTTCGGTGGCGAAGGAGTGGCGCAGGGTGTGCGGTGAGATGTCTTTCTGGATGCCGGCACGCTGGGCGGTGTCGCGTATCATGATGAAAATCATCTGCCTTGTGAGGTGTGCGCCTCGCCGGTTGAGGAAGAGGTAGTCTTCTTCTCCTGCCTTTACGGGCAACTTCGCCCTGTCGTCGAGCCACAGGTCAATCTCCTGCAGGGCGCTGTCGGAGATGGGGACGAGTCTTTCTTTGCGTCCTTTGCCGAAAACGCGCATGTAGTGTTCCATGGGAAAGATGTCGGAGAGACGCAATGTGGTGAGTTCGCTCACCCGTAGCCCACAGGCGAAGAGCGTTTCTATGATAGCGCGGTTGCGTTGTCCTTCGTTCTTGCTCATGTCGACGGCAGCGAGCAACCTGTCCACCTCTTCCAGGGACAACACGTCGGGCAAATGCTTCGGCAGCTTGGGCATCTCGATGAGTTCTGTGGGATCGGTGTCTATCTGTCCGTCGAGCAGCAGGAACCGATAGAATGCGCGCAGGCCCGAGAGGATGCGGTGTTGTGAGCGAGTGGCGATGCCCACCTCGCCCAGGGCGTGGATAAACTGCTGTATGTGCTGCTCTTCGGCGTCGGGCAGTGCCACATGTATGGGCTCGAGAAAGGCAATGAGTTTCTCCAGGTCGGACAGATATGCCTCCACGGTGTTGGCAGTGAGTCCTTGCTGCAGCTTGAGGTGTTGGCGGAAAGCCTTGACCCATCTGGATGTGGTGTTGCCTTTGTCTGCCATTGGGGTGCGGTAGTGTGTCAGTTGTCGTGTATGAGGTTGCTGCCTGTCATCTCATCGGGCTGCGGCAGGCCCATAATGTGCAATATGGATGGCGCCACGTCAGCCAGTCGTCCGTTGTCGACGTATGCTGAGTTGTTGTCGGTGACGTATATGAATGGCACGGGGTTGAGTGAGTGTGCCGTATTGGGTGTTCCGTCGGCGTTGATGGCATGGTCGGCATTGCCATGGTCGGCAATGATGATCACTTCGTAGTCGTTGCGTCGTGCGGCCTCCACTACATCGTGCACGCATTGGTCGATGCAGCATACGGCTTTGGCTATGGCGTAGTACACTCCGGTGTGTCCCACCATGTCGCCGTTGGCGAAATTCACCACAGCGAAGTCGTATTGTTGTGAGTCGAGGGCTTCTACGAGATGGCGTGCCACTTCGGGTGCCGACATCTCGGGCTGCAAGTCGTAGGTAGTTACTTTGGGTGAGTTGACCAGACAGCGCTCTTCTCCGTCGAATGGTGCTTCGCGTCCGCCGTTGAGGAAGAATGTTACGTGTGCATACTTCTCCGTCTCTGCCGTATGGTACTGCCTTAGTCCCTGCTTGCTGATGTATTCCGCCAGGGTGTTGTCTACATTCTCCTTGGGGAAGAGCACGTACAGTCCTTCAAAGCTTGCATCGTACGGCGTCATGCAGAAGTAGTGCAGTCCCGGCACGCATTGCATGTTCTCTTCGGGCATGTCGTGCTGCGTGAGCACTATGGTGAGCTCTCGGGCGCGGTCGTTGCGGAAGTTGACAAACACCACTACATCGCCTTCGCCAATGCTTCCGTCAACGCTGCTGTTGCGTATGGGGCGCATAAATTCGTCGGTGATGCCGCTGTCGTAGTATTGTTGCACGGCATCGGTAAGCTTGTCGGTGCTGACGATGTCTATGTCGTCCACGGTGCTTTCTCTTCCGGTGAGCAGGTCGTAGGCTGTGCGTATGCGTTGCCATCGGTTGTCGCGATCCATGGCATAGAAGCGTCCCACGATGTCGGCTATGTGGCAGTGTGTGCCTTGGCAGTGTTGTTGCAGTTGGCGCAGAAATCCGATGCCGCTCATCGGGTCGGTGTCGCGTCCGTCCATGAAACAGTGTACAAACGAGCGCTCTATGCCCGCCTGTTCGGCTATGTTGATCAGTGCATACAGGTGTTCGTCGGAGGCATGTACACCGCCGTTGCCCAGCAAGCCCATGAAGTGTACTTTCTTTCCTTGCTGTTGAGCCTGCTTCATGGCGTCGTTCAGTGCCTTATGCCGTGCCAGTGTGCCGTCGGCACAGGCACGGTTTATTTTTACCAAGTCTTGATAAACAATCCGTCCGGCTCCGATATTGAGGTGTCCGACTTCGGAATTTCCCATCTGACCATGCGGCAGTCCCACGTCTTCGCCCGATGCCTGCAGTAGTGAGTGAGGAGATACGGCTTGCAGATAGTCGAGGTAGGGTGTGGGGGTGCGTGCAATGACATCGCCGCTGTCGCCCTTGCCAATGCCCCAGCCGTCGAGGATGATGAGGAGTGCTTTCTTGTTCATGATGATAAGGGGTGGTGTTATGTGGTTATAGGCGTCGCCTATGGTGTGACGAGGCCGCTGAATAATTGTCATGGCAAAGGTACTGGTTTCTCACCTTTTATATATTATAAGGTAATAGAAAAAGTTGCCGACATGGCGCTTTGCCGTCAAGGCGGAACGGGGAAAGAAAACCAAAAAAACATGAGGTTGTGTCAAAAGTAACAGACACGGCCTCTTTTGTTTTTTTATGAAACAAAGCCCCGACTTTCCCAAGCCAGGGCTTTGTCATGTCCCAGATTT
>ONTS01000039.1 GCA_900320845.1 uncultured Prevotellaceae bacterium | reverse complement strand
ACTTTCCTCGGACAGCCGACGCAGGCAGGTGCCGACATGGCTCAAACGTCTGCAAATCATCGACTCTACGACCATCACGCTGTTTTCCAACCTCATCTTCAAGGGGGTGGGCAGGCATCCCAAGACGGGAAAGAAGAAGGGAGGTATCAAGGTCCATGCCAACATCCATGCCAACGAGGGCGTGCCTTCGGACATCCGCTTCACCTCGGCTGCCACCAATGACAGTTTCATGCTGCGCCCGTCGAACTACGTCAGCGGCGATATCGTCGCACTGGACAGGGCATACATTGACTATGCCAAATTTGAGGAACTGACCCAAAGAGAAGTGACATACGTCACGAAGATGAAGAAGCACCTCACCTATGAGACAGTGAGCGACACAATGTATATGCACCCCGAGGGGGTGATGGAGTGCCGCGTGCGGCATGTCATCTTCCGAAAACGCGTCAAAGACGGAGAAGACATTGAGCATCATGCCCGCATCATCACCTATGCGGACATCAAGAAGGGAAAGGCCAGGCTCGTGTCCCTGCTTACCAACGACATGGACATGGAAGTGGAGGACATCGTGGCCATCTATCGCAAAAGATGGGAGATAGAACTGCTTTTCAAGTAACTAAAGCAGAACTTCCCACTCAGGTACTTCTACGGTGAGAGCGCAAACGCCATCAAGATACAGATATGGGTGACGCTCATCGCCAACCTGCTGCTCATGGTCATGCAAAGGCAGATCAGACGCAGCTGGAGCTTTTCCAATCTCGCCACCATGTTCCGCATCATGCTCATGTACTATGTCAATTGCTACACGTTCTTCGAACAGCCGGAAAAAGACTGGCTCAGAATCCTTGAAGCGGCATATCCGCCTCCTAACGAACCGAGCCTTTTCGACTAAGGGGGCTTACTTTTCAAAAATAGAATCCGCAACGCCTGTTTATCGGCATTGCGGAAGATAATTTTTGCGCATTTCACTTTTAGCGGACAGCAATAATTTTTTATAAACTATGAAACAACTTATGTGTGTGGAATTGCCATGACATTCATTCAATGTGATAGAAGTATCCCTCACGATTTTCTTACTTTGTACCGATTAACAATGATTGACTATTCCACGATTATTATATAACCAATGTCTGTGCACATGAATAGAAGTACCACTTACCATCCGTTTGTCATCCTCTTGATGATGTTCCTTCCTTTGTCATTTCTCCATGCTCAGACGCAGAACACGAAAAACAATCCAGCCAAGTATCAGCAGTATACGACAACAGTCATTGACTACTGTGGAAATTTCATTTACGAGAACCAAAGGTCGCTGGCCGTAGGGAAAAGCAACGGCAAGCTGAGCCGCATCCTCTTTGACGGGGGATACATCACTTTCCCCGACTCGGTCATCCCTCATCCGGAGATAGCCGGTGCGACATGTGTCATTGCCGACATCACCCGCCCACAGTACCATTACTGCTTCACCGACCACTTGGGCAGCGTGCGCGTCGTCACCGATGCGCAGGGAAACGTTGAGCAGGTAAACAACTACTATCCCTACGGCGGACTGATGGCAAGCAGCTCCTCCATCGCCACACCGTCATCGTCCTATCCTGCCAACCAGCCGTACCGATACAACGGCAAGGATGCTACCATGAAACATGATTATTGTAGCGTCTTATACCTTTACACACACAGGCTTAATGCCCTCTGAGCAGCATCTCTTCCTATGATGTTGTAGCCTGCATACGGGAGAGTGATTGTGCACTTGTCACGACTACAGAGCTATCCCGTTATAGCAAAAAAGAATGCCCCCAACTTGGGAGGCATTCTTGACAAATATATTCACGTATGAGTTATTCTGTAGGCATAACCTGAACAGAAGCACGACGGTTGTACTCCAGCGGAGAAAGCTTGTCGTTTCCGATAGGTGTGTCATAAAGGACGCCACCGAAGTCTTCTGTTTTGATGTTACCAGCGGGAACACCCATCTTCACGAGTTCTTCCTTCAAGGTGTTAGCACGTGCGATAGAGAGTCGACGGTTGATTTCAGGTGTACCAGTAGCGCTGTCTGCATAACCCTTCACGAGCAGTTTGCTGTTGTTGGTAATAGCATACTTAGCCAGACCTTCCACGTTTACGAGGTCCTTCGGGTTAGCCACGTTAGTCTTGGCGAGGTTGAAGAACACGTGAATAGGATGGTTAACAAACTCTCTTACAGACTCGTCAATAGTTTTAACAACCTCTTTGGGTTTCTCAGCGAGAAGTTTCTTCAGACGGTCGCGATCGTTGGTGAGGTCGAGGATCTGTGAGTTGAGAGCGTCAATCTCGCTGCGGTGCATGGCATTGAGAGCGTCAACATCGGGCACGCGATCCCAGTCTTTCTTACCAAGACCAATGGTGAGACCGAGTTCAGCATAAACATTGTTGGTGTGTGAATCCCATCCACGGTTGCCGATGAAGCCGTAACCACCGTCGATGTCGCACTCCAGACGGTTCCAACCGATTTCAGCGTGAGCTGAGACAGTTCTGTTGATGCGGAAGAGTGTCATAACACCTGCACTGAGGTTCATTGCATAGTAGTTGAAGGTCATTGAACGACCGATACCACCACCAGCGAAAGGAACTACGCTAAAGAAGCGTTCAGGGTTGTAACCACCAATCAGGTTGTTGAGATTGAACATTGCGTGACCGTTGAGAATCCAGTAACGATTCAGTCTGTCGATTGCAGGCTTACCGGGTTCTCTGTTGGGATTGGTAGCATCCATGGTGTATGCACGAATCTGCTTACCCCAGAGGCCCTGGAATTTGATACGCAAACCTGTTCCAGGAGTTGCCCATTTACCAACTGCGATGGCGAAACCAGGCTGTGAACGGAAACGCTTGAAGGGACTGGGTTTCAGGTTTGCACCATGCTCGTAGCCGTTACCAGCATACCATGCATTCCAGTTGAATGCACCCTGAACGAAGAAATTGTCCCAAAAACGATTGGTTGCTACGCTGTACTTCTTAGTAGGCACTTCGTTCTGTGCCATAGTAGCAACGGAGACGCTGACAAAAGCCAGCAAGATGAAAAGTTTCTTCATACGTGTGTTTGATAAATAAATTAAAATTAAACTTTCTTTGCGGATGCAAAGGTATAGGTTTTAGAACATATAAAAAAACAAATAGCAAAAAAATGTTTAAATAATGTAACAAGTCTATTTATATAAGACGATTTCCTTGTTCTTGTTTAGATTTACGCAGTGATGGAATAAGTTGAGTATCAGTTTCATTCAACATGTATCTGTAGTTGGTCGGCATCAAATTTTATTCCTTTACCATTGAGGAAAAGTGCGAGTTTTCCCTCGTCTGCCATCTGTCGCGGTGTACCCACTGCCAGATGTCCATCTGTCATGAGCCACAACAGGTCAGACAGTTGCAGGGCCAGTTCGACATCGTGAGTGGAAAGCAGGATGGCTTTGTCATGCTCATGACTCAACCGGCGCAGCATCTGTAACGTCTCTACCTTGCTGGGGTAGTCGAGGAACGCCGTAGGTTCGTCTAATATAATATATGGTGTCTTCTGTGCCAGTGCTTTTGCTATCATGGCTTTCTGCCTTTCGCCGTCGGAAAGCGTGTGTATCATTCTGTTGGCGAGATGGGGAATGCCTACTTGTTGCAAGCTCTCATCTACAATGGCAGCATCGTCATCCTTGAGTGTGCCCCAGAAGTTGGTGTAGGGACTGCGTCCTATGCCTACCAGTTCGCGAACGGTGATGTTAGCCACCTGTACACGGGAGGTGAGCACTACGCTGATGATGCGTGCCAGTTGTTGGGCTGAATAAGTTTGGAGGTCTTTCCCATCTACACTTATTACACCCTGCAGCGGCTGTTGGAATGCTGAAAGGGTGCGCATAAGTGTCGATTTGCCTACACCATTGGGTCCGATGAGGCAGACAAACTGGCCTACATGCAACGTGGCTTGTATGTCAGCACACACGGTGCGCTGCACACTGCCACGTTGATGATAGCCAATATATAAATGGTCTAATTGCACTTGTTATCCATTGAGTTTGGCATCCATGCTTGCTGCAGCCTTGCGTCCGTCGCCCATGGCGAGTATGACAGTAGCTCCGCCGCGTACGATGTCGCCACCGGCGAAGAGCATAGCGTGAGAGCTCTCCATCTGCTCGTCTACTGCGATGGTATTCTTGCGTCCGAGCTCGAGTCCTTCAACGCTCTTCGGTACCAACGGGTTTGGCGATACGCCTACAGCAACGACCACCTGGTCGACATCGATGGTGAGCGTCTTGCCTTCAATGGGTTCGGGTCTGCGGCGTCCGCTATCGTCGGGCTCACCAAGCTGCATCACCTGTAGCACGGCTCCGCATACAGCGCCTTTGTCGTCGGCGAGATATTCAATTGGATTATGCAATGTAAGGAAGCGAATGCCTTCTTCTTTGGCGTGTTTCACCTCTTCCACACGTGCCGGCATCTCCTCTTCGCTACGACGGTAGACGAGTGTTACCTCGGCTCCGAGACGGCGTGCGGTACGAGCTGAGTCCATAGCGGTGTTACCGCCACCGACTACGAGTACTCTTTTGCCGAAGTTTACGGGAGTATCGGCTTCCTGGCTGGCTGCATCCATGAGATTGACGCGGGTGAGATATTCGTTGGAAGACATAATGTTGAGGGCATTTTCTCCCTTTATATCCATGAAGTTGGGCAGTCCGGCGCCTGAAGCAACAAAGATACCACGGTATCCTTCAGCTTCGAGTTCGTCGACGGTGATGGTCTTACCCACGATGGTATCGGTGTGGAACTCCACTCCCATCTTACGCAGGGTGTCTATTTCCACGTCAACGATACGGTTGGGCAGACGGAATTCGGGAATACCGTACTTCAGCACACCACCAATCTCGTGCAATGCCTCGAAGACAGTCACCTCATAACCATTCTTAATCATATCGCCAGCGAATGACAGTCCAGCAGGACCTGAACCTACCACAGCCACCTTCATACCATTCTTGGGTGCCTTCTCGGGCAGGGCAGCTTGTCCGCTTTCGCGTTCGTAGTCGGCAGCGAAACGCTCCAGATAGCCGATGGCTACTGCGGGTTCGTTCATCTTAAGGTGTATGCAGTGGCTCTCACACTGCTTCTCCTGCGGACAAACGCGGCCGCAGACAGCAGGCAGGGCGGAAGTATGCTTCAGCACACGGGCAGCGGCAAGGAAGTTGCCACGCTCTATATTCTTGATGAAGGATGGTATCTCAATGCTTACGGGACAGCCTTCCATACATGTCGGCTTTGCGCAGTCGAGACAGCGCTGGGCTTCGCGTATTGCCATCTCTGCGGTAAGGCCTTGGTTGACTTCTTCCAAACGTGTTGTGGCACGATAATCGGCGTCGAGTTCGGGCATCACCACGCGCTGTATCTGTGTACGCTCTTTGGGTTTCATGGCCTTGCGCAGCTCCTCGCGCCATGGTGCGGTACGGTCGAGGAGTACTTCCAGCGGCTCATTGGCGTCACCCTGTGAAGGACATTGTTCCGTTGGTGCTACCGCAGACGCTGTGGGTATGCCTTCTACTTTTTCTTCTTTGCCTGCACAGGCTGTATTGCCACCGTTGAGGTGTTCCAGATAACGCTGCATGTCTTCCTGTTCCACATCACGGAATGTTGCCATGCGCTTGAACATTTCGTCCCAATCAACCTGATGACCGTCAAACTCGGGACCATCAATGCAGACGAACTTCGTCTTTCCGCCGATAGTAAGACGGCAGGCACCGCACATTCCGGTTCCGTCGACCATGATGGTGTTGAGCGATACGTCGGTAGGTATGTTGTACTTCTGAGTGAGAAGGCAAGAGAACTTCATCATGATGGGAGGACCTATCGCTACAACGCGGTCTACGTGCTCTTGCTGTATAAACTTTTCTATTCCAACTGTTACGACGCCCTTTTCACCATACGATCCGTCGTCGGTCATGATGATTACTTCGTCTGCACATTTGCGTACTTCGTCCTCGAGGATGATGAGATCTTTGTTTCTTCCTGCGAGTACAGCCAGCACGCGGTTGCCTGCTGCCTTCAGGGCCTTGGCAATGGGGAGCATAGGCGCTACTCCTACGCCACCTCCGGCGCATACTACAGTGCCGAAGTTCTCGATGTGTGTAGCATTGCCGAGCGGTCCTACCACGTCGGTGATGTAGTCGCCTTCCTTCAGGGCGCACAGCTTGGCTGTTGACGCTCCGACAGCCTGTACCACCAGAATGATGGTGCCACGCTCAGGCGATGAATCAGCAATGGTGAGTGGAATACGTTCGCCTTTTTCGCCCACACGGACGATAACGAAATGACCAGCCCGACGGCTTTTGGCTATCAACGGGGCTTCTACTTCGAGGAGGTAGACCTTCTCGGAAAACTGCTGTTTACGGATGATTTTGTTCATAGGTGTGTCGGCGGTGCCGATGGTATTGATGTTTTTATATAGATGTCGTGTTACATCTTGCAAAGATATATATTTGTTTTCAACTTTGTAAGCAAATTCCGTATATTCCTTTTTATATAATGGAATGAGTGGGGTGTCTGCCCATACTGTCGGACAACTTTGCAAATGCGAACTGCGGAAACCTATCGTAACGATCAGTTTCCGCAGTTGTCTGTGTATGACTCGTCAGGGGTGTCTATGCATCTCTGACGCTGCCTTATACTATATGTAGGGCTTCACACTTGTTATTCTTCTTCCTTATTTTCCTTGCGTGCAAAGAAGCGGTATGCTATCGGCGCAGCGATAAAGATAGAAGAAAGCGTACCGAAAATGACACCCAGTATCATTGCGAAGGAGAACGAGCGGATGCTGTCGCCACCGAAGATAAATATACATAGCAATACTATCAACGTGGAGAGTGATGTATTGATGGTACGGGCGAGTGTCTGGTTGATGGAATCGTTGAACAGCGTGAACTTATCGCGCTTCTTGAAGAGCTTAAGATTTTCACGTATACGGTCGAATACCACCACCTTGTCGTTGATGGAGTAACCGATGGCCGTAAGCACAGCGCCGATGAACGTCTGGTCGATCTCCATGCTGAACGGCATCCATCCCCAGAAGATGGCATAGACACCGAGGATAAGCATGGTATCGATGACCAGTGCGGTGATGGCACCCACGGAGAAGGCCAGGTTGCGGAAGCGGATCAGGATGTAGATGAAGATGGCTATCACGGCCAGAATCACGCTGATGATGGCGCCGCGTGTGATGTCCTCGGCCACCGAGGGACCCACCTTCTGGCTGCTGATGATGGAGCCACCTGCACGCTCGTCGCGGTTGATGAAGCTCTCCAGCGTCAGGTCGCCCGACAGCAGGCCGGCACCCTTCAGGGTATCGAACAGCTTACTCTCGATCTCGTTGTCCACCTCGATACCGTCTTCCTCAATGCGGTAGTTGGTGCTGATACGGATGGTCTTTCCTTCGGTACCCAGAGCGATAGCGCTGGTGTTGCTCTCGGGGAAGGCATCGTCCAGCAAACCACGGATCTGCTCGGGCTGCACGGTGTTCTCAAAGAGCACCACGAAGTTGCGACCACCCGTGA
>ONTS01000040.1 GCA_900320845.1 uncultured Prevotellaceae bacterium | reverse complement strand
GAGTCGTCGTTGAACTGTATCTGTGCGCCGGCATCGAGAGCGGAGGCGATGGTCTGGTCATAGGACACGGTCTGCCCCTTGTCGCCCTGTGCCCAGTCGTAGCCGTAGGCGGCGAGACCGAGTACGAGTTTGTCGTTGGGGATATTTTTTGCGGCCCAGTCGGTGGCGCGTTCCACCCAGTGCTGCGAAGCGATGTCGCCGGGCTGGCTTTCGCTGTTGTGCTCGTCATAGGCCATGAGGAAGAGGTAGTCGTTGTAGCGGGCAAGCGGCTCCACATCATAGTCCTCATTAAACGGTGCGATGTCCTGGGTGACATACATGTCGTTGTCGTGGAAGAGCATGGAGAGTTCCTTGACGAAATTGGTCAGCAGCGCATTGTCTTTGATGGAGAGTTCCTCCAAGTCGATGTTGATGCCTTGGAACTGGTTGCGGTGGCAAATGGTGACGAGGCTGTTGAGAAACTGCTTGCGCAACTGTTTGTCGCTCATGATGCGGCCGATGCCTTCGGGACGGAAGTCGTCGCCATAGTTGTTGGTGAGCATCGGCACAATGGGCATTCCACTTTTGCGCAGGGCTGCCAGTGCTTTCTTGTCGATCTTTACCTCCAGCCGGCAGGTATTGGGATTGATGAAGAACCACTCGGGAATGACCATGTTGAGGTGCTTCATGTTTTGCCTGAGCGAGCGCAAAGAGTGAGCGTCCCAGTTGACATACCACGCGGCGCGCACGCCAAGTCGTGGATCACTCCACTCGTTGATGAACTTCTGCGTGAGTCCTGTACCGTGTCCTACGAAGCGGTGGGCACGGTCATAGTTTTCCTGATAGGTGTTGTGCATGCGCTGCTCCAGGAAGTTGTCGCGCAGCGAGCGGTAAGTTTTGGTGAGTTTGGTGTCGCGCATGAGCGGCTTCGAGGCAGTCATCACCCCACGGTAGTCGTGGCGGAATGGCATATTCGGACTGCCCTCCAGCGCAAACATGGTGATGAAGACGATAACCAATAACACGATGATAGTGGCGAAGAAACGCATCGTCCACTTAAATCGGCTCCAGCGGCGGCGTGAGTCGGTCTGAAACACTTGTCTTTCCATTCCGTGATTTCCTTAAATACAATCTCTATATCTTTCTCTATTATCTCTATCTTTCTCTTTCAACTCTTTCCGAGTCTCTAAATTGGCTGCAAAGTTACGCCATTCATAGATGACGAAGAAAAGACACGGTGCAAAAAAGTTTAATGGTAGATTAAAAAGCTGTAATAAGGATAACTATCGTCCTTCACGGCCTCCCCTGCACGATATTCCATGTTTCTGTACGTTTTTCAAAGCACTGATTATCATTAGTTATTAACTTTGCAGCAAGAATTAAGACCTAAATATATTCATTACTAATAAACGCAATTATGAAGCATCAAAATCATTTGCTGAAGCGTTATGGCACTGTGCTCTCCCGCACGCTGCTCTGCTCAACATTGACGTTTACGCCTTTCGCTGGTGTAGAGAACATGATGGCCGACACTTCTCAGATGGGACAGACCACTTTAAGAGGTACTGTTGTCGACGAGAACGGTGAGCCGATCATCGGAGCAAATATCATGGTCGTGGGTGGAAAAGCCACACTTGGCACCATCTCTGACATGGATGGAAACTTCCAACTCCATGTGAAGGCAGGGACAAAGATCAAAGTAAGTTATGTGGGATTCGAGACACAGACGCTGACCGTGAAGAATGGCATGCGCATCACAATGGTCGAAGACAGCAAGACCACTCTGAAGGGCGTGGAAGTCGTCGCCTATGGCGTACAGAAAAAAGTCTCCGTCACGGGTGCTCTCTCCTCTATTAAAGGTGACGAACTCGTGCGCACACCTGTAGGATCAGTCAACAATGTACTGGGTGGACAGCTCTCCGGCGTTACCACAGTACAGTACTCCGGTGAGCCGGGTAGCGATGCCGCCAGTGTCTTTGTCCGTGGACAGGCCTCGTTCAACGATGCCAACCCACTGGTACAGGTCGACGGTGTAGAGCGCTCGATGGGCGACATCGACCCTGAGGAAATAGAGAGCATCACCGTTTTGAAGGATGCCTCAGCAACAGCTGTCTTCGGTGTACGCGGTGCCAACGGCGTCATCCTCATCACCACGAAGCGTGGTACCGAGGGCAATACTCATATCAGCGGCAGCACATCGTGGGGTGTGCTCACGCCCACCAAGATGGTAGAGCAAGCCAACAGCTATGAATACGCAACCTTCCATAACCTGATGAGCGATCTTGACGGAGTGAAGCGTCAGTTCTCTGACGCCGTCATAGAGAAATTTAAAAACGGGAGTGACCCTATCCGATTCCCAAGCACAATATGGACAGACTACATTATGAAAAACGCCACGCTTCAGACCAAGCATAATCTGAACATCAGTGGTGGAACTAAGAACGCACGCTATTTCATCAACGTCGGCTACTACACGCAGGGCGGACTCTTCAAGGAGTTCGGCCAGGACTATCATTTCGATTATCGCTACAACCGATTCAACTACCGTGCCAACCTCGACCTTGATCTGACGAAGACCACAACGCTCTCTTTCAATCTTGCAGGCAATGTGGGCAACGCCAACAAGCCATACACCGGTCAAGGTTCTTCTGGTATGATAGAAGCTGCCTATGAAGCTGCACCCTTCTCAAGCCCCGGCATCATCAACGGACACTATATTTCCACAGAAACGCAGTATGACGACTGTGGTACAGACCAGCTTCCGTTTGTCGGGGGCAGTGGTATCACCTATTTCGGTAACAGTAATGTCAGCGGTGGTTTCATGAAGACCACGACAAACAAGCTCACTTTCGACCTGCAACTCAGTCAGAAACTGGACTTCATTACAAAAGGTCTTTCGTTCAAGATCAAAGGATCATACAATGGCAGCTATGACATTTATAAAAACGGCAACGCCACTAAGGCCACCTACACTCCAATACTCTTGCCCGACGGAACCATCGGTTATAAGAAATATGGCAATGAGGAACAGCTCTCCTACAGCGAGAGCACGTCACGCTCGCGCTACTGGTATTTCGAGACCTCGCTCAACTACAACCGACAGCTCGGCGACCACCATGTCGGGGCACTGGTACTCTACAACCAGGACTCCAGCTATTATCCCTCCTCCTATTCCAACATTCCACACCGACAGGTAGGACTCGTCGGACGTGCTACTTACGATTGGAAGAACCGCTACTTGGCTGAGTTCAACATCGGCTATAACGGTTCCGAAAACTTTGCGCCGGGCAAGCGCTATGGTCTCTTCCCCGCTTTCTCTGCAGGATGGGTAGTCAGCGATGAGGCTTTCTTCAAGCCCCTGCGCCGTGTGGTGAGTTTCATGAAGCTCCGTGGCAGCTATGGTCTTGTCGGTAACAGCAAGGTAGGCGGCGACCGCTTTATGTACACGCCCGACCCGTACATCATCAACAACAGTAGCCCGTACGTACGCGGAGGTATGGGCTATATCTTTGGTATCGACAACTCCACCGTCTGGAAAGCAGCCTATGAGAAAGCACTGCACAACGCCGACGTCACATGGGAGCATGCCTACAAGCAGGATTATGGTGTCGACATCAACTTCCTCTCAGACCGTCTGCGCACTACCTTCGACTATTACTATGAGCATCGTACCGACATCCTGCTCATCGACTACACCTCGCCGTACATCATTGGCTTCAATATGCCGTATACCAATGACGGTATTGTCAACAGCTGGGGCTGGGAGCTGTCCCTGAAATGGAACGACAAGATTGGCAGAGATGTCCGCTACTGGGCTTCCATGAACCTGTCGTATAACCAAAACCGAGTAGAGGATATGCGTGAGAATCTCAAGCCGAATGCTTATCAGATGGCAAAGGGTCACCGTCTCGGTGCCCGCTCCATGTATAAGTTCTGGCGCTACTACGACGAGAACACACCTGCTCTCTATGAGAAGACCTTCGGAGAGAAGTTCCCCACACAGCTCACCAGCAATCTGCGTGATGGCGATGCCGTCTATGTGGATCTCAACCACGACGGCAAGATCGATGCCAACGACATGACACGTGACCTCGGATACACCGACGTGCCACGCTATATGATCGGTTTCAATCTCGGCTTCAGCTGGAAAGGTCTCAGCCTCAACACACAGTGGACGGGAGCATGGGATGTGAGCCGCATGATCAGCGGTGTGTTCCGTTATCCTTTCTACAACAAGACTTCGCACACACAGGGCGGTCTGCTGAAATATGTTATTGACAACAGTTGGACACCCGACAACCCTTCGCAGAGCGTTAAATATCCCCGTCCGTCGTGGGACAATTGGGACAACAACTATGCTGAGTCCACACTCTACGAGCAGGATGCGAAATACCTGCGACTGAAGACGCTGCAAATAGCCTATGACTTCCACTTGCCTGTGATGAAGCGAATGGGCATGAACCAACTGCAACTTGCTTTCAGTGGCTACAACCTCCTGACCTTCACTCCTTATATTTGGGGTGATCCAGAGTCGCGAGCCACCAACAGTCCTACCTATCCACTGCAACGCACCTACATGCTTTCACTCAAAGTGGGATTCTAACAATCAAGTCGGTTTACCAAACCATCAACAAAAACAAATAACTCTATGAGATATCATCCTATCATCAGAAGCCTGGCCGTAATCTTTACCGTCGCTATGGCTTCCTGCACCGAACAGATACAGTTCGGCAATTCTTTCCTGGAGAAAGCACCGGGTGGTGACGTGCCTGCTGATACTGTCTTCAACAGTGCCGAATACACTCAGCAATTTCTCACCGGCATCTATGCCCTACAATACTACGGACTTCCCTACAAAACTGGTGACGGTAACTCCCACAGCTATTTCAGCGGACAGATAGAAGGCATGTCTGACTGCTGGCATGTTCCCACCAGTGCCGTGGGCGGACTCTACAACAATATCTACAACGGATTCTTGCAGGCCTCCAAGGGTAATTCTGTCTATGGTTTCACTGAAGAAGAGAACTGGACGCTCATACGCCGGGCGTGGATGCTCATTGAGCATGTCGATCAGGTACCCGGACTGGACGAAAGCACCAAAGCACGCTATCAGGCTGAGGCTAAGTGCCTCATCGCCTCTACTTACTTCAACATGCTGCGCTTCTACGGTGGTTTGCCACTCGTGACTCACTCCTATCAGGTGAACGGTGACCTCCACGACACCAACCGTGCTTCCGTTGATAAGACCGTCAACTTCATCATTCAGCTCTTCGACGAGGCCATCAACTCCCAAGCCATGCCTTGGACTTACTCCGCCGACGAAGCCTCTACGATGACTGCACACTGGACCACAGCAGCGGCCATGGCCATGAAATGCAAAGTACTGCAATATGCCGCCTCACCGCTGTTCAACGACAGCCAGCCCTACTATCAGGGCAAATACACTATGGAGTCAGCCGCTCAGGACAGCATGGTGTGGTATGGTGGAT
>ONTS01000044.1 GCA_900320845.1 uncultured Prevotellaceae bacterium | reverse complement strand
AGCAATCTCATAAGCAAGCAGACATCCCAAATTGAAGGCATGGCTATGCATGACACAACCATGCAAGGTATCATCGAGCATGCGCTGATTGATTTCGTAAACACCACCACTGATGGGTTTTACAAGACCTCCACGTCCGATGACTGCATCGAATTCTAAAGGAATGTCGGCATTCTTGAGCTCATCCAGAACGAGTTGTCGACGAAAATCCTGTTGCTCTGTGATGTTGCCGAAGGGAGCCAACTCCTCCGCAGAGTGTGCGATGTTGCGCAAAAGGATGGGAGTCTCGTTTTCATAGACAGCCATCTTGGTGGATGTAGAACCAGGATTGATAACGAGGATTTTCATATAGCGGCCAATGCAAGTGAGTAATACTTGGATTCAGGACTGTCAGCACGTGAAGGAACCACGCAGCAACACTGGGTGCCTTCCAATACACCAGCTGTTTTGGCATAACCGAAGAGTGTCAGCGTCTTATAAAACACATTACCTGCCACGATGTCGGGGAAGATGAGTGCGTCTGCCTGTCCATCAATGACACTGTGGATGCCTTTCTCACGCAGAGAGACACTGTCGAGAGATGTCTTTAAATCGAGTGGTCCGTCGATGATACAGCGCCCAAACGCTCCCGTTTGTGCTTCTGCAATGATTTCCAAATAATCGGTAGTGTAGGGGAATGCCTTGGCACTAACTTTTTCGGCACAGTGGATGAGCGAGATGCGTGGTTCCTCAATACCTAAACCATGACATACGTAGTTGACGTAATGAATCTGCTGGCGGCGCTGAGCGGGAGTGGGGACTGGGATAACAGCTGCATCGGTAAAGAAAAGCAGTTTCTCATATTTGGGAATCTCTGCCATTGCGACATGAGTCAGTACATGACCGGGACGGAGAATGCCATTTTCCTTATCAAGAATGGCACGTAGCAGTACATCGGTGTTGATGAGACCTTTCATCAGAATGTCGGCTTCACCCTTCTTACATAGAGCAACGGCACGTCGGGCACAATCTTCTTTGTCGTCACCATCGACATAGATGGGGTCGATAAATCCCATCTCCTTTCCTTTTTCTACAGCATAGCGAGTACTGGCATCTGTACCAGATACGACAGCTACGCGTTTACGGTCGCCCCGCTCTTGCAGGAAGACAATCATGTCATTTAATGTTCTAGTAGGTTGCATAGATTTAAAGTTATAGGTTATATTAGTGGTAGGGGGCAGAGCCTTGCTATTGCAGACTCTGCTTATACCATTCAAAGAGTTTCTTTACGCCTTCATCAATCTCCACTTTGTGAGTCCAACCCAAGGAGTGGAGTTTCGATACGTCAATGAGTTTACGCATGGTTCCGTCTGGCTTAGAGGTGTCGAATTCTACAACGCCTTCGAAACCGACAGCCTTTACCACCAACTCGGAAAGTTCGCGAATGGTCAGTTCCTTGCCTGTCCCCACATTGATGTGACAGTTGCGGATTTCACCTAATGAGGGGATAGCGCCGCCACGACCAGCGCTATGGTTGCGGTCTACAGCACCGTCAGTTGCAGCTCCATAATGTACACTTGAATACTTTTCAATGCCTATGACATCTTTAAAGTCTACATTCAACAGTACATGAACGGAAGCGTCGGCCATATCCTCAGACCAAAGGAATTCACGTAATGGAGTACCTGTACCCCAAAGCGTTACCTTGTTATTCTCGATACCGTATTTTTGTAATATCGTTAGAACGTTATTACAATCAGCCTTACCATCGACGCCCTCCACGGGACGGATGTCTAAATCGCGACGGATTGCCTCCCAGTTGTCTTCGTGAATGAGTTTTGCCAGATAGATTTTACGCATCATGGCTGGCATCACATGACTGTTCTCCAGGTGGAAGTTGTCGTTAGGACCATACAGATTGGTAGGCATCACTGCGATATAGTTGGTGCCATACTGCAGGTTGTAGCTCTCGCACATCTTCAAACCTGCAATCTTGGCAATGGCATATTCCTCGTTGGTATATTCCAATGGCGAGGTCAAGAGGGCGTCCTCTTTCATGGGTTGGGGCGCATTCTTGGGATAGATGCAGGTGGAGCCGAGGAAAAGCAATTTCTTCACTC
>ONTS01000041.1 GCA_900320845.1 uncultured Prevotellaceae bacterium | reverse complement strand
GATCTCCGGCAACTCGATAGGCAGGCACTCTTCAGGCACCATACGCGGAATGCCGTTGTCATAGTACACAGGGAACGGCTCACCCCAATAGCGCTGGCGGGAGAAGATGGCGTCGCGCAGACGGTAATTGACTTTCACGCGTCCGATGCCCTTCTCGGTGACGAATTTCTTCGTTGCGGCGATGGCCTCCTTCACGGTCAGACCATTGAGTGAGAAGCCGTCGAGACCCTGCTTGCCCTCACGCGGTGAGTTGGTGACGATACCTTCCTTGGCGTCGAAGCTCTCCTCCGACACGTCAGCACCCTCGATGAGCGGGATGATCGGCAGATTGAAGTGCTTGGCAAAGGCATAGTCGCGGCTGTCGTGAGCAGGCACGGCCATGATGGCACCCGTACCATATCCGGCGAGCACATACTCTGAAACCCAGATGGGAATGGCATCGCCCGTAAGCGGGTTGATGGCGTAAGAGCCTGTGAACACACCCGTGACCTTGCGGTCGGACATACGCTCCAGCTCGGTGCGCTTCTTCACATAGTCGATATATTTGTCCACCTCGGCTTTCTGCTCTTTGGTAGTCACCTGGCTGACATAGTCAGACTCGGGAGCGAGTACCATAAACGTCACGCCGAACATGGTGTCGGCACGTGTGGTGAAGATGGTGAATTTCACGTCGGAGTCTTTCACCTGGAACTCTACCTCAGTACCTTCCGAGCGTCCGATCCAGTTCTTCTGCGTCTCCTTGATGGAGTCGCTCCACTGGATGGTGTCGAGACCGTCGAGCAGACGCTGAGCGTAAGCCGAGACACGCAGACACCACTGGCTCATCTTCTTCTGCACCACGGGGAAGCCGCCACGCACGCTGACGCCCTCGACGACCTCGTCGTTGGCCAGCACGGTACCCAGTCCAGCGCACCAGTTGACCATCGTCTCGCCCTTGTAGGCGATACGGTAGTTCATCAGCGCGTCGCTCTTCTGCTTTTCGTCCATTGCTTTCCACTCTTCAGCGGTGAAGCTGACGGTGTCGTCGCCCTGTGCCACGTTGAGTCCATCGGTACCCTGCTGCTCGAAGTGTGCGATGAGCTTGTCGATGGGCTGTGCCTTCTTCAGGTCGTTGTCGTAGTAAGAGTTGAACATCTTCTCGAAAGCCCACTGTGTCCAGTGATAGTAATGTGGGTCGCAAGTGCGTACCTCGCGGTCCCAGTCAAAGGAGAAGCCGATCTTGTCGAGCTGCTCGCGGTAGCGGTTGATGTTCTGCTCCGTGGTGATGGCGGGGTGCTGACCGGTTTTGATAGCATACTGCTCGGCGGGGAGTCCGTAAGCGTCATATCCCATAGGATTGAGAACATTGAAGCCGTTGAGCCGCTTATAGCGTGCATAGATGTCGCTGGCGATGTATCCCAACGGATGACCTACATGCAGTCCTGCGCCGGAAGGGTAAGGAAACATGTTGAGCACGTAGTATTTCGGGCGGTTAGGGTCCTCTGTGACCTTGTAGGTCTTATGGTCGACCCACTCTTTCTGCCACTTTTTCTCAATCTCTCTGAAATTGTAGTCCATGTGTATATAATATCTTGTTTTATTGTTTCTTTGTCTTACACCTTATTATAAATAGGGTATACTACATGCAAAGTTACACAAATCAATCCACAAAACAAAATCAATGGTGCAAAATGTGCAGTAGGAGTAAGAAACGAGAGTCACCGCGGTTTGTCTGTGACGAAATAGGATACTGATAAACAGTGCCTTATCCTGCGATATAGATTTTATCTATGATGCGATAGTCTCTGTCTGTTGTCATCATCAAGGAATATCCATAACTTTGCATCAGAAAACAAAAATAACACTCACAACATCACAAACAAAAGAGGTCTTCCTCACAACAACACAACACAAAATAAATAAAAAATAAGAGATTATGGAAACGATCATCAATCAGCACGCACCAGAGTTCACCGTTCAGGCCTTCCAGAACGGCAGTTTCAAAACCGTCAGCAACAAGGACATCGAGGGCAAGTGGGCGCTGTTCTTCTTCTATCCTGCCGACTTCACCTTTGTCTGCCCCACCGAGCTGGAGGACCTTCAGAGCAAATACAATGAGCTCAAAGGCATGGGCGTAGAGGTTTTCTCGGTGAGCACCGATAGCCATTTCGTTCACAAGGCATGGCACGATACCTCTGACCGCATTGCCAAATTGCAGTATGCAATGCTCGCTGACCCGCTCGCTGTACTCTCTCGTGGCTTCGGCGTATACAAAGAGGATGAAGGCGTGGCTTACCGCGGCACCTTCCTCGTCAACCCCGAAGGTCTGATCAAACTGGCTGAGATTCAGGATAACAGCATTGGCCGCAACGCCGACGAACTCGTCCGCAAGGTACAGGCTGCACAATATGTAGCTTCTCACAACGGTGAGGTTTGCCCTGCCAAGTGGCACGAGGGTGCTGAGACGCTCAAGCCCAGCATCGACCTCGTCGGCAAGCTCTAAGGTGCATCATTCATGAACATTCAGCTATATGTTTTGAACATTGAATCATCATAAATTAACCACGAATTATTCACAAATTATATTTATGAGAAATTCGTGGTCAATTCATGGACATTCATGTGAAAGAAAAATATTCATTCGTATGAAATAAAATATTCATTCATGTGAAACAGAATATTCATGAATAGCGCAGGCTAAGGAATTCGACTGCCCATTTAAAGATTACATTACGGCTGCACGAAGTGCACCATTCTCTCAATTCAACAATTACAACTTATGCTCGATCTTAATGTTATCACTCAAGTGAAAAGCGTGCTGGCCCATCTCAGTGCTCATTTCACGTTTGCCGTAGAGCGGGACGACAGCGATGCCGACGCCACTCTTTTCAGTCAATTTGTAGAGGATGTGGCTTCGTGCAGCTCACATATCACTGTGGAGTACCGCAGTGGCAAGGCTTTCCGCTTCTTCATCCTTCGCGACGGACAGAACACCGGCATCGCCTTCCGGGGCATCCCCAACGGACACGAGTTCACCTCGCTGTTGCTGGCGCTGCTCAACGCCGACGGGCAGGGACGCAACTTACCCGACGAGGCACTGCGCCGCCGTATCGCATCGCTGCAAGGCGACATCAGGCTGACGACCTACGTATCGCTGACGTGCACCAACTGCCCCGACGTGGTGCAGGCACTCAACGTCATGGCATTGCTCAACGCGAACGTCTCTCACGAGATGGTCGACGGGGCAGTCGCACAGCAGGAAGTCGACGAGCTCAACATCCAGGCAGTGCCCTCGGTGTATGTCAACGGGGAGTTGCTG
>ONTS01000042.1 GCA_900320845.1 uncultured Prevotellaceae bacterium | reverse complement strand
AGCTATCTTCATGTATTTCCGGAATTAAACGTTTCTGCAAAATTAGCGATTTTATGGCAAAAGACGTTGTTTTTGTCGCTTAAATTATTCAAAATGAACCGCATTAGATACTTTTAACCGCTATTATCCCTTTGGTAACATCCATTTAGAAAAAAAACGTGTACCTTTGCGAATGTTTTCAGGGAAGACAACTCTTATATTTACAGTTCTGAAGAATGAATAAGTACATCTACACACTGCCCTTGTTGGCTGCTACGCTGACACTCAGTTCCTGCTTCAAAGAGGAACCGCTCAACAGCGAGTGCGACCACCGCAAAGGATGTGCTGTCCACCGACAGCCTCATCTCCTTTGAGGTAAGACGCGAACACGAGGCTGACCTCAGCCTGCTCACACCGACATTGCGGCTCACGCCGGGTGCCAAAGCGGTGATGACCGGCAGCGAGGTCGACAAGAAGAACGGCGGAAAGTGGCACTATCAGGTGGTCTCGGAGGACGGGCACTGGCACCGCAACTACACGGTGGAGGTAAGGCCGACGACACGTATGACCAACGACACGGTGAAGTTCGACTTTGAGCACTATGAGCTGGAGCCGAAAGGACATTATTATGTCTGGCATATCCTGCGCAACGACGGCAGCAATGCGGGCGAATGGGCCAACGGCAACCCTGGTTTCAGCCTCAGCATGGGCTCGGCCAAGCCCGACGAATACCCGACGGCACCGCTGGTCAACGGCTACGACGGTGCGGCCGTGAAGCTCACCACACGCAGCACGGGACCCTTCGGGGCAATGGTCAACAAGCGCATCGCGGCCGGAAACCTCTTCATCGGCACCTTCGACATGGCCAGCGCACTCACCGACGCCATGAAGGCTACACACTTCGGACAGGTCTTCGACCGACAGCCGATGACGCTCACAGGATACTATACCTATCAGCCGGGAGCAACCTTCCAGGATCCCAAGGGCAACGCCGTGGCTGACCGCACCGACCAGGCCGCCATCTACGCCGTGCTCTACCGCAACCACGACGACCAGGGCAACGCTGTCACGCTCTACGGCGACAATGTGAAGACAAGTCCGCAGATCGTCGCCATCGCTGACATGGGCATGGTGAAACCCACCAAGGAATGGACGCCGTTCTCCATCGACTTTAAATATCTCAGTGACATCGACCTCGACCTGCTCAAGCAGCGCGGCTACAGCCTCACCATCGTCTTCTCGTCGAGTGCCGACGGTGACCAGTTTGAGGGTGCTGTCGGCTCCACGCTCTGCGTCGACAAAGTGAGACTGACATGTAAGAAAGAACAATAATCTCTTAGACACCATGACGATGAACAAAATAAAAGCACTCGCCCTCGCTCTCCTGCCCGCCCTTGCCGTAAACGCACAGGCCAAAGGACTGACCGACAACACGGAACTGAAACTGCATATCGGCTACAATATCGGCGGAACGGCGCCCGTGGGCATGCCGGCATCAATACGCCGTCTCAACAGCTACACGCTGCAACCCAACCTCGTGCTCGGCGTGGAGGCTGACAAAGCGCTCGACGAACATTGGGGACTGACACTCGGCCTGCAAATAGAAAACAAAGGTATGAAAGAGGACGCACGCGTGAAGAACTACCACGAGGAAGTGGTGCGCGGGGGCGAGAAACTCGCTGGTATGTTCACCGGCGACGTCACGACAGAGGTGACGGAGTGGATGCTCACGATCCCTCTGCACGCCCGCTGGCAGGCCACGAACCGTTTTTCGCTCCATGCCGGCCCTTATCTCTCTATATTGACCCAACGCAAGTTCACTGGCTATGCCCACGACGGCTATCTGCGCGTAGGCGATCCTACGGGTGCCAAGGTGATTCTTGGAGGCGACGAGAGCACACGCGGCGACTACGACTTCAGCGACGACATGCGACACCTGCAATGGGGCGTGGATGTCGGAGGAGAATACCGCATCTGGCAGCGCACGGCGGTCTTCGCCAACCTCAGCTGGGGACTCAGCGGCATACACCACAGCGGCTTCACGGCCGTGGAGCAGACGCTCTACCCTATCTACGCCTCTGTGGGCGTGAGCTATCGGCTCAAACACAGGTAAATCATTGAAATCAGAAACATATATTATTGTTAGTTCTTTCTAAAGTAAAAGGTTTAAATTATGAAGAAAACATTACTCTCGTTAGCCCTGGCCCTGCTCTCCTCACTGAGCATGAGCGCCAATGACTACACCGAAACACTCGTCGTGACCGTCAATGGTACGGCTACGCGACAAACAGCAACCATCAGCGTGGACAAAAACAACGATGGTACCTACAACTTCAACTTGAAGAATTTCATGCTGAAGATAGGCGATCAGTCCATGGGTATCGGAAACATCACACTCAACAACCTGGAGGCTGCAACAAGCAGCAAAGGCGACGTGGTGTCTACACACCGGGATATTACCATCACAAAAGGCGACGATCCCAATGTTGACACATGGATGGGCCCTATGCTGGGAACCATTCCTTTGGATCTGAAACTGCTTGTTAATAATGAGAAGCTCTATACGCTTATCGACATCGACATGCAACAGACATTGAAACAGACCATTCACGTCACCTTTGGAGACAACTATCAGCTGCCAAACAGCGGGTTTGAGGATTATCGCACAGAGCAGATAACTAAACTCGACGATTCTTATAAGCAAATAACAGTCAACGTGGAGGAGCCTCTGAACTGGCACTCCTTCGCTTCCGCTACGGGTGATTTTGTTCAGGCCGCCAATGCTTTCTCTGATCCACACACCTATTCCTCCGACGTCGTACGCAGT
>ONTS01000043.1 GCA_900320845.1 uncultured Prevotellaceae bacterium | reverse complement strand
CACTCTGCTCTTACCACATGCAAATTTAACAATTTATTTTCTTACCGCAAAATGTCTCTTGATAATAAGTAAAGAAGAAGGTTAAAAAAGTTTATTTAGGCCATTCTTCCTTCCTTTTATTACATCGTTTGTCATTCTAAGTTTACAATTCTCCACCATCCCACACATTATCTTTTTTCGATGCCGCCATGCCTAACGTGAGTCTATAGACGACATGGAGCATGATATAGCGTGGGATGGAGTTGGTCCAAGTCTCCGTGCGCCCCTGCTCGTTGAGCACCAGCGTGGTGCTGTTGAGGTTGCCGAGGATGTCATAGGCATCGAGCATAAAGGTGAGGCGGTCGTGCACCAGCTTCTTCGAGAGGCGCGCATTCCACACGAGTTCACTACGGTTCATCTGCTCATCATTGTATCCCATGCGTCTGTAGTCGGTGATGTCCGTCGAGAGGTTAAGTCCCCAAGGCATCGTAACGTTTGCACCAAGTCGTAGGTTACAGTCCCACGCATTGACCGCTTGGAAGCCGTGCCGTCGGCTGTTGGCGTTGTGATAGGCAACACGGCATTCAGCGAAGGCATGCAGTCGGGTGTCGAGTTGATAGTCGAGTTCCAGTTGATTATTCAGTTCCCAACTGCGTACCGTGCTTCGCGAGTTGTCACTTCCTTCCACCGTGGTGAGATCAACACTATTGTTGAAGTTAGCGAAGAGGTAATTCTGTAGTCTCCATCTCGTAGCCTTGTCAAGTGGCATGGAGAAACTTGTACCCGCCGAGGCACTCCAGTTGCCGTTGACATTGGTTTGCTGCGTAGTGGTCACACCGGTCTGCTTGTCATAGACGACAGCAGACGCAAGGGCGTTGTGAGTGGAGTGAAATCCCAGCGAGAAGTTCACCATCCGCTGTGTGGCCAGACGGAAGAGTGCCGCACTGAGGTTGACGTTGTGGCTGCGCGCCTTTTTCAGATTTGGGTTACCGAGCGTCACGTTCAGCGGATTGGCATCGTCGCGGATGTCGAGAAGCGTGGAGAGTTCCGGCACACTCTGCGATGTGGAGTAAGAGCATTCGACAAAGCGTGTACCCGTGGAGTCGTTGAACTGGTATCTCAAGTCGACCGTAGGATTAAAGAACATGGTGTGGCGCTCCTTCTCATAGTCTTTATTGCGGAAGTAGACCAAGTGCTCGCGCTTCCACTCCAGCGGCAGGCGTGCCGAGAGCGTGAGCTGTGGCTTTGCCGTACCGTCGCCATGGGAGAAGTAGAGCGAAGTTTCCGCCGTCTGCTGTGTCGTATGCATACTGCTGCGATAGCTGTTGCTGTTGTCAAGGGCGGCAAGCAGGGCCTCACGCTCCGAGGGCAACATGCCCAAGGTGTAGTCCTGTTCTCGGTAGCCTTCCACCTGGTCGATGCGGTAAAGGTTGTAGCGTGTGTTGTCGTAGCTCTGACGAATGGTGTAAGACGGACGCAGGTAGAGGCTGTTCAGTCCCACGGTATCGTTGACGAGCTGACAGGCATAGAGTGCCGATCCCTCCATGTTGAGATGATGGTCCGGCGTCTGGGAATACTGGTATCGGTGATCCTGCCGGTTCTCCGTGCCGAGGTAGTCGATGCGGTTCATGGCAAAACGGTCGTTGGTCGTCTTGCCATAGTCAAAGTTACCATTAAATGAGAGCTCGTCATTGCCACTGCTTCCGAGGCGCACCCGGTCGTAAAGGCTGAGCGAAGCATTGTAGGAGTTGCCGTGGAACTGATTGTCGTTTTTCACCCTGTTGATGGCGTGCTTCAAGAGTCGCGCACTGGCATCAAGCATAAACAAACTGTCGAGGATGGCGTCGCCATCTGGCTTGCTGCCAAACAGTCCCGAGCGTCCGTTTCCATTTCCGTGGTTGCGGCTATAAGCACCGGAAAACGTACCACCAAGTATCTGATGTGTGGGTGTCAGTCCGAAGGAAGCATCCGCGGACCACTGCCGACTGACATTGCGCGTGGTATTGCGGTCGAGCTGATAGATGTCGCCACCGGTGAGAAACGTCTGTTCCGTGGTACGTGTGCGTGTCTCGTTATCGTCCGAGGCATAGCTGACTGACGTATCGAAGTAGGCATCTTCTGTTTTACCATCCCGTCGGTACTCCACTCCCAAGTTTCTGACCGAGGTAAGCCCGCCTCCCGCGTCAGGTACCGAG